>CAYULI010000021.1:0-46746 GCA_964445795.1 uncultured Nitrospira sp. | reverse complement strand
CGGGCGCATTATAGGGACTTTTTTCATCGGCACAACTATTTTGAGATAGGTTCATATCTGGTCCGGCGACTACGCCCAGGTTGCGGTCACGTTATGGAGAAAAAGCGCCGGTGCTGTCAAGGTTGTCGGCCTCCGAAGGGTTGTGATATACGAGGGAGGCCGAACGAGCGACCGGAAGTCTCAGGACTGTCGATGCTCCAGAGGCTCGCGAGGCCCCGCCATGATCACGCTAAAACAGGTCTCCAAATCCTACTTCCGGGGGGAAGCCACGGTCATCGCATTATGCGACGTCAATCTGGAGGTGGGCAGGGGCGAGTTTTGCGCCTTTGTGGGGCCGAGCGGGTGTGGCAAAAGCACGCTCTTGCATCTGATCGCCGGGCTCGACGTACCGACGTCGGGAGACATCCTGCTGGATGGACGGTCCACGAAACACCTGCGGAGCAACGAGTGGACTGCAATCAGGCGGGGGACGATCGGCATCATCTTTCAAGCCTTCCATCTGGTTCCTGGGTTGACGGCCGAAGAGAACGTGGCCCTCCCGTTGATATTGCGGGGCGACGAAGGCCTGGCTGTGGCACGGCGGGTCGATGAAGTGTTGGAGATGGTCGGAATGACGGCGCGCCGCAGTCATCGGCCGGGCGAGCTGTCCGGCGGAGAGCAGCAGCGCGTGGCGATCGCCCGGGCTCTGGCCCATTCCCCGCGGATCTTGCTGGCCGACGAACCCACCGGTAACCTTGACTCCCGTCAGGGAGCGGAGATCATGGCCTTGATCAGGACTTTGGCGAAGGCCGGAGAACAGACCGTGTTGCTGGTGACGCACAGCGTGCAGGCAGCCCAGACTGCCGACTACATCTGGACCATGCGCGACGGTCGGCTGGTAACCCGAACGGAGCGGGTCTCCGAACTGGTACCCTCATGACCGACCTGTCCACGACCATTGCCGATGTCCCGTTTCCCAGTTGCTTCATGAATGCCGCCGGCGCGCTCTGCGTGACGCGCGACGAGCTGCTCGCTCTGGGCAAATCGCGGGCCGGAGCGATCGTTACCAAATCCATGACGATCGAACCGCGCCAGGGCAACCCGGAGCCACGCTATTACGCGTTTCCCGGTGGCTCAATCAATTCCATGGGTCTGCCCAATCTCGGCTACAGGGCCTATGCCGAGCTGATCCCGGAGCTGAAGAAGTTCGGCAAACCGGTGATCGCCAGCATCGCAGGGTTGTGCGAGGACGACTTCCCGACGATCGCCGCCGCGATCGACGCCGCAATGCCCGATTTGATAGAGGTCAATCTCTCCTGCCCGAACATTCCGGGCAAACCGCAGATCGGTTATGATCCGGAAGCCTCCGAGCGTCTGCTGAAGCGGGTTCGCAAGGTCGTCACTGTGCCGATGGGCGTGAAGCTGCCGCCCTATTTTGATCCGGCGCACCATGAGGTGATGGGCAACGTGATCGGGCGGTGCAACGTCGATTTTCTAAACCTGATCAATTCGGTGGGCAACGGGCTCGTCGTGGATCCGGAGCGCGAGGCGGTCGTCATCAAGCCGAAGGGGGGATTCGGCGGGCTGGGTGGCACGTTGATCAAGCCGGTGGCGCTGGCGAACGTCCGTGCCTTCTACAAAATCTTCCAGGGCAGAATTCCGATCATCGGGACCGGCGGAGTCGCCGACGGGGTCGATGCGTTCGAGCACTTTTTGTGCGGGGCATCCGCAGTTCAGATCGGCACGGTGTTGGTTGAAGAAGGTTTGGAAGTCTTCGGCCGGCTGGAGACGGAGCTGGCCGCCATTCTCCAAAAGAAGGGGTACCGCTCGATTGCCGATTGTCGGGGAAAACTGAAAGAGCTGTGACCCTACCGGCCGCCGAAGCTGCGGGGCAGCAATCCACGGTGCAGGGCTTGCCGCAGGAGTTGCGCCACGTTGCGGACATCGAGCCGTCGCATCAGGTTGAAACGGTGGACTTCCACGGTGCGGACGCTGATGGCCAGGGTGGCGGCGATTTCGCGGTTGGTGTGACCCATGGCCACCATCTTGAGAATTTCGCGTTGCCGGGGCGTAATGTGCAGCGCCGACTTATGGCTGCGATCCGCCCGTTCGAGTTGAAGTGCGGTGTTGCCTCTGCTCCTCGCCATCCCGTGCCTCTCTGTGATGCTCGACGGTGAGTCTAGCAAAGGAAGAAAAGTGTGTAAACGAAACTACCAATCTCTGCAGGCCCTTGCCGCTGGGCTCAGCCGCGCTCGCATGCATGAGCGGGCGTGCGTCGCCGCACCCTGTTGTCGCCGATGTCTTCCTTCTTCAAGCTGTTCCTGCTGATCCTACCCGCTCACTTGACCCAGCGGCCGTTGCGGACCCTGCTGACCGTGGCCGGCGTGGCGCTTGGGGTCTCGGCGTCGGTCGCGGTGCGAACTGCAAATCTCGACGTGCTGCGCTCCTTCGAGCAAGCCGTTCTTGCCGTAGCCGGTCCCACCACCTTGGAGGTGGCAGCCGGCGAGGTGGGGCTGGACGAACGAGCCATCGTCACGCTGCGGAACGTGCCGGGTGTGGTCTCGGCGGCCCCGGTGGTACTCCAAACGGCGATCAGAATCGACGAAGGCTCAAACGGCGTCGCGGTTCAGGTGCTGGGGTTGGATCTGTTGGCTGAAGTCGATCAACGCGGATTCCGTATGGTCGAGCGATCGCCTGGAAACCCTCTTCAAGCGCTGCTCGACCCGACCAGTCTGTATATCGGCCGCAAGCTCGCCGCGGAGTGGAAGCTCTCGGTCGGCGACAAGGTCGACCTGCAAATCGGAACAGGACGCGTGACATGCCGCGTGACGGGCCTTCTGCAAGAAGTCTCAGGCCGACCGTCTGCCTGGGATCGATTGGCGGTCATGGATATCGCGGCAGCCCAAGTAATGTTTGGCATGATCGGGCGGCTGGATCGGATCGATCTCGTTACCGATCCGGACCGGCCGGTGGACGCCGTGGCTGAGGCAGTGCGCTTGGTCGCGCCGCCCCATGCCACGGTCGAACGACCGGCTCGCCGCACGCAGCACGTGGAACAGATGGTACGGGCCTTCCGGCTCAACCTCACGGTCCTGAGCTGGGTTGGTCTATTGGTCGGGATGTTCCTCATTTACAACACGATGGCGTTCGCCGTTGCCCAGCGGAGGCGGGAGATCGGGATCTATCGTGCGATCGGCATGACGCCGCGCCGCGTCGCCGGTTTGGTTCTGGCGGAAGCGGCGTTGTTCGGAATTGTGGGGGGCATGCTTGGCAGCGTCGCGGGGGTAGCGGTCGCGCAGAAGCTGGTCGTGTGGATGAGTCGGACGATATCCGATCTGTACGTGCCAATTGGGGCGGGGGCGGGCGCTCTATTCGGAACGAGCCTGTTCTGGGAGATTGCGATCGAAGGCGTCCTCATTGGGTGTCTCGTGGCCATGATCGGGGCCGCCGGTCCCAGCGTGGATGCAAGTCGCACGGCCACCGTTCGGGCGCTGGCGCCGGGCGACTACGAGGCGAGCCGGCTCGTGCGTGTGGGACTGCTCGGCGCAATCGGCGCGGCATTGCTGCTGACCGCGGGGCTGTTGAGTTTCATGGGCCCTGTCGCAGGCATACCGGTGCCCGGGTATCTTGCATCCTTTTGCCTTCTGGCCGGACTCTCCTGTCTTGCTCCGGTCTGCGTCACGGGATGGAAGGTGAGGATGTGGAGAAAGCGGGCAGCCAGGATGGCCGGCGCCCAAGGCATCATGCGGGAAATCGCCGTCGACCACGCGGCGCGCAATCCGGGCCGCAACGGCGTGACCGTGTCGGCCTTGATGGTGGGGTTGGCGATCATGATCGGCGTGGTGATCATGGTCCGGAGTTTCCGGCACACGGTGGAGCTCTGGATCAACGACACGGTGCTTGCTGACCTCGTGGTGGCCCCGTCGATCTGGTTGCGCGGCACGGAAGCCGGTTCGGTCGGACGAAGTTTGCCGCTCTCGTGGCTGGCGATCATCTCGTCGCTTCCGGAAGTGGCGGCAGTCGATACCTATCGCGACATTCGCGCGGACGTGCGGGGCCAGCGTGTTGCGATCGTCTCACGAGATCTGCGGCTGCATGCGCAACGGAGCCGGTATCTCGTTCGACAGGGAAGTCCGGCGGAGCGATTGAACAGGGCCGCCGATGCTGGGGGCATTCTGGTGTCCGAGGTGCTGGCCAATCGGCTTGGGGTACAAGAAGGCCAGGTGCTGGAAATCAAAACGCCGGAGGGGGTGCATGCGTTCCCTATCGTGGCTGTGTTCTACGACTATGCGACCGACGGAGGGAAGCTGGTCATGGATCGCACGCTCTATCGTTCTCTCTGGCACGATGAAGGTGTCACCGTGTTCCCCATCTACTTACAGCCCGGAGCGGAGCTCGATCGGGTCAGGCACGAGATCGCCGCCAAGCTGATTGAAGCCAATGGCGGAACGCTTCCGCCGCTGATCATCAGCAATCTTGAGCTGCGCAAGGAAATATTCGACATCTTTGACCGGACGTTCCTGCTGACCTATGTGCTCGAGGCGATCGCTGTCATCATCGCCATGCTCGGCATCGTGAATACCCTGCTGACGTCGGTATTGGAGCGGCGACGGGAATTTGCGACGCTGCGAGCCATCGGTGGCAGCGAAGGCCAAATCACACAACTGGTGCTGTGGGAAGCGGCCTATCTTGGATTGGTCGGCATCGCCTTGGGTCTGGTCGGCGGCGGGTTGCTGTCGCTGCTGCTCATCAAGGTGATCAACAAACAATCGTTCGGGTGGACGATGCAGATGGTCGTTCCCATCGGTGCACTCGCCCAGGCTGTCGGCCTCGCGGCTGCAGCGACGCTGATCGCCGGCTACTTCCCAGCCCGCTGGGCCGCGAGGCAGTCGGTGGTGGAGGGATTGAGTGAAGCATAATAAATCGATCGGGAAGTTGGCGGTCCGGGGGATGACGGTAGTCTAAAGGGTGGACGAATCGTACAGCGTGGACGTCCGAGCTGGATCTACCCCGCGCCAGGCTGCCGGTAGTCCACTTCGATCGTGAAGCCGAGGTCTTCGATCATAGCCCAGACTTCTGGGGCGGGTGCGCCCGGCGTGGTCAGATAGCCGTTCACGAAGACGGAGTCGGCGGGATACAGCGCAAGCGGCTGAAGCGATCGGAGATTGTGTTCGCGACCACCGGCGACCCGGATCTCCGTGCGCGGATGCAGGAATCGGAAGAGGCAGAGGACTTTCAGGCACCGTTGCGGCGTGAGCTGGTTGCAGTTTTCGAGCGGCGTGCCGGCGACGGGATGAAGCGTGTTCAACGGAATCGAGTCCGGCTTGACATCGCGCAAGGCCATCGCCAACTCAATGACATCCTCATCCTTCTCGCCCATGCCGACGATGCCGCCGGAGCAAATTTCCAATCCTGCCGATCGTGCGCTCTTGATCGTCGACAGGCGGTCTTGAAATGTATGGGTGGTGCAGATGGACGAATGAAAGGCTTCGCTGGTGTTCAGGTTGTGATTCACGCGATCAACGCCTGCCGCCTTGAGCCGCCTGGCCTGTTGTTCGTTCATGAGGCCGAGCGAGCAACAGATCTGAATGGGAACTTCCTGCTTGATGGCGCGCACGGCGCCGGCGATTTCGTCGATCTCTCGGTCCAATGGGCTCCGTCCGCTGATGACGATGCAGTAGCGTTGTGCTTTCGATGCGGCGGCCCGGCGCGCGCCTTCGATCATCTGCGCTTGCGGCAAGAGGCTGTAGCGTTCGATCGGAGCCGTCGAGACGACCGATTGCGAACAGTAGTGGCAGTCTTCCTGACAGGCGCCGCTCTTGGCGTTCTGCAGCATCTGCAGGCGTACGGTGCGGCCGAAGTATTTCGACCGGACCTGAAATGCGGCTTGAAGCAGCGCGAGCAGGTCACCCTCCGGAGCATCCAACACCGACTGCGATTCCGCTCTGGTGAGCGGCTCGTCGCGAAGGGCTTTGTGTGCCAGGGCCATGTAGTCGGTCATCTTGAAAGTCTCTTCTCGGACTGTTCGGCGGTCTGGGGTTCGCGATAATCTCGCGCGAGCTCGGTCGGGTCACCTCGTTCCTTGCTCGCTAGGCGAATGACTAGCGTTTCACGAGACACGCTTCACGATTCGAAGGGGAAACCTACACGGTTTCGAACGGAGAAGCAATGCCTTGATAGGGAACGGCGGGCACGTGGGTCGAAACTCCTCCGACACCGGCAGGGGCTGCGCTGGCTTCGAGCCAGGGAAGGGCCGTGAGCGTGTTCCAGCGACCGCAGCGGCGGCAGCGGCCGGACCATTCCACGGACTCCTGCTGGCACTTGGTGCAGATGTAGGGGACGACCACGCGCTTCTTGAAGCTAAGCGCCTTCTTGAGTTCCACGATCGCCTGCTCGTAGTGTTGCTTCCGCAGGAACAGATTGGCCATGATCTTGTGGTAGTCGAGCAGGTGCTCTTGCGGTCCTTCGATGGTCGAGAGCACGTCGAAGGCTTCGTCCACCATTTCGAGCCGGTAGTACAACTTGCCCAGGTAGAACTGCAGCACGGGGTTCTGTGGGGTCTGCCGCAGAGCCTCCTGATACACGCGGATGATTTCGCTCGGCTCGCCTTGGTCGAGAAACAGCTCTTCCAGGCGATGGAGAATGATGACGCTCCTTGTTCTCGTATAGACCTTCTTCAGAATTTCAACCGCTTCTTTCGTCTTCCCCTCGTGGAGAAGAATTTCTCCTAGCCCGATGTAAGCAGGCAGGAAACTGCGGTCCTTCTTGATCGCGCCCCTGAAATACCGCCGGGCCTTGTCCGGATGTCCCCGCTCGAGGAGCTGCCGCCCTACTTCGTACATGCAGCCGACGAGGAGTGCGGCTTCCGCCTGTTTGTCGGGCTCCGGCAGATTGGCTTTAAGGAGACGGTGTTGGACTTCGAGCGCGTCGCTCCACTTTTCGAGACGGATGTGGAGGTCCCGCTTGCGGATGAGCGCGGTCAGGTTGTCCGGCTCGATCTTGAGGATCTTCTGCAGCGCCTGCAGCGCGTCCTCATAACGCTTGGCGCCTTCGAGGTCCTTGCTCAGCTCCAGCAAGACTTCGATGTTCCGGTCGTCGACGCGGTGTGCATGCTGGTGTAGCCGGATGGCTTCGGCGAAATTCTGCTCGGACCGATAAATGTTACCTAGCCACAGCAGGGAATCAACGCGGTTCGGGTCGATGGCCAGGGCCTTTTCGAACAGGCTGATCGCCTCAATCGTGCGTTTAGACATGAAGGCATGGGTACCGTCGCGGTGGAGTGCATCGACCTTTTCTCTCCGCCGAACGAGGCGGTTACTGCGCCAGTTGAGGATCACGTGGGCGGTCTGCTGGACGCCGACGATGAAGGTGACGATCACCGCTCCGATCGCCATCGAGATCAACACGAGCGTGACGGGGCTCAGCTCGAATTCGACCGCCGAGCTGGTGCGGATGGTCACCATGCCCGGGTTGAGCTCGCGGAAGTAGCTGTAAATGAAGACGCCGGCACTAACGAGGAAAATGGTAACGAGTAGCCTGAGCATGGCTTAGACCGATTTTCGCGCGGCAGTTCTCCGCACGGCGATCCGTTTCTTAGGCACCGGCTCCGGAGTCGGCGCCTCATCCGGAATCTTCACCGCTTTGGCGTCGCTCCACAGCCGCTCGAGCGCGTAATGCGCGCGCGCGTCCTGCCGGAAGATGTGCGCCACAACATCGCCGAAGTCGAGCAGGACCCATTGCCCAGACGTCGTGCCCTCGACGCTCAACGGCCGTTCGCCCTGTCGGGAGAGCACCGCGTCGATATGGTCTGCGATGGCGCGCGTCTGACGATCGGATTCCGCCGACCCCAGCACCAGATAATCGGCGACGGACGTGAGCGGGGCGACGTGGAGAACCTGGACATCGAGGGCTTTTTTGTCGAGCATGGCCCTGCCGATGGCGAGGGCGGTAGCCTTAGATGTGCGTGCGATCGCGGTCCTCCTGATACAGGCGATGCTGAAGTATATAAGATTCGACGGACGGCGGCAACAGATTCGCCAGGGCTGCTCCACGTTTGATTCGTTGTCGGATCTCGGACGCGGAAATTGAGCAGGGCGGCAGGGCGAGCAAGATGATGCCCGGACAGCCGGGGAGGGCGATGTCCAACCTGGTTGTGCGTTCCGCATCGAGCGCGGCGAGATCTGCCGGATCGAGCGGAGGCAGCAACGGAACCGTCGTCAGCGAGCGGAAAGACTGGCCGGGTCGCGAGATCACGACGAAGCGGCAGGCCTCCAGGAGGGCGCGCGGGTCCCGCCAACTGCCGAAATCGACGAAGGCGTCGAGTCCGATGAGAAAATACAGGTCCGTCGAAGGGCCATACAAGTTCCGGAGCTCGCGGACGGTGTCGATCGAGTAGGATTTTCCCGCGCGCCCAATCTCGATATCCGAGAGAAGGAACCCCGGCTCGTCGGCGATCGCCAGGCGGACCATTTCGTAACGGTCCTTGGCAGGGGCCAGGTCTCCGTCGCGTTTGTGCGGAGGCTCGCCGGTCGGAATGAAGAGCACCCGGTCGAGCCCCAGCTTCTCGCGGGCGAGGCGCGCAAGACCCAGGTGGCCGTAGTGAATGGGGTTGAAAGTGCCGCCGAGCAAGCCTAGTCGCATGCTGAATGTTTGATGTTGAATGGGCAATAAAGAGGATCGGGGCAAGAGGGCTTCTATTTACCCGCAAGCATTGAACATTCCCTTTCACAGGATGACGAGGTTGTCCCGATGGATGACCTCTTCATATTCCTGCAGCCCGATCTGCCGCTGGATATCCTGGGTTTTGAGGCCCTTCATGCGGCTCAGGAGGTCGGAGGAAAAATTGACGAGCCCCTTGGCGAACTCCTTGCCGTCGGCATCCAGGCAGCTCACGGGGTCGCCGGCTTCGAACTGCCCGATCACTTCGGTGATCCCAGACGCCAGCAGGCTCTTTCCGCGTTTGGTCAACGCTTCGACGGCTCCCTGGTCGAGCCGTACCTGCCCGCGCGGACGTAGTGTAAATGCGATCCAGTGTTTGCGGCTGCTCAGCCGCCGTTCCCGCGCGAGGAAGAGGCTGCCTCCGGGTCCGCCCGCGAGGACGGCCGGCAGGAGTCCGACCCGCTCGCCGTTGACGATGAGCGTGGCGACGCCGTATTCGCCGACCTTCTTGGCCGCGCGGACTTTGGTGGCCATGCCGCCGGTGCCTTCGAACGTGCTGGACAATCCGGCCCGCCGTTCGATGTCCTCGGTGATTTCCGGAATCAGGGGAATAAGCGTGGCCGAAGGATCTTTCCGTGGGTCTTCCGTGTAGAGCCCGTCGACGTCGGACAAAATGACCAGCAGATCCGCATCGACCAGATGGGCGACCTCGCTCGCCAGCGTGTCGTTATCGCCGACGCGAATTTCCTCGACTGCGACGGTATCGTTCTCATTGACGATCGGGATGACGCCGAATCCGATGAGCGCCGTGAGTGTATGGCGCGCGTTCAAGAAACGCCGGCGGTCTGCGAGGTCCTGGTGGGTGAGTAGCACTTGCGCGACCTGGATGCCGAGCCGCTCGAAGGCTTTCTCGTAGGCCCACATCAGCCGGCTCTGGCCCACGGCGGCAGCCGCCTGTTTGACTGGCAGACTTTTCGGGTACTCCTTGAGTTGCAGCTTCTTGATGCCAGAGACGATCGCGCCGGAGGATACGACGACAATCTCGCGGCCCTCGGCGCGGAGCGCCGCCAACTCCTCGGCCAGCCGCTCGATCTGCTCGGGACGGAGGCCTGTCGAGCGGGATGCGATGAGGCTGCTCCCGATCTTGACGACGATCCGTTTGGCGCGCGTTAAGAGCTCGTTCCGCATGGAGTCGTCCGGAGGCTCTCCACCTGCTTTCCAACATACGCCACGAGTTCGTCCAGACCTTCCCGCGTGGCGGCCGACACCGGAAAACACTTGTACTTGCGGCGTCGGCAGTAGGCCCGTAGCTGCGCGAGCCGGTCGCTCTTGTCGCTAATATCAACTTTTGTGGCTACGACCGCAAACGGACGCTGGTTCAACGTGCTGTCGTAGGCGGCCAGTTCCTGCCGCATGATCTCGAAGCTCGCGACCGGTTCCTCGGTGGCCCATTCGGATACGTCGATCAGGTGGAGCAGGAACGCGGTGCGTTCGATGTGGCGCAGGAACTGGAAGCCGAGTCCTTTGCCCTCGTGCGCGCCTTCGATGAGTCCGGGGATGTCGGCGACGACGAAACTGCGATGCGATCCCCACCGAACGACGCCGAGATTCGGGACCAATGTGGTGAAGGGATAGTCGGCGATCTTAGGATGGGCGGCTGAGATGGCAGCGATCAACGTGGATTTGCCGGCATTGGGAAAGCCGACCAGGCCGACGTCAGCCAGGAGCTTGAGTTCCAGTCGAAGCGCCCGTTCTTCGCCTTCCGCGCCTTGTTCGAAACGCGTCGGGACCCGGTTTGTCGAGGTGGCGAAATGGCTGTTGCCCCGTCCCCCTCGTCCTCCCCGCGCGATAACGACTGTTTCGCCGGGGGCCACCAGGTCGGCCAGCACCTCACCTGTGACGTCGTCATACACGACGGTGCCGATGGGAAGCAGAACCGTGACGTCCTTTCCCCGGCGTCCGGTGCAATTGGACCCCCTGCCGGGCCGTCCGTCTTCCGCCTCGTAGTGCTTCTGATAGCGCAGGTCGAGCAGGGTCGTCAGGCGTTGCGAGGCCGTGAACAGGACGTTGCCGCCGTTCCCGCCATCTCCTCCATCCGGCCCGCCGCGTGGCACGAACATCTCCCGCCGAAAACTGCAGGCGCCGTCTCCTCCTCGGCCGGCTCTCACCGTGATACGGACTTCGTCGACAAACATGGATCGTCTCTCACAACGGATGGACGCAGTGCGTTCGTGCGGAGAGTATTCCCGCACCCCGCCCCCGGTGGCGGGCGGCAGGCGTTCGCGTATCGCGATCAATGAGTGCGGGTGAGAAGGGAATCAGGATTTGGCGGGGGTGGGGTACACGCTGACTTTGCGCCTGGCTCGCCCGCCTTCGAACTTCACCACACCGGTCACCCGCGCGAACAGCGTGTGATCTCTACCGAGATCGACGTTGAATCCCGGGAAGAATTTCGTGCCGCGTTGGCGGACGAGAATGCTGCCGGCCTTCACGGTTTCGCCGCCGTAAGCCTTGACGCCCAGATACTGCGGGTTACTGTCGCGACCGTTGCGTGACGATCCACCGCCTTTATTTGTCGCCATGGTCCGTGTTCCTTCTGTCCTGTTAAGCCGTTGCGATGCCCGTCACGCGGAGCGTGGTGAACCCTTGTCGATGGCCCCGCGTTCGCCGGTAATTCTTGCGGCGTTTCTTCTTGAAGACGGTGATCGACCTGGTGCGCCCGTGGCGCAGAATCTCGGCCGTCACCCTCGCGCCCTTCACCAGGGGCTGTCCGATAAGGATGCCCGCCTCTCCATGAACGAGACGCACCTGGTTCAACTCGATCGTCGCTCCCACGTCGCCGGGCAGACTCTCCACCTGGATCATTGAGCCGTGCTCGACCCGATATTGTTTGCCGCCGGTTTCAATAATCGCGTACATGACTCATCTCCTCCACAACGGAACGGCTCATTTAACATGTGGATTCACAGGGTGTCAAGAGAAGCGCCGCAATCGAAAGGGGGCGGCCCCGCGGCCCATCGGGCCAAAGGCTTCGAGTCCCCCTCTTTCGGGGGCTTGGAGACGACCCTTGAAAGAAGATACCCTTTCCGGCAGAGACACCGACTCCGAGCACCTCCCCAAGGCGATTCGTATGAAAAGGTAGGAACTGCCGATGCCGCAACCCAGTCGATTTGTGATCCGGACCTATCACCGTATCCCCGTGCGGTGCCTTCTCTATTACATGGGGGGCGAATTCCTCGGAAAGGGAACGGTGATGAACCTGTCGCGTAACGGGTTCCGGGTGCTAGGAGACCATCAAGTCGTGCCGGGGATGGAGTTGGTGGTGCGATTGTCGCTGCCGGACCGGGATGACCCTCTTGAGATCCAGCGGGTCGTGGTCCGGTGGGTTCGCGGATTGCTCTTCGGCGCCAAAGTGGTGATGATGAGCCCGGACGGCGAAGAGCGGATTGGGAATTTCCTTAGCGCGCGCCTGCGCGCCTACTGCGCGTCGTCGTAACTCCGTAACTTCGTCCATACTCACATACTATCGCGTCGGGCCCCTTGCTTGACGCCCCTGAGCCCCCACGTTATAGTCGTCCCCGTTTCAGTCGCGCCGTTGGTGCAACGTCAGGTGGGCGGTTGTCATGCTCGAACCGGTCGAAAAAATCTGGATGGACGGCAAGTTCGTCTCGTGGAACGACGCCACTGTCCATGTGCTGACTCATTCGCTGCATTACGGCCTGGCGGCTTTCGAGGGGATTCGCTGCTATAAAGGCAAGTCGGGATCGGCGATTTTCCGTCTCCAAGACCATGTGGACCGGCTGTTCGAGTCGGCGCACATCGGAATGATGACGATTCCGTTCGACCGGAAGCAGATCGCCGACGCCGTCATCGACACGGTGCGCGTCAATCGCCTGGACGCCTGCTATATCCGACCACTGGTCTACATCGGGTACGGAGCCATGGGCGTTCATCCGGGCAACAATCCTATCCGCGTGGCCATTGCGGCCTGGAAATGGGGCGCCTATCTCGGGGACGACGCGCTGGCGAGCGGCATCCGTGCGCGGGTATCGTCCTTCACGCGGCATCACGTCAATGTGTCCATGACGAGGGGCAAGATCTCCGGCTACTACGTAAACTCGATCCTGGCCAAACAAGAGGCTAAAGCCGACGGCTACGACGAAGCCATTCTCCTCGATCCAGAAGGCTACGTCTCGGAAGGCACCGGCGAGAACATTTTCATCGTGCGCCGTGGGATCTTGAAGACCACGCCGCTGACCTCGATCCTCGAAGGGATCACGAGAAATTCCGTGATCGAGCTGGCACGGGAGCGTCAGATCCCGGTGGTCGAAGAGCGGTTCACGCGAGATGAAATGTACGTCGCCGACGAGGTCTTCGTTACAGGCACCGCGGCCGAACTGACGCCCGTGCGGGAAATCGACAATCGGCGGATCGGCGCCGGCAAACCCGGCTCGGTCACGCTCGCTCTGCAACAGGCCTTCTTTTCCATCGTGCGCGGGGAGGACCCTGCGCACGATGCATGGCTGACGCGCATCTAGCCTCCGCGGGGACCACTCCGCTCGGAACGTAACGTGAACAGATCGCGGGTGGCGAAGGGTGCGTCTTAGTGGCCGCCTGAGGAGGACTCGCCTGCGGGATGCGAGTCAGTCGTCGGCTGAGCCTGGGTTTCAGGCGCAGCGGGCGTGGATGGAGCGCTCTTCGGTTTGAGGTCGATGACCGTGGACGAAAACGTCCGCTCCTTAGCCAGGATGGCAAGGCTGAGGGATGTGACCATGAACACGGCGGCCACGACGACGGTCAACTTGCTCAGGAAATTCGCCGGACCACGGCTGCCGAAGACGGTTTGGCTCGACCCGCCAAAGGCCGCGCCGATTTCGGCGCCTTTGCCGGATTGAAGCAGAATCGCCCCGATCATCAGGAAACAGACGAAGACGTGCAGGATGACGACGAGAGTGTACAGCATCAGCGATCAGGCTCCGATGGATTCGGCAATGGCAACGATCTTAGCAAAGGACTCGATTCGGAGACAAGCCCCGCCGACCAACGCTCCATCGATCTGATCCGACTTCAGGAACGATTCGACGTTCTCCGGTGTCACGCTCCCGCCGTATAAAATCCTCGTCCCGTTCGCGACGGCGGGCGACCATCTGGCGGCCACCCAGTCTCGAATAGCGCAATGAGCGGCGGTCGCCTGGGCGGGTGTGGCGGCCTTTCCCGTCCCGATCGCCCAGATCGGCTCATAAGCGACGGCCACGGCAGCCATGTCGTGCGCCGCCAGTCCGTCGAGGCTCCCCGTCAGTTGTTGCATGAGGACCTCGTCGGTCGCTCCGCGTTCCCGCTGCGCCAGTGTCTCGCCTACGCAGAGAATAGGGTTCAGACCGTGCTTAAGCGCGGAGCGAATCTTGCGATTGATCCCGTCGTTCTGTTCGGCGAAGAGCGTGCGTCGCTCGGAATGGCCGAGGATCACGTAGCGGCAGCTAAGGTCGAGGAGCATCGGAGCTGACACTTCGCCGGTGTAGGCGCCGCGATCTTCCCAGAAGAGATTCTGGGCGCCGAGCCGAATCGAGGAGGACCCGAGCGCCGCGCGAGCCGATTCCAGAGCCGTAAACGGCGGCGCGATGACTACCTCGACCGAAGATCCGGCGTGGAGTTGCGCAACCAGCTCGCGCACGAAAGCCGCGGCCTCCGATGCGGTCTTGTTCATCTTCCAGTTGCCGACGATAAGGCGTGTGCGCACGGGTCTTTGCCAGGTTGAGTCGATGGTAGAAAGGCCGGCTAATCGACGCGATCCGGGAGTGCCGCGAGGCCGGGCAGCTGCTTGCCTTCCAGCAATTCCAGGGCGGCGCCGCCGCCGGTGGAGATGAACGAGATATTGTCGGACTCCCCGGCCCGGTGGACGGCCATCGCCGTCTCGCCGCCGCCGACGATAGTGAGAGCGTATGCGTTCGCCACGGCGTGCGCAATCGACAACGTTCCGCGCGCGAAGGCGTCGATTTCGAACATGCCCATCGGCCCATTCCAGAGAATGGTTTTGGCGTTTTGCACGGCTTCGGTGAACAGTCTGACGGAGGCGGGTCCGATGTCGAGCCCGTACCAGCCTTTGGGAATTTCCTGCACCGGCACGATCTTGGTTTCCGCGCCAGGTTCGAGGCTCGCCGCCACGACGCAGTCGACAGGCAGGTAGAACTTGACCCCACGGGAGAACGCGTGCTCCTCGATTCCTTTGGCAAAATCGAGCATGTCGTTTTCTACGAGGGAGTTGCCGATTTCCATGCCCTTGGCCTTGAGAAAGGTGAAGGCCATGCCGCCCCCGATGATGACTTTGTCGACCCGTTTCCCCAGGTTTTCGATGACGCCGATTTTCCCCGACACCTTGGCGCCACCTAGAATCGCCACGAAGGGCCGGACGGGATTCGCGACGGCGCCTTCGAGATACTCGATTTCCTTCTTGAGCAGCGCGCCCGCTGCGGCGTCCTTGATGAACTTCGTGATGCCGACCGTCGAGGCATGGGCACGATGGGCTGCGCCGAAGGCGTCGTTGATGAACACGTCGCCCAGCGAGGCGAGGGCCTTCGCAAAGGCTTCGTCGTTTTTCTCTTCACCTGGATGGAAACGCAGATTTTCAAGGAGGAGCACGTCGCCGGGGTTCATCTTGGCGACCAGCTTTTCGACGGCCGGACCGATGCAATCCGGGGCGAAGATCACTTCTTTCCCGAGCAGGCGGCTGAGCCGCTTTGCGACCGGAGCGAGGCTGTACCGGGGGTCGAAGGTGCCCTTGGGCCGACCCAGGTGAGAGCACAGGATGACTTTCGCCCCTTCGTCGACCACGCGATTGATGGTCGGGAGCGTGGACCGGATGCGGGTATCGTCGGTAATCTGCAGCGATTCGTCGAGGGGGACGTTGAAATCGGCGCGGATGATCACCCGCTTCCCGCGCAGTTGCACGTCATCGATGGTCTTCTTGTGCAGGTTCATGAACGCTCCTCCGGACGCGGGCCGCGACGTGCGGCCAATGGGAAGAATCGACCCCGATGAGACCGGTGCAGCTCGTCCCGATCAACGCCCCGCCGCTGTGCCGGCGAGGAACTTGATGAGATCGCGGACCCGGCAGGAGTATCCCCATTCGTTGTCGTACCACGCCATGACCTTGACCTGCCGTTTATCGATGACGGTGGTGAGCGGCGCGTCGACGGTGGCCGAATGGTCGTCACCTTTCTGGTCGATCGAGACGATGGGGTCTTCGGAGTACGCGAGAATCCCTTTGAGCGGGCCGTCGGCGGCTTTCTTGAATGCCGCGTTCACGGCGGCGACGTCGCAGTCCTTCTCCGTCTCCACGGTCAAGTCGATCAGCGACACGTTGGGTGTCGGAACGCGGATCGCGAGGCCGTCCATCTTGCCTTTCAGTTGCGGCAGGACCAAGTGCAAGGCCTTGGCTGCCCCGGTGCTCGTGGGAATCATCGACATGCCAGCGGCCCGCGCCCGGCGGAGGTCCTTGTGGGGCAGGTCCAGCAACTGCTGGTCATTGGTGTAAGAGTGGATCGTCGTCATCACGCCGTGCTTGATTCCGAACGTTTCCAGCAGGACTTTGGCGACCGGTGCCAGACAGTTCGTCGTGCAGGAGGCGTTGGACACGATGTGATGGGATTTCGAATCGTAGACATTCTCGTTGACGCCGAGCACGATGGTCACATCCGGGTCCTTCGCGGGGGCGGAGATAATGACCAGCTTCGCGCCGGCGGACAGATGCTTGCCGGCTCCTTCGCGATCGGTGAAGCGGCCGGTCGATTCGACGACGACGTCGACGTTCAACGTTTTCCACGGCAGTTCCTTCGGGTCTTTGATCGCCAGCACCTTGATAGGCTTGCCGTCGACCAGAATCCGGTCTTCCTTCGCTTCGACGCTCGATTTGAGAGTGCCGTGCACGGAATCGTACTTGAGCAGATAGGCGAGGGTTCGCGCATCCGTCAGGTCGTTGACGGCGACATATTCGAGTTCCGGATCTCCTAGGGAGGCCCGCAGGACATTGCGTCCGATCCGTCCAAATCCGTTGATACCGATCCGAATAGCCATGGCGTCTTCATCCTCATACAAAAAACGAGCCGGTTGAACACAACCGGCAACGGTGAGCGGGATAGTATCGACGCCCCCCATCCTTGTCAAGACATACCAAGAGACTGAACCACTCGATGTCCATGCAATCGCAGGCGATTTTGCGGCAGCGGCGAGCCCCGCACAGAGTCCCGGTCGACGGCCTGATCCCGTCTTGATTCGGGTCTGAGCTCCTGGCTAGAGTCCGGATGGCTTGGTCGATCAGTGCGGGGGCGGATCGGACATGAACGAAACACTGTCGGGGAAAGCGGCGCAGGCGTTGGAATGGCCCAAGCTGCTCGATCTGTTGTCGCGGCAGGCGCAATCGTCCCTGGGAGCGGGCCGCTGCCGCACCCTGGCTTTAGCGGACGATATCGAGGCAGCGCGGTCGCGTCAGCAAGAGACCACCGAGATGGCCGGGCTGTTGGAAAGCCACGAGCCGTTTCCGCCGCTGTCGTTTCCGGACGTGCGCGACTGTCTCACAAGGGCCGGTAAGGGCGGTGTGCTCGAAGCGCACGAGCTGAGAGATTGTGGGATCGTGCTGGCCCTGATGGAGGACCTCGACCGGTATCTGTCTCGACAACGGGCGCACGTGCCCGCCCTCGCCCGAATTGTGGCTCCGCTGTACGCGGCGAAAGGGCTGCGCGCCCTGAAGCTGGCGATCGAAGTCGCCATTCAGCCGGACGGCTCCATCCGGGAATCCGCCACACCGGAGCTCCGGCGCCTGACACAGCATGCTCAGGACCTGAAGCAGGAGATGCGGCAGCATCTCGATCAGATCCTCCATTCGCGACGGTATGAGGAAGTCCTTCAGGAACACTATTTCGCACAGCGCGAAGGGCGCTACGTGTTGCCGGTGAAGGCGGAGATGCGCGGGCGAATTCCAGGAATCGTCCACGATGTGTCGGCCAGCGGCGCGACAGTGTTCCTCGAACCTCGCGAACTGGTCGAGCTGAACAACTCCATCAGGGTCGCCGATCTTGAGATCGAGCGCGAAGTCCGGCGCATCCTCCGTGAACTCACGGCGCTGGTGGCCGCCCGGTCCGACGAACTGGCCTCCGGTCTGGACGTGTTGGCCGAGTGCGATTGTCTTAGGGCCAAAGCGTTGCTGGCTCGCATCCTGAAGGCGAATCCCGTCGCGTTGAACGATCGCGGCCGCGTGGTTCTGAAGCAGGCGCGGCATCCGCTGCTCGTCGTGGCGAAGGAGCATGTGGTACCGAACGACATCCTGTTTGACGAGACCGTCCGCGTGCTCGTCATTTCCGGTCCCAACACCGGTGGGAAAACGGTGACGCTCAAGATCGTGGGGCTGTACGCGCTCATGGTACGGGCCGGTTTGCACCTGCCCTGCGCACCGGAATCGGAGATGGCGCTCTTTACGGACCTCTATGCCGACATCGGGGATGCACAAGACCTTAGCCGAGACCTCTCCAGTTTTTCGGCGCATATCACCCAGATGGTCCGTCTGCTCGCTGAGACGGCCGGACGATCGACCTCTGACCAGAGCGTGTCCGTTCGCTCGCTCGTGCTCCTCGACGAGCCAGTGACCTCCACCGATCCACAGGAAGGCGCCGCGCTCGCGGAAGCCCTCCTCTGCCATCTGGCCTCACTTGGTATGAAAGTGGTCGCGACCACGCACTACGGACCGCTCAAAGAACTGGCGCAGACGACCCCCGGATTTGCCAACGCCAGCGTGGAGTTCGACGTCTCCCGCTTGGCCCCGACGTATCGGTTGTTCCTCGGAATCCCAGGCGGATCGTCCGCTCTGGATATCGCCGCGCGACTGGGCATGGACGAAGGAGTGTTGCGGGAGGCGCGTCGACGGCTGCAGAAGGATGATCGCCGACTCGACGACCTCATGGCCGATTTGCACGAGAAGCAGCGCCTGCTAGCCGAGGATGCGGAGCTGGCGGCGCGCGCGAGAGCTGAGGCCGAGCGGGCCGCCTCTGAGGCGGAAGAAATCAAGGCGCGACTCGAGGCCGCCGAGCAGGAGGCACGCAAGGGTATCAAAAAGAGGCTGGGCGAGCAATTCCAGCGCGCCCGCGCCGAAGTGCAGGCGACCGTCGACGCGTTGAGGCGGGAACGGAAGCTGACGAAGGCGCAGGAGACAAAACAACGACTCGTCGAATTGGAACAGCAGGCTAGGTCGGCCTTGACGCCCGCAGGCGAGTCCGTTCCGATCGAACAACTCACGGTCGGTTCTTTGGTCGAGATCGCCGGTCTGGGCATGACCGGCACGTTGCTCGAACCGCCACAGGGCAAGAAACGAGTGCGAGTCAAGGTGGGCGAAGGCGAAGTGCTGGCCACCGTCGCCAATCTCGTCGGGCTTGCGCAGGCGACCGATGCGGCGGAGGAACCGACTCCCATTCTTTCCCGAAGCGTTCCCGGCTCGCGCGGGACGTCGCTCGCAACCGAGGAACAGACCGTGGTGGATGTACGCGGCCAAACGGCCGACGAGGCGCTGGATCGTGTGGGGGCGGCGTTGGATCGGGCCGCTCTGGCCGGCGCACCGTTTCTGCGCATCATTCATGGACATGGAACAGGACGGCTGAAGTCCGTGCTGCGAGCGTATCTGAAGGACTCGCCCTATGTGGCGGACTTTCGTCCGGGCGATCGGGCGGAAGGCGGCGATGGAGTGACGGTGGCGCGGATGCGCTGAGCCCGGCGCTCCTGCGCCATTGACATCGACGCTGCGGGAGGAGTTGGATAAAGGCGTCGCCCCATCGAGTGCTCACGTCGGCTCTCTGCCAGGTGGAGCCATGAGCCAGCCTAGCAGCATCGAACGGTCGATCACGTTTCCGGTCTTCTCGGTCGGTCTGCTCCTCGGGACCATCGGACTGGTCTATGCCTACTGGTCCGCCAAAGATTCCCTTCGGTACACCGTCGGTTCGACGTTTCAAGAGCTCGCCAGACAAAGCGCGGAGAATGCCGGGCTGCTCCTCACTAAGGAAATCGAGTGGGTCGAGCAGGTGAGCGCGCTTCCGATACTTCGTGCCGCAGTCAAAGAAGGGACCTCCATCACGTTCGACCACCCCGAACTGCGCCGAGTGCGGGAGGAACAACAGCGCTACTTCACGTCGATGATGATCGTGGGGCGGCAGGGCCAGGCGATCGGCGGGGGCGCCAGCGAAGCGACACGCGCATATTACCGGCGACAACCGTGGTGGCCGGTGGTCTTCGAAGACGGCCGTGCCTGGGGCGGGGCGTTGAATAGAAGCGATGACGGTCGATGGTACTGGGAAGTGGCGGTTCCCATCCGGGACGACAACGGGACGGTCGCGGGAGCGTTGAAGGTCGTAATCGGGCGGGAGCATTTTCTCGATTCCGTGCTTCGCGGGAGAATCGGGCGGACAGGCCACGTCATGTTGCTGGACAATGATGGAGCGGTGATCGCCTGTCCGTTGCGCGCGCCCTCGGTGCATACGCGGCTCACGGAACTGACCCCGGACCCGTCCTCGACCGGAACCGCGCGGCTGGTCGGCCCCGTCTGGCGCGAGCTCGGAGTCGACACGCACCAGGAGCGCGGCGGCATCGTGGGCGTGGCTCCGGTGCGCCTCCGTCCGGATATCGCATGGCAGGGAAACTGGGCCATTCTGGTCCAGCAGGATCCGGACGAGATCTACGCGCCCCTGGTTTCGCTGACAGAACGGCTGGCGCTCTTTGGGGTTGGCGCAATCGGGCTGATCGCCGCGCTCCGCTGGCGGCTCGCCCGGCGGATCGCGAAGCCGATCACGGAGCTGATGGAACGGATGCGGGGGCTGACCGTCCCGCTTGACCCGCCGGCCGGGGCGCCACGCGAACCGGTCGGAATCAGGGAGATCGATGCGTTGTCGGCGAGCTTCGAAGATCTCGCCGCCCGGTTGGATCGGGCGGCGCGAGCGAGCCGGCAGACCCTGCGCGATCTCGAACGGGCGAACGACGAACTCGCGCGATCCGAAGAACACTATCGCATGTTGTGGAACCACTCGGTGCATCTGCTGATGCTGGTCGATGCCGAAGGCGTCGTTCGTGACCTCAATCGCCGAGGAGAAATCAAACTCTGGCGGGCGGCCTCGGACGTGGTCGGGACATCGGTGTTCTCGTTGTTTTGCGCCGAGGATCAGCCGAAGCTGCGCGCCTTGTTGAATGAGGTCTTTGCGTCGGGCAGGGAGCGAGCGGTGGAGGAACTTCGGGTGCCCTCGCCGACGGGCGATTGTTTTACGATGGAGATGGATCTTGTCCCGCTGGAGAAAAAGGGCGCGGTCGAGGCGGTCATGGTGCAGCTGACCGATTGGACGGAGAAGAAAGAGCTCCAGGAACAGCTGCTTCGGACGGAGCGGCTGGCGTCTTTGAGCCACTTCGCGTCGATGTTCGCCCATGACATCCGGAATCCGCTGGCGGGTGTGAAGAAGACACTGGAACTCATGGCCGGACGCCAAGAGTTGCAGGGAGAGCCGGTGCGTGGCTGGTGCGAAGATCTCCGGTTTACGATCGAACTGCTGCAGGGCATGATCAACGATATGTTGGACATCTATCAGGAGCACTACTCCGGTCTGCCGCTGATTACCTCGGATTGTTCCGCGGGCGAGGTCGTCCGCGAAGTGGTGCGGTTGTTCCGGATCGAGGCCGAAGCGCGGGGCATCGTTTTTGACGTGCGGTTGCCCGACGGCGATATTCCGGTGCAAGCCGACCGGCGGCGGATCGAGCGGGTTCTGATCAACCTCGTCCACAATGCGATCAAGTTCTCACCGCCGAGGGGGACAATCGTGATCACGGTCGGGCTGAATCGCGCCGACGGGCGTGCCGGGACCTCGGCCGAATCGAGCCGGGAGAGAGACCTCGTCCGTATTTCCGTGTCGGACGACGGCCCCGGCGTCGATCCGCAGGAACTGCCGCACCTCTTTGAAACGTTCTTTCGGCAGCGCGATCGCCGCGACGGACGAATCGGGCGCGGCCTGGGACTCTACTTCTGCCGCCTTGTGGCGGAAGCCCATCACGGACGGATTCTGGCCTCTAATCGCCCGAACGGCGGGGCCGAGTTCGTCGTCGAGCTGCCGGTCTGGGAAGTGAGCCATGTCGGTCACCTTGCTCATCGCTGAAGACCAGCGGCTGTTCCGCCAAAGCCTCCGCTTGCTGCTGGAGCGCGAGCCGGACCTGGTCGTGGTGGGCGAGGCGACGGATGGCCGCGAGGCGTTCGATCTGGCATGCAAGCACCGGCCCCACATCGTGCTGATGGATGTGGATATGCCGAAGCTTGACGGCGTCACGGCCACCAGACTGATTCGGGCCTGTTTGCCGGACACGAAAGTGCTGATGTTGTCCGTCCACGACGAAGACACGCGGATCATCGCCGCCGTGCAGGCGGGGGCTTTCGGCTATATCCTGAAGGACGCCGATCACGCCGAGTTCCTGCGGATCATCCGTGCCACCGCTCGGGGCGAGCATGTCCTGTCCCCGTTCATGCCGGATCGGTTCGCCCGCACGGCGGTGGCCGCGGCGGAACGAGCCCGCGACGAGCAGATCGGATGGTCCAGTCTTACCGAGCGGGAACGGGAGATTCTCGCGTGCGCGGCGGCAGGGCTGGGCAACAAGGAAATTGCGGACCGGTTGTGCGTCTCCGTCGATACGGTCAAGACCCACCTCCACCACATCTATCGCAAGCTTTCCGTCAACGGCCGGGTCGAAGCGGTGCTCGCCTATCTGCAGGCTCGCTAGTTCGACGGCGCCGTTCCTTCTCACCCGAACGGTGTAGGCAAATTCACTCTCCCGGGCAATGGCGTGCCTGAAGCGCCGGTATTAGTGTACGGCCAACATGTGCCCTTACGTCGTAGATGGGAGCGAGGGTACGATGGGATTTCCAGAAAGGAGGACAGCATGAACAAACACATATGCGCTGCGCTCATGGCAAGTGCGCTGGGGTGCGTAGCCATCGTCGGTTTGGCCTGGGGTCAGACCAATTGGGTCGACGAGATCAACAACTCGCTGGCGTTTTCGACGTCGGCTTATCCCACCTCAAATTGGGAGCCCTATCACAACAAGCTCAAAGCCGTTCGCGAGGCCGTGGCTCGTAACGACCATCAGGCGGTGAAAACCGAAATGGGCAAATGGTTTAGGATGCTCCGGCATCGAGACCATGGCATCAGCGACGTCGCGGCCGATGAACTGTACAACTTTTCGCTGATGGTCACCCCGATTCAGGAGTACGGCATCGCAGTTCCGGCCGGACCGGTCGGTCTGGGGGAGTCGGGCTACTGAGTCCGGGCTGGTAACAGGGAGGTCATGCTATGCGTGGATACAGCGGGCGAGCGCTCGTCGTGCTGATGCTGCTGCTGGTCGCCGCGCCGCTTGGAGCAGAACAGCCGCAGGACATCATCCTTCAGAACGCGCACTATGGGTTCAGCGGGGTCATCGACAAGATCGCGTCCGGGGTGCTCTTCATCCGGACCGACGCCAGTCTGCAACCCCGGACCGTCAGTCCGAACAAGGCCGATCGCGTCGGACTGCATGACGCGAAGATCGGCGAAACCGTCAACCTGCTCGTCGATTCCGGCAACGTGTTGATCGACGTCTCGCGCGCCGACCGGTTCTTCCCCGATCATCGGTTCGTGGTGGGAACGATCCGCTATGCCGATCCGTATTGGAAAGAGATTCAGTTGTCCACGCCGGAAGGCCCGGCCACCTTTGAAGTGGATCCGCTGGCCGGGGCCAAGCTGTCCGTGGTTCCGGACGGGGCGCCGGTGACGCTCGAGCTGGACGCGGACAATGTCATGATTGACATCCATCGGAGCCGGTGAACCCGATCGCACCTCTCTGATCGGGTCGCTTGACTTCGTCGGGGAGCCACCGTACGATTTCCCCGACTCCGGGTCCGTCGGCCTCTTCTATTGGGCCTCTGTTGAGAGACCGGCGGACCCGAGCGATGTGTGCCGCATCCTTCTTTTGCATGCCTGAAACGCCGGGGACGACCGTATGGCGAGCCGTCTATGCTGGATCGCCGCGGCAGCGCTGCTGGTCGGGAGCCAGAAGCCGGTCATCGGTGATGCTGCGGCTTCGGCCGAGAGCCGTTCGGACGGCAGCATCGCTCTCCAGACCATCGTTGACTTGGAGCAGACGGCCCGCCTGCTGGCTATCCTGCTGGATTCGGGCCGGGCGGTCATCAACGAGAATCAGACCCTCTTCGACGATCCGGCAAAAATCGAAAAAGGTTTCACGCCACAGCTCTTCGAGCGACAATTAGCCGACATCTTTCGTATCCGTTCTGGAATTGATTTGGCGGAGCTGGAGTCGGCCAGGATTCCGGCCACGGCCCGGAAGTGGCTCGCGGAACTGGTCGCCGTGAGCAAACAGGTCGTGCAGGAAGCACAGCCGGAAATCAACCGGTCGAGCGTCCGCCCCAAATTCATTCCCGCGGTGTTCGGATCACGTGTCGCCGCCCGATTCACCGAGCGGACGGGGGTGCGGATGAAACAAACGACCCTGACTCCAAGAAATCCCGCCAACGCGCCGGACACCGTCGAACGAACGTCGCTGGAGCTGTTTGCCGATCCCGCATATCCGCGCGAGAAACCGATCAGTGAGACGACGGCCAAGGGCGGTCTGGTCCGGCTGATGTTCCCGCTGTACATGACCCGGCAGTGCCTCGAATGTCACGGCGAGCCGAAAGGTACGCTGGATAAGACCGGTTATCCCAGAGAAGGTTTCAAGCTCGGGCAGAACGCCGGCGCTATCAGCATCGCGATTCCGATTCCGCAATGAGCGACATGCGTCGAACCCTTCTCGTCATCGTGGGGCTCGGGCTGATATGGACCGGAGCGGTCCGGGCGACGGACCGCGTAGCGGGGCCGGGCGAACGGCCGGCAGGAAGCGGTGTCATCGTGCACTCCGACGGCTATGTACTCACGGCCCATCATGTCGTGGCCAACGCACGGCGGATCATCGTGGTGACCCCGGGGGAGTTTCGCACGCCAGCGGCCGTGGTCAGTACGGACGCGGAGCACGATCTGGCCCTTTTGAAAGCCGACACGATCGGTCTTTCCGAAGCGTCTCTCGGGCATGCCGGTCTCGTCCGCCTGGATCAGGAGGTCGTGGCGGTGGGTTACCCGTTCGGGCTGCGGGAGGTTTCCGTCACGCGCGGACGGATCGCCGCCGTGCGGACCAAAGGCGTGCAACGGGTCTTTCAAGTCGATGCGGCGGTGAATCCGGGAAACAGCGGGGGGCCGCTTTTCAACGCACAGGGCGAGGTGGTGGGTATTCTGACGACCAAATTCACGCACCCCTCCGGTATCGTGCCGGAGGGAATGGCGTTTGCCGTTCCGATCAGTTATGCGACACCTCTCCTGGCTAACATCGAGGGGTTCGACTTCACGACGGTCGGAAAGCGGCACAAGACCAGAAAGCCCAGGAAAGGAGAGCAGGATCAGAATTTCGCCCCGATGGTCGCGCGGACCACAGTCAGGATTGAAGTCGTCCGGGGCGGCGATACTTCGCCTTCGGCCGGTCCTCCTCCGGTCGATTCCGCCAAGAAGAGCGAGGCCGCGACCATGCCGGCCGCGCGCGCGCCGGCCGGAGAAATCCGCGATGCGACGCCTCCGGCGCCGGATCAGGCTGCGATTCAACGAGTGAATGACCAGATTCGAGCGGCGCAAGAGGAGGAACTGCAGCGGTTGGCCCAACGTGGGATCACGGCACCCGACGGGATGGTGCTCATCCCCCAAGGAGAATTCTGGATGGGGGCGGAGGACGGCCTGCCGGATGCGCGCCCGATGCACCGCGTGTATGTGAGCGCCTTTTGGATCGATAAGCACGAAGTCACCAATCGACAGTACCGGCACTGCGTCGAGAGCGGCGGCTGCACGCCGCCCAAAGACCGAACGGCCTATGACGACCCGGCACTCGGCGAGCACCCTGTGACCAATGTCACCTGGACCCAGGCGCATCATTACTGCCAGTGGCGGGGAAAACGGTTGCCGACGGAGGCCGAATGGGAAAAGGCGGCCCGCGGGACCGATGGCCGGCTCTATCCCTGGGGGAACTCGGACGATCCGTTAAAAACTCGGGTGCACATGGCTGATCGGAAGACACCGAGGAACGGCACGGCTCCGGTCGGCAGTCAGGACTTTGCCGTGTCGCCCTATGGGGTGGCCGATCTGGTCGCCAATGTGTCCGAATGGGTGAATGACTGGTATGCGGACGACTTCTATCGATCGTCTCCCGCCCGCGATCCCCAGGGGCCGGCCCGGGGTTCGTTTCGCGTGCTCCGAGGGGGCGAAGCCGCCGAGCGACCGCTGGAAATGCGCGCCAGCTTTCGCGGTTGGGATGAGATGACCTACTGGGGGCCCTCGCTCGGGTTTCGCTGCGCCCAAGACGGACCGTGACGACTCGGGTGACAGCGGCCGTCCGACGTTTCCGAATCCGGTCAGTGCTGGAGATGGTATTTCGCCATCCGGTACCGGAGGGTATTGCGGGTGATCTTGAGCAGACGGCTGGCTTCCGAGACGTTCCCTGCCGCTTTACGCAGCGCCTCTTCCAGCAGTCGTTTCTCCATTTCCTGAAACGAGAGTCCGAAGGCCAGGAGTGACGGTTTGGGATCGGAGCCGCGTCGCTCCACCGGGGTCGCAGCCTGTACGGACGGCGGCAGATGATGCGGTTGGATGACCTCGTCCTTGCAGGTGATCGTCAGCCACTCGACGACGTTGTGAAGTTCGCGGACGTTACCCGGCCAGTCGTGGCGCTGGAGCACGGCGACCGCCGCGGGGGCGATGGTCTTGATTCGGCATCCCCGCTCGACCCGCGCCCGTTCTAAAAAACTGAGAAGGATCGCCTCGATGTCTTCCGGCCTCTCGCGTAAAGGCGGAATTCGGAGCTGATACACATTGAGCCGGTAATACAGATCCAGCCGGAAACGGCCCGCCTTGATCTGCGCGAGCAGATCCTCGTTCGTGGCGGCGATGACCCGGATGTTGACCTTGTGGCTCCGCGTATCCCCGAGGGGATCGACGGTGTGATTTTCAAGCACGCGCAGCAGTTTGGCCTGGGCCGCCGAGCTCATTTCTCCGATCTCGTCGAGGAACAGGGTGCCGCCTTCGGCCATCTGGAATCGGCCGGGTTTAGCGTGCCTGGCGTCTGTGAAGGCTCCTTGTTGGTAGCCGAATAATTCCGCCTCCAACAGATTCTCGGGAATGCCGGCGCAATTGAGCGCGACGAGCGGGCCCGCCGCGCGGGGGCTCGCGGCGTGGATCGCCTGGGCGAAGAGTTCCTTCCCGGTCCCGCTTTCACCGGTGAGCAAGACGGTCGCGTCGGTGAGCGCCACCTCCTTGGCCAGTTGCTTTATGAGAGTCATCTGGGGCGAAACGCTGACGATCTGGGCGAATCGGTCGGTCGGCTGAACGGGGGGCAGCGTGGGAACGCGGTACTGCATGAGCCGGGCGATCGCGGTCCGGAGTTCTTCCGGCTGGATCGGTTTAGTCAGATAATCGGCCGCGCCAGCCCGCATGATCTCCACGGCATCCTTGACGGAATGTCGTTCGCCGATCGCCAGGACCGGCGTCGAGGCGTGGGTGTGCCGGGCGTAATCGAAAATGGGGACCAGCATGTGCGGTGTGCCTTCACAGATGAGGAGGACCGGAGACGTTTCCTTCCAGAGGCGCAGCCCTTCGGGGATCGCGGTCGCGGTGTGGATGGTCGTCTGAGGCGGCGCGACCTCTTGGAGGATTGTCCCGGTGTCGGGGTGTCGCGAGACAAGCAGGATGTTCGGACGGTTCATCGGAAGCCTCCTTCGCTCCGGGCTCCTATCGAACCACCGCTATTAGCTATAGCCTACTCCTCCCCGAATGCGGAAAGAAAGGGGGAGGAGCGCACTCGGTCACGACGAGGAAGCAACGGACTCATTCGTCCGCGCGATATCCACGTTTCGGAGGAGGCCCCGATGGCGGGCCCGTCGGACGGGGCTGTCTTTGAACCGGGCGGCGAAGGCTTCCTCGGTCAGCCGGCTGAGCTCGGCGAGCACCGGAGCGCGTGTGAGGGGCGTCGGCTGAAAAGCCGGGTCCTGGGTGGGTTCGGCTCTTAAATTGAAAGGGCAGACGTCCAAACAATCGTCGCAGCCGAAGATTTTGTTCCCGATGCCCCGCTGAAGATCCTCGGGGATCGCTGTCCGGTCCCCCCGGAACTCGATCGTGAGGTAGGATACGCAGCGCGTGGCATCGACCACATAGGGTTCGACGATGGCCTTCGTCGGACAGGCCTGAATGCAGAGCGTGCAGGTGCCGCAAAGGTCGGCGGCCGGCTCGTCCGGGTCGAGTTCCAGCGTGGTGAGAATTTCTCCCAGCAGTAGCCAGGATCCATGCTGCGCCGACACGAGGTTGGAATGTTTGCCGATCCAGCCCAGTCCCGCCTGCTCCGCCCAGGCTTTGTCCATCACGGGACCGGTATCGACGTAGCATTTTGTCACGGCGTCGGGTGCCAGACTGCGAATCCTGAGTTCGAGTTGCGCGAGCCGTTCTCCCAGGACATCGTGGTAGTCTTTGCCCCAGGCATATCGCGCAATCCGGCCATGGCCCACGGCTTCATCGGCCCGGTGCTCGGTCAGGTACTTGACGCCGACGGAAATGATCGAGCGGCAGCCTGGAAGAACCAGCCGGGGGTCCGCGCGTTTCTCCGGAGCCCGACCCATCCAGGCCATGGTTCCGTGGTAGCCGCGCTCCAGCCATTGCGTCAGCCGCGTAAGAAGCAGTTGCCGCGGTGACCCGGCGGCATCGACGCGCGCGATTCCGACGGCGTCGAACCCGAGCGCGCGTGCTGTTTGTTTGATCGCCCCGGTGAGGGCCATACCGTTATGGAGTCGAGGAACAGTCGAAGCGGACGATGAATTGAGCGGAGCAATGGCCGGACTGGCAGCGGCCGCAGGCGCCGGTGATCTTGGTCTTCCAGTCCGTGCCCTTCTCGTCGAACCGGCACAGGACTCGGCCGCCTTTCGAGATGGTGGTCCAGGGTCTGGATGAGCCGGGGGCGTGGGCGACGCGGCAGCCGGCGGGGAACGGGACGACGCAGCTCTGGGACGCCTCGCCCTTACCCATGCCGAAGCTGCACGACTGTTCCGTGGTGGCGGTCGATTCGTGCATGGGTTGGGCGGATGCCGGTTCGATCGCCAGGAGGTGTACCCCCGCCGCGATGGCGAGCCCAGCGAGCAACCGCGCGATCCGACGCATGGCTAATCCTAGCACAGAGGTGTCGATCCGGGTCAATTGCGATTCGAACTCGCGGGGAATTCAGCGGCACCGGTATAATCGCGCCATGTCTGTGCCGATCGCGATTGCGGTAGGAGCGCTCCTGCTTGCCGGGCCGATGCGCGTGGTCGCCGGCGAGCCGGTGGCTCTCGATGTTCGGATCCAGGCAACCGGTGGGGTGAAAGCGACGGCGACGGTGTTCTTCCCGGTCGAACCGCTCGTGATCCAACGGTTGTTGACCGACTATGCCCATTGGCCTGACCTCTTCGACGTCCGCATGAGAATCGCCGAACTGCGAGAGCAGGACGGCCGGGCCTTCACGGACATCCGCATCGATCACTCGTTGTTGCCCGGCGAGCGGCGGCTCCTGTGCGTGTCCCGCGTATTGGCCGGCGGCGGGCTCCTCACGGAACTCAGTGGTGGGGACTTCAAACAGTACCGTCGGCTTTGGAAGCTGACTCCGGTGGATGGTGGCGCCCACACGAAAGCCGAGTTCGAGCTGCTTGTCGAGATCGACACGATGGTTCCCGATTGGCTGGTCGCGCTTGCGATGCGGCGCGAGCTGGAGGAGCATTTCCGGATCGTGCGGGCCAAGGCGCTCGCGGGAACTACGCCGGGAAAGTGAATTCGGACAGCTCGGCCTTGTCGATGCCCTGTTTGACCAGGTGGGCGACATCCATACTGCGTTCGATCTTGAGGACGTCGTCGATTCTGGTTTTCGTGCTTGGGTGGGGCGGGGTGAACAGCTTGCAACAGTCCTGGTCCGGTTCGATCGAGGTTTCGTAGGTGCCGATGCGTCTAGCCTCGTCCGTGATTTCGACCTTGTCCATGCCGATCAATGGCCGCAGGAGCGGCAACCCAGCCGCCTCTTGAACGACCGACAGGTTTTCCGGCGTCTGAGACGCCACCTGGCCCAAACTGTCTCCGGTGACCAGGCCCCAGCACTGTTCCCTTCTCGCCAAGTCCTCCGCGATCCGGAGCATCATCCGCCGGTAGAGCACGACGCGAAAAGGCGCGGGCGTCCCCAGGACGATTTCCCGCTGAATTTCGCCGAAAGGCACGACGTACAAGCGGGAAAAATATTCATACGCGGTCAGCGTCTGGACCAGCTCGCGGACCTTGTCTTCCGATGCCCGGCTCGCCAGCGGCCGGCCGGAGAAGTGGACGAAGAGCGCCTTGCATCCCCGTTTCATCATGCGGTACGCGGCCACGGGCGAATCGATCCCGCCAGAAATCAAACAGGCCACCTTGCCGCTCACCCCCACCGGCATCCCGCCCGGACCGGGGATCTTCTCGGCGGAGTAGTAGGCTTCTTTCGTGAGCAGCTCGATATAGATGGTCAGATCGGGCTCTTTCAGGCTCACCTGCTTGCCGAGCGTCTCGCAGACGGCCCGGCCCAAGGTCCGTTCGACGTCCATAGAGGTGAATGGAAAGCGCTTGTCCGTCCGTTTGGCGGTGATGCGAAACGTGCCGAACGATTTGTTCCGGAGTTCCTCGATCACTGCGGCCTGGAGCCCGTCGAGGGACGGCGCGGCAAGGTCGAGCGGGACGACGCCCGCGATCGAAAAGTTCGCGATGCCGAAGACCCGGCAAAGCCTTTCCCGCACGGCGTCGACCGGTGTCTCGTCGGAGAATACGACGCGGATGCGGCTGTAGAGGTTGTCGACCCGGACCGCACGGAGTCCCTTCAGGGCCAGGCGAATGTTGCGCACCAGGCGCTGCTCGAAGAACGCTCGATTGCGGCCTTTGAGGGCGAGTTCATGGTAATGGACGACGGTGCATCTCATCGGGGTACTGATGTCTTTCGTCCCCCCCCTTGCCCGTGTGACTAGCCCAAAGCTTCAAGATAGCGTTCCGCGTCGATGGCGGCCATGCAGCCAGACCCGGCGGCGGTGACGGCCTGGCGGTATTTCGCGTCCTGCACATCGCCTGCGGCGAAGACGCCCGGCACGCTTGTGGCGGTACCTCCGTGTGTGCGGATATAGCCTTTCTCGTCGATGTCGAGTTGCCCGGCGAACAGCGCCGTATTCGGCCGATGGCCGATCGCCACGAACACCCCGGCGCAGGCCAATTCGGAAGTCTTGCCGGTGACGACGTTCTTCAGCCGCACTCCGGTCACGACGTCTTTGCCCAGAATGTCTTCGACGACTGAATTCCACACGAACGCGATCTTCTCGTTCTTCATGGCCCGGTCTTGCATGATTTTTGAGGCACGGAGTTTGTCCCGCCGGTGGACGACCGATACTTTCGTGGCGAATTTCGTGAGGAAGATGGCTTCCTCCATCGCGCTGTCGCCGCCGCCGACTACGACCAATTCCTTCCCGCGGAAGAAAAACCCGTCGCACGTGGCGCAGGTTGAGACGCCGTGACCCGTAAGGCGTTTTTCATTGGGAATCCCGATCTGGACGGGGGAGGCGCCGGTGGCGATGATCAGCGTCTGTGTCCGGACGGTGTCCTCTCCGTCGATTGTGATCGTAAACGGGCGCTGCAGCAAATCGACCGCCGTGACGTCACCGGTGCGAAATTCGGTTCCGAACCGTTCCGCCTGGGCACGCATCTCCTTCATCAACTCCGGTCCCAGGATGCCCTTCGCGAAACCGGGATAGTTTTCGACTTCGGTGGTCGTGGTCAGTTGCCCGCCGGATTGCCACCCCTCGATCAGCAGCGGCGACAGGTTGGCCCGCGCGCTGTAGATGGCAGCGGTCAGGCCGGCAGGCCCGGACCCGACAATGACGAGATTGCGCATGGCAGTGAATGGTAACACAAGAGGCAGCGAGAAAATACATGGACGGCTCAGGATGCCGTCTGCAGCCTGTCCAGCGAGGCGAGGACAGCTCGGCGGAGCGAAGCCGGCGCAAGGGTTCCCTTGATCACGATGTCGGCGCGGCGAATTTTTCTGGATAGCGGCCATTGGCTCTTGATCCGCCGGAGGGCTTCCGCCCGCGTGAGGCCGTTCCGCTTCGCAAGGCGGGCGATCTGGGTTTCACGATCGGCCGTGACGACAATCGTCTTGTCCACCCGCTTGTCGATCCCGGCCTCGAAAAGTAGCGGGACATCATAGATGACCACCGCATTGGGATTGTTTCTGAGGGCTTGTTTGGTCAATCTAGCCTGCTCGCGCGCGACACGGGGGTGGACAATCCGTTCGAGTCGGCGGAGTTTCTTCTTGTCGTGAAAGACGATCGCGCCCAGGGCACGACGGTTGATGGTTCGATCGGGGTTCAAGATGCCCCGGCCGAATGTTCTGACGATCTCCCGCCAGGCCGGCTTGCCCGGCTGGACCGCCTTGCGGGCGAGTTGATCAGCATCGATCACGACCGCCCCGCATCGCGCGAACATCTTGGCCACGGTGCTCTTGCCGGTCGCGACGCCGCCTGTGAGACCGACCAGGATCATGGCGGCGGAGCTTACCATGCGGGATGGCACCCCACAAGAAACCCCGATTGACTTCTCGGCGCCCGCGCTTGTATGAGTTTCTCTATGCGGCCCGCCATCCTCTTCGCGATGGTTCTCGTCTGTATGTGCCCTGGCCCGGCATCGGCCGGGACGGATGGCTCGGTCGCGAATGGGCCCAGGACCATCACGGTCGCGCTTGACGGGTCGGGGGATTTCACGTCGATCCAAGCGGCTGTCGATAGCGCGAAAAAGGGTGATACGGTATTCCTGAAGCCTGGAGTCTATCCTCAGGACCTCACGATCCATAGCAAGGAGAAAATCAAACTGGTCGGCGCCGGAACCGATCAGGTGACGCTCCTCGGGCGCGAGGATGTCGTCGGCGTACTCCACGTGGGCAAGTGGCCGTACGGGGCGACGGATATCGAAATCACCAGCTTGACCGTCAACGAGCACGGCGGCCATGCGCTGGGTATATTCAACGGCCGAGGCATCGTTCTGCGCGACCTCCGGGTCAATGGGATGCTCTTCGGACAACAGGTACAGGATGTCCGGATCGAAAACTGCGTGATCGGCGGCAGCGAAACGACAGGCGTGCAATTCGCCGATTCCCAGGCCGTCCTGGTCGGCAACTTCATCCATGACAACGATCATGGGGTGAATGTGGCGGGCAAGTCCGAGGTGCGGTTGGAACGCAACATCATCACGCGCAGCTTGTTCGAGGCCGTCGTGGTGAACGATCGCGCCAAGGCGGTGTTGATCAGCAATACTCTCGCAGGCAACGGCGGCGGGGCCGCGTTCTTGGGGTCCTCGCAGAGTGAGGTCATAGGGAACGTCGTCGGCCCGAACAAAATCGGGTTTCTGTTCGGAGGCTCCGGCCAGGCTAAAACCTCGTTCAACGCGCTATACAACATCGAAGGTAACTACGTGCGCCTCGGGTCGCCCAACGCGCCAGCCCCCGAGCTTCAGTCGGCGTTAGACCTGACGGTCGATCCCCGCTTTGTTGACATCGAACATGATGACTTCCGGTTGAGACCCGATACCCCCCTGGTGAACAAGGGGCAATTCGCCTACCTTGGTGCGCTTCCTCCGCTCGGTTCGAGCCCGATCAGTTCTTCCAACGGTCAAGGAAAGTAATAGAATAACAAAGAGATAGAGGGCTCCCCCGACAGGAGGGAACCGTGTGCTATGCTTTCTGTACGCAATCGCCCCGTGCCGTTTAAGGAATAAGACAAACAGGCCGAGAAGAACGCAACCAGGAGGTCACCTTGGCTAGCTTCCGTAAAGATCTTGAAAAGCTTCCGGGCGGCGATGGCATCCCCTCGCTCGAAGATATGGAATCTGGCAAGTTGGTGGGTGCGGTGTTACCCCTGTCCGAACAGGCGCAAACCCAGATGCGTAACAGCATTGAAGTGATCGACTATCTCCTGAATCAAGAACATGTGATCTGGAGCTAACCTCCCACATCGTTCCCGGTTTCCCGGTCCTCTCCCCCTTGTTCTCAGATCCCACCGAGAGAAGTCTTCCGCGTCGGAGAACGGCTCGCTTCCAGCTGTTTTTCTGTAAGACGCGTCGTCCTCGCCTGACATAGCCGTGCGTTGGCTTGAGCGGTTCGGCCGACCGACCGAAGAAGGAGAGGGCATGACGGAAAGCGAAGCGCTGGCGTTCCGAGTGATGGAACGAGTATCGCTTCATGGACCGGTGTTGTTGGAGGAGCTCAATCGACTCTTGCCTGACTGCACCTGGAATCAAGTGTTTGCCGCGGTCGATCGGCTTAGCCGGGAGGGACGACTGGAGATTCATCATCCTGACCGCTGCGCGTATGTCGTCAGGCTTCGGAACGGCTCCGGCGGGACCGGCTCCGGAAAACCCAGCGTGCCCAGTTAATCCGCACGGAAGGACGCTTGAATTCGGAGGAGAATGGGCGCATCGTAATCCGCAATTGTCTGCTCGGGGCATGCGCCGCTGGCCCGATCCCCGACCATCGAATCTCCGGGATAAGGACACATATGGCAAGAGTCACCCATCCCCTTCCTCCACCTGCCTCACCGGAACTGGCCGAGTTCCGACGTCTTGAGGAAGACGCCCGCCGCCAGAAACATTGGAAGCGCTGGGGGCCCTATCTGAGCGAGCGGGCCTGGGGGACGGTGCGCGAGGACTATAGCCCGCACGGGACGGCCTGGGAATATCTGCCGCACGATCACGCCCGGTCCAAAGCGTATCGATGGAACGAAGACGGTCTCGCCGGTATCTGCGACCGGCACCAGATGATCTGTTTTGCGCTCGGGCTTTGGAACGGGCGCGATCCCATCCTCAAAGAGCGGCTTTTCGGCCTGACCGGAAACGAGAGCAATCACGGGGAAGACGTCAAAGAATACTATTATTACCTCGATTCGACGCCGACTCATTCCTACATGAAATTTCTCTACAAGTATCCCCAAGCCGAATTTCCGTACCGCCGGCTGGTGGAGGAAAACCGGCGCCGCGGCCGTAAAGATCTCGAGTACGAGCTCATCGACACCGGAGTCTTCGACGACGACCGGTACTTCGATGTGGTGGTGGAGTATGCCAAAGCCTCGCCGGAGGACATGTTCGTACGGATTCAGGTTGTCAATCGCGGGCCGGATCCCGCCGAACTTACCGTGCTGCCCACGATCTGGTTCCGCAATACCTGGTCATGGGGGCTGGACGTGCGCCGGCCCCGCATGAAGGCCGGTGAGCCGGTCAACGGGATGAGTGTCGTCGAATTCACCCACGACTATTATGGACGGCGGCGGCTTCTCTGCGAAGGCGGACCGACACTTCTGTTCACCGAAAACGAGACCAACACGAGCAGACTGTACGGTGATCACGCGGGAGCCCGCTACGTCAAAGACAGTTTCCACGACTACGTCGTACGCGGCGACAAAGAGGCGGTCAACCCGGACCGGGTCGGAACAAAGGCTGCGGCCCACTATGTATTGTCGGTGGCGCCCGGCGCGTCGGAGACGATTCGCCTGCGCTTCACCGACGAGGAAGACGATGCGCGGTTCACGCGCACGGCGTTCGAGGCGACCTTCAGGCAGCGGATTCAAGAGGCCAACGAGTTCTACGACAGCCTGGCTCCGTCCGGTTTGTCCGAGGACGCGCGACGCGTTCAACGCCAGGCCTTCGCGGGCTTGCTCTGGAGCAAGCAGTTCTATCACTACGACGTGAGTCGTTGGCTCAAAGGCGACCCGGGTATGCCGGAACCGCCGCGGGAGCGGCTCCGGGGCCGCAACGCCGACTGGACGCATCTGTACAACGCCGACGTGATCTCGATGCCGGATAAATGGGAATATCCATGGTATGCGGCCTGGGACCTGGCGTTTCATTGCATCCCGCTGGCCTTGGTCGATCCGACCTTCGCCAAGGACCAACTCGTGCTGATGTTGCGCGAATGGTACATGCATCCGAACGGGCAAATCCCGGCCTACGAGTGGGCCTTCGGAGACGTAAATCCTCCCGTGCATGCCTGGGCGGCATGGCGCGTCTACAAGATCGAAAAGAAACGGAAGGGGGCCGGAGACCGCCTCTTCCTGGAACGCGTGTTTCACAAGTTGCTGCTCAACTTCACCTGGTGGGTGAACCGCAAGGACGCCGAGGGAAAGAATATTTTCCAAGGCGGGTTCCTCGGGCTCGATAACATCGGCGTCTTCGACCGAAGCGCACCGTTGCCGACCGGCGGGCACATCGAACAGTCGGACGCCACGAGCTGGATGGGGATGTACTGCCTGAACATGCTGTCGATTGCGCTGGAACTTGCGCGTGAGAACCGCGCCTATGAGGATGTCGCCAGCAAGTTCTTCGAGCACTTCGTCTATATCTGTCGCGCCATGAACAACATCGGCGGCGAGAAGATCGAGCTGTGGGACCGCGAAGACGGGTTCTTTTATGATGTCCTACACCTGCCGGACGGCAAGACGCTCCACATGAAAGTCCGTTCGATGGTGGGACTGATCCCGCTGTTCGCCGTCGAGACCCTGGATTCCGACCTGGTGGACAGCCTGCCCCGCTTCAAACATCGGATGCAGTGGTTCATCGAGAACCGGCCCGATTTCAGCGCCCACGTCGAAACCCAGTCGCACGACGGCGGGGTACGGCGGTTTCTCTCGCTGGTCAACCGGCATCGATTGAGATCCGTCCTGCGCTACATGCTGGATGAGGAGGAGTTTCTCTCTCCCTACGGCATTCGCGCACTCTCGCGGTATCACAAGGATCATCCGTACGTCCTGTCGGTGATGGGCCGCGAGTACCGTGTCGACTACGAGCCGGCGGAATCCGCCACGGGCTTGTTCGGCGGCAACTCGAACTGGCGCGGGCCGATCTGGTTCCCGGTGAACTATCTCCTTATCGAGTCGTTGCAGAAGTTCCATTACTTCCTGGGCGACACCTACACGGTCGAGTATCCGACAGGTTCGGGTCGGAAGATCGCCTTGAACGAAGTGGCGGCCGAGCTCTCCCGTCGGCTCACGCACCTGTTCCTGCTCGACCGACATGGTCGGCGGCCGGTCTTCGGCGGAACCGAACGGTTTCAGCGCGATCCGCACTGGAGAGACGCGGTGCCATTCTATGAGTATTTCCACGGCGACAACGGAGCGGGGATCGGCGCCAGTCATCAGACCGGGTGGACGGGCTTGGTCGCGAAGTTGATTCAACAGAGCGGCGAGTAGCGAAAAGATGCCGGCTTCTGGCCGACGGCACGAGTTCGTAAGGACCTGCGCTATCGGCTAGACGCCATTCGCTCTTGCGCACAGGCTGCCGATGAATATCTTCGGAGAAGAGTGCCGAAATCTTGCTCGTGCGCTGAGCCTGGAATGGCTCGAAACCAACGGCCGCGGCGGGTTCGCTTCCGGAACCGTGGCGGCAGCCAACACCCGCCGCTATCACGCGCTTCTGCTGACCGCGCGCAAACCGCCCGGCGATCGTGTCGTGCTCGTCAATCATGTCGAGGAATGGCTCGACATCGACGGACAGTCGTTTGCGCTGACGACCAATCTCTATCCCGATACCGTGCACCCGACGGGGTTCGAACGGTGTACTGGCTTCACGCTGGATCCCTGGCCTGTGTGGACCTATGAGGCGGGGGGCGTCTCGATCCAACGGGAAATCTTCTGCGTGCGGGGACGCGAGTTGGTCGTGCTCCGGTGGCGGATGAAGGGCAAGACAAAGCGATCTGTGACACTGCGTGTTCGTCCAAAACTCACCGGACGGAATTATCATGCGCTGCATCACGAGAACGAGGTCCTGGCCGCCGGTGCGTCGGCAGAGGCAGCGCGGGTCAGGTGGCAGCCGTACCGGGACCTTCCCGCCGTCACGGCGTGGCATACCGGCGAATATCGGCACGCTCCCGAATGGTATCGACGTGTCGAGTTTCCCATCGAGCGACAGCGGGGACTTGATTATCGAGAGGACTGGTGGTCGCCCGGAGAACTGACGTTCGAGCTCAATCGCGGTGGGGCCGATCTGGTCTTGACCAGCGAATCCGTCGGCGTCGTCGATGTTTTATCCCTAGCCAAAGTCGAACGGACGAGGCGAAGGCGTGGGGAGGCTCGGTGCAAGAGCGCCGATCCGCTGGTCCGCCGTCTTTGGTGCGCCACAGAGGCATACCTGGTCGAGTGTGAGGCCCGACAAACGGTCGTGGCTGGCTATCCCTGGTTCACCGACTGGGGGCGCGACGCCTTTATCTCATTGCCGGGGTTGTGTCTCGTGACGGGGCGATACCAGACCGCCTGGCAGGTGATCGAAACGTTCGCCGTGCACGTGTCCGAGGGGATGATTCCGAACCAGTTTCCGGATCAAGGCGAGCAACCGGAATACAACACGATCGATGCCTCGCTCTGGTTTGTCCATGCGGTCGAGCGCCTTCTGACGTACACGAAGAAGACTGAGCCGGTCCGGACCGTGGCTTGGCCTGCGATCAAACAGATTCTTGACGGCTACCGCAAGGGCACGCGATACGGCATTGGCCTGGATCGCGACGGATTGATCGCAGGCGGGGTGCCTGGGGTCCAACTCACGTGGATGGATGCCAAGGTCGGCGACTGGGTGGTGACGCCGCGACACGGGAAGCCGGTCGAGATTCAAGCGCTCTGGATCAGGGCCCTTGCCGTCGGAGAAGCGTTGGCCAGGAAGTTTCGCGAACCGGCGTACGCCGAGCGTTGCCGGCTGGACCGCCGGGCCGCGACCGAATCGTTCCGGCGCCGATTTTGGCACGAGAGCGGGGGGTATCTGTTCGACGTGGTGGACGGGCCGGACGGAGACGATGCGTCGATCCGGCCGAATCAGCTTTATGCCATCGCCCTCTGCGACGATCTCGTGACGGAGGACCAAGCCAAGCGGATTCTCGACGTGGTGGAGAGTCACCTATTCACTCCGGTTGGGCTCCGTACATTGTCGCCGACAGATCCGCATTACCGGCCCCGCTACGAGGGCGGGGTGCCAGAGCGCGACGGGGCCTATCATCAAGGGACAGTATGGCCGTTTCTGCTCGGAGTTTTCATTACGGCGTGGTTGAAGGTGCGGGGAAGGCACTGGGGCCAGAAGGTTCACGCACGATCATTCCTGGATGGGTTGGCTGCGCATCTGAACGAAGGGTGCCTCGGCCAAATCTCGGAAATTTTCGACGCGGATGCGCCCCACCAACCGCGCGGTTGCCCGGCACAGGCCTGGTCGGTGGCGGAACCGCTTCGAGCGTTGATCGAGGATCTCGGCCTGTCGGGTCAGGCAACCCGAACGAGTATATTCGGAGCCCCATCCGTCCGGAAACGAGCTCCACGGTCGTCTTGAGGATTCTTGCTCGCTCCCTCCACGGTTCCCACGCTTGACACCAGGCATCGCGCTTCGTACTCTCCTGCGCCAAGGGCCTGAATGGAAGGCAGACACCGGCAATGGAGACTAATGGAATGTCACGCGATCATTTCATGAACACAATCGTGGTCCCGTTCATCGTCGTCATGGGATTGTCCGGCGTACCGTCGGTACAAGCTTCCGAAGAGCTGCCCAAGGAATCCGTCCTGCCGCTGGGCATGGCGCACAAGGCCGTTCAGGCGGCCCTCGAGGCGTGTAGGAAGGACGGCTACCGCGTGAGCGTGTCGGTCGTGGATCGGGCCGGCGTGCTCCGTGCCATGGGACGTGCGGACGGCGCGGGGCCGCACACCGTCGACAGCAGTAGAAAAAAAGCCTACACGGCGGCGAGCTTGCGCCGGCCCACTACGGAGCTGGCCGACCTGATCAACAAGGTTCCATCCCTGCAGGCCCTTCGCGAGATGAACGAGAACGTGCTCATGCTCGGCGGCGGCTTGCCGATCGAAATCGGCGGCGAAGTCGTCGGCGGGATCGGTGTGGGCGGCGCGCCGGGTGCGCATCTGGATGACGCCTGCGCGCAAGCGGGGCTGGACGCCATTGGGGCCTCGCCCAAAGTGCCGTCGGCCAAGTGACGTGGGTTCGGACTGCGGCGGGGATCGCGGCGCTGACGGTCTTGCTGGCCGGTTGTCGCAGCGACCACCCGCAGTCGGCGGCGGCCGATGTGCCGTCGGTCCGGATGCGGGTGACCGTCATCCGCGTGGCCACGCATCCGTTCTTGGCCCGGTACAATCTCCGTTTACTGGTGGACGGCGAGAGGGGCTGCCGAGCCGCGAGCGACCTGTTTCCCGATACGGGCGGGGTGAGCCGGCGGAATCTCTACCAGACGGCCACGGGCTTCATCGTGTTGGGACAGTTTGATGCCCGCGTCGTAGATGCCGGCGCCTGCACCATCAGCTTGAGCGAATTTCACGCTCTCGAGCGCGAGCGCACCTTCCTCGGCACGTTCGACGAGGATGCGGAGGGCCGATGGTTGTTTCTGCCGAAGGACGCGCGATCGGAACGGCCATTTGAAACGTTGTAAACAGGCATCATGACACCTCAGGAGCCTTGCTTCCCGGTCCATCTCGATGAGGACGCCGCGCTCCGCGCGATTCTCGAAGGCACGGCGACCGAGACGGGCGAACGGTTCTTCGCCGCGCTCGTCAAGAATCTTGCGCAGGCCTTGAATACGCACGGGGCCTGGGTCACGGAGTATCTCGAAGAATCCCGGACCTTGCGCGCACTGGCGTTCTGGCTGAACGGGCAGTGGATCCACGGCTACGAAACCAGGATCGACGGCACGCCCTGCGAGGAAGTGGTCGAGCAGGCCCGGCTCATCCATTACCCCGACAAAATCTTCGAAATCTATCCCAACGAGCCGGATATCCAGAAGACCGGCGCGGTCAGTTACATGGGGGTCCCTCTCCAGGACAGCAGGGGCAAGATCCTCGGGCATCTCGCGGTGCTGGATACCAAGCCCTTGCCGAAGGAACCTCGCGGCGAGGCGCTGTTCCGGATCTTTGCGGCGCGCGCCAGCGCCGAGCTGCAACGGCTGCGTGCCGAAGCGGATCTCCGCGAACGGGAGGCCAAGCTCGGACGCTTGGTGGACAGCGCGATGGACGCAATCCTGGAGTTGGACGAGGGCCTCACCGTGCGGCGGATCAACCCCGCCGCCGAAAAAGTCTTTCGGTGCCCCTCGGACAAGATGGTGGGGCAGGACTTTCGTCGGGTCCTGAGCGACGACGGGGAGACCAAGCTCCTTCGTTTGATCCAGCAGCTTGATACTCTGCCGGAAGGGAGCCGCTACCTATGGATTCCCGGCGGGCTCACGGCCCGCTGTCCCGACGGGGAGGCATTCCAGGCGGAGGCGACGCTCTCCCGCTTCGAGCTCCATCACCGGCCGTTCTATACCCTCATCCTGCGCAACGTGAACGATCGATTGGAGGCGGAGCAGCGGATCGAATCGCTGCGGGTGGAGACCGAGTACCTGCGGGAGGAATTGAAATATCTGCGCGAGGGCGACGATCTCATCGGGGACAGCCCTCCCATGCGGCGCGTGAAGCGGGACATCGAGCAGGTGGCGGACACCGACGCGGCCGTGTTGATCCTCGGAGAAACCGGGACGGGGAAGGAGCTCATCGCCCGCGCCGTCCACGCGGCCAGCCAGCGCCGGGACAAGCCCATGGTGACGTTGAACTGCGGCGCGATTCCCTCGACGCTGATCGAGAGCGAGTTCTTCGGCCATGAGAAGGGTGCCTTCACCGGGGCGACCCAGAAGCGGGACGGACGGTTCACGCTGGCCGACGGCGGTACCATCTTTCTCGACGAGGTGGGCGAGCTGCCGCTCGACATGCAGGTGAAGCTGCTCCGGGTCCTGCAGGAAGGGGAGTTCGAGCCGGTCGGCAGCTCCCGGACCAAGAAGGTCGATGTGCGGGTGATCGCCGCCACCAACCGCGATCTGCACCAGGCCGTGCAGGAGGGAAAGTTCCGCGCTGACCTCTACTATCGCCTCAATGTGTTTCCGCTCTCGGTGCCGCCGCTTCGGGAGCGGAGCGAGGATATTCCCCTGCTCGCGGCCGCTTTCGTCCGTCGCTTTTCACAGCGCATGGGGCGTCCGGTTCTCCATCTCACGGCTGACGCCGTCGACCGGTTGACATCCTACGATTGGCCCGGAAACGTGAGAGAGCTGCAGAACGTCATCGAGCGGGCCGTCATTACCTCGTCGGGGGCTATGGTGAATCTGGACCGCGCGCTTCCCGCGACCGAGCCGCGAGCCCGGTCAGTTCCGGAAAGCCCCATGACCAGCAACGAAGACCGTATCCGAACCGTTCAGGAGCTGGAAGAGCTCGAGCGACAGAATCTCCTTCGCGCCCTGGAAGTCTGCGCATGGCGGGTCTCCGGCCACAATGGAGCCGCACGCAAGCTGGGCATGAATCCATCCACCCTCACCTCCCGCATCAAGGCGCTCGGCATCAAGCGGCCCAAGTAATCCTCGGTCGCCAGCCGCGTATCCGACATTCTCGAATTCTCGCGAATCCGCTCGCGAGATCTCGGCACTTGCGAAGCATCGCGTGGGCATTCCAAACCAGCACAGCGGTCTAAGCCTCTGTTCCTGTGTGCGTTCCAGGTGTTCAGCGTCACGGGCACAAAGGCTGCTCTCCCTGCTTGGTGACGGCGAACGGAGGAGGTCGAGCGATGGCGAGATGGAGCAACCTCGGATGGCTGTACTGGACGGTGACGCTCGGGCTGCTGGTCCTGGGTCTTGCCGGATGGCAGGCAGGCATCCCTCTCGCGGTGGCCCTGACCGCCGTGCAAGCTCGGCACTTCGCTCTCAAGACCGGCTCCTGGAGCCATCTGCTGGTGCAAGTGCGGGTGGTCTACCTCGGACTCCTGATCCTCGGCCTGTGGACCCCGTTCTGGTTCGTCCACTGGATGCAGCTTGCCGGAACCAGCGCAAGAGTGCTCGCCGGCTATTGTCTCCTCGCCCGGCTGCTGTCGCTGCTGCCATGGAACCGGGTGGAGCCTTTCACGGTTGCGCTGCTCCAGCGGACCCTGTTCATGGTCCGCGCGGAAGATCACCTCGGATATCGCTATGGGTGCGGATCGCTGCGCTGAGGAGGACGGTGGACGATCCGAGACTGGGTCCGGTGTATCAGACTCAGGCCGTTGGCAACGGTTCCGCCGGGAAGTCGATCGGCTGTTTTTTCATTCGCTCATCATCCAAGAGAAAGGAGTCTGTGCCATGCAAAAGAAGCAGCTTAACGGCGTCAACGTGGGCCAGTTGGAGGAGAGTATCCAGGCGATCAGGGAGAAGCCGGCGCTGGCGACATTTCAGTTTCGGGCCAGCAACCGCTGGGTGAACGGCGGCCATAACCGCTCCACCATCAAGGGCTTCTATGGCGTCGGGCAGGAAGATACGACGCGGACAGAACCGTTCGTGCTCGACGCCGATGAGCCGCCGGTGCTGCTCGGCGAAGATCGGGGCGCGAATCCGGTGGAGTATGTGCTGCACGCCTTGGCGGCTTGCTTGACCACCTCGATGGTCTATCATGCTGCCGCGCGGGGCATCCGGATCGAATCCTTGGAATCTCGTCTCGAAGGAGACCTGGATCTTCGCGGCTTTCTCGGTCTCGCCGATGACGTGCGGCGGGGCTATCAGGGCATCCGGGTCCATTTCAAGGTGAAGTCCGACGCCTCGCCCGAGCGGCTGCGCGAGCTGTGCAAGTTCTCACCGGTGCACGACATCGTCTCAAACCCGGTGCCGGTGACGATCACCGTGAACCCGAAATAAATCAACCGCCAAGCGGGCCGCCGGTTTCCGGCAGCCCGCTCATAAAAAGGAGGCCGTGTCATGACACGCATCGGAATCTTCGTCTTCGGAGTCGTGTGCTATGCCATCTTTTTCGCCACGTTTCTATACGCCTTCGCGTTCATCGGCAACGTCGGAGTGGCACGGACCATCGACGGCGAGCCGGCTGTGCCTCTTGGATCGGCGCTCGGAATCAATCTCCTGCTGCTGGGGATCTTTGCCGTGCAGCACAGCGTGATGGCGAGACCCTGGTTCAAACAGTGGTGGACCCGGATCGTGAGCAAGCCGGCCGAGCGCAGCACGTATGTCCTGTTGTCGAGCGCCACCCTGCTTCTCCTGTTCCATGCCTGGCAGCCCATGGGCGGGGTCGTCTGGAAGGTGACGGACCCGCTGGGGCGCGGGCTGCTCTATGCCTTGTTCGGCGGCGGATGGCTGCTGGTGCTGCTCGCCACGTTTCTGATCAACCATTTCGATCTCTTCGGGCTGCGGCAGGTCTGGCTCTATCTACGCGACCGGGAGTACAAGCCGCTGAAGTTTGCGACGCCGGGCCTCTATAAGTACGTGCGGCATCCGCTGTACGTCGGGTGGCTGTTGGCCTTCTGGGCCACGCCTACGATGACCGCCGCGCATCTCGTGTTCGCGGTCGCGACAACGGCGTACATCCTGATCGCCATCAAGTGGGAAGAGCGGGATCTCGTTGCGGCGCACGGGGCCGCGTATGCGGCGTACCAGGATCGCGTGCCTATGCTGATTCCCAGCGTGAGGGGCCGTGGGGTCGACAACAGCGGGGCGGAAGCGGCTCGATCCACGGCGCTGTAACGAGACAACCTGCGAGAGCCCGCGCGCGGCCCTCGCGCCGGAAGGGAGAACGCCATGGCCGTGATTACGTTCTCAGGCCGAAGATGTGATCGTCATCCGGCAACCTGGTGAAAGCAGGCGGGCGCAGCCGGCTTCACCTTCTTCCTGGCGAAAGGCCTGCTGTGGCTCCTTGTTCCGGCAGCGCTGTACCTGATCCGTGGATGAGCCGAGGGAGCGGTGAGGGGCTGTCGCGGTAAGAGAACCGGTCGGGACGGAACACCGCTACAGAAGGCGGGTGGGCTACCGCCGGCATTGCGCCCATGCGGCAATGAAACAATCTATACAGGCGATTGCATCTTTGCGAACGGTGAATGAAAATGCGCTCATGGGTCTCGAAAACAAGAAACCGATCAACATGATGACGGAAGCTGACGAACGTTTGCGCAGTGGTGAAGAAAGCACGATATCCCGGCAAAAGTTGCCGCGGCACACCGCGCCGTGCTTCTCCAACGTGTGAGCGAGTCGATGGCGTTCGAAGGGCAGTCCGCGAGCACCGAACGTCTCAAGATTGTGCTCGGCCGGAACGATGCCTCGGACAAGGATCGAGACGGACGTTCTGAGTACGATGAATCAATCCATCGTCGGCTTTCGTCAAGACGAGCACGGTGACTGGGTGGCGGACCTAGCCTGCGGGCACGGGCAGCACGTGCGCCATCAACCGCCGTTCATGAGTCGGCCCTGGGTGCTGACTCTTGAAGGGCGGCAGCGCCGCATCGGGGAGTATCTGCAGTGCAAGAAATGCGACGAGCGTTCACCTGACCGGTCCTAGCCGATCGCATCGTCCGTCCTTCCCGATCCATTCGAAATCCTGCGAATTGCTTGGCCGTCCTTTCTCCAGGTGATACCTTTTCCCTGGACGAGTTTCACAGCCGCTGACCAGGAGGGGGAGGACTATGCCGACTGCCGTATTGACCGCCGCATCGACCGAGGAGCGCCGGGACGGATTCTTCGTACACCGGGTTCAAAAGGGCTACGCAGCCTGGATCGGATTGATCCTGTTTCTCTACTCGGCCCTGTTCTTCACCTTGGCCTTCTACGGTGCGCACCTCAAACCGATGGTGACGCTGTATGCAGCCGATTCCCTGGAAGAGCGCCAGGCGGCGGCGACCGAGATGTTGTTGTTGAGCGAAACGGTCTGGGTCGCCGTGCCCGTGCTGTTTTTCGGCGCCGTGATCTTCAGTCTCGTGTTGACCCGCCGCGTGGCCGGACCGCTCGATCGGTTGGATCAGACGATCCAGGAATGGGCTAAGGGCAACCTGCGCTGGCGAATGGAATTTCGCGCAAGCGATCGCTTGGACGAGTTGGCGGCGACGGCCAACCAGGCGCTCGACAACATCGAAGAGTCGTTTGCGCTCATTCAGCGGCACAATGCGGCCATGCAGGCGGTGCTGTCAAAGGCGGAGGCCGACCCGCAAGCAGGCATGGCAGAGCTGCGGCGAGCGACGGGCGAGATTGCCGATGTGTTGAAGCGGTTTCAATTCAGGACCGGGAAGTAGGCCGGAGCTGAGCCAACCATGACCGGTCATTCCGCGTCGACGCGAGGATTCACGCTCATCGAGCTGATGGTCGTCATGGCCATCGTGGGCATCCTTGCCGGTCTCGCGATGGCGTCCTATCGGCACTTCACCGGAAAGGCCATCGCGGTGGAAGCGGAGGTGGCCTTGGCCGAAGTCAGCCGGCTGGAGCAGCTGCACCATGCGAACCACGGAGTGTATTCGGACAACTTGAGCGCCATCGGATTCTCTCCAAAGCCGCCCCTCAGATACTACCAAGTGGTCGTTCAGGTCCAAAACGGGGGAAAGGCGTTTCACGCGACGGCGATTCCGCTCGCTCGTTCCGGGAATCAGGTCGCGGTTGCCCTTGCGGTCTCGCCGGATGGACGGGTGGGGATCGTGAAAGGCGATCCCGCTGCCGTTGCCAAGCAGATGAGTGCCGCATCCGGTGGAGACGGTGCGTCTGGAGGAAGCGGAGCGTCCGGCGGCAACGGGACGGCATCCGCTCTGCGGTCCGGCTCGGACGGCGGTGGAGGAACGCCTGATGCGGGCGGCTCCAAGGGCGGGGCGGGCTGCGACGGAGACGCCAAGTTGGCCGAGGACGGGTTGCTCGATATGAACTTCTGCCTGAAAAGTTCTTCTCGCGGCAGGTAACCGGCCCGGTGCAAGGCGCAGGTTCACGGTTTGTATCTACGGCTCTCCGATCGAGAGCGCCCGTTCCGCCACCGTCGCCCGCATCCCTAATCCATCAGTTTGCCAAGGGAGGAGCCGCGGGCCGTCGTAGCGATATCCCCCCTCGACCGGGTCCGTCGCGAGGAGCAGTGGGGTGTCGAGGTCCAAGACCTCGAAGCCTTTCATGCCTAGGACCAGACTGAAGGAACAGCCCATCGCCATTCGCGACTAG
>CAYULI010000020.1:0-47183 GCA_964445795.1 uncultured Nitrospira sp. | reverse complement strand
CAGGTCGAAGAGCCGATCTACATTCGGCCGGCCGAGCGCGTGACCTGGCTGTAAGTTCCAGCTAGGCGACCGCTTCACGGAAGGGCGGGACTCCCGAAAGGGGGCCCGCCCTTTCTATTTCCATCAGTCTTTCGGCTCAGGCCCCCTGCGGCTTCTGTACCCTTGACGGGGTTTGGGGGGTCCAGTAGAGTGGTTCAATATTGCGTCGTTTGACCGTGGCCCGCGAGGTATCCGCAGCGTGACCTCTCGTCAGGAACCAACGATTCCTTTTGCCGCCCAAGCCATTCCCTTTGATGAGTTTCTCGCGTCAGGGAAGCTCCCGGACGGCTACCTCAATAGTGAATACGTTGCCCAGCAGTTCGTCGAGCGTCTCGTGCACTACGTCCTTAGTGTGCCGGCGGGCAGCTACACCATGGCGCAACTCAGCCGTCTCCTCGAACAACTCGACCCGCGAGCGCAGGTTTTTTTCTTCAAGCGCTTGAAGGAGACCAGCCCCGACAGTCTCAAGGACTTCGCTCCTCTGTATTACGGCTTCATGAACGAATTCCATTCGCTGCTCTTCACCTAAGCCTTCGGAAATTTTTCCTTGTCGGCCAGTCGATCTCATGTATAATTGGGAGGCTTATTTACGATACAAGGAGTATTATGAACCCATCATTGCAGCGGGCCGTAACCAGTTTCTATAACCTCGTTTACGAAGCCCAAACCTTTGCTACAGCCATGGCGCGAATCGATACCGCCGAACAGGAACATTACGCCGGCCGTATCGAGGGGCTCAACTGGGTGCTGGATCGATGCCAGGAGCTCGAGGACATGGATGCCAACCTCACGCCGGCCTCTCTTCAACGAGTGCTCAGCGAGGTCAAGTCTGACCTCGAGCATGAGTTGTCGGTACAACGTCGCGAAAAGGGACGCCGCGCGGACGGCAGGGAAGAAGCCCTGAATTTCGTCGCCGATTACCTCTCGAGCCTGATTACGGCCACCGAGATTGAATCCGCCAAAGCCTCTGTGTAGCTCTGGGGCAAAACTCAGGCTGTCCGGCATTCCGTTGCATTCCCATCCTACAGGCATCCGCTGATGGCTTTAATCCGGGAATGGGTCATTTTTGCGTTATGCCTCGGAATCGGTGGGCACATTGCCTTAGGCTTTGTTCTCCATGCTCCCGATCTCTGGCCATGGAGCCGGGCCGGGTTCTACGGGCTGTTGAGCGGGATAGGGGTCTACGGCGCGGTGCAAACGGGCCGCTGGATCTGGGGGCTGTTCTGCAAGCGCCGTGTGGGAGATCCGGCTTCCCCAGAAGGGATGTAGCCGCGCCGACACGTAGACTCCGCGAGTTGTCGGAAGGTTGCCCTGTGACCGGCTTGACGGATTTGTTCGTCGCTCCCTAAAATAAAAAGCCATGACTTGGCAATCAAGGAAGCCTCCGTTCGGCTGGCCGCCCGGCAGCCCATCCGGAATGAGAAGCCGGCCGCAACCAACGGCCGGATCGCAGCAAGACCAATTCGAATCGCTCCAGGCGTCGCTCCTTTATTGCCCCCGATGTCGCGTCGCGACCCCCGCGCGTGAACGGCTGCTGCTCGTCCTCCCGACAGGAAACCTCTACGAGTACCTGTGCATGCAATGCGGAACGTCGACAGGATCAAAGACCGATCACTCCAACGAAGGATTGCGCCCGCTTGGGCGGTAACGGCCCGACTCCCACTCCACCTTAGGCGTAACCAAGACGGCGGGCTCAATATTATTCCGCGCATCGGCGAGTTTCGTCTTGCCCAGATGGTCCGACGAACACAAGCGGGATGGCTCGGGAACGAATCGATCTTCAACCGACTTGTTCGAGGGGAATGCCTTCCTCTATGAGCATGACGGGGATGTTCTCGCGAACCGGATAGAGAATCTTCCGGTCGGCTCGGATCAGACCCCCGTCGAGCGGTTGCGTCACGGCTTTGTTCCCCCTGTTTTTCAATCCCCCCTGGGCCGCCCTATCGTTCAACTTCTTGATCAGCGACGAATCGGCCAGACTCACCGGCTGCTTGGTCTCGGGGCAGCAGAGAATGGCCAGTAACTCGTTGTCGATGCTCATATACCTTCACCCTCCTATGTCTAGGCAAAGCCCCAATTCGCCACCGCTCACGGGCCCAGTCCCCAAAACCAACGCTAAGGATACGGGAAAACCGGACAAGAGGGCAAGCGCCGGAGCGCTCTCCCACTCCATCGGTCGATTCTGCTAGACTGTAGCCCGCTACAAGTCGTAAGAGGGCAATCCCCATGATCGCCGCATTTTGGAGACATTTTCTCGCCGGCCTGCTCGTCCTCGTCCCTGCCTGGACCACCTTTTTGATCCTCACGACCCTCTTCCACACCCTGGATCACATTGTGGGCGACGGAATCCCCACCCGCATTCCGGGACTGGGTCTCCTCCTGTTGGTGCTCCTGGTGCTCGCGGTCGGCAACGTCGCCAATCACGTGATCGGGCAACGGCTAATGGCGCAGCTCGAGCGCCGACTCGAACAGATTCCGCTCGTACAAAGCATCTATCTGACTCTCAAGGGGATGACCGATGTCCTGAACTTTCGGTCCCGCTTCGGTCGCAGCACCGTCGTCGCCTTTCCCTTCCCCCGAGACGGCCTTTGGGCACTGGGCTTCGTCATGGGAGCCGCGCCTGCGGCGCTGCAAGTGGACTCCATCGGGCGATTGCTCATGGTGTTTGTGCCCACCGCGATCCATCCCTTTACCGGATACCTGGCTTTCGTCCCGGACGATCAGGTCCATCCGCTCAATCTGCCGCCGGAAGACGCCATGAAGATGGAGTTTTCCGCCGGCTTCTTCAAGCCCCGGCAGGGCTGGCTGCATCCGCCGAACGAATGACGTTGTCATGGCGCCTCCTTCCACGCTCATCGTGCGAGATGCCCGTGAAGACGATGTCGACAGGCTTGTGTCCTTCAGCGCCGCGATGGCGCGGGAAACGGAAGGTCGGCAACTGGACCTCGATCGACTCCGCCGTGGGACCTTGTCGCTCCTCCGCTCGCCGCAGTATGGGTTTTTCCGGGTTGCCGAACTCCATGAGGCCGAGACCAGGACCGTTGTCGGTCAGCTCATGATCACCTACGAATGGAGCGATTGGCGCGACGGCGTCTTCTGGTGGATCCAAAGTGTATATGTGGATCCGGCCTGGCGGCGGCAAGGCGTCTTCCGCCGCATGCATGAGAGCGTGCTCGCCGCGGCCAAGAGCCGGCCGGATGTCTGCGGCGTGCGCCTCTACGTCGAAGCGAAGAATGTGGTCGCCCAGGAGGTGTACCGGCGGGTCGGGCTGACCCCCTCGTCGTATGCGGTGTTTGAGAAGGATTTTTCTATGATCCGCGGAAGACCGCTGGAGGATCGTCCGGACGAAGCGTAAGAGGAGGCCCCTCATGTCGTTGCAGCGCACAGGAATCGTCTGCATCCTCATCGCCGCACTCACGCCAGACTGCGCTTTTATCCGGGGGACCTATGGAGAGGAGGTCCAACAGGGCGACGTGACGGCCATCAAGAAAGGGATCAGCACGAGATCGGAGGTGGCCGCCATTTTAGGGGCGCCTGATCGCATCGTCGAAGCGAACGGCCACGAAATCCATCATTACTACCGCTTCGACGTGAAGTCCGGCTTTATCCTGTTCTTTTCCCGCACGAACATCAAGAGCGAGGATGTCTTCGTTATTTTCGACGACGCGGGAATCGTGGAAGAGCTGATCCTGGGCAAGAAGAAACCGCCGCTCGAGTTTCAATTCTGGCCCTTCGACTGGCCGTTCGGCTCCTGATCGCAGATGAAGCTCCGCCATACGGTAGCCCTCGCACTCTGCGCCCTGGTGATTGGGAGTTCCGGTTGCATCCGTGGCCCGCTGTCCTGGCAACGCGTTACGCTCAATCAGCCGATTACCCAGGACGATGTCGCCTTTGTCGTCGACGGGACGACCACACTCAACGATCTGGTCGGCCGCCTAGGCTCTCCCGATGAAATACGGCCGGGAAACGGCGTCATCGTCGCGCGCTATCACTTCACCGACGGCCGGTACTTCCGGGCCGACTACGGGTGGGGGCTGCGGTTCTTGCTCCCCTTTCTGGCGCCGGACCTGGTGCTCGGGGGAGGCGGATTCGGGACCGACATCTTTCAAGTGGTCTGCGATTCGCGGTGGGTCATCCAGGAGCACGCCTTTGCCTGGCATGCCAGTTCGTCGGAATTTCGGCTCTGGCCGTTCAACGACTCGTCCAAGTGAGAAGTAGCCCCACTTCGGAACGCACCCCCGTGTCATCCGTTCATTGCCGCGATGCGGCGGTCTGGCTATAATGCCGCACCATGGCTCCACCACCGCATGAGGACCCGCAGCGAGAGGATTCCGTCTTGGCCTCGCCCTCCTATATCCCGGCAGACCGCGATACGGAATTCCTGCAGCGCGACGAGCTTCGGCCGTTGCGCCTCGGACTCGAACTACTCAAGCCGGAATTGATCCAAAAAGAACAGGGCATTCGATCGACGATCGTCGTGTTCGGCAGCTCGCGGCTGCGCGAGCCGTCGGCGGCGCGCGAGGCCTTGCGTCGGGCGGAAGAGGAAGCTGCTCGGGCGCCTGAAGATCCGGCCAGCCGGCGGACCGTGGCCGTTGCACGCCGGCAACTCGAACTGTCCAGGTATTACGACATCGCGAGGGACTTCGGCCGACTGGTTTCGAGCACCTGCCAGGTCGACGGACAGTGCGAATACGTCATCGTCACGGGAGGCGGGCCTGGCATTATGGAGGCGGCGAACCGAGGAGCTTCGGATGCGCAGGCCAAATCGGTTGGGCTCAACATCATCCTTCCCCACGAGCAACGACCCAACCCCTACATCACCCCGGAACTCTGTTTTCAGTTCCGTTATTTCGCCTTGCGCAAAATGCACTTCATGCTCCGCGCCAAGGCCCTGGTGGCTTTTCCGGGCGGGTTTGGCACGCTGGACGAATTGTTCGAGACGCTCACCCTCCTCCAGACCGGCAAGACGACCGGGATCTCCGTCATCCTCGTCTGCCGGGAATTTTGGGACCGGTTGATCAACTGGCCCTTGTTAGTGGATGCCGGCTTGATCAGCGCGCAGGACCTAAACCTCTTCCACTACGCCGAAACCGCGCATGAGGCGTGGGACATCATCGTGCGCAATCACGCCCAGAGGCCGCCACCATGAAACTTTCCTTTCATGGTGCCGCCCGGTCCGTCACCGGCAGCCGGCATCTGTTGGAAACCTCGACCTGCCGGCTACTGCTCGACTGTGGCTTGTTCCAGGGCAGGCGGGAAGAGGCCGCTCGACAGAACCGCGACCTCGGATTCGACCCCAAGTCGGTCTCGGCTGTGTTCCTCTCACATGCTCACATCGACCATTCCGGCGCCTTGCCCGTGCTGGCCAAGCACGGATTCTCCGGCAAGGTCCACCTCACCAGAGCTACAGGAGACCTGGCGGCAATCATGCTGCAGGACGCGGCGCACATCCAGGAAAGCGACTGCGCCTACGTGAATGCGAAGGAGCGGCGGCGTGGGAAGAGATGCATCAAGCCGTTCTTCGACTCCGACGACGTGGACGCCATCACGCGCCGGTTCGTGGGCGCACGCTACCACGACACGATCAAGCTCGACTCCAGGGTCACGGCCTCGTTTCACGACGCCGGCCACATTCTGGGATCGGCGACGGTTCGAGTGAAATACACCGCGCGTGGTAATACCACCACCGTGCTGTTCAGCGGGGACCTGGGACGCTCGAAAATGCCGATCCTCCGCGACCCCGAACCGCCGCCCCCGTGCGACGTGCTCATCCTCGAATCGACGTACGGCGACCGGCTGCACGAACAGGCGGACGAGGAGATGAAGCGGAAGACCGAGGCGCTCATCGCTCACGCCCGAGCGCATCGGAGCAAGATCATCGTCCCGGCCTTCGCCGTTGGACGGACGCAGGAACTGGTGATGCGCATCAAGAAGCTGGTGAGCGAAAGCCGCATCGATCCGATCCCGATTTTTATCGACTCTCCGTTGACGAGCAAAGCGACCGAGGTGTTTCGCCGACATCCGGAGTGTTACGACGAAGAAACCTATCGGACATTCTCGGCCGACGGCGATCTCTTCGCTTCCCGCTATATCCGTTTTATCTCGTCGCCGGAAGACAGCAAGCGGCTCAACACGATGCGGGGCCCCTGCATCATCATTTCCTCTTCGGGCATGTGCGAGGGAGGGCGGATTCTCCACCATCTCAAACACGCCATCCAGGATGAAGCCAACGTCATCGTGTTCGTGGGCTTCCAGGCCGAGCACACGCTCGGACGAAAACTGGTGGAAGGCTGGGACGTCGTGCCGATCTTCGGAGTCCCAACGCCGAGACGCGCGCAGGTCGTGAAGCTGAACGGCCTCTCCGCCCATGCCGATCGCAACGATCTGCTCGGGTATGTCCGGGCTATCGACCCGCCGCCCGACAAAATTTTTGTCATCCACGGAGAAGAGAAACAGGCTCTGTCGCTGGCAGCCGCCATTCAGGCGGAACATTCGAAGATCGATGTCGCAATCCCGCACCGAGGCGACACCTATGACATCTAGGACCCGGTCGGTCCCTCTTCGCTCGCGGTGGCATCCCTTTCCGACCGTAGTCCTCGTACTCGTCGCAAGCGCGCTTGCGAGCGGCGCGGCGGCGGAACCAACCCAGGACCGTCAGCGCATCCGCCAGTTGGGCATCGTCATCGGGCAGTACCCCCCTGGGCCGTTGAACGCGATCACGGACGTTGCGGGCGTGAAAGTCGGTCATACCACGCTGATCCGTGGGGACGGCCCGCTCAAACCGGGCGAGGGGCCCGTGAGGACCGGCGTGACCGTGGTCGTGCCGCGCGACGATGTCTGGCACAAGAAAGTCCCGGCGGGCGCCTTTGTCCTGAACGGAACCGGCGAGATGACCGGTCTGGCCTGGGTCGCGGAATCGGGTTTCCTGGAGTATCCGATCGCCCTCACGAACACGCTCAACGTGCCGCGCGTGGCGAACGGCGTGATGAGCTGGATGATCGCGAAGTATCCGGAGATTGGCATTTCCGACGATACCCTCACGCCGGTGGTGGCCGAGTGCGACGACGGACGGTTGAACGACATACAGGGGCGACATGTGTCGGAGCATGATGTGATGGCCGCGCTCGATGGAGCGACCGGAGGCCCCGTTGCCGAAGGCACGGTCGGCGCGGGAACCGGCATGATGTCCTACGGATTCAAGGGCGGTATCGGCACCGCCTCACGACGATTGGCGGAGCAAGAAGGAGGCTACACCGTCGGAGTCCTCGTGAACGCGAACCACGGCCGGCGGCCGGAGTTGCTCGTCGGGGGCGTTCCCGTCGGGCGCCTGTACGGGTCGGACGAACCCACGGCACAGGCGCCCTTGCCGGGACAAGGTGAAGGCTCCATCATTATCATCATCGCTACCGATGCGCCGCTCGATGCGCGACAGTTGACCAGACTTGCCAAGCGCGCCGCGTTGGGACTGGCCCGCACCGGATCGACGGCGCGCCACGGCAGTGGTGACTTTTTGCTTGCGTTCTCCACAGCCAACGTGATCCCGCATTACCCGAGCGAGGCGACCTACAATCTCACGATTCTGGCCGATACCCATCTCAATCCGCTGATCAGCGCGACCGTCGAGGCGACGGAAGAAGCGATCCTCAACGCGCTCACGATGGCGACCACGGTAGTGGGCCGTGACGGCCACCGTGCGGAAGCGATCGACCTCAACCGGCTCAAAACGCTCGCGTCGCCGCGTCGATGACGCGCAATCCGCACGACGATGCCCGAGGCCCCAGCCCGACTTGCATTTTTATCTCCCGGCTCGTTATCCTGCGGGAGCGCGAGGGACTTCGAGGGGAACAGATGAACGAATACCAGATCGGCGGGGGGTTGCGCCTGCTGACGGCCGTCGAAAAAACCGACGCCTTCGCCGACTTCCTGAAGACCCGTATGATCCGCGCCATCGAGACGGAAGACCCGACCGAACTCCATTATCTCCTCGCGCAGCTCGACGACTACTATTCCTACATGTGGCGGTATTACAAGAAGCTGGCAGAGACTCGTTCCGAACGGATGGACCCGGGCGTCTGACAATCACCGGTTCGCGCAGCACGACACACATGCCCAGTCTTTCTTCCACGACCTCCCAACACACCGCCACGTTCCGGATCGTCACGGCGCTGTCCCGCAAAGCGGACACCGAAGCCGCCGCACGGGACTTGGCCGACGACGTTCGAGCCGGTCTGGGGCCTGCGACCATCGACCTGGTTTGCCTGTTCTTTTCCCCGCACCACTTGGTTCGCGCCGATCTGCTCGCGAGCGCGCTTACGCGCACGCTCGCTCCTCGCGTCATGATCGGCTGCAGCGGGGAAGGCGTGATTGCCGGCTCGGAGGAATTGGAAACCACCCCCGCTGCCGTCGTCTGGGCCGCCTGTCTCCCCCGCGTGACGATCGATCCGGTGCGCCTGTCGTTTTCCCCGGCGCGGGATCAATTCGACTTGTCCGGATGGCCCGGCCCCGACGCAGTCGAGTCGACCTTCCTGCTTTTAGCCGATCCCTTCACCGTGCCGATGCAGGAAGTGCTCCCACTGCTCGAAGAGCGGTATCCCGCCACCGCCGCCATCGGCGGCCTCGCCGGCGGCGGGCAGGAGGCCGGCGAAAACCGTCTCATGCTGTACGACAAAGTCTACGAGAACGGGCTCGTGGGCGTCCGCCTGTCCGGACCCGTCGAGATTCGCCCGATCATCTCCCAAGGCTGCCGCCCCATCGGAGACCGCTACGTCGTCACGAAGGCCGAGCACAATCTCATTCACGAGCTGGGGGGCGCGCCGGCGCTGCAACGGCTCCAGGCCGTGTTCGAATCCCTGGGAGATGAAGACCGGCGGCGGGCGCACCGGGCGTTGCATATCGGCATCGTCATCGACGAGCACCGGAACCGCTTCGAGCGCGGTGATTTTCTTGTGCGCAATCTCATCGGAGCCGACCAGACCACCGGAACCGTCGCCATCGGCGATATTGTCCAGGAAGGACAGACCGTGCAATTCCATCTGCGCGACGCCCAATCGGCCAGCGAGGATCTCAATCTCCTGCTCGCGGCCCATCGCGCGCGATATCGGAATCTTCCGCTCGGAGCGCTGGTGTTCAGTTGCTGCGGGCGAGGACAAGGGCTGTTCGGACGGATGCACCATGATGCCCAGGCGATCACAGACCGCCTGGGCGTCATCCCGGTCGCTGGATTTTTCGCCCAAGGCGAAATCGGCCCAGTCGGAGGCCGCAATTTTCTCCACGGATATACCGCCAGCATGGCTATCTTATCCGAACGGGAACCACCCGATTCAGGTCACACGACAGGACCGACGGCAACCATCTGAGAGAGCGGACAGGACGACGCTTCGCGAGTACCGAGGTAACTCCAGTCGGCATGTCAGGCTCATGATCATGCGTCAAACCCCTCTCATCGACCGCCATCGGGCGGCCGGCGCCAAGCTCGTCGCCTTCGCTGGCTGGGACATGCCGATTCAGTACACCGGCGTCCTGGACGAATATCATGCAGTCAGAACCAAGGCCGGCCTGTTCGACGTAAGCCACATGGGTCGAATTGTCGTCTCCGGAACCGGGAGCGGCCCGTTTCTGCAACGGCTCGCGACAAACGATGTGTCCAAACTCGCCGTCAGGCAAGCCCACTATTCGATGGTTTGTAACGAGGGCGGTGGGATCAAAGACGACATTTTCGTCTACCGGACCGGTTCGACGGAGTTCCTGCTCTGCGTGAACGCCTCGAATCGCGAAAAGATCCTCGACTGGATGCGACAGCAACACCGGGGAATAGATGACTGCACGATCGAAGACCGGTCTTCGGCCCTGGCGCAGATCGCACTTCAAGGACCGGCCTCCCGCGAGATTCTTGCGACCCTCGGCACCAGCGGTACCAGCACGCTCAAGCTCCACCATTGCTGTGAGAGCGCGGTGGGAAACATTCCGTGTTTCATCGCCAGAACCGGCTATACCGGCGAACTCGGCTACGAGATCAACGTGCCATCGGATCAAGCTCCCGATCTGTGGGCGAAGCTGCTCGATGCAGGTCGTGGACACGGGCTCAAGCCGGCCGGACTCGGTGCAAGAGACTTGCTCCGGTTGGAAATGGGATATCTGCTCTATGGCAACGACATCGACGAAGACACGACGCCGCTTGAAGCCGGGGTGGAATGGGCAGTCAGTTTTGAGAAGGGAGAATTTATCGGACGCCAGGCTCTCCTGGCGCAGCGACAAGGGGGCGTGACCCGCCGTCTCGTCGCCTTTGAATTGCTGGAGAAGGCTGTGCCCCGGCACGGTTTCAAGATCCTTTCCCCGCGTCCGGACGGGGAGCCGATCGGGGCGGTCACGAGCGGCAACCTGTCACCGCTCCTGCAGAAGGGCATCGGTCTCGGATATGTGCCTGTCCGTTACGCAACGCCGGGAACGGCGATCGGCGTCGACATTCGCGGGAAAATCGTGTCGGCTCAGATTGTGAAAACGCCGTTCTACAAGAAGCGGAAGAGCTGATGGCTGATAGCACGAGCACAAGGAGCCAGTTGGTCAGAACCATCTACAAAGGCAAGGTCGTCACACTGAATATTGATACGGTCGCGCTGCCGAACGGCGTCACGGTTGACTTGGAAATCGTACGGCATCCGGGAGCCGCAGCGGTCGTGCCACTGAAAGACGACGGCACGGTCGTGCTGATTCGGCAATTCCGCCACGCGGCTGGAGGCTTCATTTACGAAATCCCGGCCGGCAAACTGCACCCCGGCGAAGATCCACTCGCCTGCGCGTCGCGGGAACTCGAAGAAGAGATCGGCTGGAAGGCCTCCTCGTTCGAGCTGCTAGCGAGCATCTTCACGGCTCCGGGATTCACCGACGAAGTGATCCGAGTCTATCAAGCGACCGGTCTCGCACGGGGGCGGCAACAACTGGATCGCGACGAAGTCCTGGAGATTGTCGAGATGCCGCTACCGGAAGCGATCAGGAAAATCGACGATGGAACGATCCGCGACGCGAAAACGATTGTCGGGTTACAGGCGGTGTATCTTCGGAAACGGGGAGGAAGTTAGGGGAACCGCTCAAGGGGTCTCCTGCCTAGGCAGGAGACCCTTTGAGTCAACCAGCCTCGCCAACTGGACGGGGATTACTTGCCCTTCTTCTCGTCCTTCTTGTCCTTCTTTTCCTCACCGTACACGACCACGTGACCCTTCTTCTCTTCCTTCTTGTCCTTCTTCTCTTCGGCGAAAGAAGGGGCGGTGAACGCCACCGCGACCGCGACTGCCATGATTGCCATCAACATACGCTTCATAACTCTTCACCCCCTTTAATAAGGTTGGTCGATTCGGGCCGAGAATTCGGCACCTAGGTGGGGGCCCAGCAAGCTTGGTGCCGGGTTCAATATATCAACGTTCATCTCGAATAATCAGTAACTTATACACCAATTTCTATGATGGTCTGCAGGCAGTTTGCCCGTATTTCCTGTGGCAGAATGGCTGGGGACCCACTAAACTGCCCCAGGACCGTTCATGGATACAAGACGACCACATCGCCCTCTGCCGGACCACCTCCGACCGGGTCTCCGCATTCTTTTCGTCGGTATCAATCCCGGTGTGCGATCGGCACAGACGGGCCACCATTTCGCCGGCCATTCCAACCGGTTTTGGAAGCTGCTGTATGACTCGGGGCTAGTCACGGAACCACTCACATACAGGGAGGATTGGCGCCTGCCGGAGTGGAGTCTGGGTCTCGCAAACATCATCGGCCGCTCCAGCGCCGGCATCGATGCCCTTGATCCACGAGAGTACCGACGAGGCGCAGCCATACTGGAACGAAAAATCAGACGCTATCGTCCGGCGATCGTGGCGTTGCTGGGCGTCACGATCTTTCGCAGGCTTTTCCCGCGCTCGTCGAAATCGGGACGACGAGTCAATCTGGGGCCGACCGGCCTGGAAATCGCCGGAGCAAGAGTCTTTCTGCTGCCGAATTCGAGCGGGCGCAACGCCTATTACTCCTACTCAACCATGCTGGCGGGCTTTCGAGCCCTTTGCAAGGAAGTCGATTCACACCGACGGTAAATCGTGCTATCTTCAGCGCGCTCTTGCAGAAGACGTTTCTCATCGTTCGTGAAGCGGAGTCCGCCTCTCGAGTGCCTGTGCGCTTCACGGGTCGCTATCATCCTTCATTTCGAGGGAGTCGCAGATGTTACTAGCTGGGAAATATGGGCTCATCATCGGCGTGGCAAACAAGCACAGCATCGCCTGGGCCATCGCCCAATCGGTGGCAGGCCAGGGCGCGCAACTCCTGTTCAACTACCAGAACGAGCGGCTGCGGGAGAACGTCGAGGAACTCGTCGCCACCATGCCGGGCGCCAAGGCGTTCCCTTGCGATGTGGGCAACGATGCCGACATTGCCTCGTTGATGAGCCATGTTCAGAAGGAGTTCGGACGACTGGATTTTCTCGTTCACTCCGTCGCCTTCGCCCCCCGCGAAGAGCTGAGCGGCCAGTTCGTCAACACGACCCGACAGGGGTTTGCCACCGCGCTGGACGTGAGCGCCTATTCCCTGGTGGCGGTCACCAAGGCCGCCCTGCCGTTCATGACGAATGGTGGCTCCATCGTCACGCTGACATATTTGGGCGCCGAGCGCGTCGTCCAGCATTATAACGTCATGGGCGTCGCGAAAGCGGCCTTGGAAGCCTCCGTCCGCTATCTCGCGCACGATCTTGGTCCGAAGAATATCAGAGTGAACGCCATCTCCGCCGGACCAATCAAGACTCTCGCTGCCCGCGGGGTCTCCGGCATCAGCAAGATGGTGGATCATCACAAGGAGTTTGCGCCCCTCCGTCACGCCACCGAGCAAGGAGAGGTAGGCGACACCGCGCTCTTCCTCGTCAGCCCGCTCAGCCGGGGAATCACCGGCGAAGTCATCTACGTCGACGGCGGGTACCATATCCTGGGATCGCTGGTTTCGATGGACTGAGTCATCGTTACCGGTCAATCGTCAAACGTCAATCGCGATGAATGGCTCCCCCGATTCTCGCCGGTTGACGAATGACGGGTGACGAAAGTCGCTACTCCAGCGATCGTCGCAGGGCTTTCAACCGCGCCCGTTTCGCCTTGCTCTCGAGCCGCCGCCGCGTCGAGCTCTTGGTCGGCATGGTGGGCTTCCTCTTCTTTCGGGAAACCGCCACGCTCTGAATCAATGTGCGCAGCCGTTCAAGTGCGTCCTCCCGGTTCTGTTCCTGCGTACGGTGCCGCTGGGCCTTGATTGTGATGACGCCGTCCCGAGAGATTCGACCATCTCGTAGTTTCAGTAACTCTTCCTTGTAGAACGGCGGCAGAGAGGACGCGCCGATATCGAACCGCAGATGCACGGCGGTCGCAACCTTGTTGACGTTTTGCCCTCCCGCCCCCTGCGACCGCACCGCATGAATTTCGATTTCAGAATCAGGGATGGCGACGTGTGATGAGATGTGCAGCATGCGAAGACGGATTACTCCCCCAACGCTTTCGAGCATACGTCATGATGATTCCGCAGAACGTCTCGTGAGGAACTCTACTGCAGCTCCGGCACGCGATCAATGATGCGGAGTTTCACGTCTTCCCCGAGCTGGATCTGCACCATCTTGGTCGAGAGGCTTTGTCGAATGTGGTAGACGTCCTGTGCGCTGAACTGAAGTTGTCCGCCGCAGCGCTCAACCAAATGGTAGAGCAGGAGGGTCGTGAGGTACTGGACCTCATCATCGTTGGCATGTTGGCTGAAGTTGAGGATTTGAGGCATCGTGGTCTTTCCCACCGCGTTGTGAGGCCTCCTTATCGCCGAATCGAGGTCTCCTCGACAATGCCCCAAAGGAAGGGGGTCCCTCCTGACAATTCTGAACACCTCGATAAAATCGAGATAGGAGCCCGGTCTCACGCCCAGGGTTCTGGTCTTCCTGAGCCTCCCATCTATTTCCGTTTCAAAACTGAGCAGGCCAGGCACGGGCGCGCGTCCGGCATGACTGAGAGCGCGACGGTTCGTTCCACGTCGCGGTATCTCGGCCTAACGACCACCTGGCACGGCACGCGGCAGCTCCTTCGGCACGGCAAATTCGGTGGAATCGGCAAGCTCGTCCAGCACCAGGTCGGGCTGGCTCGCATCCGTGGGAGGTCGTCCGAGAAAGAACAGGACCCCCTGTCGATCCGGTCCCATGATCGCCACAGCCCGGCCTTCCAGGGACCCGCCCCTATAGGATGCGGTGAGCCGGTTCCCTCTCTTCACGACAGTCCCGACCGGATCGAATACCAAGTCATGGGTAATCGGTTGAGGTTCGCGCAGGAGAGCGGTAAGTTCCTCCTCCGTCAGATTGAGCACCATGAACACCATCACGAATCCCGCTCCGGAATCCGACACCGCGATGATGGCATCCGAATCCTCCGGAAGCTGGGCATGCCATCCGGTGGGAACCACGAAGGACGCCGCCCCCTTAGGGATGCGGACCCTCGTTCCACCCGCATAGGACTGGCCAGGCCGCATCTCAATCGGCGGGACAATCCGGCTCCGTTGCGTGGGCTCTCCCGCACGCCCGTCGGCGACAAGCGCGAGGCAGCCCAACAAGCCGATCAGGCAAAGAGCGATTCGTGGAAAGGTCAGGCTGTGCATGACACCGTGCACAGCGGAGCCATTACGGCTGATAGGTTTCGATCGGAGGACAACTGCAGACAAGATGGCGATCGCCGTACGCTTCATCGATCCGGCTCACGCTCGGCCAGAACTTGTTGAGCTTCACCCACGGAGCGGGAAAAGCAGCCTGCTCGCGAGAATAGGGCCGATTCCACTCGGTCGCCGTCACGACCGCCGCAGTATGGGGCGCGTTCTTCAAGAGATTATTCGTCCGCGGTTGGCGTCCCTCGGCGATATCCTGGATTTCCGAGCGGATCAGAATCAACGCTTCGCAGAAACGGTCGAGCTCCGCCTTGGATTCGCTTTCCGTCGGCTCGATCATCAGTGTGCCGGCCACCGGGAATGAAACCGTCGGCGCATGGAATCCATAGTCCATCAAGCGCTTGGCGACATCCATCGCTTCGATGCCGGCACTCTCCTTGAATTGCCGGAGGTCCAGAATGAATTCGTGGGCGACCATCCCCGACGTTCCGGTGTAGAGGATGGAGTAGTTCTTCTCCAGACGCTTCGCCATATAGTTGGCGTTGAGGATGGCGACCGTGGTCGCCTTGGTGAGGCCGTCTCGCCCCATCAAGGCGATGTAGACCCAGGAAATCGGGAGAATGCTCGCGCTGCCGAACGGAGCCGCGGACACGGGTCCGATCGCCTCCGGCCCGCCGAGCTTCGTGACGGGATGACCGGGTAGAAAGGGCGCGAGGTGGCGGGCGACGGCGATGGGCCCCATGCCGGGCCCTCCTCCTCCGTGCGGAATGCAGAACGTCTTGTGCAAATTCAGATGACAGACGTCCGCCCCGATGTCGCCGGGCCGGCAGAGACCGACCATGGCATTCATGTTCGCGCCGTCCATGTACACCTGCCCGCCGTGCGTGTGTACGATCTGGCACATGCGGCGCACGCTTGGCTCGAACACGCCGTGCGTGGACGGATAGGTGAGCATCAACGCAGCCAGCCGGTCCCGGTACTCGGCCGCTTTCGCCTCGAGATCGGCCAGATCCACGTTGCCCTGGCGGTCGCAGGCCACCGCGACGACGGTCATGCCGGCCATCGTGGCGCTGGCAGGGTTCGTCCCGTGGGCGGAGACGGGAATCAGGCAAATATCCCGATGGCCTTCGCCCTGCGCGCGGTGATGAGCTCGAATCACCATCAAGCCGGCATACTCACCCTGCGAGCCGGCATTCGGCTGAAGCGAAACGGCGGCGAATCCGGTGATCTCGGCCAGCCAGGCTTCGAGCTGGCGAACCAGGACCTGGTATCCGCGCGCCTGCTCAGTCGGAGCGAAAGGATGGATCTTCGCAAACTCCGGCCAGGTCACCGGCAGCATCTCGGAGGTGGCGTTCAGCTTCATCGTGCAGGAGCCCAGGGGAATCATCGAATGGACGAGGGACAGGTCTTTGGCCTGCAGGCGATGGAGATAGCGCAGCATCTCGTGCTCGGAGTGATACCGGTTGAAGACATCATGGGTCAGATACCGGCTCGTCCTCCCCAGCGATTGGGGATAGTTCAGATCGACCCCAGCCGCGATCTCCTTTACGCTGAAGGGCAGCCGGTCATGTCCTACGAAAATCTCCCACAGCCGGTGCACCTCCTCCTCGGAGCTGACTTCATCGAGCGAGAGACCAATGGCGTCGTCGAGACGGCGCAGGTTGATCCGTTGCTCGTCGGCGCGTGCGAAAATCTGGTCGGCCTGTTTCCCTGACACCGGCACCCGGAGGGTATCGAAGAACACCTGCGGGCCGACCTCGAACCCGAGTCGCCGCAAACCTTCCGCCAGCAACACCGTCAAGCCGTGCACCCGCTCCGCAATGCGCCGCAATCCCATCGGTCCGTGGTAGACGGCATACATCCCGGCCATGATCGCCAGCAACACTTGCGCGGTGCAGATGTTGCTCGTCGCCCTCTCGCGCCGGATGTGTTGCTCGCGCGTCTGGAGCGCGAGGCGGAAGGCTGGTTTCCCCGCCGCGTCCTTCGACACGCCGACGATCCGGCCGGGTATCTGCCGCTTGTACGCTTCTTTCGTGGCCAGGAAGGCGGCATGGGGACCGCCGAACCCCGCCGGTACGCCGAATCGCTGGGCTGAACCGACTGCAATGTCGGCCCCGAATTCGCCGGGCGACCGGAGCAGGGTCAGGGCCAGCAGGTCGGTCGCCACCACCACCAGCGTGCCAGCGTCGTGCGCTCGGGCGACCAGACCGCTGAAATCGCCGACATATCCATCGGTGGCCGGGTACTGGAGCAACACGCCGCTCAATCGCCCGCTCGAATAATCGATCGACGCCGAGGTGCCCACACGAACCGTGATCCCCAGCGGTTCGGCCCTCGTCCGCAGCACCGCGATGGTCTGCGGATGGCAATCCTGCGACACGAAAAATTCCTTCCGCTCATGACCGGCCGCGCGCGCGATCGCGTGGCACATGGCCATTGCCTCCGCGGCCGCCGTCGCTTCGTCCAGCAGCGACGCATTCGCCAGCGGAAGCCCCGTCAGATCCGCCACCATGGTTTGGAAGTTGACGAGCGCTTCCAGACGGCCCTGCGCGATCTCCGCTTGATAGGGTGTGTACTGGGTGTACCAGCCTGGATTTTCGAGAATGTTCCGCTGAATGACCCCGGGCGTCACACAGTCGTAATAGCCCATCCCAATCAGCGATCGATAGACTTGGTTCTGCGACGCCATGCCCCGCAATTCGGCCAGGACCGCCTGTTCCCCGCGGCTGGACGGCAGATCGAGAGGCTTGCGCAGGCGGATGTCGCCGGGAACGGTCGCATCGGCCAAGGCCTCCAGCGACGGCAATCCGACGGTCGCCAACATCTCTCGGACGTCGGAATCGGTGGGACCGATGTGGCGAGGAACGAACTCGTCGGCAGGCTTGAGGAAGTCCGGCATGACCATAGCGGTATTCTATCAGGCGCTTATAGCTTGAAAGAAGGAAGCGGCCTGAAGAGTACCACGTCACCGGCACTTTTCCAAGGTGATCGTGAAGACCGGGCGAAGCGGGAAGCAGTGGATCGATTTTGCGCGTTCGCTTTTTGCGCCTTCACTGTGATGACCAGCTCCCCGTCGGAGCCCTCCACCCGGTTGGGTCCGTCTCCAGGTTCGCGGTGGCAAGCCGGTGATCGTGTCTCTCGAACAGACCGTCCCGGGCGATTCGACCTAGCTCGTGCCGGGCAGAGCCGGCCCGGACGCTGGCTTTCACCTCCCGCTCCCCCTACAATTATCACCGGATAACAAAGAACCGCCGGCGGCGGGTTTGGTATAATTGGCGACCTTCCGGGAGGCGCGATGCGCGTGCTGGTCATCGAAGACGAAACCAAAGTCGGCAGTTTCATCAAGCGGGCGCTTGAAGAAGAGAGTTACGCGGTCGACCTGTGCGAAGACGGAGCCAAGGGATTGGAAATGGCGCTGTCGACCAACTACGATCTCCTCGTCGTGGATCTGATGCTGCCCTCGCTGTCCGGCCTGGACATCGTCAAAGGCGTCCGCCGCGAACGGATTCAGACCCCCATCTTGATTCTCTCGGCCCAATCCCAGGTCGATCAGCGCGTCAAGGGTCTCGACGCGGGAGCCGACGATTACCTGACCAAGCCGTTCGCCATCGACGAGCTCCTGGCGCGTGTGCGGGCTCTGCTGCGCCGCGGAGCCACGGAAAGCCCGGGCGTCCTGCAAGTCGACGACTTGACCCTGAATCCCGCGACGCGGGAAGTGACGCGGGGCGGGCAGCGGATCGACCTCACGCTGAAGGAGTACGCCCTGCTCGAATACCTCATGCGCCACGCGGGGCGCGTCCTGACCCGCCCCATGATTTCCGAACACGTGTGGAATCAGGACTTCGACACCTTCACCAACGTCATCGATGTGTACGTGAACTACCTGCGGAACAAAATCGACCGGGGCCGTCCCAAGAAGCTGATTCATACCGTCCGCGGCAGCGGATACATGTTGAAGGCCGACTAGCGGGAACGTCCGATGCCTCTGCGCGTCCGGCTCACACTCTGGTACGGCAGCGCACTCGCGCTGGTCCTGATCATCTTTTCCGTCGTTCTCTATGCCATCACGGCCCGAAACCTCCGCGATGCGGTCGATCAATCGCTGGAGGAGACCGCCACGGCCGCCGTCCGGTCGCTCGAAGAACGCGGGTTCCTCCCGCTGATCGACGAGGAGGAACTGCTCTCGCAATTTCCCGAACTGGCCCGCATCGACAAGTTCTTTCAGATCTTCAGTCCCTCCGGCACGATCACGATCCGGTCGCCGAACATCAAGCAGCACGATGTCCCGCTCAGCCGCATGGCGCTCGAGGCCGCCTTCAATGGGCGGACCACCTTCGAGTCGGCCAAATATCCCAACGAACCCCCGCTGCGTCTCATATCGGTCCCGATCGTCTATCGCGGCAACCTGCTCTACATCGTACAGGTCGGCACGTCGCTGGAGTCGGTCGAGGACACGCTGCGCCGCTTTCTGGTCCTCTTGACGGTAGCGGTGCCGATCGCCCTGGCGGTCTCGCTCGCCGGCGGCTGGTTCCTGGCCGGATGGGCGTTACGTCCGGTCGATGCGATTACGCTCGCCGCGCAACGGATCGCCGGCGGCGATTTGAGTCAGCGCCTCACCATGCCGACCACCGCTGACGAAATCGGCCGGCTCGCCGCGACGTTCAACGACATGATCGGGCGGCTGGACACGTCCTTCCGGCAGATCCGCCAGTTCACCAGCGATGCCTCGCACGAGTTGCGCACGCCGCTGACGGTGATGAAAGGCGAGACGGAGCTCGTCCTGCGCCGACCCCGTCCGATCGAGGACTACCAGTCCGTCCTGGAAAGCAATCTGGAAGAAATCGACCGCATGACGCACATCGTCGACGAACTGTTGTTCCTATCGCGGGCCGACATGGGCGAAGTCAAGTTGGAGTCGCTGCCGGTGGCGCTCGAATCGCTGGTCGAAGACATCCATCGCCAGGCGATGTTGCTCGGCCAGGACCGCAACGTCGAGGTGCTTCTAGGAACCGTCATGCCGGCAGTGGTCCAAGGCGACGAGCTGCGATTGCGCGAGCTCCTCCTCAACCTGGTCGAAAATGCCGTGAAGTATTCCCATCCCGGCGGGAAAGTCGAGATCGCGCTTCTCACCGACGAACAGCACGCCCGTCTCTCCGTCACCGACCAAGGCATCGGCATCGCGCCGGAAGACCAGCGGCGGATCTTCGACCGTTTCTACCGCACCGACGTCGCGCGCGCCCACACCAAAAAAGGCACCGGGCTCGGCCTGGCGATCTGCGAGTGGATCGCCGAAGCGCACCATGGGCACATCGACGTGAAGAGCGCCGTGGGCCACGGCTCCACCTTTACCGTCACGCTGCCCCTGGCACCATCCGCGACTTAGCATCTTCTCTCTTCGCATGCCCGCACAAACGGGGAGCTGGCCGGCATCAACTCGCGACGATCTCCATCATCTCATCTGAGCATCAAGCACGCGATACTGTCCGAGCCCGAAGCTCGTCGCCTTCCCGGCGTGCGTCACCTCCCCCAGTCGCAACAGCGGCAAGAACGGGCCGAGGGGACCTTCGAAGGCCACGCGGCCGACCAGTCCCCCGAGCTGCATCGCGCTCTGCTGCCGCTGCGAGTAGCGAGTCCACTCGTACCAGGCGAGCGAAGACGATACGGTCTGCACTGACCGGGCCAGATCGATCCACTCGCCAAACGCAACGGCCGAGGGATCGCCTCCGCAATGGAAGTAGGACAGATGGGCGATCCGCCGGAGCAGCGAGCGGACCAGGATATGGAACTCCAAGGACGTGGTTAACCGCTCGTCGTACTTCACCCGCAACGGAGTCAGGAATTCGATCTCCACCCGTCTGTCCATTTGACGATCCAAGCCGTCGATCGGAGGGCTGACCGGCAGCCAGGCCGTATGCGTATACGCCTCGGTTCCGGCAAGCGTCCGGTCCTCTGCTCCATAGATCCGGTAGGGCCGACCGTCCACCCACCCATCGGCGTGGATAACCCGGGCGGTCACCCGCCGCGAGCCGAAACCGACTTGGCCCATGCGTTCAAAGGCGAAGATGACGTGTGGAAGCCAGCGTGTCACCGAGCCAAACAGCGTGAGGCCGACCGCGAAGTCTTCGTTCGGAGCCAGCACGCGTCCGCCCGCGGGCGGTTCAAGCACGAAGGGGTGCGGGGCCGCCTGGTACTTTCGCATCACCTGCGTGTCCGGCGGAGGGGAAGTCTCGAACACGGACGGATACACGCACCGATCTCTTAGCGGGCAGGGCGCACACTCGTACGTGCGCGTCACGCAGACCACCCGCTGGAGCGCCACGCCGAACGCACCGCGGAACATCGACCCCGTGTACGGCGGGAGCCGCAGCGCCGCGTTCGGCCTCAACGACATCGAGAACCGGCCGTAGGACACCGGCAGGCACGGCTGGCCTCGATTGGCGTCTTCATGGAGTCTCGTCATGGCAGAACCACGAGCGTGTCGCGAGGCGTGCGGTCCCCACACCCGAGCGTCGTAATCGGGTTGCCCGCCGGGAGCGGGTAGATCCGGACGTCGTCGGCCTTCGCATCGATCACGTCGGTAATGCGGGACACCACCTCCTGCAGCTCCGGCCAGGTGAACGAACAGAGAAAGACAGAGTATTGCATATGGACCCCGAGGTCTTTGAGGGTCCGGTACACGCGCGTCAAGCGGCCCTCATCGGCAATGTCATAACACACGAGATAACGTGTTCTCATCGTCAGGGCTCCCAGACAATTGCCTCGTATTGATCGAGCAGCCGGCGTACCAGCGCGGCCAAACGTGGCCGATGGCGCTCGATATGCTCGGCTAACTCGGTCGTCAGGGCGCCGGCCGAGGCGCCGGGCATGATCCCACCACTGTCAAGCCAGGCAAGATCGGCATCGGCCTGCAATGTCGATGCGCAGTCCTGCACGAGACCCAGCGGCGCCCGGTGGCGCAGCCCCAGATGCGGATCCCATCCGGCCGCCATGATTGCTTCGAGGATCAGACTGTGCAACACGGCTCGAAAGACGGCGCGTCTCCGCGGGGACACGCTGCGCAGCCGGGCCTGGTGCATGACCCACCTGTCGTACTCGACCGTTCGCACTCCCTCTCGCCGCCAGCGAGCCGCCGTCACGGGATCCAGTCGGGATACCAGAACCAGTCGACGGCCGCGTTCCCACGCCCGCAGCCATGCCGACAACCGCTCCCGCTGACGGGGATCTTCCAACGCCGCAGCCTGTTGCGCGCGACGGGTGACGAGCCCCGCCGCGCAGCCGATGACCATCGCGACTGGCTCGCCGTCTCGCCTCATCAGCGTGACCGGCACTCCGCGTTCCGCGAAGGCCGTCAGACTCTCCGCATCCAGCGCCACATTGCCCGCGATGAGCACCCGACGAATCAACCGCACAGGCACACGCCGTCCGGCAGAGCCCCGTTGCTCTATCCACAACGACGGGCCGTCACGGCTGACACGCAGCCCCGGATATTCGTTCAGATACAGTGTCCTGTCCATCATCGTGACCCAAGAGTCGTCGCGCCAAGGTCTCCACCGTCCCCCGCATGTGGGACCGGTGAGGCATGATCCAGGCCTCGTAGGCGGCGTAGTAGCGGCCCCGCGCGCTTTTCTTCAGAGCGCACCCAGGCCGATCGGCATCCGCCGTAAAGTCACGCCCCTCAAACTGCCGTGTGCTGAACAACTCCCATACCCACCGGTCGACCACCGGGCGGAACGGTTCCAGGAGATCGCAGGCCAAGGACTCGCGGCCATAGTCCACCTCATGATAGAAGCCGATGAGCGGATCCAAGCCAATGACCTCACATTCACGCACCCATTCCCAATGGACCAGCGTATAGGTCAGCGACAGCAGCGCATTGACCGGATCGCGCGGCGGTCGCCGTTCCCGCCCTTCGAACCCCAGGCTCGGAGCAAACACGGAGGGAAGGGCGCCGAAATAGGCCGCCGCCGCGCCGCCCTCCAATCCACGCAGCCGTTCGACCGTGTCGGCTACGGCAGCCTTGGCTCGGGTCTCGTCGATGACACGAGCGGCTTGCAGAAGAATGGCCCGTCGGTCTGGTCTGGCTTCGGCCGCCTCCCGCAGTAGCGCCGCCTGCCCAGCGAGCTTGGCCGCGATCCAGGTCGTCGCCAACTCGAACGCAAGCGGTCCCCGACATTCGGCATATTGCCGGAGGCGCAGGCGGGCGTGATTGTGCAGGCGGCCGACCAGCCGGCCGCGGTAGGTCTGCGTTCGTCCGGAGAGAAACAGCACCGCGATACCCTGCTCCGCAAGACGATGCAACACCGACGTCTGGACGGATTGATTGCCAACCAACACCACCCGGTCCACCGGCGCAAGCGGAATCGCGCCGTCGCGTTCGCCGTTCACGTACACGGCCAGCGCGCCGCCGTCCACGCGCAGTTCCGCACCCTTCCGGTCGAGATAGAGCGTGCCACCCATGATGCTCACCCGAAGTAAAAAAACGCCGGGTCCGACGGCGGCACCGCGATGCCCAGCGCGGCCGGCCGACTGCGCCCATCCAGCGTGACGATGTGGACCCGATCCTCGTCGGCATCGATCAGGCGACGTAGCGTCTCCGTCACTTCCGTCAGCTCCGTGCCTGTCAACCAACATTCGTACACCGACTTCTGGCCGCCGGTGCTGTAGGCCTTGAGCACGTCGCGCACCTTGTTCAGCCGCGCCGGCTCACAGATATCGTACGCGATGAGATAGAGTCGACGCATGACCGGTGTTCCCTCCGTCAGTCAGGAGATCCCCCGCCTACTGAGTCGAGCGACGCCATGGGAATTCCAACGCCCGTCGTCGATCGTCGAAATCCGGCACCTCCAGCAAGACCAGCCGTCGCACCTTGCTCATAAGCGACTCGACATCGGCTTTCGCGATCGGCTCCAGGCCATGAGCGAGGAGCGACACGTTGCGCTTCTTGAGCAAGACGCCCAGGCCGTGCAATTCCCCCTGGTCGAATCGGCGTCCGACATCGTGCCCGAGCGCTTCCAGCAACCGGTAGTCCCAGTCCAAGCCGATTTGAATGACGCCTTGCCGGTTTCGACTCACCTCAAACTCGGCGCGAAGCGGGTCAGGGACCTTGGCAAGATCCACGGCGGCCGTATCAATGCCGAACTCTTTCCGGAGAATCCACTGTGCCAGCATTTCGGTGAGGCGATAGAGGCGCGCCAGCGCATCGTCGTAGCGACCTTCGTCGAGCCGGCGGTCGGCGTTGTTGAACAAGTCGGCCAGCCGGTCTGCCGAATACCCCCGCTCGGGTTTCAACCCGATAAGCCGCGCGGGCAGTTCCGCCTCGGGGCGGAACGGGTCGGCTTCGGCCACATCGGCCGTCAGCACCTTGCCTAACTCGCCGGCGGCTCGCGCATACTCGAATCGGTCCCACGCACCATACCCCTCGGCGACATGGATCAGCAGGTCCTTGAGGCGCTGCTCATAGTCGCCCAACCAGGCCGCTTGGACACGGTCGAGCAACTGGCGGGCAGCGTCGAATCGCTGCACCAAGCACAATTCCTGAGCCAGGGCCAGCCGGTCGTCCGCCCAGATGCGGCGGGGCTCGATGGGCACAAGACGCTCCGTGCCGCCGACGACGGTCCCACCTGAACGGGTGCCGGTGATGTAACTGAGCGTGCCACAGCGGTGGGCCACCGCCGCCAAGGCTAACCCGGAGGTCATCGCTTTGGTCCCGCTCGTGTAATCGACCTCGATATTGTCCGCGGCAAACCCCCGCTGGGCCAGTTCCCGCAACACCGCGCGACAGACTCGATAGGTGGCTTCGACGTCATCCAGATCGGGCGTTTCCTGAATACGATACGCCTCAGGCGACAAACCGAGGGTTTGAACCATCCGCTCGGCATTCCACCGGCTCTCGGCGCTCACAATCCAGACGGTATAGCTCGCCCCGCTCTTACGCCAACACCACAATACCGGCTGCGTAATGTCTTGGTCCGGCCTAGTGCCGGTGCCGACCGATTGCACGAACGCTTTGGCCATGGTGGGCTCCTCAACTGTACTGCATCCGTCATACTGGAGCGCGGGTCGCCCGCGCAAGGAAGGAAACGTTGCCGGAGTGTCACGCGATCCCGTCGCGTATCGAGGGGGGAGCACCGAGCGGATAGGGGGCAGAGCGGCAGGTCCCTGTTGGACCGACCGCCCTGCGGGCCCGCACATGTCGGCGAGCAGGCTACTTGACGAGCACCTTCACCGTGGCCGAGGCAGGCAATGTTTTGTGATCTTTATTGGCGGCAACCACCGTGATTTCATGTTGGCCGGCCGGCACGTTGGTGAACGTGCCCTTGAATCCCTTTTGGTACTGCCCGTCCAGATAGACATGGGCATGATGAGCCTGCGAGCCGGCGTGCAGCTCATACTTCAGCTCGAACGTCGGACCCACGGCTTCACCGTCCCTAGGCGCCGTGATGGCGATGTGGGAACCGTCGTCCGGCAGCGGCTCAGCCGCATACAGTCCCGCCGTCATCGGCACTGCAATACCGAGCAGAAACCCGATGAACACCCGCAAACTCGTCATGCGCGCCTCCTTTGTAACAGATGGGGAAGGAAGTTAGCGCCCAGATTGTAGCGGTGTCGCAGGCGGTGCGGCAAGCTGGGCGAGAGACATTGGTGAGGCCGTCGGTGTAGACGCGGGGAAGATGGCGCTGGTCGGCGCGGACGTGCTGTTGGTCGAGACCGGCGAGATTCTGGTGTCGGTCGGATGGGAAGTGCCGAGCGCGGCGAGGGAAAGCCCGGCATGTCCTACCTGCCTTCAAGGGCAAGCGGTTCCGCACGATGGGCTCGCGCGACATCATCTTGATTTCGTTGAGATGCCGGTGTTGACAGATTGCGCGGGATGTGTATCCTCGCCGTGCTCGCGCACGATCTGCATTGTGCTTGGTTGGCATCAGGAGGATGGATAACGTGAGGCGAACGTGGCGGATCGTAGGGCTCGGCGTGATGATCTCTCTCAGTGTCGCGGCCGCGGCCGAGACCGGGCGGCTCGCGCCAGGCGAGTACGAGTTCCTGATTCAGCACGGGGATCGCTCGCGCTCGTATCTTCTCCATGTGCCGCCGCAAGCCGCGGCAGGAACTCCCTTGCCGCTCGTAATGGCGTTGCATGGCGGCGGCTCGAATGCCGTGGCCATGAAGCAGCGCTATGGCCTCGACCGCATCGCGGACCGCGTGGGCTATCTGGTAGCCTATCCGAACGGCAGCGGCGTGCTTCAACGGACGGGACTCTCGTGGAACGCGGGCCAGTGTTGCGGCTATGCGATGGAGCGGCGCGTGGATGACGTGGGCTTCCTTGCGCTGGTGATCGACGACGTGGCCCGCCGCATAGCCCTCGACACGAAGCGGGTCTTTGTCGCCGGCCATTCCAACGGCGCGATGATGGCGCATCGGGCGGCCATTGAACTGGAGCCTCGCATCGCCGCGATCGCCGCCGTCGCTGGCAGCAAGGTCGTTGACGAGGCGCAGGGGACCACGCCCACGTCAGTGCTCGTGATCCACAGCGTGGACGATCCCTTGGCGCTGTATCACGGGGGCGAAGGACGGCGACACCTCTTCTCCGGGATGCGCTCCCATCATGAGCCGGTCGAGCAGACGGTGACGTGGTGGGCGAAGCACAACGGGTGCGTGAGCGCGCCGGTGGTGGGACCGGTGCGGGAGGCCCGTCAGGCGGGGCGCACGGTCACGGCGCAACCGATCGACTATGCTGACTGCCGCAATGGGGCGACCGTCCGCTTCTGGAAGCTCTCGGGCACGGGGCATGGGTGGACGGGTCAGGCCCCACTGTTGCCGGAGCGGGTTATGGGACCCTACGCCGCCGCCATCGATGCAACGGAGGAGATATTCGGGTTCTTCGAGCGCGTGACGCGGTGACCGCACGGGGACATCATCGCAGCAGGGGATCGCCCAACCGGAACGCAAGGCGTCGGGGACGGACCTGCCTGCGTACCACGCACAGGCAGATCAGCCGTGCCCGGTCCGCAGCCAACCCGATCGCGTGAGGGAGCGCCGGGTTGTGTCGACTGTTTCGAGCACGCCCCCTCAGGCAGACTCGCGCCTTGCCGTCTTGTGGTGCGGAAGCCGGGCGCCGTACCGGTTCGCGAGGCGCTCGGCCATGGTGGTGAATTCCGCCCGCCACGATGCCGGGGCCAACACCTCGACCTGCTCGCCGAATCCGCGCAGCCACCAGCGCAGTTCGAGGGTGTCGCGCACCGTGGCCCGCAGCAGGACACGCCCGTCTCGTTGGGGAATGAGCCGCTGATCGTGCGACAGCGGCCGCTCGTCCAGGTGCACGGCCGCCTCCGGCTCGAAGAGGACCTCTAGCCGGATGGGCCGGCCCTGCACCGGATAGGAGAAGAACTGCTCCTCGTGCACATACCGCCTCAGCGTAAAACCCGCCGGTCGACGAGCTGGGTGGTCCAGCACCATCGCTGACGCCATCCGGTGCAAAGCCAAGTGCCGGATATCCGCATACTGTTTCACCGTACAGACCAGATAGACCACGCCGTCTCGAAACACCAGCCCAAGCGGATGAACCGTGTAGGTCTTGGCCTCGGCCGCCGCCTTACGGCGATAGGCGACGACCAGTTGCCGATCGGCAAGCAGGGCCTGATAGACCGCCTCCTGCACCGAGGGACAAATCGTCGGAGCGCGCAAGGCCGGGCCCCGCACAATCGGGCAGACCTTGTCCGGCCAGAGACTGAAGCCGGTCCCGCGCGTCGCCTTCAGCACCTCGTGGGCTCGTCGGACATGCGGTGCCAGATGCCGCAACGTCGCCGGCGGCAGCAAAGGGCGCAAGTAGGCGGCGGCCACCTGAAAGGCGAGCGCGGTCGGCGGGTCCATGCCGGGAATGTCTAGCGGGACGCCATCGGCCGCCCACGACCATCGCAAAGCCTTGCCCTCTGCCGCTTCGATCAGCGGAAACAGCCCTGACAATTTGACCATATCGCGCTGGATGGTCCGCAAGTCGACGGTGAATCCGTATTCCGCCAGATGCGCCTGAATCTCCCGTGTCCCGATCGACCGAGGGGCTCGGGGGATCGCACGGAGCAGGATCCAGTGCCGGAGCAGGGTGTCGGTGGCGCGCCGCATCAGGTCCTCATGAGCTCCCTCGGGAGCCGCCCATCGGAGCCCGGAGATCCAAGGCTCGACGACCTATGTTGTCGCGTGAATCCGCTAGCATGACAAGCAGAAACACGTTTTCGCGCAGGGGATTCTCACGAGGAGGTTCATCACATGCGTCCTGGGACACTCGGCGCCGTCACGCCGACACACCGTCTACTCGCACAGTTCCGCCGATCGCGGCGCACCCCGCTTCCACCGATTCCTGAGGAGTACCGCAATCCGATTGCCCGCTGGAGTCTGCGTCTGCTGGCCACGGGTCGCCTCACCATCGAGGACGACGACCTAGCCGGTGCGCTGCGCACACTCACCGGTCTCCGGCTGGTCCATCTGCGAAACCCGGGCAGCGTGGCAGCGAGACAGGCGATTGGCCGTCGACTCGCCCAGGCGGACGCGCCCTCGCTTCCGCCACAGACCCCGCTGGCGCAGCAGCTCCACCGGCTCGCCGATCTCGTCGGACTGTCGGAAGCCGAGCAGGACCTGCTCGCCTTCACGGTCTTGGCACACGCCTGTCCAGTGCTCGGCACCATCATGGAGGCCTTGGGGAGCCAAAACTTCCTGTCCCTGAGCGAAGTCCTGGCGGTCGTGCTGGGCACGGAGCGACAGGTCGTCGACCGGATCTTGCGTGACGACAGCACCCTCTGTTCGGCCGGGCTCCTGCGCGTGGTGCGGACGGAAACCGACGTCGTCGGGATGCTGGATCTGTTGGACGGGTTGGACACCAGTCTGTTGGACAACCCGGAGGGCGGGGCGGGGCCGTTCCGCCGATATTGCGAGCCGGTGTCGGTCTCGCGTCATCGGCTGGAGGAGTTTGCGCACCTCCGCGAGCACATCGAGGTGCTGCAGCGTCTGCTGGGCCACGCGCTGGCGCATCCCACCGCAGGTGTCAACATTCTGGTGTACGGCGACAGCGGCACCGGGAAAACGGAATTCGTCAAAGCGCTGGCCGCCTCCCTCGGGGCGGTGCTCTTTCAGATCGGGTACGAGGGCGACGAGCGGGAGTTCGACCAGTTCCGGTTCCGGTCGTATCTCTTCACACAGAAATTATTAGCCCGCAACGAGGGCAGTCTCGTCCTCTTCGATGAAGTGGAAGATGTCTTTCCCTCCCACGAATTCGGGCTGTTCGGGATCGAGCGGCGGTCGGGGCGCCACAAAGCCTGGACCAATGCCGCCCTGGAAACCAATCCACGCCCGGCCTTCTGGGTGTGCAACCACGTCAAACAGATCGATCCGGCGTTTCGCCGCCGGTTCGTCTATGCGCTGGAGTTGCGGACCCCGCCGCGCTCCGTTCGCCGCACGATGTTGACGAACAGGCTCCATCCGCTGCCGGTTCGATCGGACTGGCTCGACCGGATGGCCGGCCATCCCGCCATGACCCCGGCCGTAATCGCCAAGGCGGCCACCGTCGCCGCCATAGCCGGAGGCGACGATCCGGCCGAGGTGGAACGCCTGGTCGAGCGCGCCATTCGGCAGACGCTCGACGTGCTGGAGGGCCCGCCCCTCGCACCGGCCCAGCCGGAGCCCCTCTTGCGGTACAGCGTGGACCACCTCAACGCCAGCCACGATCTGCAGCGGGTGGTGGAGGGGCTCGCCGCACGGCCGACCGGCCGACTGTGTCTGTACGGGCCGCCGGGTAGTGGGAAAACGGCGTTCGCCCAGTATCTAGCTGATCAGCTTGACCGGCCCCTGATCGAACGACGTGCCTCGGACTTGCTGAGTTGCTGGGTCGGTGAAACCGAACGAAATCTCGCTCGGCTGTTCCGAGAGGCCGTCGACGACGGCGCCGTCCTCCTGTTGGATGAAGCCGACAGCTTCCTGCGGGACCGGCGCGGGGCGCAGCGGTCCTGGGAAGTGACGCAAGTCAACGAACTGTTGAAGCAGATGGAGGCGTTCGAGGGGATCTGCGTCTGCGCCACCAACTTGATGGATGAGCTCGACCCGGCCGTCCTGCGGCGGTTCGACCTCAAGATCCAGTTCCGTTACCTGACCGCCGAGCAGGCCTTCACGCTCTTCGTGCTGGCGCTGGCCTCGACCCGGAAGCCAGGCGAAGAGTTCAGGGTGCCCGGCTCGGTCGAGGCGAGGCTGGCCCGGCTGACCACGTTGACGCCGGGAGACTTCACCACCGTACTACGGCAAGGGCGGCTGCTCGGGGCCCGGGACGACGCCGAGACCCTGCTCGCCGCGCTCGAAGCCGAATGCCAGGCGAAAGGCGAGCACACGACCCGCCTCGTGGGGTTTTCCGCTGGCCTGACCGACGGGCGGTAACCGGCGAAGACGCGATGGTGCCCCACGGGAGCTCGACCGCGATCGCCTACTGAAAAGCCCTGTGCCCCTGTCGTCTTAATCCCTTTTTCTTCAGGTCGGAATCCCATCCGAGGTCAAAAGCAAACTTTAACTGCTTGCGCAGGATCATCTCGGTGAATTCTTTGATCTCTTTGATCGTTGGAAACAAACTGAAGCACTCAGGCAAGGGCCGGGCCAGCCGGCCTTCGGCCAGGGATTTGATCTTCTTCAAATCCGCAACAGTGATGGCCCAGTATTCACGGTTGCCCCGGGCCACGAATGATGGATGGACGATCGGCACGACTACAGAGCCGTCCGGTTGATGGAACACATAGCCCCGGCAGTTGGTGACTCCGCCCGGCACGTCTTTCAAAACCGCGTTCATGGCCACCTCGCCGACCGGGACTATAACCTTTGGCTTGATGCTCTCCAGCTCGGCAGTTAGGTAGCGAGACGTGCAAGCATCAATCCTCAGGCCGGGCTGGTTTGGCATTGTTGGGAGGCCGGCATTTGACGGTGTTGGTTATGTAATATTGGTGAGGCCTCAGCCCGGCCTGGTTGAGCATCATGCGAAGCATCCGCCCAGTGCCGCCTCTGAAAGGCCGGCCTTCGTTGGCCTCAGTCTCGCCGAGAGCCTCACCAATTAGCATGATGGGAGCGTCCGGAGGACCCTCCCCCGGCGCAAAGCCTTGATTGGTGGCTTTGACCGGACACCCATCACAACTCGCTGGTTTGGTTAGCATGGTCTATCGCCCCACATAAGCTGGTCCCGCTCTCTCTTCAAACGATCAAGTTCTTGCTCAAGCTTCAAAGCTCTATCATGCTCGCCAAGGGCTTCCCATTTCCAGAACCTATCATCGCCGGCTCGAGCTTGGCAGTTGAACATGATCGAGCCAATGGCCAAGCCGACGGCAAAGCCAATTGCGGCAAACGCTAAAGCGAAACGTGCAGCCATAAATCACCTCATTGTGAATGACGATGCTTGATTTGGCAAAATTGCCAAGTCAAACTGTGTCTTAATCCCTTTTTCTTCAGGTCGGAATCCCATCCTTGCGCCTTCCGCAAGATTGGCGCCGTGCACTCTGGCGTCTTAATCCCTTTTTCTTCAGGTCGGAATCCCATCGCATCCGATTCCTCGTCCGCTCGTTGCAGTGGACCCGGTCTTAATCCCTTTTTCTTCAGGTCGGAATCCCATCCCGTGCTGTGGGCGGAAACCCGGGTGCGCCTACAGGTCTTAATCCCTTTTTCTTCAGGTCGGAATCCCATCCGGACGAGCCGGGGAAATACCGCACGACAGTCACGCTGTCTTAATCCCTTTTTCTTCAGGTCGGAATCCCATCACAGAATTCGCGGCATACCGGACGTCTTGCCAGTGTCTTAATCCCTTTTTCTTCAGGTCGGAATCCCATCCGCCGGCACCAACGGGGTTGGGGGCACCCACAGTCTTAATCCCTTTTTCTTCAGGTCGGAATCCCATCCGTTGTGTGGCCAGAGGGGTACGTCCACATTACTGTCTTAATCCCTTTTTCTTCAGGTCGGAATCCCATCCCCCGAGTGTGTCACGATCGTTGCGGCCACTAATCGGTCTTAATCCCTTTTTCTTCAGGTCGGAATCCCATCCGGCCGCCTTACCGCACTGTATCGGGCGCAGCGGCTCAGTCTTAATCCCTTTTTCTTCAGGTCGGAATCCCATCCCCACCCGAATCAAAGAATGCAAAGGATCCCTGCGGCGTCTTAATCCCTTTTTCTTCAGGTCGGAATCCCATCAGCTATTGGGAGCCAGGAGATTTTTCCGCACTCGCGTCTTAATCCCTTTTTCTTCAGGTCGGAATCCCATCTGGGGCACCCTACCGGATTGCTACGGTAGGGTGCTGTCTTAATCCCTTTTTCTTCAGGTCGGAATCCCATCCCTAGTCGAGCGGTGCATCGAGCACCGCATTCCACTGTCTTAATCCCTTTTTCTTCAGGTCGGAATCCCATCTTGAGTATGGCCACACAACGAAGTTGTACCTCGTGTCTTAATCCCTTTTTCTTCAGGTCGGAATCCCATCCGCGATCGTTGCGGCGACTAATCGGGCGCAAGACCGGTCTTAATCCCTTTTTCTTCAGGTCGGAATCCCATCATCGGGGGACCAAATGGGTATCTCCCGCGCTCACCGGTCTTAATCCCTTTTTCTTCAGGTCGGAATCCCATCCAAAGCAGTGGATCGCCATTATCCCCACACGAGCCGGTCTTAATCCCTTTTTCTTCAGGTCGGAATCCCATCCCGCACAACGATGACTTTGCTTTACCCCCTGTCTTAATCCCTTTTTCTTCAGGTCGGAATCCCATCCGGTGGGTCTTTCCCCAGTGGGTTCGCGACGTGCTGTCTTAATCCCTTTTTCTTCAGGTCGGAATCCCATCCACTGCGCCTTCCCATGGATTGGCGTCGCGCACTGTGGTCTTAATCCCTTTTTCTTCAGGTCGGAATCCCATCCCGCACAACGATGACTTTGCTTTACCCCCTGTCTTAATCCCTTTTTCTTCAGGTCGGAATCCCATCCGATCATCAGCTGACTGGGTGGTCGACACCGGTCGGCTGTCTTAATCCCTTTTTCTTCAGGTCGGAATCCCATCCGCCCCCCCATCAGACGTCCCGGCTTTTCGCGGAGTTGCACGGACTGATGCGCACGATTTCCGTCCTCTTGCGAGGTACATTCCTTGCTCACCCCCTTCCCCCTGCTGACTCTCCCTCTTTCCATAACTTCACCCACAGGGACAAGCTCTCCAAGACCCGCGGGCCAACGAGCCGGAACCCCGCTTGTGTCGCCCGATCAGCCAGCACCCTCGTGGGTTCCTGCGCCGTCACAACCCAAGTTTCACCAAAGAGGCCACGCACGTCCTCGCCCAGACTGGAGACTTGATAGGCCACTTCATTGTCGTTTTCATCCTCCTTGAATCGCAGGGTCTTACACTCGATGAACAACATGCGGTTCCGATGACAGGCTAGGACGTCGAACTCGTTGCGGGCACGCTCGGCGCCGTCCCACACGCCATCGACGCCCATGCGCACATCGCACAATCCTGCGCGACGAGCTGTGAGAAAGGCATATTCTTCGAGCCAGCCGCCGCCCAGAAAGCGGGCGGCATCGATGTCGCGGAACCGCACCGTGCGCATGCCGTCCCAATCGAGTAATCCTGCACGGACGCAGTCGTTGAGCACCGCTTTCATGTCGCCGTGCGCCGGGAAGTCCAGCGACTGCACCGGGTGGCTCAACGCTCGGCCTTGCCCGTCCAGCGCCCGGCGCGTCAACGCGTTGAGGAGCCGAATGAGTCCCCCTTGGCTCGTCGCTTGCCGGACCAAGGTTTTGGTGAGGGCATATCGTTGCTCGATCCGCGCCACTCGATCCAGGTCATCGCTCTCGCTTCGCAGGTACTGGAACCCCTGCACGGCCAGATAGCGGGGGACGTCGAGCACGTCCATCATCGGCACCGGCTGGGGATAGGTCGTCCCTCGCTCGTGCAGGACTTCAATCTGCGCATGCGCCGTATCCGTGTAGATGATCCGCGCGGCCCGCTCGCGGAAGACCTCCATAAAGCCCAAGGTCATCAGTTTGTTTCCGCCGGTCGCGTTGAAGATCACCTCGCCCCCCGCTGCACTACTCTCCACCTCATCGGCCAGTTTCGAGGCATAGACCCGGATGGCTTCGAGCCGCGCGTCCGGCGCCTCTCCACGAATCTCCGAATCGATCCCGTGCTCTCGCAGCACAGCCTGGAGCCGCCGCGCCCTGTTGGCCATCGCCCGGGAGACCACCAGCATCACCCGGTCCGGCCGGGCCATCAGGCACGGGATCACCGTGGGCAACGACTGCTCCGAGACGATGGCGACATGGATGTGCATGAGGCATCACGACCACTTATTGGGCAGCCCGTCCCTGGCCGAGCAGTTCGTCATAGATGGCTTTGGCCTGTTTCGCCGAGCCGCCTGAAGGACGATCCCACCAGCCCTTCACCTTCCAGCGCGCGACGATGTCGGCTAGGGCTTGACCGAGGACGGTCATTCCGCGTCGCCCTTGTTGTTCAGCGACGCAAGGCGTACGAGCGTCCGCAAATTGCCCTCAACCTTTACCACAACTGCCATGCCCTCCAGTCGCCCCTTTTTCTCCAAGCGTCGTCGCTGTTCCGCGGACAATGAATCCAGAAAGGCTAATGCCGCTGGCCCACGCGCCTCTGCCTTATTCCTTTCTGCCTGAGCCGTCACGATGCCACCACCGCCTTTGTTCTGGGTGATGATCGCTGAGTTCCACACCTCTTCTTGTGAAGTGACCCGCGGCGCTTGCGGAGCACGTCTATCTGCGGCTGTGGCCAAGGCATCTGTTCCTACTGTCTGACTCTGCCCTGTCAGGTTGGCATCTGCACAATTTCTATCGTGAGCCGGTTCCATCGCCCCATAGCCCACCGCTGTCTTGGCGCCAAACCCGAGCCAGGTGAAGGCATGTTGGAAGGCCGCAGCAAGCAACGTCTTCCAGTGGGTCTCGCCTTCCGCCAGCAGGTCGGGTGCACCCGGTCGCTTGTTATCTTTATCCGTCAGCCGCTGCAGGTGCGCCGCATCGCAGACCACGTGGAAGGTGAACTGCGACCCGGGCGGCACGGTGAGAAAGCTGATGGGGGTGGGCTGGCCGGAATCGTGGGGGTTCGTGCTACCCGCTGCTGGCTTCTGCTGATAGTAGTGGCTCTGGTGCGGCGTCATGATCTCGACCAGCAGGTGGTCGCCCGCAATCTGGGGGATCACGTCCCAGAAGCTGAGCGCGCCGCGCAGATGGTCTTTGTCGCCACTGGCGGTCTCGCGCCCGAAGAGGACATCGTGCATCGTCAGTCCAAGCCAGCGCGGCTTTCTCGCCGTGCCGACATTGATTTGATAGTGTCGTTCCTCGCTCCAGCCCTGCTGATCCCCCCACTGGCCGTTAGCCAATTCCCGCGCCGCCTGCCGCAGCACGCCCTTGACCCCGCTGCCCGGCAGATAGGGAAGCCCATAGGGGTTGAGAAAGGCGAAGCCGTTCTCCAGCGGATGTTCGTTGCCGAGACCGGTGGTGAAGGGCGCGACGGCACAGGCGGAGAGTCGGAGCTTGTCTGCTGACACCGCCAGCTCGAATGCCCGCTCTTGCCGAGCAAGCAAAGCCTGCATCGTCTTCTTGTCAGTATCGTTCAGCCCTTTAGCATCGGCGAGCGCCGAGACCTTGTTTTCATATTTGACCTCGCGCTCTCGTCTGTCCTGGCCACGTACTTCGTAGTCGATGTCGTGAGTTCCCCAGACCAATGCCTTGGTCCGTCGATTCACGCCCCACAGCTTCAGGTACATCCCAAACCGCAGCCCTGGCGAAGCGTCTTTGAAATCCTTGCCTAGATACGAAGGCACCGCGGCGATCGGCATGATTGGCTCCCTTAATCCACACGCGCCGCGGCCATTTGCCGCAGCCACTTGAGCCAGGCGAAGGCTTCGGCGGTGATCATCTGGAAGCGGCGTGGTTCGCATTTCATCAATTCTTGCATGAAGGGATCGAACTCTTGTGGCGTGCCGCATTGGCGATGCAACCAGTCGCGCAGGTGCTGAGCGAGGGTCTCGTGGCGGCCGCCCTTGTCATGGCAAAAGGCCATGACCTGCATCAGCCCCGAGTTTATGATCAAGGCAGGCAAGCCCTTGGCGTCGTTGACATAGTCTTTGTAGCCGTTGCCAAGCTGGGCTTTGGCTGATCCCGCTTTCTCCCACGCATGCTGGGCACGCTTCTGTTCGAGTGTGACCATGTTCAGCCCCCCACCACTTTGGCCACCACCAGCCCACGGCCGGTGGTGGCATCGCCGCCGATTTGTAACACCTTGCCGTTGATCACAGTGGTGACCTGCAACATCACGGTTTCCGCCTCCATGAACGCCGCGTCACCTTTCTTGCTGCCATTGCGAACCTGGCTGGCCAAGACCGACGCGATGAGGAGCGACTCAGGCGGCAAGTTCTCGGTGTAGAAGAGACCGCCCTCCGCCGCCGTGCCTGTGGCGTCCTCGATTCGCACGTGCGGCTCGACCAGGGTGGCATGTTGGACGAAATAGGCGAAGTCGGTATCGGACAAGACGACGAGATCAGTCGCGAGTTTGTCGCGAAAGAAACCATAGCCGTTCCCTTGGGGAATCGCCTTGGCTGCGAGGTCGGCCGCCACTGCTTTGAGCACGGCGTGCACTTTGTCCTTCGCCGTGTACTCGAAGGCTTCCAGGTGCAAGACGTCGGTCTGCCGACCGTTGATCTGGCATTGCGAGAGCAGAGCGGGATTGGCTACCAGACACTCGCCCTCGCCCACGGCGGGCACGTCGGCCCAGGTGACCGAGAGGCCGACGGCCTCCATGAGGCGGCAGGCGCGGGCCAAGGCCTGTGGACAGGTGGCATACACATACCCGCCCTTGAGCGAGCGCGCCGGGAAGGCGACGAGTTGCGCGTCGCCGAAGCTCACGGCACCGGCGTGCAGATCATTGCTGCGGGATTCCGGCCCGAATAGGACATCGATCCGGGTTTCGTCTCCACCAATTGCCTTGAAGCCATGCCGCACCGCGCCCTTGATGCCGGAGCCGGCAATAGAGGGATGCCCCGTGTGGCGCTCGCGCTGGATGGGATTGTCGATGACACCGATGGCCTGCCCGGCGCCCATGTGGACGGGGCTCACGGCGTAGAGAAAAACGGCTGCGTGTCGCTCAAACATGCGCACTCTCCTTTGCTGGCGGAACGGCAATGGGAACCGACGTCCGGGTGATCGTGTCTCGCAGGGAGGCCGGCGCCTCAGCCCATACGACGAGATCAACGCGGTACGGCAAATCACTCTCCTCGAAGGCCTCCTGGACGACGCTCCGAACTGCGTCGGGTACCCTCTGCTCGCCCATGATCACCAGGTCGAGGTCCGAAAAGGGCTTCGCCGGTCCGTGGGCACGCGAGCCGAAGATGCGCGCCTCGCGACCGGGCAGATGATGGGCGAGGATGTCTTGCACGATGGCCAGGTGCTCGCGACGTAGATCAAGCATCGCCAGATCCTCTCTTCCGCAGGGCATCGAGTAACAGCCGTGCATCGGCCGCGAAACGCGGCAGGACGCCGGCAATGTCATTGGCCTTGGCTGCATCGTAGGTGTGTGTGGTGAGATTGCGCTTGTCGCGATAGATGAACCAGGTCGTCGGATCGGCGATCAAGCCACGCTCCGCTCCCGCGCGGATCAGGGTCCGATAGCTCATCGTGTCCACCTCCGCAGCATCCGGCAGATCCATCTCCAGGCGGCGTTTGAGCATCTTCCACGACAGCTCGAAGGTGAATTCGAAGCGTTGAATACAGGCGTCGCGCAGCTCCTCATCGCCCGGAGCTTTGGCCGACCGGGCCAAGGCGCGATCCAGCGCGGCAAGCGCCTTTTCCAACGAGGTGAGGTCCAAGATCATGATTCTCTCCCTCTCGTCCAGACGGCAATGGTCGCCCGATTGAATCCCTCGGCGCGGCGGGCGGCGTCTTCGCAGGGCTCGGTCCATAAGCCTCGCTCTACGAGTGTGCACAGGGCCTCGGCTGTCGCCTCGAGTTGATCCAGCCAATAGACCGATCCCGTCGGCGCGACGCGCTGTGCCGGTTTCGGTTGCCACTTCGCGAGGTCCCAGCCGGAGACGACTTCCGCTCGCGGGACCGCAGCACACACGAGACGGCCTCGGACACCGTGCAGATCGAACGAGATCGAGCCGTCGCCATTGCGGACGCATCCTGTGGGGAGCCAGCCCTCGGAAAAGAAGCCAGGGCTCGTGAGGATGAGCCGGCACCGGCGGTGCTGGAGGATCTGGCCTGCCACACCCGGCTCGCTTGGAACCGTCGAACACACACTCGCCCGGGCCGCTCGCCCATCGCCACCGAATCGGAGCATCAATTCTGGTGGGAGTGTGACCCCGTCGATCTCGGCCAGAAAGCCCACATCGTAATCACATCCATTGCCATGATGCCGTTTCCGCATGGCGACGGCCTGCACCGTGAAGAGCTTGCCCTCCGCCGCGCTGCGCTTTGCTGGATCGAGGCCCACGCCAACTCGGGTATCGAGCGTCCAGAGGTCGCTCGCTTTCACCAGCATGGTGGTCGGATCGATGTCGCCACCCAATAGATAGGCGTGCCACCCGTCGTACGTAAGCCAAAAGCCGCTCTCCGGCTTGGTGCGTTCGCGTTCAGGCAGAACGGCATGCCACAGGGTCGCCGCCGAGGACTGGACGCCGTTCGACAGTTCCTGAGGCCGCATCCGGACACATTCGAGTGTGTCGACATCGTTTCGCCGGATGACCAGATCGGCGGGCGGAGCATAGAGCGGCTCCACCCGTCCATCGGCAAACCGGCGCGCGAGCCGGAACCCTGTGACCCGGAACGGACCAGGATTGGCCGGCGTGCCTAGTTCGGGGTCGGGTACTTGACCCGCTGCAAACTGCGAGAGGTCCACTCGTTTATGAGCTAGCAGTGCCGAGCGGATTGCGCCTGCCGCCACCGAGGGCCAGGGTGGGACCAGCGACTCGCCAAAGCTCCCCGGATCACCGAAAAGCTTGTTGCCGCGCAGGACCAGCACATCAAGCGGCTCGATGAACAGCATTTGTCTGGTTGCCGTTGCGACCATCGCCTCTCCTCGTTTCCCCTTTAGCGGCCTGCGGGTGTCGCGACGGGTGCCGCTACTCGAGTCCGGCCCGCGCCTCGCGGGCCAGGAACTCCGCCACCCCCATGAACCGCGAGAGCCGGTCGAGCCGGTCCTTCTCTTTCTCCTGGTACGCCAGCGCGGCAATCCGACTGCACAGCCTAGAACCATCGTGCTTCTTCCACGCCGCGTCACTCGACGTCTGTCGCCTGAACTGGTACGCCAGCAGACTTGCCAGCATCTCGTCCGAGGCGTTGGGCGGGAGGTCTTTGAGCCAGACGAGGCTGTTATACACCGCACGACGGGAGACCGCCTGATCGGCCAGGAAGTTCCGCAGAGCCAGCAAAACATCCAGCGGCTCGCCCCACTTCGCGGTGACGGATTGCGTCCCACCCGACCGTTTGATCACGGTGATCGAGAAGGCATCGCGCCCGCCGTCGGTCTTTGCGCGCTTCTCCGCCGCGCGCAATTCGCGCAACACCATGGCGAGTGGTGCCTGATGATGGGCGATGACCGCCCCGCACGAGGCGGTGGCGCTGGTGCCCATCACTTGGTACAGGCGATTCCGTAATCGGACAAAGCCGCGCTGGCACTCCAGCTCATTGCTGCCCGTCGGCATCCTGCCCTCGTCTGGTAAGCCCCCTGAGTAGGCTACTCGCAGCAGGGCCATGGCTCTGACCAGATCGCGTACACAGACCATGGCCATGACGTCGTCGCCACCCGCGTACAGGACCTTGCCAAGGCATTCCTGCTCCACGACGTGGCGCACCAGATCGAGCGCGAACCCGTTCAAGGCGGATGAAATGGCCATGTGTCTAGCCGGTGACGCCGGACGGGGCGCAGCCAGGTAGTCGCGGAGCGATCGAGGGTGGTATCCGCGGAGCCCTGCTGCCACCCGCGAGTGAAAGGCCTGTTCGTAGCGCAGAGCCGGCGTGCCCGAGAGCCATGCACCCAGGCGATCTCCATCCATCAGAAGGAGGCCATAGTAACGTTCGGTCTGCCGGCCGATGGCCGTTTCGATCCTGGCCACGACCTTGGCGATCGAGCCTTCTTCCTGTTCATCCTCGACTCGCTCGCGCTCCTGCTCGATCAGAGAGGGGAGACGCGTGGCGACGTCCCACCACTCGCCCTCGCGCAACTCCCTCCGCATTAGTCGCCGCGGCAACGCTGGACGTTTCAGTGCCTTGGTTTGTTCTTCCAGCCACTGGTAGGCCTTACGAGCTTCCTCATACTTCTCACGCTCTTTCTCACGATCGATGTGGCGATAGGAAGGACCATCCTTCATCAACCGTTCGAGCGAAGGAGCCAGGGCCATGACATGGGTCGAGACCACATAGCGGCTCAGGTCGGGTTTGTCGGCGAGCCCTCGGTACCATCGGCTGTTTTTGACGATCTCGATGAACCGTTCCGGCCACAGGCGCTTGATCAAGCCGAAGGCCGACAGATGCTCGCCTTTTTTCGCCCATGAGGGCTCTGCGCGTGACACTCGAGCCCAGAGCGTGTCGGTGCGCTGCCGAGGCGATCCCTGGTCAAGCTGGTTCTCATCGAGCGTGAGCCATTCATGTTCCCCTGTGAGCGAATCACGGTAGCCCCGCTGCTCGAGTTGGGAGAAAGGCCGGGCGCTCTTGGCAACAGCCAACGTGCGTTCCCCAAGTTCGTGGATGGCAGGATAGAGCACGCCGTCGTTCGGCTCCCAAAACCGCCAGCCTTGCTGCGGCTCGATAGCAGCGTGGAGCAGTTTCCAGGCTTGGCCCTGGAAGAAGCTTGGTTGTTCGCCAGCAGGGCAAAACGCCTTGAGCGCGGTTTCAGCCTGAGCCGCACCCTGCCACGGCACAACCGACCAGTGGACTTCGGGGAAATCCCGGAGCTGCGCTTCGAGCTGGCGATAGCAATGCTGACCCTGCGGCTGCTCATTGATTTCAAGCAGCAACCGGTCGAGCATCGTGCGTGCTTCCTTGAGGACCCATTGACGCACATGCTGCCGAATCTGGTTTGGCAGCCGCGGCGCCATGGGCTCCGGGACCATAGCGACAAATTTATTGGGGAGGGCGGCGACAAACAGCGGGTTGTAGTCGGTGTTCGTATCGTTCCATGCGGCGGTCTTGAACAGATCGCTGCTCACCCCCTGGTCGATCAACCAGAGGTCCACCAGAGGCACGGCCCGAAGCTGGGGGAACAGGATGGCATCAGGCCCGTACTCCTCGGCAACCACCTGCATCGCCTGCCAGGCCAGCGTGGAAAGGAAATGCGACCCGGCCCAGAGGTCCGAGGTGCTCCGTGCAGCAGCGATGAAGTCCTGCACCGGGCCGATCGACACGGTCAACAACGCGGGGTGTCCACCACCGGCCATGGCGCCGGCCAACGCCGAGGTCAGATCGAGGTGCTGCCAGATGGTGTGGTCCGGCGTACGGGTATCGGCTGGAAGCAAGTTCCACAGCGGGCCGATGCCTTGGAGCTCTTGGCCCAGTTCCGGACCGAACCGCCAAAAGGCCAGCGTGGTCAAGCGATAATCAGGAGAACCAGGAGAACCGTCTGCTTCCGGGTGAATGAGTTTCTGCAAATGATCGCGGCTCACTGCCTTGACATGCTCGGCCAGGATCTGTTGGCCAATGTTTCGGACCTCGTAGCGCTCGCCGGAGAGCGGGTGCACGAGTTCGCCTTCTTCGGCAAACCGCACTTGTGCCCACGACTCAAACCGTTCATTGGGATCTCGCGGGAACTGTGCCCGATCGGCAGCGGCCGCCCAATGGTCGGCTTGTTCGACGATCCGTTCCATGTCCTCGACGAGTTTCAGTTTTTCAACGGTCGAGCCGTCACGACGGGACACGTACCGGGTTTCGAACCCCAGCGCCTTCCCCACCTCGACGATGCTCCCGCCTTCGTGCCCGGCCGGATCGCGCAGCAGGACCAGGGCCTTTTCCGCTGGGTCGTGAATGCGGGAAGCAAGTTTGGTTTGCCAGATGTGGTCGTTGTTCATGGCCTACCGTACGAGTCTGACGTTATCCAGACCTTGCTTCAGACTGTTCCGTCTGTTTTTATCTGAAATCGCGCCGTAGCCCCGATCGCCGCTCGGCTTACCCAGCTCATCAAGCAAGGCGTGCACACTTTCCCAGGTTCGTTGGATCGCGGAACAATCCGGATTGAACTCCGGCGGTGGCAGACAGGGCATATGAAAGATCACACCGACCAGTTTCTTGGGTTCCTCAGGTGCAGGACGCACCTTGAACCGCAAGCTGTTGGGAAGACGGGCGTTCCGATCGAAGGCCCGTGTCGTGTGCCGGGTAATGGGATAAGAGAGCCAGTGCCGTTCCAACGGCTGGTGATGTGGAGGGGCGGCGTTCGGGAATACGAACTGAGTCCGCAGCCCGATTTTGACGATCGCGAGCTCGCGCATCACGGCCTTCCAGTCGTTGCGGGGCGAGGTCTGCCAGATGAGCGGACCCTTGTCGTCCCTGCCGATGGCATGCGGCCAGTCGGTGCTCAGGCATTCCTTCCAATCACGCAGGGGGACTTGTCCGTCGAGCTGTGGCGTCTCATTGATTGGAGTTAATGCGAACGATCCCCAGCCGTTGCGGCTCCGCCCGCCGAGTGTGCCGTAGCGATCCATGAGCCAGAGGGCACGCTGAATGCGCGGGGCATCTTCATCCGGCATGGCGAGGGAGAGCGTGGCATGTTCGCCAGCTTGGATCGCCGTATTGTTCTTGAGCACTGTTGCGTATTCCGGCTTCTTTCCTTGGCGCTGAACTTTTTCGACGACTAGCGGACCATAGCCGAGGTACAGCTTGGGGCCGATCTTTCCGACCTCAGGATGATCAACACCCGCTTTGTTCCTATCAATCTCCTGCCGACCCCAATTCTGTTTCGTTTCTCTCCCCACCTCCCACCGATCCAGCCGCAGCCGCACGAGGCTCTTTCGAAAGTCGTTCTCCAGCCATGCATTGCCGAACAAGAGCCCCTCCTCGCGGCGCATCGCGTCCACATCCACAGCGAATCCGTGATCAGCGTCATAGACCACGCGCCACCACTGGCGCAACAGCGCCTTGATCGGCGGCGTGCGCCACCGGCCGTGCTGCTCGGCGTCGCCGAGGAACGCGGGGGTCACGAAGGTGAGGGTATAGGCCAGTGTCTTCATGGTACGTATTCCTTGGGAATCAGGCTCGCACTGTACGTATTTCGGTTCGGCTTGTCCAGCGCGGCAACGTTGCCAAGCCCGGCATTCGGGACGTCCGGTAGACACACACTCGTCTGCGCTTTTTCCGGGTTCATGCAATCCCCTCCATCAAGATCCTGGTATGGTCTTTGGTGTGCTCCATGAAGAATTGGGTCACCGTCTGCCACCTGAGCGACGTCAACAGCCACGGCTCAGGCTCCCGCTCGGCATCCTCGAAATAGACCAGCGATTTGGCAAGATGGGCCGGGTTGGGTCGCGGGTCGGTGTACATCGCCCGGAGCCGCTCGACGATCTGGTGTAGCGGCCGCTCGCGCAGGATCGCGTACAGGTCGTAGAAATCCTTCTTGGCACCGCGTTGGCTGACTGCGATCAGCTTCATCGCGCCAATGTCTTCGATCGGGGCAATCGGCATCCCATACAATCGCGCGACGGACGGTCCGAAGGCCGACCGGAAGGCGATGAACGTGCACCGCACGTTCGCGAGCAAACATTCCACTGTATCCGCTCGATCGGAAAGCATCGTGATGGGTCGTCCAAGCGCGCTCAGACGGCTCGCGAGCCCGGGAGGAAAGACATCAGGCTGGCAGAACCAGTCGAAATCCACGGAGATCCGGTGACCTAGTTGCAGCGCGAGGCCCGTGCCCCCGGCAAGGATGAAATCCGTACCCGCCAAGCCTGCGCAGAGGTCAGGCGCCAGCTCGCGAGCTTCCGGGGTTAGGACCTCAAGCCTGAGCAAGATACAGCCTCCAGAAGTTCCGGTCGCGGGCAGGGAGCCGCCGACTGGTGTATGCCAGGTCGCGCAGCACCTCCACCCGGACTTGCGTAAGGAGCCACCGGAACGTTTCCGGTGTCGTCTTCTCCATCAGCCGCTCGGCGATAAACCGTTCGTGTTGGACAGGATCCAACTGGTCGAAGTCGGTATCCCAGAAGTACGGCCTGAGGAACTCGGGCAATCGCGCTGCACTCATGCCGACTCCTCCGGTTCGGGCAAGGCCCCGAGGTCCAACACGGGAATCTCCGGCAACTGGCCGCCGATGGCGCCGCGGATCGCGCCGTACATGCCGACGGTGGTCATCATGACCCGCTCGATCTGCTTGGTGCGTTCCGCCCAGAGCTTCTCCATCGCGCGCCGCTCTTTGGCCAATTGGTCTTGCATGGCCTTGAAGGTTTCGACCAGGGCCGCAATCAAGGGAATGGAAGCCCCACAGGTGGGGCACTGAATGGTGGTCGCACTCATCGGAGTCGCTCCGCCAGATCTGCCGCGGCGGCTTGGGCCTTGGCCGGATTATCCTCAGAGAGGAACACGTATGCCCTCGTCGTCCCCTCGTGCGCCGCATAGGTGGCAATCACTCGGTCCCTATGCGCGGGATCCGGTTCCACGGTCGAGCGCCCCGGCAGGCGCGGGTTGTAGTAGAACGTCTGGATCCGGGTGACGTAGGGCACGGCGCGAATCCGTTCGACCCACTCGGCCAAGCCGCGGTGCCGGCCACTATTGTCGTCTTCGAAGCTCACTCTCTTGTCGGCCGGCGCCATCCCCGACGGCTTGGGTAATAATGCCTCTGCCTGAGCACGAAACCGATCGCGCAGTCCTTCATGGTAGAGCGTGCCCAGGGCATTCAGCATAACGTAGCCCTGGCTCTTGTCCACCAGGACGGTGAGCCGTTCCGGCAGCGTCTTGAGGCGCGCATCGTCGACCCGCAGGAATTCTCCGCCGTCCCCCTCATCAAGGGCGTCGAGGATGTGACGATAGGCGAGCCATTCGGTTAAATCGAAGGACACCGGCAGCGGCGGCAGTTCGATGGCTTGAGGAAACGTCTCGAACTGATAGTACACCGGCACCTGAAAGACTTGCCCGATGAGCCCGGCGAAGGAAATCTGCGCCTTGTAGCCGCCGGTGGCATTGATGGCCCATCGCTCCCCCTGAGGCAGGGCCCGATAGCAGGCGGCGATCTCGCGCACAAGGTTCTTGAGCCCTTGCGCAAAGGCCTTGGGATCGTCGCCTTGCAGCTTGCGCACGGTGCGGGATTCAGCGTTGAACCCCAGCGCCTGGACGACTTCGACGAGCACCTGCCCGACGAAGGCGCCCTCGCGCGTCTCCGAGACCAAAAACACCAAGCGATCGCCCGGCCGGACCACGCCCTGCTCGCGCAGCGAGTGAATCGAGGTCAGCTCGGCGCCAATCCGACGATCCGTAGCGGGGACGGACCGAAGCGCGGAAATCAGTCGCGCCCGGTGGTCTTCGTTGTAGGACGTGCCCAGGTCTTTCCAATTCCCAAGCAGCGAGGTGCCGACGGTGTTAATTACGCGCATCGATCGCTCCGGCGTTTCTGCAGGAGCATGTCCTACCGCATGCCGCGACCGCTGTCGAGCAGAGAAACGTTGCCGGCAACGTTGCGGCGTCGGTCAACCTTCGCGGATGTGGGTTTTGTCGAGCGCCACCCCATACACCGTTTCCCCTCTCGGACCGCCTGATCGAACCCGATAGGGGTTCTCGGTCCCGGTCAACCCGATGGCGCGGTCCAACGCACGGTTGAGTTTGCTCACCAGCGAGCGAAATTGCTCCGGGGCATCCTCCGGCCCTTTGACCATCGGAAGAATCGACCCGCCCCCGCGCTCGTTGAAGACGGCTCTTGCCTGCTCCCACGTGTCTTTTGTGAACGCCAGGAAACACTCCATGCAGTCACCACAGTGCGGAAGCTCAGGCCTGGTGCAGTGGTACAGTTTGGTCCGGGCCAAGGCTCGGTAGAGCGTCATCTGTGCTGGGGCGAGCCGGACCCGTCGCTCTCCGATTTTCAGGGAGTGGTCGGCCGTGACGACCACCGGATCGGGGTGCTGCCAGAGGCGGAGTGTTCGCTCGGCCAGCTCGACCAATGGTCCGAATCGGCTTCCCTGACGGAGTTGCTCCGGCGGCAACAAGCCTCGCAGCCGCACATAGGGAATTTCGGCCAAGTGGATCATCGCCCGCTCCGTACTGAGCCGCCGGCCGTTTTTCAAGGTGAGCCTGCGCGGGCGTTTGGGCGGATAGAAGAAGTCATCGAGCGATTCGAATTCCGACGGCACCAGCACATGGTACAGGCGGTCGTCGGGCCTCCCATAGAGCTGCATGGCCGCCGCCAGCAACAGGCCCATGGTCTTCCGGCCGCCTGCCACGGAGACGTGGAGGCGCACATCATTCCTCGCGGCCTGCCTGGCGAGAAATGCGGCCATCTGATCGCCGATCGCATGGTGGTCCGGCTCGGAACGCACATCGTCCAAGACCTTGCCATCGGCTCCCTTGAGCACGATGACTCGGGCCGCGCCACAGACCGGTTTCGGCACAGGTCGATACTCGCGCACGTATTGCGCCAATGCGCCGTTCGAGCCGATCAGCGCGTCAAGACATCTGGTTCGGCCGGTTCTGGTCGTCAGGATCCACACTTCGGCGGGACAAACCGGGGGAAGGCGGCGGGCGAGGGCCCAGAGCGTTTCGGTCACCACCTGAGGTGTGAGCCCGCAGAGGGCGATGAGCACATCCCGCATCGAGGCTTCGACCTATTCTGTTCGGAACGCTCTCTATCGGATTACGTGTGCGTCGTCAAGTCCCTGCATGTCGGACCTGTGCCGGTCCTCAGTCGAACACGACGGTTTTCCGTCCGTACACGAGCACGCGGTGTTCAATGTGTCGGCGCACGGCACGGGCCAGCACGATTTCTTCCAGATCCCGTCCTTTGCGCACCAGATCCTCCACCGTATCACGGTGGCCGACGCGGATCACGTCCTGCTCGATGATCGGCCCTTCGTCCAGGTCCTGTGTCGCATAGTGGGCCGTCGCCCCGATGATTTTCACCCCGCGGTCGTACGCCTGCCGGTACGGATTGGCCCCGATGAAGGCAGGGAGAAACGAATGGTGAATGTTGATGACGGGGCACCCGACCTGAGCCAGAAAGTCCGCGCTCAGAATCTGCATGTACCGGGCCAACACTACCAGCTCGACCCGGTGCTCTTTCAAGAGCGTCAAGACTTGGTGTTCTTGCTGCGGTTTCGTTTCTTTGGTCACGGGATACACGGCATACGGAATCTTGAAGAGTTCCGCCCAGCTCGCGCAGGCGTCGTGATTTGAAATGATGACGGGAATGTCGATGTGCAATTCGTCACGCCGGTGCCGTTGCAGCAGATCCGCCAGACAATGATCCTGCTTGGAGACCAACAGACCGACGCGCGTCCGGTGGCTGGAGCGGTGGACTTCATACCGCATATCGAAGACTT
>CAYULI010000019.1:0-48018 GCA_964445795.1 uncultured Nitrospira sp. | reverse complement strand
CCGCCCAACCCCCGCGTCGGCAGCTATAACCTGCTTAACCTGCGCGCGGGCTACAAATTCTGGAAACAGAAAGCGGCGGCTGGCTACCTGCGCGAGGCGGAAGTCGCTGTCTCCGCCTTCAATGCGCTGAACGACAGGCATCGGGAGCATCCGTTGGGCGACACGATCGGCAGCCGGGTGATGGGGTGGGTGACCGTCCGGTTCTAGCGACTGTTCATAGCATGGTAGCATGACGTACTTTCTCTGACCGGTCATTGTCGGGGGCGATGTGGATCGAACGCGAGCCAGTCGGATCGCATGAGGCCGGTAACCGACCGGGAACTCCTTCCGCTATCCGCGCGCGCGGCGCTGCGCTGCATAGCCTGTGCGGTTCTCTGTCTCCTGGCGAGCCTCTGCCCACCGGCGGCTTCGGCGCCGCCCATCGAAATCGCCATCCTCAATTCATCCGACATCGCCGCTTACCAGGAGGCCATCGCCGGGTTCAAAGCCACGGGGCCGAGTGGCGCGATCTACACGCAATACGACCTGCAGGGAGATCTCGAGCTCGGGAGGAAGCTGGCGCGGAAGATCCGGGCTTCGGATGCCTCGCTCGTGCTGGCGGTGGGCGTGAAAGCGGCGCTGGCGGCCAAGGTCGAGATCGTAGACATCCCGATCGTCTACATGATGATCCTCGACCCCTTGAAACATCAGCTCACAGCGCCCAATATGACGGGGACCATGCTGGAGGTGCCGGCGGATCGCCAGCTCGAGATGATCCGGGCGTTCCTGCCGAACGTGCGCCGCCTGGGCACACTATACGACCCGAAGAGGAATTCGGCCAAGATCAAAGACGTCATGCGGCAGGGTAGTGTCGCGGGGATCGAGATCCGTGGCTTCCCGGTCGAGAGCGAAAAGGATCTGCCGCAACAATTGCGGTCGCTCTTGTCCGGCTCCGACGCGCTGTGGCTGCTGCCGGATTCGACCGTGTTGACGAACGAGTCCATCCAATTCATTCTGGACTCGGCCCTCGCCGAGCGGGTGCCCGTCATCGGGTTCTCGCCGGAATTCACGCGGCTGGGCGCTCTGCTGAGCCTCTCCGTGAACTATGGCGAGGTCGGTCGCGAGACCGGCCAGCTCGTCCGCCGCCTGCTGGACGGGGAAAAGCCGTCGTCCGTGAAGCCCTTTCCGATCGAGCGGCTCCTCGTCACCGTGAACATGAAAACGGCCCGCTTCCTGGGCTTGTCGTTCCCGAAAGAGCTGCACAATCTGATCGATGAAATCTATTGACGGCGGACCGCCATGACGACACTCCCACCGACAACGACCCGCCCGCTTCCGGCAGCCTCACCGCCCCTGAGATTCGTGAGCCTGCGCACAAAATTCGTCCTCTTCTTCAGCATGATTCTGATTCTGACCTGCTCCACATTGACCTGGTATTTCGTGGAAACCCGCTATAGCGCTGTGACCGAGAATCTTCGCCGACAGGGAGACATCCTCCTGACCAGCGTCGTCAATAACCGGCAATTCCGGTACGCAGGGCTCATCGCCGAGGATCGTGCCACCCTGCAGCAGTTTACGGAGAGCCTGATGACCGTCGACGACGTCGTCTATGTGGTTATCCGAGGAGTCGACGGCCTGATCCTGGCGCAGCAGAACAAGCTGGTCCGCGAATCGTCCGGCAGCCAGACCTTCCTGCAGGAGCGCCGGTTCTATCCGGTCGAAACGCTCGCCCTGCGCCTGTACAGAGCACCGGTGACGACGCCTCAGATGACACCGGTCGTCCTGTTGTCGCCGGACAACATCCTCGGTCCCAGAACGTCTTCCGAGGGTTGGTTCTCGACTGTCTCCCCGCTGACCGAGCACCTGTACGATTTCGCCCTGCCGGTGCTCCGGCAACGCGCGACCGACCCGTCCCTCTCGCCGCTCCCTCCCGAATTGGAGGAAGGAACTTCCTCCGGCAGCCGCGATGTCGAGGCGCCCGTGCTCGGGGTCGTGCAGATCGGGTTGAGCGACGTCCACGCCATGCAGGACCTCACGACGCTGATTCGGAACGCCCTGATCCTGACGGGACTGATCATCGTGGCCGGTATCATCGGCGCGCACGTGCTCACTCTACGGGTGACCACGACGATTCGACACCTGGCCGCCGTCGCCCGCCGGTTGGCGGAAGGCGACATACCTCCTCCGCTCACTCCGACGACGTTCGACGAAGTCGGCCAACTGACCGAGATGTTCAACCTGATGACCCGCTCGCTTCACGAGCGGAACGTGGCGATCACGACCAACCTCGAGGTCATCAAGCGGCAGATCGGTCAGCTCTCCGCCGTCCATCAGACCAGCGCCGCCATCACCAGCACGCTCGACCTTAACCAATTGCTGAACACAGTACTCCAGCTTCTCATGGAGAACCTGGGCTTCTCGCGCATGCTGCTGATGCTGCGGCGGCCCGATCGGGACACGGCCTACGTCGCCCAAATTGCCGGCGTCCCGCCCGATATCGCGGACGTCGCCCGGCAGCTCGAACTTCCCGTCCGGGAGGACGGGACGCTTCTGATGGAGCTCCTGCTCCAGGCCAGACCGCTTCTTGTTCACGACATCGACACCGTCGCGGACCGTTTGCACCCGCCGATGCGCGAGCTGGCGCGGAAGGTCGACGTCCGATCCTTTGTCGCCGTCCCCCTCCTGACGCACGGCCAGGCACTCGGCGTGCTGCTGGGCGACCGGAACACCGAGCCCTGCACGAACGAAGACCTCTCCATTCTGGTAACTATCGCCGGCCACGTCGCGGCCGCCATCGACAACGCGCGCGCCTATGCCCATCTGACCGAGCTGACCCAGTATCTCGAGCAGCGGATCGAAGAACGGACGCGGGAGTTGTCCATCGCCAACGAACGATTGCAGGACCACGACCGGCGCCGGTCGATGTTTGTCTCCGTCGCCTCGCACGAGCTGCGCACGCCGATGACCGCGATCCGCAGCTTCGCCGACAACATGCGCGACGGCATCACGGGTCCCCTGACCGAACGTCAAGTGGCCTATCTGACCCGCATCGGGCACAATCTCGACCGGCTCAACAGAATCATCAATCAGTTGCTGGACTGGTCCCGTCTCGACCTGCACAAAGAAGAGCTCCACCTGGAGCCCTTGTGCATCAAACAGACCACCGTCTTGGTGGCGGACAGTTTGCAACCCGTCGCGTCCCAAAAGCGCGTGACCATCGACGTCCGGTGCGCCGAGAACACTCCGCCGGTGCGCGGCGATCGGGACAAGGTCGAGCAGATCCTCTGGAACCTGATCGGCAATGCGGTCAAGTTCACGCCGTCGGAAGGCCGCGTCACGATCGAGTTCACCACCAGGCCGGATCGATTCGTCCAGGTCACGGTGACGGATACCGGGTGCGGCATCCAACCGGAGGATCTTCCGAGAATCTTCAACGAATTCTCGAAAGTGCCGTCAGCCATGCCCACGGCTCAAGGCGCCCAACTGGGGCTGTGCATCACGCGGACTCTGGTCACGATGCACGGAGGCCAGATTTGGGCGGAGAGCGCGCCCGGGGAGGGAACGCGCTTCTTCTTTACGCTCCCCATCGCCGACGCGCCGACGCAAGGCGGCCAGGCGTCGACCTCGGGACCGTCGTTTGGTCCGGGGAACTTTTCCACTTGATCACAGGAGCATTCACACATCATGCGCGCAAAAATCCTGATCGTCGACGATGACCGCGACATCCTCCTGGGTTTGGAGAACCGCATCACCTGGATGGGACACGAACCCGTCACGGCGCAGGACGGCAAAGAAGGACTGCGCCTGATCGAACAGGAGAACCCCGACCTCGTGTTGTTGGATCTGGAGCTGCCGTCCCTCTCCGGGCTCGACATCCTCAAGCATATGCGAGAGTCTTCCGCCAAAGACCGCCATGCGGGTGAGCCCGGCGGCACGGCGTTCGGCTATACCACTCCCTTGGTGATCATGCTCACGGCCTTCGGCACGGTCGAGCGGGCGGTGCGGGCCATGCAACTCGGGGCCTTCGACTTCATCCTGAAACCCTTTACGGGGGATCATCTGAGCGTGGTGGTCAACAAGGCGCTGGCCGCCATCGCGCTGCATCGCCAGGTCGATGTGCTGCGGAAGGAAGTCGACGACCGCTACGACCCGGTCATGGGGAAGAATCCCCAGGTGGTGGCGCAACTCAAGCTGGCCCAACAGGCCGCGGCCTCCGACGTGACTGTGCTCCTGTTAGGCGAAACCGGCACCGGCAAGGAAGTGATGGCCCGAGCGATTCACCGGTGGAGCCCGCGCCGCGCCAAGCCGTTCGTCGCCGTGAATTGCGCGGCCCTGCCAGAGAACCTACTCGAGAACGAACTGTTCGGCCACGAACGCGGGGCCTTCACCGGCGCGAACAAGCGGGAGCCCGGCAAGATCGAAGTCGCCGAGGGCGGTACCGTCTTTCTGGACGAGATCGGGGACATGCCGATGCCGATGCAGAGCCACCTGCTGAGGGTACTCCAGGACCAGATGTTCTACCGGGTGGGTGGCACCCAGCCCGTACAAACCAACGTCCGCTTCATCGCCGCCACCAACAAAGACCTGTGGCAAGCCATCCGCCACGGGACCTTCCGCGAGGACTTGTATTACCGGCTCGACGTAATCGCCATCAAGCTGCCGCCCCTGCGCGAGCGAATGGACGATCTTCCGTTGTTGGCGGAGTCGATCCTCAACCGCGCCGGCATACTGGGAGCGAACCAGCGCTGCACCCTCAGCCCCGCCGCGCTGGCCATGCTCCAGCAGTACCACTGGCCCGGGAACATCCGGGAATTGGAGAACGTCCTCACCCGCGCGCTGGTTCTGTGTCCGGGCGAGGCCATCGAGCCCGAGCACCTGTATCTCTCCGCCGCGCCGACGTCGACTGCCCGTGAGTCTGAGACCGCTAACAGAATCGGACCGTATCACGAGATGATGGAAGCGTACAGCCGGAAGCTGCTCGAGGACGCCCTGCGCCGGAACGGGTGGAATCAGACCAGGGCGGCGGAAGAGCTGAAACTTCAACGAACCTATTTCACCAAGCTGCTCCGGCAAAAACAGATTTCCGGCAGGCCATCCAAAGAAGACGATCCCTCCGCCCCCGTGTGACGCCCGCCCGGCCAGTCGGTGGACTTTCGCGTCGCCGTTCGGATATCATGGCTCTTATTTGTCCGCGCAAATTCAATCCAGTGGCGGTGTAGCTCAGTTGGCAGAGCAGCGGACTCATAAGCCGCGGGTCACCCGTTCGATCCGGGTCACCGCCACCAGACCAAGCTTGCTAGTACCGCGGGCTATTCATCGTGTTTCAACGCAATTGACGCCCGCGGATGAACCCCTCCAGTGTCTTCCTTGCTCCCTCGCTTGGCGTGTGCCGCCGCCTCGCAGTTCCCATGGATGGCGGCGGAGAAACCCCTCAGGCGGGTTTCCTCCTTCTGGTCTCTGAGCTTGTCGTACCGCGGGTTCTTTTGTTCCATCGTCGTCGGTACAGGCGGATACCCCCCCTTCTGGAGCGCCAACCGCTGTATATCCGTCATGGGGTTAATTGGATCGTGCCGGCTCGAGTAGAGCCCTGACGCCGACCAGATAGACCTTGCCGCCGGTGCCGAACGTCATTTCGCGCGTCCAGCAGGCCTCGACCAGCTTCACAACCTTTCCCTGTTTCGCCGGCGCCGGCATATGAATCTCGAAAACTTGCCGGCTCTCTGGAGGCTGGGGCATGAGCAGCAGCAATCCTTGCGGACTGGCGTTGAGGGACAACGCGTAGCCGCCTGAAAACTCCACGGCCTCCTGGCCGATGAAATGCGCGAGCTCATAGGAGCACGGCTCGATAGTAGGGACACGTTTTACCCCCCGGCGGTCCGGATTGGCCGTTTCCTCTTCTGACGGCGGAATTCTTGAGACGGTCACGTGCGGCCCTGTCGCGCCACATGGCGCGCTCTTCACTTACGATCCCCGCAGAGGCCGAGGCGAGGGGCGGGGTTGCGCCACCGGGTCTCGCGGGCTCATGGAGGACCCGACGCCATCATGTCGCTGCTACGCATATTTACTTATAGCACCGCCGTCAGCGCTCGTCAATGACCGCGCGTTCGATTGCCTCGACGAGGATGATGATACGGGCCGGCACATCCGCTCCATAGCCGGGTCGTCCGTACCCGCGCAACAGCAGCCGCTTCTCCCCTTCGCACATGACACGGCTCACTTCGAACGGTTCCCGGATCCCGGCCTCCAACCGGTCGTGAAGGCAGAGGTGGATCTCATCGCGAAGATCCAGCAGCCGCGCCGGAAGGGCGCACGGGCTCGGTTCACGGTTGGTTTCATCGGCGCACTGAATCAAGTCGCAGGCTCGACGATTCACGTACTGCAAGTGCCGCGTGTGTGAGAAAACCAGAATCCCCGGTGTCGGCAGCGAGGAGCGCGACCCACGCGGATCGGATGAAACAGACGGCGCACTCCACTCGGCGATGATACTCATGGGACCCTCCTTAGAACGACTCGGTGCGGTGCACAGGATGGTGCAAGATCGAGTGCTTCTCCGGATGAGAGGAGAGAAAGCGGGGAAACGACGACGTTCCGTTCATGGCGGGGACCCCGGAGAGGACACGACCCTACGTGGAACGGGAACAGGTTTATCCGAATAGACGATCGGCCGGGAGCTTAACAACCCCCCGAAAGGGTCATATCGGCACATCCTTAGCGGGGTGGTTAACCTAGCGCATACGAACGCTCTTGCAATACCAGCAATTGTGAATTTCCCGCGCTACGACCGACTTCCGACGATTTCGTCGTAGTAGGCACTTATCAAATCGCCCCGCGCCGGATCGATGACAACAATCTGTCGCTGATCGAACGTGTTGGCACAATAGAGATAAAGGCCTTCGTCCGCCTGGCCAAGCTCGACGTGCCACTGACGGCCGTCCGCCTCCCCACGCGTATTCTCTCGCAGAATGCGACGATGTGTGAGCCCTTCCCAGACTCGCTGAGCCGAGGGCCGATGGTTTTCATAGAGCGGGGCATCCGACTCCTGCACTGACGGATTGCGAGCCCCTGCATCGAACGACGGTCCTTCGTCAGGCTCCGGGGATTCGTCCCAACCGAACGGCGCGACGTCGCTCCGCTGAAGCACGTAGAACGGGCCGTCGTCAACCACTTCCTCAACGAGCCGGTAACGAACCGGTTCCGGCTCGGCCACCAGGACCAGTCCCCGCGCCGCCAGCGCGCGCTGGAACGGGACACGCCTGGCCAATTGCCGCGTCTTTTCGAACACGACCATCCGGCCTTGCGGAGCCAGAGCGGCGCACAGGCGATCAAGTCTCGATCCGACCCCCGTCCGCTCCTCGAACAGCCGCTGTTGGGCTCCATCGTGAGCCCGCTCGAACGTCGTCCAGTCGCGGCTCGGTAACCCGGGATCCTGCTCGGCCTGAACCAACGCATGCGTCGCGACGATCAGGTCGTACGCCCCGGCAATCGGTTCTCGCATGACGTCGACGCATTCGAAGCGGACATTCGTCAACCCGAGCACTGTGGCGCGTTGCTGCGCGACGGCTACCGATGCCGGTGAGCGATCGATGCCGACGAACGTCTTCTCCGGAAACCGTTTTGCATAGAACGTCGTGAGAATGCCCGTGCCGCAACCGAAATCGAGGACGTTCTCTGTGTCGCTCATCCATGCCGCCACGCGAGGACCAACGGCCAGGTAATAGTGGTATCGCTGACTGTAGAGGACCGGCAGGATAGCGGGCTGAGCCGCGGCGTCGTAGAACGCCACTTCGTCGGCGGAGGCGCCGCTCCGCTTTTGCTCGACGTGGCGGTGAAGTCGGTTGATTTCAGAAGAAGAGAGACGTTCCCGTTGCCATCGAAAGTAAGCCTCGTCGGACTCGAATCGCTGGAGGCCCCACCAGGTGAGATGCTCGTCAAGCGCCTGTCGTATCTCATCTGAAGACACGCGCATAGGGTTGAAGACCGGCGGTCGGACAACGGAACAAGCCCCGCCCCCTTTGTCTTCGCTGGGCACCGTTCCCGATCAGCGGTGCCTTCGCGTGCTCACGCCCGCTTGAGCATAATCGCGTCCTCATAGGTCTCCGGAACCGGATGCGGATACCGCAACTGCCCCGTCCCGAAGACGACGTACTTCACGTTCGTGAGCTGTTCGAGGGTGATCGGCCCTTTGGCATGCACGCGGGACAGGCTGAGGCCGATGTCCGGCCCCGCGCCGTAGCTGTCGCCTGCATTGAGCCGTGATGAAGCGTTGACGAGGACGGCGGTGGCGTCCACTTCGCGTGTGAACCGCATGGCCGACTCGTAGTGTGTCGTCGCGATAACCGCGGTGAGACAGGGTCCGTGCTGCGCGATGTGCGCCAGCGCCTCATCGAGGCTCGCGACCATTTTGACCGCCAGCGTGGGGCTCTGGAACTGTCGGTTCCAGTCCTCGTCAGTCGCCGGCTTCACGGCCTTGTGCCCTGTCATCGACATCTGGCCCATCAAGGCCACTGTCTTCGGACAGCCCAAGACTTCCACCTTGTACTCGTCCAGCAGGCGACGGATGAGCGCCGGCAGAAACGGCCGCGCGATGCCTTGATGGACCAGCAGGGTGTCCACGGAATTCGACGCGGCGGCCTGCTGGATCTTGGAGTTGATCACCACATTCTGTGCCATGGGAATGTCGGTGTCGGCATCGACGAACACATGGCCGATTCCGCCGTCATAACAGAGCACCGGCATCTTTGCCTGCTCGCTCACCGTTTTTCGCAACCCCGCCCCGCCTCGCGGGATAATGGCGTCCAGACTCTTTCCCGCGCGCATCAGCTCGATCGCGGCTTCTTTCTCAGGCCGCTCGATCAGCGTCCAGGCTCCCGCCGGAATCCCGGCCTTGGCTGCGGCCTCCCGGAGGCCTGACTCGATCGCTTGATGGGTCTTGGCCCATTCGGGGGCAGCGCGAAACACACATACATTGCCGGACTTGAGACAGAGCGCCAGCGATTCCACCGTGACCACCGGCTTGAGCTCGGAAATGACGCCGATCACACCGATGGGAACCCTGACGCGGCTTACCTGCAAGCCATCCGGCTGCTCCCGACAGCCTGCGATCGAACCGACCGGATCCGGAAGGTCTGCGATGACACGGAGCCGATCCGCCATCTCTTTGACGTCATCGCTCGTCATTCGCACCCGAGCCACGGCTTCCCGGACCCGATCTTTCGTGGTTTCCTCCTCCAGCGTTTTCCCCACCGCTTCGACGTCGAGCTTGTTCGCCGAGAGAATCTTCTCCTCATCTTCAACGAGCCGGTCCGCCATCGCCCGCAAGGCTCTCTCTTTCACCGGGCCTGAGAGCAGCGCCATTGTCCTCGCTACGTCTCTGCATGATTTCAACAGCTTCTCAATGTATATCTTAACTGGTACTTGAGACATCGCGCAGTCCCCCGTCCTTCACGTCTGTCGCCGGAGCTCTCGTAGAGCTTCGGCCTGATATTCTCGGGCCAGTCCAGGTCCCTTCCACTCCAATTTGCGGCGAGGCGAAACTATAGCACGCAGTTTTCAAGACAGTAAACAGCGCCTCGAACACGAGCAGCCGTGACCTGACGTGCGTCGTCGGATCATTGCGTCAGGCGAGTCCCTCAAGCCGGCGGCGCAGGTCCTTCTGCATCCCGCCGAGTCGTACCGACAGATAGGCCCACAACACCATCACCAAAACGAGACCCCACCAGACTTGAGCGGCCGAGGCGCCGAGCGCCTTGATCCCTGTCGACATCCAACCGGTGACCGCATCACCCCCGCGGGAGACGGCGGTGTCGATGAAGTTCTTCGCCTTGTATTTCTCCTCGCGGCCGACGACTGTGAACAACGCCTCGCGGGCCGGTTTCGAGAGCGCGTATTCGCCGATGCGGCGCACGACCGTGAACACCAGGAAGACTTCGAGCATGTCGGCGACTCCCAGCGCGATGAAACCGAGCGCGCTCGCGATCGGAAGCGCCAGCAGTGCAGCGACCAACCCAAAGCGCATCACCAGTCGGTTCGTTACCCAGACCTGCGTGAAGAAGGTCAGCACATTCACGGCGAGATCGATACCCGCGAACAGCCGCGTGCGCGCCTCGGGAGACGGAATCTCCCGGCCGATGACGGCGGCCTGTTCTAGATACAACACCGTCGCGGACATGGTGAGAAGAAACAGGTAGCCGCAGATCCCTAAGAGGTAGGACGACCTGGCCACCAATCTCAGGCCCGCCCACATGCCGCCTCCGAGACCGGCATCCCGCCGTACGGCACCGGGAGTGAGATGTCGGCGCGACCAACGGTCGAGCCGGTAGATGCAGGCGGCGCAGGCCACAAGCCAGAGTGCAGACCACACCATGAGGGTCGCGACTGGTAAGAGATAGGTGACGGCTGCCGTCAGGACCGGACCCACTATCGCACCCGCGCTGCCTCCCGCCGCAATGACGCCGAACAGACGGGCTCCCTGCTCCGGGGTAAACAGATCCGCCATGAAGCTCCAGAAGACCGAGACGACGAACAGATTGAAGACAGACAGCCACACGAAGAACACGCGGGCTACCCATTCGGGATGCCACTGGGCGGTCATGAGTACGAAAAAGATCAGGAGGTTCACCACAAAGAACCCATAGACCGAGAACAGAAGCCTGACGCGGGGCAGCTTCGACGACAGCAATCCAAACACCGGCGTAGCCGCCAGCAACGTGAAAAACGTTCCCGTCATCATCCAGGGGAGATGCTGCACGCCGCCCTCGATGGCCATTTCGTCGCGCACCGGCCGCAGCATGTAATAGCCGCAGAGGAGACAGAAGAAATACGCGAACGACCACGCGAGCGGCGTCTGCTCGCCTGGTTCGACTTTGAGCCATGTCAGGATGACGGAATGCATCAGGATTCGCCGGTGCTTATTTGGCAGAGACAGTGCCGCACCATTCCTCTCTCCTGCAAGGAAAAAATTTGCTAGAATGCGCCCGAACAGTGTCTGGGTCTCGACGAAAGGAACAGGATGATCGATCTGCGCAGCGATACCGTCACCCTTCCGACCGATGGCATGCGGAAGGCGATGGCCCGCGCCGAGGTGGGCGACGACGTCTACGGAGAAGATCCGACGGTCAATCGGTTACAGGAACTAGCGGCCGCGCTGGTGGGAAAGCGGTTCGCGCTCTTCGTGCCCTCAGGCACCATGGCCAATCAGCTCGCTATCCGTTCGCAGACGCAACCGGGTCAGGAAGTCATCGTCGAGAGCAAGTGCCACATCGTGCGCTACGAACAAGGAGCGGCCGGCGCGCTCTCCGGGGTGCAGCTCCACTGGATACCGGGCGATCGCGGCATCGTCACCGCCGAACAGGTCGAGGCGGCCGTCCGGCCCAAGGATCCACACAACATTCCCACGGCCCTGATCTGCCTGGAGAACACCCATAACGCCGGCGGCGGCACCATCTACCCCCTCTCGACGATCGAGCGAATCCGGGCCGTCGCCGTCAAACACGGCATTCCGATGCATCTCGACGGCGCGCGGCTCTTGAATGCGGTCGCCGCCACCACCCTTCCCGCCACTGCGTACGCCCAGCATTTCGAGACCGTCTCCCTGTGTCTCTCGAAAGGTCTGGGCGCGCCGGCGGGGTCGCTTCTTATCTCCAACGACCAGGGGCTCATCGAGCGTGCACGCCGGTTCCGCCGGATGTTCGGCGGCGCCATGCGCCAGGCCGGTATCCTCGCCGCCGCCGGCATCTACGCCCTCGAACATCATGTGGGGCGGTTAAAGGACGACCACGATAATGCCAAGAAGCTGGCGCGGCTGCTCCAACAGATCCCCTCTGTGCGGATCGCGCCCCAGCACGTCGAAACCAATATCGTGATCTTCGACATCCGGGACGACCGCCGATCGCCGCAAGACATCGTCGCGGCCTTGAAAGCGGAGGGCGTCCTCATCAATGCCATCGGGGGACAGAGTTACCGAGCCGTGACGCATCTCAACGTGTCGTCGAAACACATCGACGAGGCCGCCGCCGCCTTCGCGCGCGTCCTTTCCCGTTGACCCGACGCGTTGACACTCCTTTTCCCGGCACATAGAATGTTTTACCCCTATGACTCTGCCGGTCGTGTCGTTTCAACAGATCAGCAGGATTCTCGACGTGACGGATGCGCTTGGTGTGCATCGTGAGTGGGTGGAAATCCCGCTGTCGCCGGAACGTTCGGGCGTCGTCCGGCGGCTACCCAACGGGAAACTCGAAATCGTCGTGGACGCCGATCAGCCATTCGACCAGTGGTTGACAACGCTCCCGGCGCGCATTCACCAGGCTCAGAATTCCTAATATGGACCTCGACACGACATCGACGGCGCCCACCCGGGAAGAACTCAACGCCGAGCTGCTGCCGGTGCCCGAGCCGCCGGAGCAGCCGGAGACACCTCATCCTCCGGGGTTCGAGGACAGCATCGCCGTGGCCCTCCGGCACATCAAGGGCCGGCGGGGCGGCGATCTGGTCGGCATCATTCTGGTGGGGTCGGGTGCCCGCCGGGCCGTGACCCCGCACAGCGACATCGACCTGCTCGCGCTGGTCAAGGGAGAAGCCAGCAGCCATGAAATTCTTCGCGTCGGTGAACGAATGGCGGATATCCGCTATCGCGGACACAAGGCAATGGAGGAGGAACTGGACTACTCGCTCAGGCTGCCGCCCTTGCTGCGCAAAGCCCGCATCCTCTTCGACCACGACGGAATCAGCGCCAGGCTCATCGACAAGGCCGCGCACCGATTCCGCCAGGGCCCTCCGCCGGCGACCATGAACGAAAAGATCCGGTTGAAGGCGGAGTGCTACCACTGGCTGGGAAAGGCACAGGACCTGGCGGACAAGCCCGGGACCGCGCAGTACTTGCTGCTGCTGTTCTACGAAGATTGTCTCACGGCCTATTTCCGTCTCCGGGGATTCTGGCTGACGGCTCCCGTGGACACCCACCGGTTCATCTATTCCCGCGACCCGGTCCTAGCCGACCTCGGCGGGCGCTTCCTGACGGCCCCGACTCTGAACGACCGGCTCAACTTCGGCCGGCAGTTTGCCGATCTCCTTTTTAAGGATGTGCCCAATCCGGCCCGGATCGACTGATGGGCCGGAACACGTCCACATCGCTTCGGGCTCGCGTAAGAGGATATTGTTTTGCGCGACGCATCGGGAGAGCAGCCGTTCTCTCGTGCGGCCGCCGCATGTCGTCCCGCCCGTCGCCGGGTGGGACGCGAAGGAGCCATTATGGAGTTAGGATTCGTCGGTTTAGGTAAGATGGGCATGAACATGGTCACGCGCCTACAGCGCGACCAGCATCGAGTGGTGGTGTTCGATCGCTCACCCGACCTGATCAAAGAGGCCGAAGGACGGGGGTGCATCGGCGCCTCGACGCTGGCCGACCTGGTCGGCAAACTCAGCCCCCCCCGTGCCGTTTGGATCATGGTTCCCTCGGGTGCCCCGACTGAGGACACGGTCCGCGCCGTCGCCGCCCTGTTGGAGAAAGGGGACATTATCGTCGACGGCGGCAACACGCGTTTTCACGACGACGTGCGCCGCGCCGAGGAATTGGCCCCGCGGGGCATTCGCTATGTGGACGCCGGAACCAGCGGCGGCATTTGGGGATTGAAGGTCGGCTATTGCCTCATGATCGGAGGCGACGAGGCCGCGGTGACCCACCTGGCGCCGATCTTCACGACGCTGGCTCCTGAGAACGGCTGGGCGCACGTAGGAGGCGTCGGCGCGGGACATTATGTAAAGATGGTGCACAACGGCATCGAGTACAGCATGATGCAAGGCTATGCCGAAGGATTCGAGCTCATGTCGAAGAGCGGATACAACTTGGATCTGGCGCGCATCGCCGACCTCTGGTTGCACGGTAGCGTGGTGCGCTCCTGGCTGCTTGAGTTGGCGGCCGGCGCCTTGAAAGAAGACCCGAAACTGAGCGGTTTGAAAGGCTATGTGCAGGATTCCGGGGAAGGTCGCTGGATGATCATGGATGCGATCGACAAGGACGTACCGGTCCCGACCCTGACCGCCGCCCTATTCACCCGATTTCGCTCCCGGCAGGAAGAGTCCTTCGCGGAAAAACTGCTCGCGGCGCTGCGGAACGCGTTCGGCGGGCATGCCGTCCGGCGTTAGACTCGCCCGACCAGAAGGAACGGCCGATGGCGCCTGCCAAACACCGTGTCGAGATCAGCCCCGCTCAGGAGGCCCTGCCTCCGGTCGAGCCGTGCACCCTGGTGATTTTCGGCGGGTCAGGCGATCTGGCTCGTCGCCGCCTCATTCCCGCGCTCTACAACCTGCTCCTCGACGGCTTGATGCCGGCGAACTACCTCGTCCTAGGCCTGGGCCGGACCAAGATGAGCGACGAGGAATTCCGGGCTCTCGTGCGGGACGGTGTGGTGAGACATTCCCGTCAGGCGCTGATCGAAGACACGTGGATCGCCTTTGCCCGCCATTTGTTTTATCTGGCCGGGGAAAACGACGACGCCCACACCTATGTGCGGCTCAAGGCCCGCCTGGACGAGTTGGAACGCGCGTTCCAGTTGCCGGGCAACCGGATCTACTATCTCAGCATCCCCCCCAGTTCCTTCACTCCCGTGTGCGAGGGGCTGTCTCGTTCCGGGCTGGCTGGAACGCCGGGGATGCGGTCGCCCTACTCCCGCATTATCGTCGAAAAGCCGGTGGGCCGCGACCTCGCGTCGGCGCAAGCGATCAACGAAGTGACGGGCCGTGTCTTCGACGAATCGCAGATCTTCCGGATCGATCATTATCTGGGAAAGGAAACCGTCCAGAACCTGATGGTCGTGCGTTTCGCCAACAGCATTTTCGAGCCGATCTGGAACCACAAATACATCGACCATGTGCAGATTACCGTGAGCGAGGCCGAAGGCGTCGGGAGTCGCGCGTCGTACTATGAGGAAGCAGGCGCGCTGCGGGATATGGTCCAGAATCACCTGCTCCAGTTGCTCTGCCTTGTCGCCATGGAACCACCCTACTCGCTGGATCCCGATGTCGTGCGCAATGCGAAGATGGAAGTGCTGCGCTGTCTGAGACCGATCACGGGCAAGGACGTGGAGAAATACACCGTCCGCGCCCAGTACACCGAGGGGACGGTGCACGGCATCCCGGTCCCGGGCTACCGTCGGGAGAAAGGAGTGCGGCCGGACTCGACGACCGAGACGTATGTCGCCGTCAAGTGTTTCGTGGAGAACTGGCGCTGGTCCGGCGTTCCGTTTTATCTGCGAACCGGAAAAGCGCTGCCTCTGCGGGCCAGCGAGGTCGCCGTCCAGTTCAAAGACATTCCACGGATTCTCTTCAACGCCAACCCGGAGGCCCCGCAACCGCCCAACGTACTGGCGTTGCGCATTCAACCCGAAGAAGGGCTTTCGCTTCGGATCGTGTCGCGGGTTCCCGGAACGCGCACGCAGACCCATCCGGTCGAGATGCACTTCAAGTACGGGGAAGTGTTCGGCCGGCCGTCGCCCGAAGCGTACGAGCGCCTGCTCTTGGACGTCATGGCCGGCGACCCTTCACGCTTCATGCGCCGCGATGCCGTCGAGGCCTCGTGGGCCTGGATCACCAAGATCCTCGAAGGTTGGGCACAACTGGGTCAACGCTGGTTGCCCGAGTATCAGGCCGGTACCTGGGGGCCGGTGGAAGCGGATCGTCTCATCCAGAACGACGGTCGCACCTGGCGGGTGCTCTGACGGCACGCCCTCGCCTATCGCTACCCGATCGAATTCCACGTCGGTCACAGCCGGCCATGGAAAGAACCCGCGCCTAGCCCACCTGCCAGCGAGCCGGTTCCAACACCTGCCGGTACACAAGCTCGGCAAAGAACCGATACCCGGCCGTGGTGAGGTGCAGGCCATCGTTGGAATATGGGGCGGCCAGGAAACCGGTGCCGGGCTCGGTCGTCGCGGTAAACAAATCGATCGCGACAAGCCCTTTAGACTACGCCGGTTCCACACAACCCAACCCGCGCAAAAAACATTGATTTGCTTGACGAAGTTTACTCTCCCCGATAGGTGTAGCACTATGACCGACCTCAAGACCGTTCAGGATATGCTGGCGGCCGCCGTCGCGGCCAAGGGCACAGAGGACCAGGAAATCGTATCGGTCAAGCGTATCCTCAAACTGCTCGACAAGACGGCGAAGTCGAACCGCACCTACGGGGCATCGAACCCTGTGGCGGTCAAGTTCTCCCAGCAGTTGTTCGAAGAACTCACGGGTCACCTCGCCACCTATTCCAAGCTGACGTTTCTCGTTCACCGGTCGCACCTGCTCTGCAAAAACCAGGTCGTGTATCAACCTGAGAGCGACAGCGGCAGCGAGAGCATCGCGTTCAAGCTCTATGCCGACGGGATCCGGGAATTGGTTCTGCATCAGGGGCTCACCCAAGAGGACCTAAACTTTTTCCTGGAGTCCTTGTGGGGAGGACTCGACCCTTCCCAAGACGATGACGACATTGTGACCCGTCTCTGGTCGAAGAACCTTTCGACGCTCACCATCGTGACGGCCGAGGAACTAGCCAAAGCCTCGAACAACAACGACGGATTTCTCCGGCTTGACGGTGGATTGGACCTATCGGATTCGACGTTGCGGGAATTGCTCGACCGTGAACGGGCCAAACAGCATGGCCCATCGGGAACGGACGGCGGCTCAGCCGAGACACCAGGAGGAGGCGCCGCAGCCCATCGACGATTCCAGTCTGGCCTAATCGGCTACGAAGTGACCGACGAAGAACTGGCGGCGCTCGCCAAGGAAATCGAGGAAGAACGCAAGCGTGACAGCACGATGCACATCCTGGACATGCTGACGGCGATCCTCGCGTCGGAACAATCCCCCACCCTCTTGTCCAAACTCTTCTCGTTGTGGGGCAACGTCGTAGACTCGCTCCTGCGGGACGGGAAATGGACGGTCTTGGAGAACGTTCTGGGCCTGCTTCACGAGACGGAGGCTGTCCGCCCCGATCTCCCCGACGAGCACAAACAGCGATTGGCCGCGCTCTTCGACGGACTCGGACAACCGGAACGCCTACAAGCGATAGAGAGCTATCTCAATCGGACACCCGACGCGACGACCGCCGGACTATCGACCATCCTCCTGATGATGAAACCGGACGCGGTTCCTGGTCTCTGCTCATTGCTGGCCAATCTTACGTCTCCGGCCCATCAAGCCATTGTGATCGAGGCCCTGTTCACGCTGGCGAAAGATCATCCCGATCCGATTGTGCGGGGGCTGTCGGACCGTCGACCCGTTTACGTGCGGAACTTGCTGGGCCTCTTGATCAAATGGAATCAGCCCCGGTTCGCGGAAGCCGTAGAAAAACTGGTGCGCTACCCGGACGCCGCAGTCCGGAAAGAAGTCGTGCGGGCCATCGGCGTCTTTCGCCCCAGCGGAAACGGCGTCAAACTCGTGGCCTTCATGTCGGACGTCGACGAACACGTACGCACGGCGGCACTCAAGCTCCTCATGTCCGGATCGTACACCGTCCCGTTTTTGGCCTGGTCTTCCGTGCTATCGGCCGAGAACTTTATGGACCGCCCGATGAGCGAACGCCGGGCGGTGTTCCAGGCCGTCAGAGCCACATGCGGCGACGAAGCCATCCCGTATTGGAGAGAGCTCCTCACGGAATGGAGCTGGACAAACAGAAAGAAGAAGGAAGAGCTTGCGATCCTGGCCGCCGAGGCGTTGGGGAAACTCGCCACGCCCATGGCGATCGCCACACTCGAGCTGGGCCAGAAAAAGGGCGGCGCCGCCGTCAAGCAGGCCTGTGCCCTCGCGCTGTCCCACATCACCAAGCAACAACGCGCCAAGCAGCCCGGCGCGGCCTAGATGTAGGGAGTCCCGCCCATGCACGATCCGAACCCCTTGCAGACAGCCGTCGGCGACGAGCATGCACGGCCGCTGCTGACGCACGAGAAATCGCTCTCCAAGAAGGTCGGTCATGGCTCGGAAGCGAGCGACATTCTCGACCAACAGTTGGCAATGTTGGGGTTCCAGCTCATCGTCCAGTTGAATACGCTGATCAAGACCTCCAGAATCCACGGCCGGACGAATGCGGCGCTCGACAAGCCGGTGGAGACCATGCTGACATTGATCCAGACGATGGCGCAAGACCAGCCGGTCACTATCCGGCTGCAGGATGATTTTCTCTTCCTCGGGGACAGCCACCTCAAAGTCAACGCCCAGCAGATGCTCGTGATATCGAGTATCATCGATGCGTTGAATAAATGGAAGATCGGCGGTCTGACGTTCTCCTCGTCCGTATCGTCCCAAGACATTCGCGAGTTCGCCCATTTCTTCGTCAGCCTCGACCCGACGACCAAATCGATCGACGACTTTCGGCAGGAGTTGAAAAGCCGATCGATTACCAGCATCGAGCTCGAAGATCCACGTCAACTCGATCTGAAGCCGGCAGCGGGCGAAGCCGGCGGGCCCGCCGGCGGTCAAGATTCGCCCGCCGACCCCAAGCAAATACGCAAAACGCGAATGAAGAACGCCTATGGGCAAGCGGGCGCCGCACTCGGCAACCTCGATCAGTCCGTCCGCAACGGGGGCACGATCAATTTCAAGCAGGCGAAGCGCGCCATCCAAAATATCGTGGACCTGATGATGCAAGACGAAGCCGCCCTGCTCGGGTTGACCACGCTGCGCTGTCACGACGCGTACACGCACAATCATTCCGTCAACGTGGCCCTCCTGTCTATGGCTCTCGGCAATCGCGCGGGCTATCCCAAGGTCGAATTGGCCGATCTCGGGCTCGCCTCGCTCTTTCACGATGTCGGCAAATGCGCGATCTCACTGGACGTACTCAATAAACCCGGGGAATTCACCCCGGAAGAATGGAACCTGATGCGAACTCACCCGACGGAAGGCGTGCTGACGCTTGTCGCGCTTCGCGGTCTAGGCAACATTCCGGCCAGAATGGCCACGGCCTCCTTCGAGCACCACATGAACTACGATCGGTCCGGCTATCCGAAACTGGTTACGCCCTGGTCGCAGTCGCTCTCGAGCCGTATCATCACGATCGCCGATTGCTATGACGCGATGACGTCCTCGCGCGTTTATCGACGCGAACCGATGTCGCCCTCGAACGTCTTGAAATTCATGTTTTCGAAGAGCGGCCAATCGTTCGATCCGGTTTTGTTGAAATTGTTCGTGAATTGCGTCGGGATCATTCCGATCGGCAGCTTAGTGTTGCTCGACACGGAACAACTCGCCGTCGTCATCAAGCCCTCGGTCACCAAGACCGATGCGGAACGGCCGCTAGTCCGCATCATCACCGACCCGCAGGGCAATCCCATCGAAGACGGTCCGGAAGTTGATCTGGCGACAAAAGACGATTCCGGCGCCTACCCTTATAGCATTGTGCGGCTGGTCGACAACGCGGAATACAACGTCGACACAAGCCGCTACTTCGTCTAGCCCGTCTGAGTCACGCAGCCTCCTGCTGCCATCGCCGATCCACCGAGACGGCAAACTTTCGGCTGAAGACTCGCGATGCGACGTGCGATCCCGCAACGAACTGTGATGAAGACTCCCGTCACCCGCTCCTCCGCACCTTGACAGGCCCCGCTGCGCGCGGCTATTCTCGCACCACTCTCACATTCATCTTGTCGCCGACTAGCGAAGGAGTGTTCTCATGGTGGTGCCTATCGTTCGAATCTTGATCGTCGCAGCCTTCTTCGTCCTTGGAGCGGCTTCCTTGCCTGTACGCGCCGACGCCGCCGAATCGTTCAAGATGGGCGTGGTCGATCCTCAGACGGTCCTCGAAAAGTCCAAGGCCGGCAAGAAGGCGCTCGACGGGCTCAAAGAGTACGTGGCGACCCGGCAAAAACTGCTGGCGAGAGACGAAGAGGAGTTGAGGAACTACGAGAAACAGATAAAAGAGCAGGCCTCGAAACTGAGCGAGTCGGAGAAGAAGGAAAAGGAAACCCAGTTCAGGCTCAAAATTCAAGACTACCAGAAACGGGCCCAAGAGTTTAATCAGGAACTGCAGGGCAAACAGAAGGAACTGGTCGACGATTACATGAAGAAGATCTCCGCTGCAACGCAGACCGTCGCCGAAAAAGGCGGGTACTCACTCGTGGTGGACAAGGGCAGCGAACAGACCGTGAAGATCGTCATCTACAACAAGGATACGATCGACCTGACCGAGCAGGTCATCAAGGAATTCGATCGAGTCAACAAGTAGACGCCGTGCCGCTCCCTTCCGTCCCTGCCTGAATCGGATAACCGGCCTCGCGCCAGGCCCTGATCCCCCCTACCATCGATCGGACGTTTGTATATCCCATTTGCTGCAATGCATCCGCGGCGAGCGCGGACCGATAGCCCCCGCCGCAATACAGCACGATTTCATCCTCCTTATTTGGAACGGCCGTTTCGATGTCACGCTCGATGATGCCCTTCCCGAGATGGACGGCGCCTTGGGCATGATCTTTGGTGTACTCGTGGTCTTCGCGGACATCGACAAAATGAAATCGATCCCCTCGATCCAGCTTGGCTTTGACCTCCGCGACCGTGCATTCCTTGATGCGCCGCTTGGCCTGCTCAACGAGTTGTAGGAACCCCGGACTATGTTTCATGGACATCCTCGCTCAAAACAGCGCGGCCTGGTCGGCTCCCGGGCGTCGAAAGGTCACAGGGATGGTCTCGTCCCCTTCGTTCGGAAACCCCGCCTTGCGTTTCGCGATCTCGAAGAGCTGTTCGATCACATTCCAATAGATTCCTTCTCCCTGGTGACGTCGGAAAAACTCGCTCTCCGTTAAGTTCCCTCGCCGTACTTCCCGAAGCCGGCTTACGATTTTGTCGAAGCGCTCCGGAAACGCCTCCTTCATCCGGCCGAGAAACACGCGTTCCGCACTGCCCGACAGACGCAGCAGAATCGCCGTCGCCGATCCGGCTCCGGCTTTGCGGGCCCGCACCAATAACGCGGGAATGTCGTCGTCGTTGAGCCCCGGAATGACAGGTGCGATCGAGATCCCTGTGGGAATGCCCGCTTCGCTCAGCATTGTCATGGCCTCGAACCGCTTCGCGATCGTAGGGGCATGGAGTTCGACCTTGCGCGCCGTTTCATCCGATGCAAAGGGGATACTGAAATAGACGCGGACCCAGGCCGATTGCCGCAGCTTTTTCAGCACGTCGAGGTCTCGAAGTACCAGAGCTCCCTTGGTGATGATGCCGACCGGGTTGCGATACGCCGCGCACACTTCCAGGCAGGCGCGCGTCAGCCCGTAACTGGCTTCCAGGGGTTGATAGCAATCGGTGTTTCCCGAAAACACGATCAGTTCGCCCCTCCACGACGACCGATCGAAGGCGCGTTGCAGAAGCCGTGCGGCGTCTTTCTTCACGATGATCTTGCTGTCGAAGTCGGTCCCTGCCCCGAAACCCCAATACTCGTGCGAGGGCCGCGCGTAGCAATAGGCACAGGCGTGGAAACAGCCTCGGTACGGATTTACGCTCCAGCGAAAGGGCAAATCCGGGCTGTCGTTGCGGCTCAGAATCTCCCGCGTCTCGTCGTGAAAGACCTGCAGCTTGGCGGCCGGTGCCGGCTCCAGCCATTCGCGTTGGAGCGAATCGAACGGATTCGGCGGGTTCGAAATCGGGCGCATGCGTCATCCTGTCCTGCGCGCGCGAAGTTTGTCAATTCCCGCCGCCATCGCCCTCGTGCCGCGCTCCGTCGCTCTGCCGGTTTCGTTGACTCTCCGGCGATCGGGTGCTAGATTCCAGGCGCTTTTTGAGAGGCGAGTCGTGCACGACCCGAAGTATCTCCGCGACAACCTTGACCTCATCCGCACCGCGCTGGGCGCCCGCGGTCACGATGTCCCATGGGAGGTCATCCAGAAATCCGCCGAAGAGCGGCGCGCGCTGACGACGCAAGTGGAACAACTGCGTCACGAACTGAAGAAGGGATCGGACGAGGTCGCGCGCCTGCTTCGGGCCAAAGAGCCGACCGATGCGGCAATGGCGGCCATGAAGCAGCTCGGCGACCGGATCAAAGAGATGGAGGCGGGCCTGCGCGGAATCGAGAGTCGATTGGAGGACTTGGCCCTTCGAATCCCCAACCTACCCCACTCCACTGTACCGACAGGAGCGGGTGCGGCGGACAATGTGGAGGTCCGTCGCTGGGGCACGATCCCGGCATTTTCGACTGAGCCGAAACCGCACTGGGATATCGGGGAAGCTCTTGGGATCTTGGATTTCGATCGCCCAGCCAAAATTGCCGGTGCGCGGTTTGCGGTCCAGACGGGAGCTGGCGCGCGACTCGAGCGGGCCTTGATCAACTATATGCTCGACCTTCACACGACTCGCCACGGCTACCAGGAGGTGCTTCCGCCGCTTTTGGTGAACCGCCGGGCTATGACCGGCACGGGGCAGTTGCCGAAATTCGAAGAGGATCTCTTTCGGCTGCGGGATGAAGATTATTTCTTGATTCCGACGGCCGAGGTCCCGGTCACCAATCTGCATCGCGAAGAGATCCTACACGAAGAACAGCTTCCCCTTCGCTACACTGCCTATACGCCCTGCTTCCGACGGGAAGCCGGTTCGTACGGCAAAGATACACGCGGACTCATCCGGCTCCATCAGTTCAACAAAGTGGAGCTGGTTGCGTTAACGACCCCCGACCGTTCCTATGAAGAATTGGAGCGCCTCACAGGGCATGCGGAAACCATTCTGCAGGGTCTCGGACTGCCCTACCGGGTTGTGGCACTCTGCAGCGGAGACTTGGGATTTTCCGCCGCCAAAACCTATGACCTCGAAGTATGGCTTCCGTCGCAGCGCCGGTATCGGGAAATCTCGTCCTGTAGCAACTGTGAGGCCTTCCAGGCCCGGCGGGCAGGGATCAAGTATCGTCCTGCCGACGGGAAGAAGGATGCCAAGACAGAGTTCGTCCACACACTCAACGGCTCCGGTCTCGCAGTAGGACGAACATTGGTGGCCATTCTGGAGAACTATCAACAGCCGGACGGATCGGTCGTCATTCCTCACGCGCTACGTCCCTACATGGGCGGCCTCGAACGCATCACGAAATAGATCCAGCGCACATGCTCCGGGCTTTCAACAGAACTTCTCGGTGCTATAGTCAAGTCGAGCAAGATAAGATGATACGGAGGGGTGACGGAGTGGCCGAACGTGCCGGTCTTGAAAACCGGAGATGGGGCAACTCATCCGCGAGTTCAAATCTCGCCCCCTCCGCCACTGCAGGCCGGATCTCCTTCTCAGTTCACCGGCTCACTTCACCGGCTCATCTCCACCTTCTCCCCTAGGTAAACTACTGCCTTGCTATCGAGGAGACCGTCTGTTTTATTGATCAATGGGTGAAGGTGACTGCTCCGGGCCTGCCCACCTTGGGGCGGCAAGAGGTTTCTGCTCCCTCCTGGGGAAACCTGCCTTCACCCACGAACTTATTTTTCTTTTCCGTTCTCTTACGACAACGCCCTCACGTTACGCACCCTTCTGAGAACTAGGTCCTCAGAAGTCCTGCTCGCCTTCCTATCCATTCGCTCAATCGATTAGACACTCGATGCTCCACAACCACCCACAAGACAACCGGGCACGTGATTTCATCTCAACGGCGTGTTTTACCTCGCAAGACCATCCCTCTTTCGTTTCATGGCCTCCTACCACTACGGTATTTTCAGGTTCCGAGTCCTCCACCTATTCTAGGTCCTGCATGGGCCTGACAGCTAAACGGCCATACCGAAATCGATCGCGCCAGACCGCGATACCCTCAGGGCAGGAGGACCGGCAATGCAAAAACAGTTTGGCAAAATCGGAGCGATTCGTCGGGAAGTGCACGGAAAGGCTTGCCCTTTCTGCGGAGGACACAAATACCAATTAGTCCTGCGGGCCTCCGGCACGGCCGACGAGACCGGCTTGTTCGCCCGCTGCACACAGTGTCAGAGGTTCAGAGGAGTCGACCGTGATTTCGGCAAAATTCTGTGGATGTAGCTTTTACCACCCAATCGGACCGACAAGGATGACATCGGGAGGAGGCTACGTATGCCAGTGACACGATGGATTGGCTCCAGAGAATCCGCCAAACAGAAGCGGAAAGCGCTCCAAATGCTGGCTCTGAGCGGAGTCGTCCGTCCGAGCCACGTCGAGCTCCGATACACCATTCCGCTCTTCAAGGCTGGAAGCGCACTGCACGTTCATGCCCCCACCCGCGGAGCTGCTGAGCCGCAATCGATGAAGAAAGTACCCGTCACACAACCACGACTTACGAGTACGAGGCCTCTCTTCGAGCGGATCCGTTCAATCGGCCTCCCCATTCCACCGCTCTCCAGAATACGGGAACTCCTCACAGCCTGATTCGCGACAACCTCGTCGGCTCGCACCCAGGCGGAAGACACTCCGATCCCTTGTACCGGTCCTCGATGCTGGGGTAAGATCGCACGGCGGCAGTGGAGTCCCGCCCTCTGACGAATACTTCCCGCCTGTGGCACAGGGAGGGGAGACACTGCAAGTAAGGGCAACATAGTCATGGAGAGGTGGCCGAGTGGCCGAAGGCAACGGTTTGCTAAACCGTCGTAGGGACCAAAATCTCTACCGAGGGTTCAAATCCCTCCCTCTCCGCCACCATAAAGCTTCGCCTTATCACCGCGCCCAGCGAGACCACGCCGTCGTCGCCGCCCCGGCCAATCGATCTTGTCGGGACCTTCATTCAAGCCAGTATCCGTACAGAGAGACTTCACCGGATTCGATCAACATTTCTATTGTGCCATCCACGGCCATATCGTATGGTAGCTGCTGACGATGCCCGCTGCCGTTCGACCTTAATGAAAGGATCGTTAATGCGTATCACAACGTGCCTCATGGGACTCCTCCTCATGCTGATGACGGCTCCCAGCTGGGCCGCTCCTCAAGAACCCACGACCGACGATCAGAAAACGTTGTACGCGCTGGGACTGGCGATCAGCCAGTCGTTGGCGACCTTCACCTTGAGCGAAGCGGAGCTCGACTTCGTCAAGAGCGGTATTTCAGACGGGGTACTCAAGCGGCCTCAGAAAGTCGACCTGCAAACGTTCGGGCCGAAGATTCAGCAACTCCAGCAGGCCCGGACCACGGCGCTCGCCGAAACCGAAAAGAAAGCCGGCGCCACCTTCCTGGCCAAGGTCGCAGCGGAAAAAGGGGCCATTAAGACGGAGTCGGGCATCGTGATCGTCCCGCTGAAAGCGGGATCGGGCCCAGCGCCCAAAGCCACCGACACCGTCAAGGTCCATTATCATGGGACGCTGACCGACGGTACGGTGTTCGACAGCTCAGTGAGACGCGGAGAGCCGGCCACGTTTCCGCTCGGACAAGTCATCAAATGTTGGACGGAGGGAGTGCAGCACATCAAGGTAGGTGGGAAAAGCAAACTCGTCTGCCCCGCCAATCTCGCTTACGGTGACCGGGGATCGCCGCCTGTCATCAAACCAGGGGCGACCCTGGTGTTCGAAGTCGAATTGTTAGACATCATGAACAAATAACGCTGTGGGCAGCCGCCTCTCGCACGACGCGGCTGCCCTGCTTGGGCCCCCTACGCGTTCTGCGCGATTGCAGAAACGGACTCGTCCCATCGGCCTTGACCGGACAGCGGTTTTCAAGGTATCGTTCCCACCTTCCGAAGTGGACCCCACGTGCCGAGGTAGCTCAGTTGGTAGAGCACAGCCCTGAAAAGTCCTTGGCCGCTTTGTGAGTTTAGTCCTCTCCTTCTCGATCCCTTTCAAATTCTTCTCAATTTTCGTCAAACCACGTTAGCCGTGTTTTCTGCCTATTTGGGGCTTTTTCTGTGGATAAGCGGGAGCTGGTTGGCACTTTTGTTGGCACTCTCATTATGGGAGTTTCACCGTCAACGGGTTTCATGACCGGCCAAGATCATTTCTCTTGCTCCGTGGCCTAAGTCCCTAATACGCGAACTAGGTAGACCAGTGGACTCATAAACCGCATCTCGCTTCTCCCCTTCACCCGCAAACCTCCACATTCCTCAATAGAATCGCGGCGCCCCGTGCGGTTCCCCGTTTTCAGACATCCGATCGCTTCCGGCCCCTACCGACCAGTTCCGGCCTGTTGGTGAACATCTGGTGAACACACAAACTTCTAGACAGATCAAAGGTGGGGATTCTCAGTCCTAATGCTTTCTATCTTTCGGCGGATACGGGTCGCTTCCATAGCTGTCCTTGTCGCGTATCTTATTGTGCTTGTCGTGAATGACCAACTCGGATCGGTTCTTTTCAGCGAGGGGCCGCCCTGACTCCATCGCCTCACGCTGGGTGTCATGAAGGCTAGAGGCTCTGGAATTTCCCTCAGCGATAACCGCCCATTTGTCCTCATCCTTGCGACGCGTGATGTGGATGTTTTTGCCCATGAAGTTCTCCCTCAGTTTAATTGTGTTTTCCAATCGCCGGCCTGAACCTTCTCTCGGTACGCCCTGATTTCCTTCTCTCGGATTCTACAGTAGCAGCCATTTCCCTTCTCGACAGCTTGCGCAAATGAACTCGTGAGTGGGAAAAGCGAGTCCATCTGAAAGAACGTTTCCAGAGGCGACTTGAGTCCCGTTGCATACTTTACAAGTTCGGCAGCCATGAGGATGCCGGAGATCATCGAAACGAACGATACGGCCGGCTGGATGGGAAGTGCCACCTCCGATTTCCGGGACAATTTCTCCAATTCGGCGAGGACGGAGCATATTGGCTTTCCAACTTTGTCGCTCAGCACTTCCCGCATCTCCTGCGGAGCAGACCGAACATCCTCGTCACTAACGACCGCATTGGGGCTGGCCCGCCCCGCCAGGATTCTTTTTTCATTTAATCCGGAGATCGATGCGGCATGCTTCACATAGGAAAACCTAGAGTCGGGCTTGCGATCCGCCGTGTGAATACAAAGGAGACACCCCAGTCCCTCCTCATACGCATGTCTAGAAACCTGAGACGTTGTCCTGTCTGTAGCCCCCTCAAGAAGGAGATCCGGCCAAAGCTTTTGCAGGAGATTGCGAGCCTCATTATTATCAACCGCGCTCAGGACGACTCGTGGACGAGCCACATCCCTTCTGTAAATGTTCTCTAACACGCTGTCCAATCTTTCTTGATAGGGGTGCACACGAAGTCGTCGCCCTCGAAACAGTCGAACGGCTAGCTCAGTCTTTGGGGTCGGGTTTTCGCGGTTCGCATCCCCTTCAACCGCAATGGCGTACCGGTTCAGATTCGACACGTCGTCAACGGTCTCTTGGTCCACCGCAAGGAGGTTCCCCTCTAGGTCATTAAGAAACGACAGAGACAGAAGAAAAGCATTACCCACGGCGCCCACGCCAGCCAGTAGACTGAGCGGGATATGAACTGATCCTGACAGTGTAGGACCAGACTCATATTCGTTGACTGAATAGTCAAATGCGGAAAACGACGAGTCGTCGAAGGAATGTACCTTTCCCGGCAAAGGATCAAGGAGTAGCTTGAACACCTCGGCCGCTCCGAGTGCCGCTGCCATCAATGCCCCAAACGGGTTGTCATCTCTCACCCGCGTCACGGGCGGGAAAAAGCCGCTTCGGCTTGTCATCGCAAGCCAGCCGCTGCTGTCAACCATGATCAGACTCGGAGCAATCACGGAACAATGGCCCACTGACAGGATTGCCCTGTAGTCATTATAATCAGGACGCATCGATGATGCGGAATTCAGCAGAAGGAGAGCTATCAATGGCTTGAAGTAGCGCTTGTATCTTTCCAGCCTCATCCCCAAGCGGTCGAGGGAACGCAAGATCGATCCTAGGACAGAACCGGGCAATGAGGTTAGCGGCCACTGCGAGTGTGATCCGAGTAGTCCGCTTCAGCGCCCCCTCCGCGCTCACCGTGAGGAGAACCCGCTCCCTGAGAAATTTTCTGGTCACCTCTTGCTGAGATCCTCCGGCAAGCTCAGCGACAAGCCGTGCATGTCTATCGAAGCGTCGAGAGCTCTCAACTGGTCGATCGAATTTCATGGATCGAGATCTTTCCTTTCTTATCAATGACAAATCGACGAGTGATCTCCCCTGCATCAAGAGGGCGAAATCGACCTGACCCAATGCATTCATAAAAAGCCCATTGCATCCACGCTTCCACGCCGTCTCTCCCTCCGTATGGAACAACCAGTGAGAGAAACCCCGGCGTATCAGGGCTATACCGGTCGTCCGCATGCGAATGGAACGCTTCCCCCAAATGGGTATGAACTTGTCCGAGTAGAATCAGATCCGGCGGGGCGAGGATATCGAAGAGGGCCGCCATGATTTCCTCGCTTACCCGTATCTGGAGTGGATGCTGGAAGACGCCTTTTCCTTTCGGCACTAGAATGTGTGTCACTGTTGCGATTCCGGCATCGCTCGTGCCCGCCCAGAATAAGATGCTTTCCACTTGATACATCCCTTCTGCGCGGAGGCGCTGAAGTGATTGATCAAGCAAGGCTTGCGGCAGGACGAACCGCTCGATCCGCGGAAAGTATTTATCGGCTTCTACCATTGTATTTAGCCTTATCATTGAGCCGATCCTGCAGCGCCTCCAAGACATGCCAAATGGGATTTCCTGTAGAGTCCCAGGCATACCGCATATCCCGCTGCCAGTCCGGATGGAGCTGCTGGAGACCCTCTCGGGAAATATTCATGCACAGGTCCGCAGTGGGTGGCGGGCGAAATCCCTCACACTTCGGCCAGGCAGATGGATCAGTTGGCTCTTTGGTCTTGGTACTCACGCACTTAATGGATGGCGGCTCATCCGGGTAGCCCTCGCACACGAGGCGAATTGTATACTGCTCTTTGTCAATCGCTGATGCCATCGTTACAAAGATAGCGACGCTTTCTAAGGGCCATGGCTCGATGGCCCAGCCGTTATCACGCACGATCTCTGCGATTTCTTCCAGATCTTTGCGGAGCGCAATCAGGCATTGAGCGGGATCCATCATGTCAGTCAACCAGCGATTGTCTCTTTTGCCAGACGAAAGTGTGCCTTATCACCAGGTGGGAGCACGAAGGTGGCTAGAGGTTGATTGAGGTTCTCGATCTTTGTCCTTTCGTTGAAGAGAAAAAAGATGATCTGGTTGCCGTCCATCGTCTCCTCCCTCAGGCCGAACTCGTTAAGGGAGAACGTCTTGATCTCCCGAATCTGAGTCTCGGGAGCAAAAGACCCGACTGCAGGGCCGTGGGCGGAGGGGTAGACGACTTTCACCTCAATCAGGCCATTTGCCTTATTGTCCATCGTCATCGCTGATTCTCCTTTCGTTACTAATAGATTGCGACCGCGCCCTATTGACGGATTTTCCCCAAATGGGTATCCTGCTATAGGACGAACGCATCCTATCATGTCGCAACTTCAGTGTCAACGCCAGAAGGACTATAACTTCCTATAAGAGGATATCTGCAAATGGAGGACCTTTACGGCTTCATCGGCAAGAAACTCCACGAACTCCGCCAGAATTATGGGGGCAAGGGGCTCAGTCAGGAAGAGCTAGCCAGGGAAATGGGGACCACTGCGAACACTATTTCACGGTGGGAAACGGCAACCTACAAGCCTTCGGTGAAAGAGCTCCACAAGCTTGCCCAGTTTTTTGGAGTTACCATCTCCACCTTCTTCCCTGAGAAGGAGAATCCTCTTCTTCAAGCTCTGATGAGCGCCACTGGAGAATTGCGGGAAGATGACTTCCAGGAACTCATACGGTACGCCCAGTTCCGGGCTGCCCGCAGGAACCTCGACGAGGTAAAGACTCATACCAAACGAAAGAAATGACTCGATCTGACTATTACAGGCAGATGAAGGCTCTCGCGCTCAGCAAACGGGCCGAGCACAATATTGAAACGGCTTCGCTCAATTTACGAACAATCCAGCGTATCTATAAATCTGAGAGGATCAGGATCGATCCTTGGGACATCAAAGGTTCACGTATTCGTGCGGCATACTTCTGCGACAATGACGATAATTCAGTGATGGTGAACAGCAACCTGCCTCGTGAGCCAAAACTTTTCGCACTCGTCCACGAGTTGAAGCACCACTATGTGGATCGCCCTACCATTCTAAAAGGTCTGTATAAGTGCGGGGCTTACAACGAGAATGAGGTGATCGAGATAGGTGCGGAAGTGTTCTCAGCAGAATATATCTATCCTGAAGCCGAAATGCGAGACCTTGCCGCCAGGTTGGGGATCACGAATAATACATGTACTTCAGAGAAGGTAGTCGAGTTTAAGCGCTCCTGCCCAGCCATCATCAGTTACAAGTTCATCGTGAAGCGATTCGAATGGTTTGGTTTCTGCGAGGACGGACAATTCAAACGGGAGCAGTTTCAGAAACTAGAAGAATCACTGTACGGGCCTCCTATCTACAAGCAGCCGTGGTTCCAGCGCTATCGTGCCAGGAAGAAATCTTTCCCTTCCAGGTCATAGCCTCTCTCTACCACTACTAATCTCCTCGTCTTGTCCTCCTCCACTCCCACGGCGGAATGGGGTTTGGATCTGCCCACAGACCTTGCTTTGCAAGCCTTGCCTCATCTTCGAGATCGCCAAGTGTGAAGTCTTTCGAATACTTCCGGTACCACCAGGCATAACCTGCTTTCACGAGTTCCCGATTGAGGTTTCTCCCGTCGCCAAGCATGACCTCCCCGATCGTTCTCCCGTACCTGTCGAAACCCAGAACCTGAATGGTGACTTCCTTGCCGAAGGCCATAGTGGAGGTGAATTGCTTGGCTTTCCTTCCGAAAGGTTGTACTTTCTCGGGACAATCGATCCCGTTCAGCCGAATCCGTTCGGCGTGACCATTGTGCAGCACCTCAATCGTGTCACCGTCCAGCACACCAACCACTTTGCCGGCCCAGTCTGCGCCGAATGCCAGAGTGCCCTGTAAAAGGATGCACCCGACAAGAACCTGGCCCATGCGCAGCTTCATTCTCTTAGCTCAACCTCCCAAGTTCCTTGCGCACCCCTCTCCCACTCCCGAACCCACATTTTGATCGTTTCATACTTGGCGGTTGTGCTGCGCTTCATCTCACGAATGGACTTCCCATTCTTCCAAAGACGAAAGCAGTCTTCCTTGGACTTGTCGCCTTGCGGCATGACTGCTCCACAACCTACTTCTGCTTGGCAATGATCTGGTCCTTGATCTTGTCGTATGTCGCCTGCGGGATGATCTTCTTCTGGACCAGCTCGTCGTTGCGCTTGTATGGGCGGCCTTTGACGATTTTCTCGGAGTACGCTTCGCCAATGCCAGGCAGGGCCTTGAGCTGGTCAGGCGTTGCGGTGTTGAGATCGAGAGGTTCTGCTTTCTCGGCAGCGGAGACGGCTGATGAATCCGTCGGTATCTGGGGTAACAGGGGAGGGGCAAGAAGCACAACGGCAAGTAGCCCTACACCAAGTGTCCAGCGGAACATCACAGACCTCATAATGACCTCCTTGTTAGTGCATCATGCCCTTAAGAAATCTCTATCCGATCCCCGCTGCCAGAGATACTCTTCCACATCATCTCGTGACTCGTCGTCAATCACGAGCGTTTCGACACCATACTCCTCGCCCCGCACCCATCGGACAATACCGGCGGCCACGTAGATCGGCTGGTCAATCGACAGGTTCACTGTGAGCGAACACACTTCTCCGATCCGTAAGGGCAGATTGCCAGAGAACCGCCAGCCAGTGAGAGAGACATTCCACACCGTGCCATGACCCTCAAATAAACCTGTCTGGTATCTCACTGGACAATAGACGGGAAAGCGGCGATAAGGGCGGATGGTGAAGGGCATGGGAGCCTTGTAGTACTGCTGTCATCCTCAATGATTGTTTACTGACCGATTGCTTTCTGGAGAATGTGCAATAGCTCGCCTCGCTCGTATGGCAGGATTAACACCGCAAAGGCGCCTCGTTGCAGGGCGCTCGGTGAAGGACCGCTAACGGTCAGGAGGATCACGGGGAGTGTCGCATGCGAGGTACGGATTGCCTCCAACAGCGACAGTCCATCTTGATCAGGTAAATGTTCGCTCAGGAGCACGGCCTTGAAGACTTTATCCTGAATCCGTTTCAGACAGGTCTTTCCGTCTTGTACGCTCTCCACATGATAGCCATTGGCAGTCAACCCATCGGTCAAGCCCAAACACATATCCGGATCGGGGTTCGCAATGAGCACAGACGGGTGAGACGCAGCATTCATTAGTCGCGTGAAGTACGGCATGAGAGTTTTGAAGGACGGGCGATTTTACGAGCCACAATCAGGATACGCAATAGAACTGATGTAGGGGATCAGGGGGCAATGCGTGTATTCGGTTAAGGGTTACGGACGTTGCTGAACCACGGCGCACACATTCCATTCGTGTCGGCGAGATATGATTCGCTTCTCCCGCTCCTCGGCCTTACCTACATAGGCGTTATTGCTCGACATGCCGATCATCTTCATCGCGGGCCACGGTGATATCCCAATGACGGTCCAAGCCATGAAGCGCGGCGCTCCGGGATTGTTACGCGTCACTTACTCCTCGCGAACGGCAGGTCATGGCGTTGGTGGTTGCCAGCCTATTGAATAAACAGGTCGGGGGCGAACTCGGCATCAGCGAGATCCCGGTGAAGGCACATCGAGGCAAGGTGATGCACAAGATGAAGGCCGACTCTCTCCCTGATCTGGTGCAAATGGCCGCGAGACTCGGCCTCGCTGCTGCGCCGGGGCTCCCGCCGGGACCATTAACCAGCGGGCCGTAGGTTCGACCCCTACAGCTGCTCGTAAGCCGATTTCAGGGGATGGCAGACCTACAGGATCTTAATCATCGTGCCGGATGGGAAGGTTCCACGACGTTTGGTGCCGGTCCGCCGAATTACTTGCAATTCCGGGACGGCCGCCATTTCCATTGGTTTGAGCACTTGCGTCTTGAAGTGAGTCTCACGATAGGGGGTGTCGATCACCACAAACCGTTCAATATCATCCACGCTCACCTCTTTCCCCTTATACCGTGCGACGATCCGATTCTTCACGTCGGCGAAATCGGGGCCGCCCTCGAACAGGAGGGACTGCGACAGGTCCGTCGCGTCCGAAAACTGAATGCCACCCGAATCATCGGCCTTCCACATGGCCTCCTTCATCTTCTTGAGACCTTCATAGTTGTTGGTTCCGAAGAACAGAAAATAGTCCGTACGGTTCCCCCGGTTCAGCATCTCGAATGACCGGACGTAGGTGATTTTCGCGGCCTCCTTCAACTGACGCAAATACAAATCGTGAATGAATTTCTTGCGTTCCTGGGGAGTTTTCAGCGGTATGCCCTGTCGCCACTCCGGGCATCCAAACAGGGCGTCGAAGTGTTTCGGCAGGTCCTGTTGCGAGAGGAAGCGATTGATTTCTTCGTACATGAACGTAATGAACACCTCGCAGTGCTTGTTTTGCATCAGCCGCCGAACCAGGGAGAATGGGGTGTGCGAGATGCCGAAGGGATCGAGGAATGCGAACGTAGGAGCCAGAGATTTCTTCTGCTCCGCCACGAAGTCTAAAAGCTGAGTGAGCTTTTCGTCGCAGGTGGCACAGAGACAGTGCACCTGCATATTCGGAGGCTTCTTGACGGTCTCCACCTGTTGCGTGAGCATGGCGTGTCGATCCGGATCAGCCTCGATAAATATGAACACTATTTGAGACTTGATTCGTGCCCCGTGGGCGATGGCCTCGGTGAGCGCAATGATCGGAGAGCCGGTCTCGCCCCCTTCATAAATGCCCGGCCCGGCAAACCCGTCAATGTAGACCGCCCTGCCATTCCAACTGGTGATGATCGGGAACCATGCTTGAAGATACCGGCGCAGAATGATGTGCTTGGAACGGGTGTGCTCTTCGATTGGCCAGCGGGTCGTTTTGGGGGGCATAGGGGGGATTACACCAAACTAACCTCTTGCTGGGTTGTCACCGGCATCTGGCTCCATGTTCGACCGTCCAGGCGGCGCCCGCCAGCTTTTGACGTCAATCCACCCCACTGCTTAAAGAAGAAGGGAACTTCCGCGCGTAGGCACTGGTCCCGTATGCCACGGACCCAACTCGGATCGACGGCACGGAAACGAGGGCCGCTCTCTCCCCCAACGATGACCCAATCGATCCCTTTCAGGGGAAGTCGCGGGATCGGGCCCAGTAACGGTTCCACGGAAATGAATCGCACAGCGGCCGGAACTTTTTGTAATCGATGCACGCGCCAGACGTACTCTTGGTTCTCAACGGAGACCCCTTGCCATACGTTGGTGGGCCATGGCAACTCCGTCGCCAGACTCTCAAGACGATCTGCTCTCTTGGTAAGGATTTGAAAGACATGCCGGCTGGCTTGAGCCATCACAGCAAACGTTTGCTTGATGAAGTCGTCAGGCACCGCTTCGTGAAACAGATCGCTCATGCTGTTCACGAAAATCACTCGGGGTTCCTTCCACTTCAACGGCAACACGAGTTGATCGGGTTGCAGGGTCACTTCAAAGCCACCGCGATACCGCGGGTTCCCCATCGCCTGCAATCGCATGGCCAGCCGTTCGGCATAACAGTTCTTGCACCCCGGACTGACCTTGGAACACCCAGTGACGGGATTCCAGGTTGCGTCAGTCCACTCGATTGCTGACTTGTCCCCCATAGGACCTCCCGAACATGTCCGCCCGCACACTTGACAAGGGGCTCATCACCATGTAACGATTCGTTATAGGTAACGAAACGTTACAATCTTTGTAGCACCGTTCAAATACGAATGCAAGTGCGCGCATGGTGGTTCCGATGCGTGGGTCTGAACTCAAAACGGCACGGGAAGGGTTGAGGCTCTCACAGCGACGTCTCGCGGAAAAGCTGGGCACCACTCGTAAGACGATTAACTGCTACGAAGCCGGCAAGCATCGGATTCCCGAATCAGTGGCCTTGGCGGTGCAATTTTTAAGTTCGCCAACTCGACTCTCCCTCCTTGGCACCGTGGCCGCTGGCAATCCGATTGAACCCTTTCCTGACACCGAAACTGTGGAGGTTCCCGCTGGCATGGTGGGTCGAGGCGAGACCTTCGCGCTACGCGTGAAGGGCGCGTCGATGCGCGATGAGGGGATCTTCCCTGGAGACGTTGTGGTGGTGCAGAGACAGTCGACGGCTCGTAACGGGCAGACGGTAATCGCGATGGTCAACGGAGAGGCGACAATTAAAATTTATCACCGCAAAGCTGGAATGGTGGAGCTGCATCCCGCCAACGACACGATGGAGCCCATCGTGGTGAAACCTACAGACACGTTGCAGATTGCAGGAATCGTCGTGGGGGTGATCCGTCACCTAAGGAAGTAGTCGATCCCGTAAACCGGTTGTATGGATCGTCAGATTGTCTGCTTCGCCATTCCATCGTTTGAGCTTGCTCTGGCTCGGCTGCACGATCCCACTCTTTGTACTCGGCCCCTCGCGATCGCGCCGCTGAACACCGCTCGTACGCTCCTGCGCGAGGTGTCGGCGGAAGCCAACAAAGAGGGGCTCGCAATCGGCATGTCGCTAGATCACGCTCGGCGGATCTGTCCCTCTCTGCACGTCCTATCCCATAACCCCTCTCGCGTCCGCACCGCGGAGGACTCACTGCTCCGTGTGGTGACTCGCTATGCGCCAGTGTGGGAACTCTCACAACCGGGATCGTTCTTGATGGATGTCTCCGGAACGGGACGACTGTTCGGTCCGGCGTACGACGTCGCGGCGAAAGTCCAGGAGACGGTGCTTGCGCAGTACAACCTCGACGGTGTCGCCGGAGTGGGAAGCAACAAACTCGTCGCTCAGACAGCCGCCACATTGATTGCACCTTCCGAATTGTATGATGTCCGGCCTGGATCTGAGCAGGTCTTCATGTCGCCACTGTCTGTCCGCACGCTGCCCGGTCTCCATCAACCCTGTATGCGGAAGGTGCTGGAGCGGCTGGATGATCTCAACCTCTGCACCTTGGGCGAAGTCGCTGATAGTCCACTCGACGCCCTGGAAGTTGCGTTAGGCGACTATGCAGGGCAACTTTCACGATGGGCACACGGCATTGATTCGGTGCCGGTGCTCCCGCCAACCGCGCAACCCCGCCTCGAAGAGACAGTGTGGCTCGATCCCGACGAGATCGATGATTCAGTACTGATGGGGCGTTTGTTGGCCGCGCTCCAACGCCTCTGCCGGACGCTGCGGAGTCAGCGGCGAGTCTGCGGAAGTCTCGCCCTTACGATCCGCTACAGCGACCAGCTCGAAGTGACGAAGCGGGAACGGATCAACCCCGAGAGCTGTTGGGAATGTGATCTCTCGCCGATTGTCTCAGCCCTCTTTCGGAAGTGCGTGCGTCGCCGAATTCGGCTCCGAGCCATGACGCTGAGCATGACCGGCCTGACGACCTATGCCGAACAAATCTCCCTCTTCGAACGGCCACTTGATGAACAGGCCCAGCGGAAGCGGGCTCAGCGACTCGCGCTTGCTCTCGACAAGCTCCGTGAACGGTTTGGAGAAAACGCCCTCCACTACGGGAGAAGTCATTGAAGGTCGAGGTGTTCTGTGCAGTCGGCCTATGTTCATTTGCATACCCATTCGCTGTACTCCCCTATGCAAGGAGTGCCCACCTTGGAGGCTCTCTGCGAGGCGGTGCGCGCCCAAGGCCAGGACCGGCTGGCCCTCACCGATACGAACGGGCTCTACGGAGCCATCCGGTTCCTCGAGGTGGCGCGAGACGCAGGCCTCAAGCCCATCGTGGGCGCGGAAATGGTTCACAAGGCGCGCCGGGCGGTGCTGCTCGCGAAGACTCCGATCGGCTACGCCAACCTGTGCCGGATCCTCTCGGCGCGCCACTGCGATGAGGCCTTCGACTTTATCGGCACGGTCGCCCGGCATCGGACCGGGTTGGTGATCCTCTCGGATGACCGCGTCGCTCTGACTGCCTGGAGCCAGGATTCAGACGAAGACCTCTATGTGGAGCTGGCGCCCGGCCCAACGATGCACGAGGCGGTCGCGTTCAGCCGGCAGAGCGGGCTTCCACCGGTCGCGACCACACGGGCCTTGTTCCTTCGTCCAGCCGACTACCACGCGCACCGGCTGCTGCGGGCCATCGCAACCAATTCGACTCTCTCGCGGCTCCGCGCGGAGCACTGCTCCGCCCCGTCGCAGTGGCTCATGCCGGAGGCGGTCCTCGCTCGCTACGTTCCGAACCTGCCTGACGCCCTTGTCAACACACATCGCATTGCGGAACAGTGCTATACGGACTGGGACTTCAAAGAGACGATCTTCCCTGAATTCCGTCAACTGTCTGCAGAGGACGCGTTCCAGACGTTACGAAGGAAGACATACGAGGGTGCCCTCTGGCGCTATGGTGAACTGTCTGATGTCGTGAAACAGCGGATCGAGAAGGAGCTGAGAGTCATCCAAGAGAAGGGCTACGCCGACTACTTCCTCGTTGTCGATGAGATTGTCCGACAAGCTCCACGAACTTGTGGCCGGGGCTCCGCGGCGGCGTCCATCGTGTCGTTCTGCCTCGGGATCACGCATGTCGATCCACTTCGGCACCACCTGCTCTTCGAGCGGTTCCTCAATCCGGGCCGTCACGATCCGCCAGACATCGACCTCGACTTCCCGTGGGATGAGCGACCAAAGATTCTGGAATGGGTCTTCGCTTACTACGGGAACAGGCATGCCGCAATGGTCGCCAACCAGAACACCCTGGCGACTCGTGCCGCCATGCGAGAGATTGCCAAGGTCTACGGGATGCCTGCTGAAGAGATCGGTAAAGCTCTCGCCTTAGTTCAGCGGCGGGCCGACTTTGTCGATGTGATGCCTGGAATGAACGTCAAGAGCTGGGCAACTCAGGTGTGCGAAGCACTCCGTCTCAGAGCCCCGTGGCGGGAGATTCTGTTCTGGTCCGTACAGCTCCAAGGACACCTCCGGAATCTCGGTCTCCATCCCGGAGGCGTCGTGCTGGTGCCTGACGAGATTCAGCGCTACGTCCCGGTGGAAATCTCCGCCTCCGGCTGGCCGGTGATCCAATGGGAGAAGGATCAGACGGAAGACGCTGGGCTGGTTAAGATCGACCTGCTGGGCAATCGTTCCCTCGCCGTGATCCGTGACGCCCTCGCCGCGATCACGCAGAACACCGATCACGTCATTGACTATGCGACCTGGGACCCGATCAGCGACCTGGCCACGAACGAGCTGATTCGGCGAGGCGACACGATGGGGTGCTTCTACATCGAGTCGCCGGCCACGCGGCTTCTGCTCAGGAAACTCTGGACCGGCATGCCGCCTGCCAAACGAGCACAGGCGGACGTGTTCGAATACTTAGTCGTCGTCTCCTCGATCATCCGGCCCGCGGCCAATGTGTTTGCGGATGAGTTCGTCCGGCGCGCACATGGGCGTCCCTACACCTCGCTCCATCCGATATTGGATGACGTGCTCGCGGAGACTCATGGCATCATGGTCTACCAAGAAGACGTGATGAAGGTCGCTGTCGCGTTGGGTGGGTTCACCGTTGAAGACGGAGATCAACTCAGGAAGGTCTTGAGCAAGAAGCATAAGCAGCGACAGCTCCGTGATTACCGGCGGCAATTCTATGCTGGCGCAACGGCGCGCGGCGTGCGACAGCACGTGATTGACCAGATCTGGGCCATGATCATGAGCTTTGCAGGCTATAGTTTCTGCAAGCCGCACAGTGCGAGCTATGCCCAAGTGAGTTTCAAGTGCGCGTACCTCAGGGCCCACTATCCCGCCGAGTTCATCGCAGCCGTGGTGAGCAATCAAGGCGGGTACTATTCGACCTTTGCCTATCTGTCCGAGGGGCGGCGCATGGGGCTCACGATCCTTTCACCTGACATCAACGGAAGTGAGTGGGCGTACACGGGATCGGGCAAGACCGTGCGCGTCGGGTTGATGCAGATCAAGTCCTTCCAGGAAGACCTGGCGAAACGGATCATTACGGAGCGGCGCGCGAACGGCCCGTATCGGTCGCTGCATGACTTTCTCGACCGTGTGCAGCCGGACCTCGCCCAAGCGAAGCTTTTGATCAAGGCAGGGTGTTTCGACTCGGTCGCGGGAGAACTCACGCGCCCCGCGCTGCTGTGGCGACTCTTCGCGTCGCAGGCAGCCAAGCCGCCAGGCTATCTGCCGATTCCGACCGAGTATGCATTCCAACAGAAGCTTGCGCACGAGCTTGAGCTCTTCGGCTTTCCGCTGAGCTGTCATCCGCTGGACCTCTTCAAGGAGGTGCTCGCGCACATCCCGCATCTTCCCGCCAAGGATGTGTCTCTGCATGTCGGGGAAGAGGTAACGGTGGTGGGCTGGCTGCTCACGGAGAAGATCATCTCCACGAAGAAGGGGGAGCCGATGGAATTCATCACTCTGGAGGATCAGACGGGCCTCTACGACGCCACACTCTTTCCCACCATTTATCGCCGGTACTGCCATCTGCTGGAGCCAAACCATGCGTATGTCGTGACTGGACGGGTCGAGGAGCAGTTCTCGACGGTCACCCTGACGGTCAAGGAGCTGCGACTCCTGACTTCTCATGACTCGGGCGTTCAGTGTGAGTCCGTTGAGGAAGTCGTCGGGTAGTCGTACACTCGTGGTCATGCGGCTCTCCCCGCTGATCCGTCTTGGCACGAGCACCTGGACCTACGAGGGCTGGCAAGGCCAGGTGTATAGGCGCCAGTACGCGAAGAGCAAATTCGCTCAGGAGTGTTTGGGTGAATATGCCCAGTACCAGTACAAGGGTGAGCTGCTCTTCAGGACCGTGGGCAATGATGCGACGTTCTACCGGCCGCCCACGGCAAATCAACTCCGTCGCTATCTCAACCAGATTCCTGAAGACTTCGAGATGTGCTTCAAGGTGTGGGAGGAGATCACGATTCCGAGTTATGCAAAACAGGCGCGGTACGGAGCCAAGGCTGGCCAGTCCAATCCCCGCTTCCTCGATGCGACGCTGTTCAAAGACCTGGTGCTCGCGCCGTACCGGGAGGCGAAGTTCGAGCCACATGCCGGGCCGTTTCTGTTTGAGTTTCAGCGCCACGGGATGTCCTCAGAAGAGTTCTGCTCACGGTTGGATGGGTTCTTCGGACAGCTTCCCAAGGACTTTCGCTACGCCGTCGAAATCCGTAATGCCGGTCTGCTTGGTCCTGAGTACCACAAGGTCCTCGAGACGCACGGTGTCTCGCATGTGTATAACCATTGGAGCTACAACCCGCCACTGTCCGAGCAGCACAAACGGATGGGAAGCTTCACCGCACCGTTCACAGTGCTGCGCCTCCTCACCCCGCTCAAGATGTCCTACGAGCAAGCCAAGAAACGCGCCGAACCCTACACGAAGATCATTGAGGAGCTCCCGGAGATGCGGCGGGATACAGTCGAATTGATTCGCCAGGCCGTCAGAGAAGAGCGCAGAGCCTATGTCCTGGTCAACAATCGCGCAGAGGGCAACGCACCACTGACGATTCAGGCACTGGCGGATCGGTTACACACTGCAGATTAAACAGAAGGTGAGCTAGCCAAAGCCCTCCCCTATCACCGGCTACGCTGCCAGCCGAGCCATCCCGTTCCTCAACCCTCGCTGTGTAAGCCAGTTCCAATTTCCGCCTCCCCTCTACTGGAACAGCCGCGATCACTTCATGAACGGTTGGATGAATGATCGCCACAATATCTTCCAGAGACAGAACTATGACACCAACTGCTCCCACAACTCCTCAGGGCGACCTCTCTCCTCGCTCAACGAGAAGAGCCCCGTCTGTCAAGCTTCAACCAGCCCAACATGCCTATGCGATTCCCCGCTACCGGGTGATGCTCGTGAAGGAGAGCCTGGCACACGCCTCGCCCGTCACGATCAGGGATTCCCAAAGCGCATACCGGCTGCTTGTGCCGCTCTTCGACGGACTCGATCGCGAGCATTTCCTGGTCGTAGCCCTCGACGCAAAACATGCCGTCATCGGCATCACCACCGTCAGCATCGGATCGGTCACGATGAGCATCGTCCATCCCCGCGAAGTCTTCAAACCGGTGATCCTCATGAACGCCAGCGTCGTCATCCTGGCGCACAACCATCCCAGCGGCGATCCGTCTCCCAGTCAAGAAGATCGCGCCCTGACCCGGCGCCTCAAGGATGGCGGCGAGTTGCTCGGCATCACCGTGCTTGATCATCTGGTGCTGGGCGAGGAGCGGTACTACAGCTTCGCCGACCACCAAGAACTGTAGGGAGGATCAGTGCGCCCCAGACAGTCCCCTGCTGTCCTGTTTCTGGTAGGCAGGCTAGCGTTGACGGTCGGGAAAAGTGTTCAGCGGTCTGAAAGGCGTGTTGGGGTTGTACTGATTGATGGGGTTCAGCGGATTGCTCGGATTGACTTCGTTGATGGGGTTAAAGGGATTGTTCGGGTTGTACCGATTGATCGGATTGGCGGGATTGCCCGGATCGACGCTATTGATGGGATTAAAAGGGTTGTTTGGATCTACCGAATTGATCGGGTTCAAGGGATTGTCAGGGCGCAGTTGATTGATCGGGGTGAAGATGTTGTAGTCCCGCTCGTACTTTTCGTCGAAGCCGAACTCGGCCCATGCCGGCGAGACGACGAGAAGCATCACCCCAACGAAGAGGAGGAGGACTGTGCGCATAAGGCACCTCCACACTGGCAGGGTAGGTAGCTACATTATACGCTCTCAAAGATAGAGCGGCCACGCCCCCCCGGCCTCTGCGCCGCCGCCGATCAGGTCAAGGACCCGAATCCACTTGCATGTCCGAGGGAGGGTCTCAAAACGGATATGCCCCATACCTTCCCCACGGAGGTCGATTCGATAATAATCTTCACCTCATTCGCTCTCGTCCCGACGCCCCTGGGCATATTGGAGCATCTTCTCGAACATTTGGGCTTGGGACCTGGCATCATCAAGTGCGTTGTGCGTCTGTGCCGCGGGCCCCTTGAACATCTCCGGAATGCGACTTGACCGCGTGTCTTCCCACTCGACGCCCTTCAATCCCATGAAGTACGCCTTGATATCCAAAGGGGCGATGCCAAACGGGGTTCTCCCAAGGTATGTGTGGAAATACCAATTTACGAACGCCCAGTCGAATGCCGCATTGAAGCCCACGAACACCGGAGTCAGTCCCCCGGAGATCGACTTGATCCATTCCTCGAACTGGGCCATCACAACCTTCGCCTCGCGCCCTTTCTTGGTGAAATGCTCAAGCGGCTTTCCGACAACCCTAATCGCTTCGGCGACGACGTGCTCACTGATGGGTTTCACCTCGGCATAGAAGGTCGCCTCAGGTTTTCCCACCACGCACGCCCCGATGCTGAGCATGCTGAAGGTAGGCGGGAAGGGGCCCGAGGCTTCAACGTCCACTGAAATGTAGATTTCAGTTTTCGACATCATCGTTATGGCACCAAGGGCGCCCGGTCGATGTACTGCGACCAGAATGCCCGAAGCCCTTCCTTTCGGTCTTCTTCTGGCTCACCGTCCTTCCAGAAGTGGCAGGGGATGGCGCTTTGGTCGAACGGTAGATTCGTACCTTGTTCCGCCGTGCAGAGAACGCGCAGTGGCCGCGCAAGAGCGTACCCGAGCTCGATGAAGCAGTTCGCCCGTTCGCCCGTCACGTCAACGATGGCGACCGTCGACTCGTGCAATCGCTGGAAGACTTCGACGTTGAGGAATCCCGACTCTACGCGGTCCTTCCCGAGATCGAGTCGTACTAGACCGCGTTCCTCGATCACTGGATCTACCACGTTTCGGAAGAACCTCTCCACCCGCTCGTATGCCTCGTGTTTGGGATTCAGTAGGCGGACGTAAAACGCCGTCGGTGGTGCGAGGCTAGTAATTATCTCGATGATGCCCGCCGCTACAACGCCGGCGGGAGCGTTCCCCTGATCCGTGGCGATCTTCGCCAGCTTTGCGCCTTCCGTTCCCCCCTTGCCCTCCCGGAGGCGGATGAAGCCCAAAGGATTCGTCCTGGATTCTCGGGCGAGCCGCTCTGCGCCCCCTGTGCCGTCTTCTCTGCTGGCTCCTAACGGTAGATCAACGGGGATGACCGCCTTGCAGGACTTCTTATATCCATCCGCCAGATGTTCAACCCCAGTTCCGCCTCCGAGGATGAAGAGCGCATCTCCGTAACCCATTTGGAGTTCCCGAATCATGGTCGCGGATCGCGCTCCGGCCATGATTCTCCTGACCTCGACCTTTCCGCTTCCCACCAGCTCTGTCCAAAGGCTCCTTCTGGAATCGGGGATCTCCGTCTCTCCCTTTTCTGACACGACAACAATGACGGGACGACGTGCGCCAATCGGCTCCGGGCAGATTCCAGACCGAATGGCCTCCGCGATTACTTCTAAGACCAACCAGTCGAAGACCTGTGCCGGACCTCCCTCCAGTTTCGGTTCCTTTCCTGCGCCAACGACGATTCCTCCTCCCCTTTCAAGCACGCCACGCGCCACTTGCCGCACAAGCTCATGGGCATAGTCAGCCAGCCTGTGGTCCGTTCTCGGCCCAATACTCCCAGCGATATGAAGCCGTTTTCCAGCGAGAGGCCGATCCGTCGTCACGATAGCCTCCCCCTTGAGTAAGCACAATCTCGCGAGGCGGTGAACACCATCACATAGTCCGAGAAGAGCGTCGCGTACCTCCACAACACCACATCGACCACTTGAACCGGTTCACCGAGGTGGTCGGATATCAGCTGGCACAATTCCTGCGGCGAGCGGAATCCGGCCGCGGCGGCAATGCGTTGAAGGTGCCGATCGGGCTTCACCACGGGAAGGCCGAGGTTCTTGGCGAGATGGAAGGCAGTAATCGATCCTATGTAGGGCAGCGTCTGGAGAAACCGCACTTTTTCCTGTTCGATTTGGCGACGTACACGTTCGAAGCCCATCTCGTGAACGATAGATGCGATGTCGAGGATGGCGTTTACCTTCCGTCGGTGGTTGAACACCTTGAGGGCGGCACGCCTGCAACGGGCACGGTTCGCTTGGATCACGGCTGCAGAGCGCATCCCTAGGAAGGCGTCGCAGATGGGCACGAAGAGCCGCCGCACGACTGCCTCACGGAACCCTGTGGACAACACGGTCCATGCGGACTCACGCAGGAATCCGGACTCATCAATCCGGTCGAGGCGTCTGTCCGCCTGCCAGTCAATCTCCCAGGCGAAGCCCCGGGCCACCACTGCCTCCTTTGCGGTGAGGTACACGTCCAGTAAGGCGGCGGCTCCGTTGCCGCCAGAGGTCGCGGCCATGTGCTCCTCATGGCCGGCACAGGTGCTCACGGTCCCTTGGCCCTGCACTTTACGCGCCTCCTACCAAATCGGACCACGCATCCACACTTTTCGAGGCATCCGCGTTCTGTAGTTTCCGTTGAACCCTCTGGACAGCCTGTGACACGAGTCGTCGCTCCTGACTATTGGCTGCCCCGAGGTATTCGTCCACGTACACAGACTGTCCGCTTCGATCTACTATTGGAGCCTTCACCAGCTCCGCGGTTCGGTCGAAGAAATGGGCGACCATAGCCTTATAGGTCCGCGGGCCGTCGTAATTTTTGAAGGCTTCGATCGCAAGCGACTCCACGTGGTAGCCGGTCAGCTGCTGCTGCTTTGGTAGCGTCGCGATGATTGCCTTCGTGATCTTGATCGTGGGGATGAGCTTGCCATCCTGCGCCTTGTTCGCTTGCGTGAGTTTCTCGGCGAATGCACGCGGATTGATCCTCGACCAGGATCGCCCATCGGGTGCGGCAATCCGAAAGCCGTCGCCGTCTCGCATGGCGGGCAGCAACTGGACCTCCTTCCCACCGACGGTCACGGTGACAGCCAAGTCGCCGACCTTCACGTTTTGTTCCCCGTAGAGCTCACGCAGCCGCTGTGCGAAGCGGTTTTTCAATCGTTCCGGCGACTTCCTCCCCACATCATCCGGGTCGATGATCACCAGCGCGTCCGTGTCACTCAGACCATCCAAGTAAGTGTGGCGGGAAACCGACCCACCGTATACCAGGTCCACGGTCCCGCCGATCTCGTCTCCCAACTCCCTCTTGAGGTTATCCAGAATCTCTCTCGTGCCTGCGGCGTCGCGGGCGTTGAAATCCTTGAGAAACTCCCCAAGCTGCTGGTTCACGCCTGTCTCGTACCCCTCATCTCGAGTTTGGGCCTCAGTGTCACGCAGTCTTCTAGCGAGCTCGCCGGGGTCCGCGCTGCCCCTGAAATAACCGCCACCTGAACCTCCCATTACTCGTTCCTCCCCAGCTGACGCAGCATTCGTTTCGTAGCCGCCCGAACAAGGTCCCGGTTGTCCTTCAGGTAAGCCCAATCACGCGTCTCCGCCAATCGTCGGAGTGATCGTTCCAATTGATCCAGGTGGCGCAGGTTGTCCCTGATTGTGCGCACGCGTGCCTCGTCGTCATTCACTTCCAGGCCGTACGCCACGGTCGCGTTGTTGTGGACGTAGACGCACTGACCCGAGTTGTACGCGTATCGGGACCACGTGAGGCCGTCGAATACCTCTGCCCCGGCAACGAAATAAAGACAGACCGAGAGGGGATCGAGCGCGCCGAACACGTGGATGGGGATGCACAGTGAAGCATCGTCGAGTGCTTGCCGAAGACAGGCGATGCGGGCCATCCGCTCCAGCGGGGAGTTACCGAGCTCCTTCTCCGTCACTCCGAGGAGCTTAAACCTGGCGAGTTCTCCAATCTGGGCCTGGAGTGCACGGAGTGCAGGCTCCAAACTACGCTCTTCTTGTGCCTCCGGCTTAAGCAGGAACGCGTGTAGATGCCCGGGTTTGGCCAACGCGGCTTGCTTGGCATTGCGCAGTTGTTCGGCTACGGGCCTCCTATGGTTTGAGTGGTCATAACTGACGAGCACTGCTGGGAGGCTGGCTGGCCAGCGATCCCAAATCGTCTGCAGCTTCGCAGCATCCCATTCCTCCGGCCGATGAACGGGCTTCTCAACTGCCGACAAGTCGCGCTCATCGGAGACCTCGTAACCACCGCTGTCCAGAAACATCAGATCCACGGTGATCTCAAGATCCTGTGGCTCCGGGATGTACTTGTAGTGGACGTCATAGGCGCTTATCAGGCACGTCCTGGTGATGAATTCCTGGGCCACCTTGAGAACCCGAAAGACTTCCGGCTCACCACCTCGGCCAAACCCGAATGCCTTGCTTGAAAACGAAGGGACGAGTAACGGTGTCTCCAGCGAAACGCCGGAGGCAGGATGAATCAGCTTGGACGTCCTACAGAGCACTGAGTGCCTCTCGATCCTTGCAGGAAAGGCATCTGCCGCAGGGGCGGACGCCACCTTTCTCGCAGCTGTACGTCGAGTCGACAGGTACTCCAACCTTCTTACAGAACTCCCAGATCGTCTGCTTACCCCACTTGAGGAACGGAGCGGCGATCCTGATTCTACCCGCCGCATAACCATCAACGACTGTCTGGATACTCTTAAGGAAACTCTCGCTGCAGTCGTAGTACGGGGGTCCTTCATGGATGCCTATGGCAATTATCCCAGGGTGTGCTCCACCCACTAGAACCGCCGCAAACACGAGGAATGCATTGCGCCCAGTGATCTCACCGGCCGAGAAAGCGGCACCGGACTTCAGGTTAACGATCGAGAGACGGATGCCGTAATGCCGGCAGACCGCCCTTGCAGCGCGTGACTCCTGCTTGGCGGCGGGCTGACCGAAATCCACGAACAACGCCCGAACGTTGAATCGTTGACGTAGATAGAACGCCAGCAACGCGGCTGAGTCAATGCCTCCGCTGACGAGGATTTCAACTCTGCTCCGCCGTTTCCCCAGGCTGTTCGCTCTCCTGCTCATTCGATTTTGCTGGGATTGCGGCGTTACCACGAGACCACTCCAAGGAACTTGAGCGCTGAGAGTACGGCTCCGGCGACACCGAAGAGACCCATAACTGCAAACACGAAGCGAAAGGCCTTTCCGTAAGTCCAGCTGCGCGACCACCATGAGGATGCCCCGGAGGTGGCATTAGCCTTGCTGGGCTCCATGAGGAACAGGCGTACCGCGTGTGTGGGAAGCGATTGCTCCACCTCCGCCAACGCCGACTCAGCGTGCTTGATAAGAAACGAGACCCGTGAATCGAGTTTCCAGAATACGAAGGAAATCACAGCAAGGAGCAGACCGAGAACGACACCAAGTGACGAAAAGCGCTGACTACCCTGTAATGTGGTGGCGAGGCCAGCTGCAACCGCCCCAGAAAGAACAAGAAAGTAGTTAAAGATAGAGATACGCTGGTTTGCATGGAGCTCAAAGTAGCGCCATGCATGTTCAAGAAGTTCGCCTGAAGGGGCAGGAGCCTGGCCTGCGACATGCGAGGCTTTCTCAGACATTTCCTCCTACCTCTTTCCAGATAGTGCGCTCGAACGGATTCCTACACCCCAGCAGCGAACCTAACTCGATCTCATATAGGTTTCGCTATTGGTCCAGCACCCACCGAGTCAGCCAATTCCCTGTGTGATTAATGGGTTGTAGGCCTTGCCCGTCAAACCCTAGATCATCCATTGCCCCTGGAAGCGTCCCGCTTTCCCACGTCCCTGCCGATTAAACTTCGTCGGCTGACACGGCGACGGCGAACGGGACACCGAGCGTCTCGAAGTGGCGCTTGCCGCAACGCACCTTATCGGCCTCCACGGTGCGCAGCTTCAGGAAGTCCCGTGTCCCCTTGGTCTCGCGTACGAGGTACAGAGCCTGGCCGTCCTGCTTGAGGATCGCCCAATCGGGATTGTATTTGCCGACTGGTGTGTCCACCTCGAACCAACTCGGCAACTTGACGAAGAGCTTGATGTCCTCGCGCTCGTCGAGTTTCCTAGCGAATTCTCGCTCTACCTCCGAGTCATAGACAACGTACTCGTAGACAGATTTATTCACCTGGAGTGCGTTCAGGTAGTTGATGAGTTCTTCGTTCTTGAAGAGCAGCATCTCCCACTCGGTGTCGGCACCGGTGCCGGGCAGCCGCTCGTACTTGATGCCGTCCACGAGCAAGCGATGCAGTTCATGCTTGAGGATCGTCGCCACCTGGTCGAGGAACCGCTGCGGGTACTGGAACACGTCCGCGAGACGACCGGACTCCTTGAGGATGCGTACAAGCGTGGAGCGGGTTAGCTCGGTCTCGT
>CAYULI010000018.1:0-53429 GCA_964445795.1 uncultured Nitrospira sp. | reverse complement strand
AGGCGATCCATATCGGAGCCGACCTGCGGTACCACCTGGCGGCCAACATGACGAATACGACGAACAGTTATTTCCAAGTCGGGCCCTATGTCGGGATCGCGTTCTAGATATCGATGAGGCGGGATGCGCCAGCTCCTCCTGGGTTGCGCCGCCTTCAATCGGCCATGGCGCCCCCCGCACGCGGCGGGCGCCGTGAGCCGACACCTGCCTTGGAGACGGCCCTATGGCGAGTGTGCTTGCTCGCCTGCGTTTTTCTGACTGGAATGAGCGGGTGCCTCTCGCCTCCGACCATCGAACGGGCCGGGATTGAGTACGACCGCGTCGTGAACAATGTGATCATGGAGCAGTTGCTCCTGAACCTCGCACGGGCCCGTTTCCACCATCCCATTCACTTTACGGTCGTATCGAACATCGCCGCGACCTTCGACTTCCGTGTCAATGCCGGAGTCGGCCATTCCTTGGAGAGCGTCAGCCCGATCACCATTGTGCCTTTGGCCGGCGGTCTTGTCGCCGAGAATCCCACCGTGAGCATCGTGCCGGTAGAAGGCGAGGAATTCACCAAACGGCTGTTGACCCCGCTGGATCACACGAAGTTCTACTTCCTCGTCCACCAAGGCATGGACCTCAGCATCGTCCTGCGGTTGATGGCCGGCGAGTTTATGGAGGCCGAGCTCCAGGCCCAGCGCGGCTATGTGAACAACCCGGCGGTACCGGACGAATATCGAGAATTTCGCCGGCGGGTGCTCCACTTGGAGGCGTTGAACCGGGCGCGCCAGCTCTTCATCGAACCGCTGACGTTCGAGCAGACATGGGAAGTGGCCTTGGGCTCCTCGGAGATCTTCGAGGCCCTGAAGGAGGGGTACGACATCTCTCCCGGGTCAAGTCCCGGCTTCGTGCGGCTGCGTAAGCAACAGACCGGGCGGGTGATCATCACGAATTACAATCCTCAGATCCTCTCGAACGACGTGCGGTACCACCTCCACCTCAATGCGGCGAAACTGGCGCCCAACGAGATTTTTACCGATATCCGTCCGGGCTACCCCGGCGGAGAGTATCCCTTCCGGGGCAGCTTCCGCTTCCGCAGCTTCAATTTGATTCTCTTATTCCTGGCTCAAGGCATTGCCGAGGTGCCGGAAGTCGACGTGCCTCCGCACCCCCACACCGGCTTCGTGTCCTTCAACCCGTCGAAGACCCTCGCGATTATTGAATCCGAATCGATCCCATCGGATGCCGCTTTCTCCATTCAGTACAATGGACGCACATACTCCATCGTCGGCCGACGGCCCGACGAAGCACCGGCGATCAAGTGGAACCTCGAAGCCTTCCGCATCCTCTATCAGATCTTTCAAATGACGGTGACGGATGTCTCTCGGACCTTAATCCCCTCCATTACCATCGCAAAATGAACTCGCCTCGACCCAGCTTCGTCACCGCCATCAGTATCGCGTTGTTCCTTCTGGTCGGGGTCGCACAACCTCCCTTTGCAGACGGCTCCTCACCATTGGACCAGGACCAGGCCAGGGAAGCCGCCCGCTTGCTCGCCATCCTGCTCGATACAGGCCGGGTCGTGCTGGCCCGCTATCAAGACGAAATCAATGACCCGGAACGAGCCGCAAAAGCGTTCGGTCCTCAGATCTTCGAGGCAGACGTGGTGGACGAATTCGCCCGGCGGTCAGGCGGCCTCGATCTCCGCGATCCCGCTCGGCTCCCGTCACCCAGCCGCACGCGAGAGCTGTTGGTCGCCTTGCTCCAAACCGGGACGGAGGTCGTGCGTGACCGCAAGGCCGTGATCGACCAACCGTTCCTCGGTTACAAGAATCTGATCCCCGCGACGTGGGGAACGTGGACCGCCGCCAAGTTCTCCCTCCGAACCGGCGTCCGTCTGAAACAGACCGCCCTGGACTTCCGCAATCCCGCCAATGCGCCCGATGCCCTGGAGCGGGAAATCCTCACCCAATTCGCCGCACCCTCGTACCCTCGCAGCGATCTCCCCGTGAGCATGATCGAACGCGACGGCTCCGCCCTGCGGTTGCTTTTGCCCTTGTTTCACCACCAAGAATGTCTGACCTGTCATGGTCAGCCCAAAGGGGAGATTGACATCTCCGGCTATCGTAAGGAGGGTCACGTCGAAGGGGACTCTGCCGGAGCGATCAGCGTATCCATTCCGTTGGTCACCGCACCAAACGGCAGATACCATGGAAGCTCTGCGCCGCGACTACGTCACTCTGATCGCGAACCTAGGAAATCCCCATCACGGCTATGGGCAGGCGGTGTACCGATGCCTTGAAGGGCAGCCCAGTTGGCGGCAAGATCGGATCCACGCGGAAGCCGGTGCCGCGCAGAGACAGCCGTCCCATGACAGGACCCGACCAGTAATTGAGGAGGACACATGACGACGAGACGGACGACACGATGGATGATGAAGATCGCAACCTGGTGCGGGGTGGCCGCGCTGACAATCGGGGGATGGGTCGCTTGGGCAATGCCAGAGGCCGACCCCCTCAAACCACGCGTGCCGCCTGGCGAACGAGGAGCCGCGCAACAACTCGCCAATCCCCTCACGATTACACCGGAGACGGTGGCCACCGGTAAGGCCCTCTATGAAGGGAAGGGCACCTGCGCTAATTGCCATGGCAAGGGCGGCAAAGGGGACGGGGTAGGAGGGATGATGCTGATGCCGGGTCCGCGCAACTTTACCAACTGTGCCTTTCACCAGAATCGCAGTGACGGGGAGCTGTTCTGGGTCCTCAAGAACGGAAGTCCCGGCACCGGCATGCCGGCCTTCGTGAAGGGCGGCGTGCTCACCGAAGAGGAAGCCTGGACGATCATTACTTACGAGCGGACCTTCTGCCAGGAGAAGAGGCAAAACAACTCGGCCCAATAGTGAGGGTCTGCGACTGGCCGACCGGCACAGATGCACCCACTGGAGTGATGATCACCCAAGACCGCCAGGCTCAGGAGGTTGGTTGCTCAGCCCAAACCGCGATAGGTCTGGAGGTGCGACCGATTCCTACCAGCGCGGCGTGGCTTGATTATCGTCGGCCGCAAGACCGGCATAGTATACGGTAACCATCTTCGGATTGCGGCCGACCGGAACTGTGGCCGTGACGGTCCTGCTCGCCGCGTCGATAAGCGAGAGAGTCCCGTTGACACCCGGTGTCGCGTTGGTGACGACAATTCCCTTGGCCGACCCGGCCCCCCGCGGACCGACAATCCAAAGGTCCATGGCGTGCGTCTCCGCCTGCGGCAACGAGACTTCATCCACCAACGACACAAGTGACGGATCAAGTACAAGCAATCGGTCTCTGCTCACATGGGCGGCCTGCGCCGGACTCAATCCGCCCGTATCGTTCGAGGCCAGCAGATAGAGCTGCCTGCCGTCCGGTGTGAACTGGAACTGCGTGATACGCACATCGGTCAGAATGGGAAAGGCGATCGGCGTGAGTGCCAATGGATTCTGAGTGAGATCGATGCTCGCGAACCTCGTGACGACGTGGTCCGGATCGGATCGATCCTCGATGATGAGGAGGAGCGACTGGCCGTTGGGGGTGATGGCAACGGCCTGTGAGAGATTGGGATTCAACGGGAACGGCACGATGTCCACTCGTTGAGTGATGCTTAAGGTACTGGGGGCAATTTCCACCACGCTGCCATAGCCGGAAAGATAGGCATAGATTTTCCCCGTGGCCTGCGACCAGAACATGCCGGCCGGGAGTGAGTGGTTCGGCGTCGTCGCGTCTCCATCGCAGACCCCATGTCCCATCAACGTCTCTTTTGCGCTATCGCACAAGTCAATCTGTACGAAGAACTCGCTCCATGCGACGGCGCCACCGGCTGTCGGCACAGGCAGTAACACACTAATTAGCCCCGTGGCCTTGCTGGAGACATAGGCGTTCTCCTGGGCAATGGCCGGCGGCCTGGCGAAGGCGATCAAATGCTCGCCCTTTCCGGAGAGACACGCGATCGAAGTGACACGCGGCTTTTCTCCGCCCACGCCAAGATGCGAATTATGAAGGACCGAGACAGACCCGCCCTTGGCGCAGTTGGCGACCGTGTCGAGTCCGGTGACGGGATCGCCGTCGTTTGTGGTCCAGAGCACCTCCTTGTCCACCGGATCCCGATAGATGCGCGTCGGCCGCTCGCCGACTTTCACCGACGGATTATTCGGATTGGCATCCAACAAACTCTCCAGGATCGGCGACGGTCCTCCGATCGGATCGATCGCCGCCACTTTGTTGGTCTTTATGTTCGTGACGAAGATCCATTCGCCCAACGAAAACGAAACCCCGCCGATCGCGTCGGCCTGCGGCGACCCGAGCGAGAGCGTCCCGACGACCGGGGAAAACTTTCCGTCGAGCCGGAGCGTCGTCATCGTCGTGTCGTCCTGATTGATCACCAAGGCCATGGGGGTAGAAAGCGGACTATTCGGCTCAGGCCCACTGCCATCACCGCTGCCGCACGCAGCCGACAGGAAGAGTGCACCAAAGAGAAGGAGACGTCCGGCCATGCGGCGGTTCTCCTCTCGCATGGCAATCGATGAACCGAACCGTGTCATCCAACTCATGGTGCACCTCTGTTTTTCCCCACCGCACTCCCTCAAAACAGCGGGGTCATGGCAAACGTTTTGGTCATTCCCAGCACGAAACCGGCTTCCTGTTGAAGATTCCCATTGAAATCTCGATAGACCGGCAATTGTCCGATCAGATAGACCTGGGCGTAATCGAAGGCATTGACCACCACACCGGGAGAGAAGCCCAGGAACGTGCTGTTGGTCGTCGGTACCGGCCGGCCGACGATATTCGCGTCGAGTAGCACGGCCCGGTTGAACGGGGCCGGTCTCAGCTCGTACAGCGCCGCTTCGATATTGTCCTTGGTCTTGTACCGAAAGTTGAGTTGGGTGGTGAGGGTCAACCACGAGAAGGTGACCAGATTCAACCCGGCATTCAGGGCGTACTCCTGACCGAACTGATACCCGTCGGAATTGCGCAGGGTGTAACGCCACGATCCGGACAAGAACTGATTCAGCCGGTGCGGCAGGATCTCGTATGTCTGATAGAAGCCTGGTTGGATCCCGACGGCGCCTCGCCCGACCTGAAGGGTGGATTCGGCAAGTTGACCCGGCGCGCCTTGGTGCCCGTAGTCGCCGGTCGGCAGATAGACGCCCATCTCGAAGACGAACATGCTCCGCAGGGTCGGCAACATATTGTATTTCGCCTTTACCAGCACGTCGCCGATCCCCTTATCGTTGGTATTGGTGACCGCGCCGGCGCCGATCTGCCCGATGGCGTTAATCTGTCGATACGGGATCGAGGTCTGAAAGCCGACCCGCTCGGTAAGCCCATAGTTGAGATCGAGCGTGGTGGTTCTGACCAGCGTAGCCAACTGGCTGACGTTACTGTTGGCCAAGATCAACTGCTTCGTCTGCTGGTTCGCGAACGGAATGGTCGCGACGCCCGACGGAGGAATGCCGTTGTTCGTGTAGGTGTATGTCAGGTTCGCCGTCAACACACCGGCCGGCGAGACCTGTTGTTGCGATCCAATCACGACGAAACAACTGACCGACCCGCAGGAGGCCTGCGCCACGGGCATTGCGCCGCAGAGACAGTGCACCACTGTCGCCGCGATCCCCCATCGGGACATCAGACGCAGCTTGCTCCTCATACGACCGCAGTCGGCCGGAGCGAGCCTCGACTTCGGGACATTGGTTGTTGCACCGTCTTGTCGGTCGCGCTGCGTGTCGGACTGGCGAGCCCGAATGCGTCCGTCGGAATCGGCCCTCCCACGGAATGTGCCTGGATCAAAGCCGCCACGGTCTCGCTGAAAATCCGCAAGCTCCCGACACCGATCCGAGTTCCTCCCAGACGCCCGGCTTCAACCCATCGATAGATCGTCCACCGGCTGACATTCAAAATCCTGGCTGCTTCGTCGACCCGGAGCAATCGCTTTTGCTGCAATGTGAGAATCGTGTCCATGATGCGTCCTCCTGCACTCGTCCGGAGTGCTTCCTGAAGACCGTTGAACGAACCCGGTGTGCAGTCGCTCCTCCCTCGCCGGACATCGAAGTCGCGGCCGGTTGGAGACAACGGCTGTTGTCGGTGAATTCTGTCGGTTGCCACCGCTGACGACGGCTGCGACCCCAGACCCGTCAGAGAGTCGTGAGAATAACAGCCGCGCGCCGGACGGCCTTACCTAACATGAGAGAGCCGTAGCAGGAGGACCGCGAGAGAGGAAGAGAAGGGGAATGACCGCATCGGCCCAATCGACTGACTGGAGGTCGAGTGTGGCGAGCAATTCGATCGCCGGCAGGAAGGCGGACTCCGCCGGACCGAGCCCTTGTCCCGCCCCGCAGAACCAGGAACATAGAGCGGAGGAGTGCGTCGTGGCCTTGTGATGAGCATGCTGCATCGCATGCGACACGGTCGCCGGTGCAGCCAACGCCGGTACCAGCAGCAGGCAGGCCGCGAGGGGCAGAACGAGAAGCTGTCGGCTCAATCGAATCACAAGACCTTTTGAGTGCCTTATCGCGCCGATGCCGCCTGCATCGGCTTGTTTCCTTGAATGCGCTGGACGGTTTCAAGAATTTTATCTTCCGTCAGGAGCCCACCCTTGATATATTCCTGGACGATCCCCCGCTCGTCGATGAACACGCTCACTGGCAACCCGAACACGCCGAACTGGTTCGCTACCTTGTTGTCGCGGTCCATCAGGACCGGAAACGTGTGGCCGTACTGCTTGATGTGCTCACGCACTTTCGCATCGTCTTCCAGTTCGTTCACCGCCAACACGACGAACCCTTTGTCTTTCAGTTTGTCATAACAGGCCTGCATCGCGGGCATCTCGGTCGTGCAGGGCTTGCACCAGGTAGCCCAGAAATTCAGGAGCACGACCTGACCTCGGTACTCGCTCAAACGATGCGTCTTCCCGTCGAGATCGGTGAGATGGAAATCTTCAACCGGCATCCCGACAGCCGGCACCCGGCTCCCCATGCTCCAACCGTCCCCGGTCGACAATCCGACAGCTCCGGCGATCAACGCACTCATTGCCCATAAAAGATACGGTCCTGTGATCTTCACGCCTCTCTCCTCCCGACGAGTCGAAATGCCATAGTATCGATGGCCACTCATTTGTGGAATTGCCTCTTACTCGTGAGCCCGTCCTTCCCCGAAACACAAGCCGGCTGGACAGAATCACTTGTCTGTCGACAACGGCTAGAGCGCGGAACGGAACGGGGGAGCGCGGGAGGTCGTGACATCGAAAGTCGGCTGGGGAACGAACAGGGAGATCGCGAGATCGGGGGAGGCGATCGGCGAGCGCTCGATCAGATCCGGCACGCTGATTCCGTCCAAGGCCTGCCCGGCGGCGCATAGCCAGGAACAGAGGACCGTGCCGTGCGTGGCCTTTTGATGATTCGCGTGGTGCGACTCGTGTGTAATGGAGTGGGCCGAAGCGAAGCCGCTGGCGACCAGAACGGCGAGCACCAGGAACATGGCGAGCGTTCCTTTGGCGGTCAATCGGCTCATACACGCATCGACTCAGGATGAGAACGTAGGGGAGCATGCTACTGGAGTTCTCCGCGGAGAGTCAAGACGGGTGCCGGTCAATAGCCTGTGTCTTCTATGAGTAGGATTCATGAAAAATTTGCTGTATACTGCGGCGATGATCTCGTGTCGACCGCGACCGGGGTGGCCTCATATCACCGTATGCTGACACAACTTCTGAACCTCATCTTCGGCAGCAAAAACGACCGTGAAATCAAGGCGTTGATGCCGGTTGTCCAACGCATCAACGCCTTGGAAGCCGGCCTGACACCACTGTCGGAGCAGGCGCTGGCGGACAAGACCCAGGAGTTCAAGAAGCGCCTGGCGGCCGGCGAAACGCTCGACGACCTGCTCCCCGAAGCCTTCGCCATCTGCCGGGAGACGTCCCGTCGCAAGCTCAACATGCGCCACTTTGACGTGCAGCTCATCGGCGGCATGATTCTACACAAGGGCCGCATCGCGGAGATGAAGACCGGCGAAGGCAAGACGCTTGTCGCCACGCTGCCGATGTACCTCAACGCGCTCGAGGGCAAAGGGGCGCATCTGGTGACCGTCAACGACTACTTGGCCAAACGGGACGCCCAATGGATGGGCCAACTGTACCACGCACTCGGCCTGTCGGTCGGCGTGATTCAGCACGATGCCTCGTTTCTCTTCGACCCGCAGTACAACGCGTCCGATAAGCGACTGCAATCGTTGCGGCCCTGTACCCGGCAGGAAGCCTACCGGGCCGATATTACCTACGGCACCAACAACGAGTACGGATTCGACTACCTCCGCGACAATCTCATCGTCACCGACTTGAGCCAGTGCGTCCAGCGCGAACTGAACTACGCCATCGTCGACGAGGTGGACAGCATCCTGATCGACGAAGCCCGGACACCGCTCATCATCTCAGGCCCGACGGACCAATCCACAGACCTTTATTACCGCGTCAACGCGATCATTCCCCAGCTCAAACCCGAGCGGGACTACACGGTCGAGGAAAAAACCAAGACCGCCGCCCTGACCGAAGAGGGCAACGCACGCGTCGAGAAACTGCTCGGCGTAGACAATCTCTACGATCCGGCGAATATGGACCTGGTCCACCACGTCGTGAAGGCGCTGCAGGCCCATGCACTCTACAAGCGGGACGTGGACTACGTGGTGAAGGACGGGGAGGTGATCATCGTCGATGAATTCACCGGTCGTCTCATGCCGGGACGCCGCTGGAGCGACGGCTTGCACCAGGCGATCGAGGCAAAGGAAGGCGTGAAGATCGCTAACGAGAATCAGACGCTCGCCTCCATCACCTTTCAGAACTACTTCCGCATGTACAAGAAGCTGGCCGGCATGACCGGCACCGCCGACACCGAAGCCGGCGAGTTCGCCAAAATCTACAACCTCGACGTGAACGTGGTTCCCACCAACCGCAAGATGATTCGGATCGACTACCCGGACGTCGTGTATCGAACGGAGAAAGAAAAGTTCGCGGCGATCGTGGAGGAGATCAAGGAATGCAACAAGGCGGGACAACCAGTCCTGGTCGGGACCATTTCCATCGAGAAGTCGGAACGGCTGTCCGGTCTGTTGAGCCGCAACGGTGTCAAGCACAACGTCTTGAACGCCAAGTTCCACGAGAAAGAAGCCGAGATCGTCGCGCAGGCGGGCCGCAAGGGCGCCGTCACTATCGCCACCAACATGGCGGGGCGCGGCACCGACATCCTGCTGGGCGGCAACCCGGATTTTCTATTCAAGCAGGTGCTCTACCGCGAGGAGAACCTGCCGGAAGAAAAGAAACTCGAAATCTACGAGGAGATCAGGGCGGACTGCGAAAAAGACCGGCAGGAGGTGATCGCGGCCGGGGGGCTGCACATCCTCGGCACGGAACGGCACGAGAGCCGGCGCATCGACAATCAGCTTCGCGGGCGCGCGGGCCGGCAGGGCGATCCGGGGTCGTCACGGTTCTACCTCTCGCTGGAGGACGATCTCATGCGCATCTTCGCGTCCGAGCGCGTCTCTCAGTTGATGCTGAAGCTCGGCATGGAAGAAGGCGTGCCTATCGAGCACAGCATGGTCACTCGCGCCATCGCCAACGCGCAGAAAAAAGTCGAGGCGCACAACTTCGAGATCCGCAAGCAACTGCTCGAATACGACGACGTCATGAACAAGCAGCGCGAGGTGATCTATCAGCACCGTCGCGCCGTCCTGGCCGGTCACAACCTGAAAGAGCACGTTCAGGACATGATGACCGAGATGGTCGACTCGGCCCTAGCCATCTATTGTCCGGCGGAGCAGTACCCCGAAGAGTGGGACGTCAAAGGGCTCGTCGAGATGATGCAGGGCCAGTTCGGGCTGGATATCACGCAGGGAACGCACGACGGCGGCGCCGCACTCCGCGACCTGGGCCGCGAAGCCCTGGCGGAGGACCTGAAGCGGTTAGTGCGTGACGCCTACGATCGCAAAGAGCGGGAGATGGGCTCCGAGCTGATGCGGTTTCTGGAAAAGACGTTCATGCTGCAGGTCATCGATCACCACTGGAAGGATCATCTGCTGGCGATGGATCACCTCCGCGATGGCATCGGCCTGCGCGGCTACGGCCAGAAGGATCCGCTGATCGAGTACAAGCGGGAAGGGTACGATCTGTTCGCGGCCATGATGCAGCGGATCAAATCCGATGTCCTCGAACGGCTGTTCCTGGTACAAGCCGTCAGACAGGAAGGCGCGGCTTCGGCTGCGCCGCCCTCCCTAGCGGCACACCCCCAGCCCAAACTCACCCTGAACCGGGGCGAAGAGCCCACCGCGCCGAAGACCGTCCATCGCAGCGATGAGAAGGTCGGCCGCAACGATCCCTGCCCCTGCGGATCGGGCAAGAAATACAAGAAATGCCACGGGGCGTGAGGGAACAGGGATCGCGCCCCCCTGCCGCCCCTCCTTTCTTCGCGTCGAATCGGCGCATGCCAGATGCTCAGATCCAGGCTCCTCCCGCTGAGCAGAGGGTAAGAGGAAACAAGAAGTAAGTGGATCACCTTTATCGCTGATTCCGCCTTGACTTAGCGCACTTCCGAAGGCTACTCTACGCCACTTTTGGGGCCACTATGACGGGTGACGCGCACCCTGGAGGGGGTGGTATCCCATTTTTTAAGCGTCTTGTCAGCAAAGAAACGGACTTCTTGTGACGACCGGGCACCCTGAACTGATCGCTGCTATCGCCGCGGAAATCGCCGGCTCAGGCCCTATCCCCTTTGCCCGCTTCATGGAGCTCGCGCTCTACCATCCGCAATTCGGCTACTACATGCGGCCTCCGGAGTCCGGCCCAGAGCGGATCGGGTGGTTCGGCGATTTCTACACGAGTCCGGACGTTCACCCGATCCTCGGACAGGCCCTCGCCCGACAAGCCCGGCAAATCGACACACTCTTGGGCGCGCCCGATCCGTTCACCGTCGTGGAAATGGGGCCTGGCAAAGGTTTGCTCGCCCGGCATTTCCTGTCGGCCTGCCGGGAAGGCTTCGGTTCCCTCTATCAGCGGCTGCGGTATGTCTTGATCGAACGCAGCCCCGCAATGCGAATCTTGCAGCAGCAGCAATTGCAACCGTGGCTCGGTCGATCGGGTCTGGTTTCCTGGCTCGAAGATATGTCGAGCCTTGCACCCGGCAGCGTCGTCGGAATGATGTTCAGTAACGAATTGCCGGACGCATTCCCGGTCCATCGCATCCAGATAGTGGGAGGGCAGGCGCAGGAAGTTCATGTGGACTTCCTGCAGGGGCGGTTCGTCGAACGGCTTGGACCGCTGTCTACGCCGGCATTGCGGCAGCATTGGACCCGGCTGAACCTCGCGTTGCCGGAGGGATCTCGCACCGAGATCAACCTGAACGCGCTGCGGTGGATGGAGCAGGTCGCCGAGGCGATGGTGCGAGGCGTCGTCGTCACGATCGACTACGGCCATACGGCGGAGGATCTATACCGCTCGGACCGGTCGCGCGGCACGTTCCTCTGCTACTACTCGCAGATGGCAACGGAGGATCCGTACACGAGGGTAGGGCAGCAAGACATGACGGCCCACGTCGATTTTTCCAGTCTGGCCGCGGTGGGCGAGGACCGCGGGCTCCACGTCACCGGATTTACCAATCAGATGAGTTTCCTGATGGGACTCGGCGTCGAAGAGATGATCGAGGCGCTCGACCCGGAGAGCCCGGAGTTTCGCGCGGCCGTTCATCTCCTGAGACCGGACGACATGGGCAGCACGTTCAAGGTGCTCGTGCAGCACAAGGGCATGGATCCGCCGAAGCTGGACGGACTGACCTATAAGCCATTCTTCGGGGCCGCGCTCACAACGAACCAGGCGCACGGCGAGCGGTGTACGGCACGGGAGCCTCGTCCATCCGCTTGCCTCCCGCCTTTAGCCTCAAACCTGCGAGGATAAACGAGATGGGTAACGCCCCGGTTCCAGCCAATTATGTCCCCATCCTGGTGTTCATCGGGGTTGCAATCGTCTTCGGCGCCGTGTCGCTCCTGGCGGGCTGGATGGTCCGTCCCAGCCGGCCCTACCGCGCCAAGCTGGCTCCCTACGAGAGCGGGAGTCCGCTCTTCCAGGATGCGCGCGTGCCGTTCCCGATTCGGTACTACATTATCGCGATGCTGTTCGTGATCTTCGACATCGAGATCGTATTCATGTTTCCCTGGGCCGTCGCCTTCACCAAGCTGGGCTTGGTCGGACTGATGGAGATGGCCGTGTTCATCGCCGTTCTGGTCGTGGGGTTTTGGTATGCGTGGAAGAAAGGGGCGCTGGAGTGGGATTGAAGGGCGGAGGGACCATCCTTGGTGCTCACCCACCGCGCACGCAAGAACCATAACGAACAGGGACAAGGGGGCGGTGCTCGGTGGATGCGCGCAATGAAGGACCGTCCCGCCGCCCTTCTGTGAAAGGATAGAAGATACGTGAGCTTCTTAGAGCGGCAGTTTGAGGCCAATATCATCACAACGAATCTGGACGCCGTCGTGAACTGGGCAAGAAAGTCGGCCCTGTGGCCGATGACGTTCGGGCTGGCCTGCTGCGCCATCGAAATGATCGCGAGCGTCTCCTCGCGGTACGACCTCGACCGGTTTGGCGCCGGGGTGTTCCGTGCCTCGCCGCGGCAGGCGGACCTCATGATCGTCGCCGGGACGGTTACGCGCAAGATGGCGCCGGTGATCCGGCGGATCTACGACCAGATGCCGGAACCGCGCTACGTGATTTCGATGGGCTCCTGCGCCACCTCCGGCAACCATTACAACAGCTATGCCGTCGTGCAAGGCGTCGACCAGATCGTACCGGTGGACGTGTATGTGCCGGGCTGCCCGCCCAGGCCAGAGGCATTGCTGGACGGATTACTGAAACTGCAGGAAAAGATTCAGCGGGAAAAAGTGTTCGTCAAGTAATCGCGAGAGGGGCGAGAACTGCGTGACCGGCAAGTCCCGCTAGACGCGGGAGTCGCGCGTTGTTCACGAATAAGAACCCATGCAAGCCCTGGTCGAAACATTGTTGAAGAAGTTTCCAGACGCCGTTCGGTCGATTGATCTCGACGCGGCCCGCTCGGAGCTGACCGTTCACGTAGCCGCACCCAAGATCGTCGAGGTCGCCCGATACCTGCATGATGCGCCGGAAATGGCGTTCGACCACATCACCGACATCTGCTCCGTGGATTATCCGGAGAATCAAGACCGTTTCGAGGTGGTGTACCATCTCCTTTCGCTTCCCCATCGGAGACGGATTCGCCTCAAGGCCCGCGTCCCGGAAGACGACCCAACCATCCCGTCCGTGACCGGCGTCTGGCGCGGCGCGGAATTCCTGGAACGCGAAGTCTACGATATGATGGGCATCCGCTTCAGCGGCCACCCCGACCTGCGCCGCATTCTCATGCCGGAAGACTATGCGGAAGGCTACCCGCTCCGGAAGGACTTCCCTGCGGAGGGCCGCGGGTGGCGCTCACAATTCGATTTTCTTCCCCGGCTCGATGAGCCGCCGGTCGAGATGACGGACGGCGAGATTCCTGAGGAACGAAAAAAGCCGTTCCTTGCGGAGACCGCACCTTCCGGCAACCGGCGCCGGGAGGAGCTGCTGCTCAACATGGGTCCGCAGCACCCCAGCACGCACGGCGTGTTGCGCGTCGTGTTGGAGCTCGACGGCGAGCGGATCGTCAAAGCCACCCCGGACCTCGGCTATCTGCATCGAGGGGTCGAGAAGCTGGCGGAGGGGCTCGCTTACATGCAGGTCATTCCGCACACCGATCGTCTCGATTATGTCTGCGCCATGGCGAACAATTACGCCTATGTGCGGGCAGTCGAGAAGCTGCTGGGCATCACGGTGCCGGAACGGGCGGAATACATCCGTACCGTCGTGGCGGAGATGCAGCGGATCGTCGGACATCTCTTCTGGCTGGGCACGCAAGCGCTGGATATCGGCGCGATGACCGTCTTCTTCTGGACCTTCCGCGAGCGGGAGGTGCTGCTCGATATGTTCGAGAGACTCTGCGGCGCCCGCCTGACGCTCAATTACTACCGGATTGGCGGGGTGGACAGCGACTTCACCCCGGATCTGGTCCTCCGGCTCAAGACGTTCCTCGACACCTTTCCGCAGAAGGTCAGCGAATACGATTCGCTGATTGCCTCCAATCGGATCTGGATCGGACGGACCAGGCACGTGGCCGTCATCTCGGGCGAGGATGCGATCAACTTCGGCCTGACCGGCCCGACTCTGCGCGGGTCCGGCGTCGCCTACGACGTGCGCAAACTCGAACCGTACGGGGTCTATCACAAGGTAGACTGGGAAGTGCCGGTGGGGAAAAACGGCGACACGTACGACCGCTATTGGGTTCGCATGGAAGAGATGCGGCAAAGCGCGCGGATCATCGCCCAGTGTCTGGACCAGATGCCGCCAGGCCCGATCATGGCCGATGTCCCGCAGTATATTCCGCCGCCCAAGCCGCTGGTGATGCGGGACATGGAGAGCTTGATTCACCACTTCATCATCTTCACGCAGGGATTCAAGCCGCCCAAGGGTGAGACCTACTGCGCGACGGAAGCGCCGAAAGGTGAGCTGGGCTTTTTCATCGTCAGCGACGGCAGCCCGCGCCCTTATCGGCTCAAGATCCGCTCGCCGTCGTTCGTGCACATGGGGGCCTTCGATCACATGGCGCGTGGCTATCTGATTTCGGATATCATCACGATCTTCGGGACCTATGACATCGTGATGGGAGAGTGTGACAGGTGAGAGAGCGGAGGATCCCCTCTTGCTCGCGCAACCCGCACGCAGGATCTATTAGATTAGAAACAGCGGGCGGTGCTCGTTGCATGCGCGCAGGTGAGGGCACCCTCCGCTCCCTCACCATGTTGGGTGGAGGAGGAAGAGCTTGATGCTGAGGGAAAAATACCAGAAAGAGATCGATGAAATATTGAGCCGTTATCCTGTGAAGCGGTCGGCACTCATTCCGCTGCTCTACTTGGTCCAGCAGGATCAGGGGTATATCGCCGAGCCGGCCATGAAAGAGATCGCCCGATTGCTCGGACTCACGCCCTCGCAAGTGTACGAGACCGCCACGTTCTATACGATGCTGAATTTGAAGAAGGTGGGCACGTTCCACGTTCAGGTGTGCAAGTCCTTGATGTGCGCGCTCGTCGGCTCGGACACTGTAATCGAATGGATCAAGGCGAAGCTGGGGATCTCGCCGGGAGAAACCACGGCAGACGGCCTGTTCACACTCAGCACGGTGGAGTGTTTGGCCGCTTGCGGGACCGGCCCGATGATGCAGATCAACGACGACTATTATGAACGACTGACGGAAGAGAAGGTGGATCGTATCCTGGCCGACCTGCGGACGACCGGCACCAGTTCGCTGAAGAGCGGCCCGTATCTGTGCCCGGAACAGGCACAGACGAGAGGCTAGGACAGGAGTGCGGAGGAGAAGAACCTCCGTCGTTCGCTTTCGCCCCATGCCAAGAAACAAGCTGCGGTGACCACACCGCGGCACCGTGCGAGAACCATATGGCGGCGCCAAAGTACGAATTGATCTTATTGAAGAATATGTCGCAGCCCGGCTACACCGGGTCGCTGGCGGAGTACGAAAAGACGGGTGGCTACCAGGCATTGCGGAAGATCCTTGGCAAGACGTCGCCGGCGGAGGTGACCGCGACCGTGATGAAGTCTGGCTTGCGCGGACGAGGCGGGGCTGGCTTTCCCACCGGCGTGAAATGGGGATTCCTTCCGAAGGATTATCAGGGCCCTCGCTACCTCTGCTGCAACGCGGACGAAAGCGAGCCTGGCACGTTCAAAGACCGGCAGCTCATGGAGCGCGACCCACACCAGATACTGGAGGGAATCGTGCTAGCCTGCTACGCCATTGGCGCCGAGTCTGCCTACATCTACATACGCGGCGAACTGGTTTTGGCCTCCAAGATTCTCGAGCGGGCGATTGGTGAGGCGCGCGCCGCCGGCTACATCGGGAAAAACATCCTGGGAACGGGAACCAACGTCGAGGTATGGGTCCATCGCGGAGCAGGCGCGTACATCTGCGGAGAGGAAACAGCGCTCCTCGAGTCCCTCGAAGGGAAACGGGGCCTGCCGCGCGTGAAGCCGCCATTCCCGGCGACCCACGGCCTCTACAGTAAGCCGACTGTGGTCAATAATGTCGAAACTCTCGCCAACCTGCCGCACATTCTGAATCGCGGCGCCGAATGGTTCGCCGCCATCGGATCGCCGCCCAAGAGCACCGGCACCAGGATCTTCTGCGTCAGCGGGCATGTGAAGCGGCCGGGCAACTACGAAGTGCCGATGGGCGTGACGTTCCGAGAGTTGATTTACGAGCACGCGGGCGGCATGCGTGCCGACAAGCCGATCAAGGCCTTCATTCCCGGTGGCGCGTCGGCCCCGTTCCTGACGCCGGATCATCTGGACGTGAAAATGGATTTCGAGTCGGTCGCCGCGGCCGGGTCCATGTTGGGCTCCGGCGGCGTAACGGTGATGGAGGAGGGCACCAGCATGGTCTGGGCGGCACTCCGGCTGATGGAATTTTTCTACCACGAGTCCTGCGGCAAGTGCAGTCCCTGCCGCGAAGGCAGTTCCTGGCTGGTGCAGACGATGCGGCGCATCGTGGCCAAACGGGGCCGGATGCAGGACCTTGAAACCTTGTCTGATCTGTGCAAGAACATCGCCGGCCGCACGGTCTGCGCGTTCGGTGACGCGGAAGTGGCGCCCATTATGAGCACGTTGAAACATTGGCGGCACGAATATGTGACCCTGATCCGAGAAGCCGAGGCGACGAATCTCATCAGACCCGAACCGGTGGGAGTGAGACACTGATGCACACGACGAGCGATCGGCGACGGCTTATGGGGATAGAAACAGTTTCACCCATTGCTTAAGCCCTTAGCCGGAAGACAGTTATGGCTGATTCACGCCCTGAAACCGTTCGATTGACTATCGACGGCAACACCGTGACCGTCCCAAAGGGCACGCTCGTCATCGAGGCGGCCCGTCGCGTCGGCGTAATGATTCCCCACTTCTGCTATCACCCGAAGCTCAAGCCCGACGCCAACTGCCGCATGTGCCTCGTGGAAATCGAGAAGATGCCCAAGCTCCAGACCGCCTGCAGTACGCCCGTGGCGGAAGGGATGAGCGTCCGCACGGCGACCACGGTTGTGAACGACGCCCATAAGTCGGTACTCGAATTCATCCTGGCCAACCATCCGCTGGATTGTCCGGTCTGCGATCAGGGCGGACGCTGCGATCTGCAGGACTTCTCCCACCAATATACGCCGACCACCAGCCGGTTCGTCGAGACCAAGCGAGTCTTTCCGAAGGAATACTTCAGTCCGCTCATCGAAACCCAGATGAACCGCTGCGTACAGTGCCTGCGCTGCGTCCGGTACTGCGACGAGGTCATGGACGTGAAGGCCTTGGCCCCGGTGGGCCGCGGTACCATGACGGAGATCAAGCACTTCGGCCCCCATCCGCTCGACTGCGAATTCTGCGGAGGGTGCGTCCAGATCTGCCCCGTGGGCGCCATCACGAGCCGGCTGTCCATGTACGAATACCGGCCCTGGATGCTCAAGCGGGCCGATACCGTCTGCGGCTATTGCGGGGACGGCTGCCAGATCACGGTGCAAGCGAAGAATCAGGAGCTCGTCGAAGTCAATTCGACTCTCGGGGCGGGCCGCAATAATGGCGACCTGTGCGCGAGGGGATTTTTCGGATTCCACGCGGCGGCCCATCCCGGACGGCTGACGCATCCACTTATCCGTCGAAACGGGGCGCTCGTCCAGGCCACCTGGGAAGAGGCATTGGAGTTCGTGGCCATACAGGCCAGCCGGATCAAGGCCGCGCACGGCGGGCAGAGTTTCGGAGGATTGATCTCGGGCCGGTGCACAAACGAAGAGCTGTACCTCTTCCAAAAGTTCATGCGCGTAACCATCGGGACCAACAGCATCGACAGCAGCGTCCGCTACGGCCATCTCAACGCCGTCCTGGCGATGCGTCGCGTGCAGGGTACGCACCGGTGGACCGTGAGCTTCGACGACGTCGCCGCCGCCGAGGTCTTGTTGCTGGTCGGCACCAACATCACCGAGTCCAATCCGATCACTGGCCTCAAGGTCAAAGAAGCCGTCAAGAAGCGTGGCGGCCGGCTGGTGACCATCGAAGCGTTAGTGCAGGCGATCGACCCGATCAGCAACATCGCCAATCTGTCCTCGCACCATTTCTGCGTGCCGCCCGCGCAGATGCACACTGCGGTGTTGGGACTGCTGAAAGCGACCGTGGAGCAGCGGCTGGTTCACCCGGACCTCGCGCAACGCTGGCCCGGCTTCGTGAACGCCGTCACACACGCGGTTGAACAGCTTTCGTGGGCGGACATCTCGGCCGCGACGGGCTCGAACCAGACCGCATTCGTCGAGGCCGCTCACACGCTTGCGAAAGGCCGCCGCGTGATCGTGCTGGCAGGCCAGGGCCTGCTGCGACACGAGCGCGGCTATACCGGATCGCTCAACCTGCTGGATCTGCTCCTGCTGCTCGGGAAACTCGATCAACCCGGATGCGGCTTTGCCCCGCTGGCCGAAGAAAACAACGACCAGGGCGCGCTCGAAATGGGGGCCGCCGCCGAATTCCTGCCGGGCCCCTCCGATATCGGCGACCGCGCGGCCCGCGATCGGGTCGTCCAACTCTGGCGGCACGAGCCGCCGCCGAACGGCGGAGCGACCCTCGTCGAGATGCTCGACCGGGCCAGGGCCGGTATTCTCAAGGCGATGTTCATCGTCGGTGAAAATCCGGTGGCCAGCCTTCCCGCACAGGTGCGGGTGGAAGAATCCTTGCGGAAGCTCGACCTGCTGGTCTGCCAGGAGCTGTTCCTCACCGAGACCGCAACCTTGGCCCATGTAGTTCTCCCCGCTGCGTCGGCGATGGAGAAGACCGGCACCTTTACGAATACGGAAGGCCATGTGCAGGCTGTCCGGCCGGCCATCGAATCGGTTGGAGAGAGCCGGCCCGACTGGGAAATCTTCTCCGCGCTCTCGGTCCTCATGGACACACCATTCGAGTACGCGGAGAGCAAAGAGATCCTCAAGGAGATCCGGAGCGTCATCCCCGGCTACCGCTCACTCGGTCCTGCCCCGGTGCTTCCCAAGATCGACCGGACGACGGTCGACCGGTACTTGGCGGATGGGTTTCAGACCGATCTGGCAGCGCGATACCGCATCGAGACCCGGAAACCCAGGCCCGACGGCACCGTGCAACTCGAGCTGGTGCAGAGCCTGTTTCATTCCGGCAAACTGTCCACCCGCGCGAAGGGCCTGCTGCAAGTGGAAGGCGGCGGCGCGCTGCGCCTCAACCCGTCCGACGCGGCCCGTTTCGCGCTGGTGGACGGAGACCGTGTCCGCCTCTCGAACTCCCGGGGCGAGATGACCGCCACGGTGAAAATCGCCGGGCGCGTGCCCGAAGGCCTGGCCTGGTTCCCGGATCACTTCGGCCAGCGCGCTATGCACCTGTTCGATTGCGTCGTCGATCCGGTCACCAGAGTCCCCTACGTGCGCACGACCTCGGTGTCGATGATCAAAGTGGCCTGAACAACCATGACGAATCTCTACCGCTAATTCAGGAGTCTGATCGTGACGGAAATTGGCTTGCGCCTCGCCGTGTCCCTTGCCCAGATCGCCGCGGTCATGGGCGTTGTGATGTTGACCGTGATGATTCTTACCCTGGCCGAGCGGAAAGTGCTGGGCTGGATGCAGGACCGCATGGGCCCCATGGAAGTCGGCCCCTACGGGATTCTTCAGCCCATCGCGGACGGGCTGAAACTGTTCTTCAAGGAAGACATCATCCCGGCTGGCGCCAACAAGTTCATGTTCAGCCTGGCGCCCATCCTCGCGATGGTGCCGGCGCTCATCGGTTTCGCCGTCGTTCCGTTCGGACCGGACCGGACCATCGAGGTCTTCGGGATCACCGTAAAGCCGTTTGTGATCAGCGACATCAATATCGGCATCCTCTACATTCTGGCCTTCGCCTCCATCGGCGCGTACGGAATCATTCTGGGCGGCTGGGCCTCCAACAGCAAGTACTCACTGCTCGGCGGGCTGCGCTCCGCCGCGCAGGTCATCAGCTACGAGCTGAACGTGGGCCTGGCGATCGTGGGTGTGCTGATCATGGCCGGGTCGCTGAGCCTGGTGAAGATTACGGAAGCCCAAGCGGGAGGATTCTGGCACTGGTTCGCGTTCGCGTTTCCCGCACCGCAGATCTTCGCGTTCGTCGTCTACGTAATCTCGGCGGTGGCCGAAACCAACCGCGTGCCGTTCGACCTGCCCGAAGCCGAGAGCGAGCTGGTCGCGGGCTTCTTCACGGAATACAGCGGGATGCGCTTCGCATTCTTCTTCATCGCCGAGTACGCCAACATGGTGCTGGTCTCCTGCGTCGCCGCGGCCCTCTTCCTAGGAGGCTGGAACGCGCCCTACCCCGGCACGCTGCTCGGACGTCTGGGCCTGGAATCGTTCGCCTGGGCCGAAGGCGTGGCCTGGTTCACCGTGAAGGTTTACTTCTTTCTCTTCCTGTTCTTCTGGCTAAGGGCGACACTGCCACGGCTTCGCTACGACCAGTTGATGAAGTTCGGCTGGAAAGTGATGCTGCCGATCGCGCTGGCGAACATCGTAGTGACGTCGATCGCGGTCTACATTTATCAGCAGATGAAGTAATCGGACCGGGGGACCATGGCAGGCGCGATCGCGACCAAACGGATGAGCTGGCGCGAGTGGCTCAAGACCGTCACCTTTTACGAGATTCTCGTGGGCATGAAGGCCACGCTCTCCCACTTGATCCACTACAAGCCCATCACGTTGCAGTACCCCCACGAGAAGCGCACGCTACCGGAGAACTACCGCGGCATGCTGGCGCAGCTGCGCTACGACGACGGCACGGAAAAGTGCGTCGGCTGCGATCTCTGCGAGGCCGCTTGCCCGTCCCGCGTCATCCGCGTCGTGAGCGGAGAGGTGCCCGGGGAACCGACGAAGCGCTACGCGAAAGAATATTACATGGACATGACCCGTTGCCTGTTCTGCGGCATGTGCGTCGATGCCTGTCCGGTGGACGCCCTGGGCATGACGAGGGAGTTCGAGTGGGCCGTCTACGATAAGCGGCAACTTCATTTAAACAAGCAACAATTGCTCGCGATCGGCGATCGTGCCTTCCCCGTCCGCGAGAAGCGTCTGGAACTGCAGCACCCGAACGTGGCGTTCTTCAACGTCCCGTTCAAACACATGCCGCCCAAGCCGAATTGACCGCCGGGCACTGGGCGGGGTGACGGGCGACGGCTGTCAGGAACCGGCGCAAGACAAGGGATTGGATGGTAGAAGAACTGTTCTTCGGATATTTCGCGGGCGTCATTGCGGTCACCGCGTTCTTGGTCGTGGCGCTGAAGAACCCGATCTACAGCGCGCTGTCTCTGCTGGTGCTGTTCTTCCACGTCGCCGGTCTGTACGTCACGCTCCACGCCGAGTTCCTCGCCGCCGTCCAGATCATCGTGTACGCCGGCGCCATTCTGGTCCTGTATCTGTTCGTCGTCATGCTCCTCAATCTGAAACGGGACGACCAGTACCACAACCAGTGGCGCCTGGCTGCCTTCGTCGGCGTCCCGCTGTTCATCGAATTCCTGATCCTCCTGGCCAGCGCGAAGGCCGAGCGTTCCGGGATGGTCCCGCAGGAACAGCCCGGCGCGGCGGCCGCCGACAATACCATGGCCATCGGCGAGACGCTCTATTCCACCTACATCTTCCCCTTCGAAGTCGCCTCCCTGATCCTGCTGGTGGCGATGATCGGAGCGATCATCCTGGCCAAGAAGGACATCATGGAGCCACCGACGCCATGACCGTCCCCGTGTCGTATTACCTCATCCTCAGCACGATCGTGTTCCTCACGGGCGTCGTGGGCGTGCTCATCCGGCGCAACCTCATCGCCATCCTGCTCTCGGTGGAACTGATGTTGAACGCGACGAACATCAACTTCGTCGCCTTCTCGGAACATCTTCGCGATCTGGGCGGTCAGGTCTTCGTCTTCTTCGCGCTGACGGTGGCGGCGGCGGAAGTGGCGGTCGGGCTCGCCATCATCATCGCCTTGCACCGATCCAAGTCCACCATCAACGTGGAAGAGTTCAATTTGTTGAAATGGTGATGGAATCGTCAATGGTCATGCGTCAATCGTCATGCGCTGGCAGATCGATCGACGGCTATTCGTGTCGCACGCCGCATGACGCGAACGGCGCACGGCTTTGGATATGTTGTACGCACTAATCCCGCTTCTACCTCTGGCCGCGTTTCTCGTGCTGGGGCTGGCCGGCTCGCGCATCAAGGACCGCGCCCACGTTGTGGCCGTGCCCGCCGTACTGTTGTCTGGCCTGCTTTCGCTATCGGCGTTCGTGGAGGTCGCTCAAGGCGCCATCATTTCCGTGCCCCTCTACTCCTGGCTCACGTCCGGACACCTCGACGTGCATATCGGGCTCTATATCGACCGGCTGACTGCGGTGATGCTCCTGCTGGTCACCGTCGTCAGTTCGCTGGTGCACATCTATACGATCGGCTATATGCACGGCGAGCCCGGATACGCCCGGTTCTTCGCCTACATCGCATTGTTCACCTTTTCGATGCTGATGCTGGTGTTAGCCGACAACCTGCTGCAACTGTTCGTGTTCTGGGAAGCCGTCGGCCTTTGTTCCTACCTTCTGATCGGACACTGGTACGAACGGGCCTCCGCCTGCTCGGCCGCCACGAAGGCCTTCCTCGTCAATCGTGTCGGCGACTTCGGGTTCATCCTGGGCCTGCTGCTCGTCTGGTACAACTTCGGCTCACTCGACTATCACGATGTGTTTCCCGCAGCGCACGAGGCAGCCGGCCTGACGATGAACGTGCTCGGTCCCTTCGGACGCACGTGGGACGTCTCGGTCTTCACCCTGATCTGTTTACTGCTGTTTATGGGCGCCATAGGAAAATCGGCGCAGGTGCCGCTGCACGTCTGGTTGCCAGACGCGATGGAAGGCCCGACTCCGATTTCAGCGTTAATCCACGCCGCGACGATGGTGACAGCGGGCGTCTTCATGATCGCGCGGCTCGCCCCCATCTATAGCCTTTCTCCGACCGCCATGAACGTCGTCGCTGTGGTCGGCGCGGCGACCATGGTCCTCGGGGCGACCATCGCGCTGACGCAGACGGACATCAAGCGCATCGTCGCCTATTCGACCGTCAGCCAGTTGGGCTACATGGTTATGGCCTGTGGGCTCGGTGCCTACGCCGCCGGCATGTACCACTTGCTGACGCACGGCGCGTTCAAGGCCTTGCTCTTCTTGGGATGCGGTTCCGTGATCATCGCGTTGCACCATGAGCAGGACATGCGGAAGATGGGCGGCCTGAAAGACCGATTGCCCGTAACCTACTGGACGTTCGTCGTCGGATCGCTGGCCCTTGCAGGTTTCCCCCTGACGGCGGGATTTTTCAGCAAGGACGAACTCCTGGGAGCGGCTTGGTCGTCCGGCTCCCTGGGACAAGTCCTCGCAATCATGGGACTACTGACCGCCCTCATGACGGCCTTCTACAGTTTCAGGCTCGTCTTCGTGACATTCTGGGGACCGTCGCGCGTCGATCCACACCATGCGAGACATCTCCATGAACCGTCCCGCACGATGACGGTGCCGCTGTTGATCCTGGCCGTCTTGAGCGTCGTGACGGGCTATCTTGGCATTCCCTCCTTCCTGGAGCCGGTGTTCTCCACCGGAGGAGAATTGCGCAACCATTCCGGAAGCGCCGGCACCAGCATCATGATCGTGGCAACCTTGATGGGCCTCTTGGGCATTGCTTCGGCCTATTATGTCTATGTGCGCAACCCAGGCCAGTCCGATCGCTTCGCGCAGCGCTGGACGACCTTGTACCAGGGTTCGCTCAACAAATGGTACGTGGACGAGGCCTACGACCGTATCTTCGTCCGACCGACCTTCGCCGCTGCATCCCAGTTGTGGAACCGCGTCGACGTGGGGGTGATCGACGGAGCGGTCAACGGCGTAGCCCGTGCGTTCGCCTGGGGAGGGTGGTTGTTGCGGCTGGTCCAAACCGGACAGACCCAGCACTATGCATTGGCAATGACGCTGGGCATTGTCGTGATGGTGACGGTCTTCCTGGTTTTTTAGGAGCATCGGTGTGCCCGCTCACATGGACAGCAAGAGCGCGAATCCTCTGGTTTGTGACGATTGCCGCGTGACGGTTGACGAATGACGAATTCCATTCCTTGGCTCACATGCTTGGTGTTCATTCCGCTGGCCGGTGCCGTGGCGCTGTTCTTCGTCAAGGAATCGAGCGTCCGGCTCGCCGCGCTCGGCATCACCCTCGCCGACCTCGCCCTCTCGCTTCCCTTGTGGTGGCTGTTCGACTCCGCATCGGGCCAGATGCAGTTCGTCGAGCGGGCGATCTGGATTGCGGCTCCACCGATCCAGTACGCGCTCGGCTTGGACGGCATCAGTCTCCCCCTCGTCCTGATGACCACGGTCCTGATGCCGCTCTGTGTGCTGGTCTCCTGGCGCTCCGTCGAGACCAGAGTCCGCCAGTTCATGGTCATGCTGCTCGTCATGGAAGGGGCGATGCTCGGCGTGTTTGCCGCGCTCGATTTCGTGCTCTTCTACGTGTTCTGGGAAGCCATGCTCATCCCAATGTATCTGCTGATCGGCGTGTGGGGCGGCCCACGTCGCCTCTACGCCGCGATCAAGTTCTTCCTCTATACCCTGGCCGGCAGCGTGCTGCTGCTGGTCGCCATCATCGTGCTGTATGTTCAAGGCGGCCACACGTTCGACATCGTGCAGTTGAGTCGGGTGACGTATCCGCCGGTGCTGCAAACTTGGCTCTTCTTCGCCTTCTTCGCGGCCTTTGCCGTGAAGGTGCCCATGTTCCCGTTCCACACCTGGCTCCCCGACGCACACGTGGAAGCGCCGACGGCGGGCAGCGTCATCCTGGCCAGCGTCCTGTTGAAAATGGGCGCCTACGGCTTCATCCGCTTCAGCCTGCCTATGTTGCCGGAGACCTCTCAGGCCTTCACGCCCCTCATGGTCGCGCTGTCCCTCGTCGCGATCATTTACGGGGCCTTCATGGCGCTCGCCCAGGCCGACCTCAAGAAACTCATCGCCTACTCGAGCGTCAGCCACATGGGCTTCGTGACGCTCGGCCTTTTCATGTTCAACGTTCAGGGCATCGAAGGCGCCGTGATGCAGATGGTGAACCACGGAATTACGACCGGCGGGCTCTTCCTCTGCGTCGGCATTATTTATGAGCGGACTCACAGCCGACAGATCGCCGACAACGTCGGGCTCACGGCCCCGATGCCCCGCTACGCGACCGCGCTCGTGATCTTTGCGCTGTCCTCGCTGGGTTTACCCGGGACGAACAGCTTTGTCGGCGAATTTCTGGTGTTGGCCGGCACGTTCCTCTGGAGCAAGATTGCGACCGCCTTTGCGGCCCTCGGCATCATCCTGGCAGCCGCCTACCTGCTCTGGATGGTCCAGCGAGTCGCATTCGGGGTGCCCTCGCCCCAATTCCTGGCCAAGCTCCGCGATCTCGACCGGCGCGAGCTGACCACCGTGGCGCCGCTCATCGCTCTCGTGTTCTGGATCGGGTTGTTTCCCAATCCTCTGCTGACTCGGATGCATGCCAGCGTCGAGGCGATTATCGCCCGGTCGACTTCTGTCGCGTCGGCGCCCGCCGCATCCGACGATCGAACCGGCGAGCCCGCGCCTCTCAACGCCGAACCGATATCGGCGACCGAGGAGACCCCTCGCCCATGAGTTTTTCGGCCCAAGATCTTCTTGTGATCCTTCCGGAACTCCTCGTGGTCGCGGCGGCCTGCGCGGTCCTCGCGCTCGATCCCGTGATCCACGCCTCCAAGAAGGACGGACTGGCCTGGCTGACCCTCGGCACCCTCGCGGTATGCATGGGGCTCACTGCTTCGCAGATGAGCCGACCCGCGACCGCCTTCAGCGAGCTCGTCGTCGTCGACGCCTACGGATGCTTCTGGAAACTGCTGCTCTATTTCGTGACCGGGCTCACCGTACTGCTGTCTTTCTCCTATTTGAAGGAGGAGCGGTTGTATTTCGGCGAGTATTATGGGTTCGTGCTGCTGGCGCTCTCCGGGATGATGGTCATGGTCTCCGCGGCCGATTTGCTGACCATCTATCTCGGCACCGAGCTGATGTCGCTCTCGCTCTACGTGATGGCGGGGCTTAAACGGTCGGAGCCTCGTTCGCTGGAGGCCTCGGCAAAATACTTCGTGCTGGGGGCCTTCTCCTCAGGCATTCTCTTGTACGGCATCTCGCTCCTGTACGGCGCAACGGGAAGCACCGGGCTGTCCGGCATCGCCGCCGCGGTTGCCGGACAGAGCCTGTACGATCCATGGCTTCTAGTCGCAACCATCCTGCTCGCCGTTGGCTTCGGCTTCAAGCTCGCCATCGTTCCTTTTCACATGTGGACGCCCGACGTCTATCAGGGCGCCCCGACCTCAGTCACGGCCTTCATGGCGGTGGCCTCGAAGGCCGCGAGCTTCGGGGCGTTCCTCCGGGTGTTCGTCGAGGGGCTCGGGGGGCTCAAAGCCGACTGGTCGGCGATGTTCCTGTTGCTCTGCGTCGCGACGCTGCTGCTGGGAAACGTCGTAGCGCTCGTGCAAACGAACATCAAGCGGATGCTCGCGTATTCCAGCATTGCCCACGCCGGCTACGCCTTGATCGGCGTCGTTGCCGCCGGACGCATGGAGGGATCGGCCGGTGGAACCGCGGGTATCGCCAGCGTCATGCTCTACATCGCGCTGTACGCATTCATGACGTTCGGCGCGTTCGCCATCGTGGCGATGTTGCGCAAGGGCGGGCTCGAAGGGGAAGAGATCGAGGATTTCACCGGATTGGCGAAGCGCCATCCTTTGGGTGCGCTGCTCATGCTGGTGTTCATGGTGTCCTTGGCCGGCATCCCTCCCACGGCGGGATTCGTCGGGAAATTCTACGTCTTCATGTCCGCCGTGGAAGCCGGGATGACCTGGCTGGCCGTCGTGGCGGTGGTCTTTGCCGCGGTGTCCGCCTATTACTATCTCCGCCTGGTGATGGTGATGTACATGCGGGAGCCGGAGGAACTGACGGCGACCTCGCCCCGGCTCGTCATGTCGCCGACCCTGTCCATCGTGCTCGCGTGCGCCGTTGGGGGAGTCGTGTTCTTCGGATTTTATCCCAACCCGATCGTCCAATTGGCCACGCAGGCCGTGCTGACGCTGAAGTAAGGCACGCCGGTCCACCGATGGATGCGCGTCGGAGCGGCTCATGCTACGCTTAGCCGTATGCAACACCTCCTCGACTTCCTTCGTTTTGTCCGTGATGTACTCAAGGGGTTCCAACGGCACGGCTGCGCCAGCCTGGCCGCGTCGCTCGCCTTCTTCTCGCTGCTGTCTCTCTTCCCGCTCGTCTTCCTACTCCTCTACGGCGTGAGTGTTTTCGTCAGCCAGGACGTCATCGGCGAGCAATTTCTCCTGAGCTTTCTCAAAGGGTTTCTGCCGTCCCTGGGCGAACGGTTGGCCAGTGAACTCCGCCGGATCAGCCACCTTGAAAGCGTCCGATGGATCGTCTTCCTGTCGTTTTTCTGGTTCGGCGGGTTGGTGTTTTACGAATTGGACTATGCGCTCAACGTCGTCTTCGAGAGCACCTGGCGCCGACATCCGCTGGTCTCGACCGCGATCTCCGTCGCCTTGCTTGGCGCCACGGGGTTGCTGCTCATCGTCTCCTACGTGGCCACCCAGATCATCGACTTTCTGACCGGCTACGTACCCAGCGTGTGGGGACTGGATCTTGTAGGTCTCGCCGCCCACGATTTCCTGCTGAGTTACACCCTGCCGTTCGCGCTGGCGTTCCTGGCCGTCAGCCTGCTGTATCGCTACGTGCCCCGCCGCCGGCCCGAATGGCGCCAGGCGATGGCTGGGGCCCTCATATTCGGCCTGCTGTGGGTGGCCGCAAAGCTCCTGTTCGTCTCCTACAGCGGCTACGCAACTGTGTACGCCAGGCTCTACGGCTCGTTGCTCGAGATTGTCCTCCTGCTCCTCTGGGTCTACTATTCGGCGGTTCTCCTCCTGTTCGGCGCGGTACTCGCACACAAGCTGCAACAGCGCATGCATGTACCGGCCGCTACCATGGCCGCCGCCGAGCGGGCCTCCGGCTGATCCCTCCTTGGTCGAACGGACATCCTCGCCAAACCACTCCTGGAGCCGTTTTGAGCCCTCTGCAACTTCCGGCCTTTTCCTAGCTGGGGACGCCCGTCCTCGATACAATGGGGACCGCACGGAGAGGAGCGATCGGCACGATGGAAGAATACGGTAAAGAGATCCTGATGCTGGGGGGCACGTTCGCGGGGTTTATCGCAGCGCTGCTCACCGTGATGGAAAAGCTGCTGGACATCCAGCATCGCATTCAAACGAAGAAGGAACGGAAGAACGCGCCTCAACCCGAACGCCCGTCCTGGGAACCGTCGCCCTCCGTCGACTTCTTTTCCGCGAAACCGCTCAAGGGCTCGTCGTACCTGCTGTTGTATGAAACCGGCGTGATTGTCGCAGCCGGCGTGCTCCTGAACTATGTCGGCCTGACCCTCAGCCGACACCTCGAAAGCATTTTATTCTTGGACATGACGGGAACGGCGCTTGCGGCCATCCTCTTGGGTCCCTGGTGGGGCGCGATCGTGGCCCTGCTCTCGAACTCCGTCGTCAATTGGCTGCTCTACCCTGAAGCGGGCGCTGACGTGGTCATCTTTCCCTGGTCGCTCGTCAACATGACCGGCGCGTTCTTCTGGGGGACGCTGGCCAGGCAATCGGGCTTTCAAAAGTACGTGCGGACGAGCAAGAGTTCCGGCCTCGCCCACACCTGGTTTCTGCTGAGCTTCGGCGTGGCCGGCGCGGTCGTCATGAGTATCCCCGGCACGTTGGTCCAGTCGGCGCTCCATGAACGGTCCATCTTCGCCCTGAACCCAGAGCTGGCGGAATCCCTCAGCATGCGCATCGCACAATGGGAGTCGGCGGTTCAGATGTATCTCGAATCGCTCCTGGGCCTCACCTGGAGCGAACACATCGGCTGGTACGTGGTCAATTGGTTCCAGAACTGCATCCGCTACATTCCGGACAAGACGATGAGCGCCGCGATCGCCCTGGTGGTTCTGAAATACGGCTACCCGCTGTTCGAACGCGAACTGATCCACGGAGGGCCGGACGGCGACCGGCCGCGCGATGAACGAATTCTCCCCCTCGTACTGGGGCTCCTCTACGCCCCGTCCTACGCCGTGCTGATTAGCAGCGAGGAGTATGCGGGGACCCTGTATTGGCCCCTCTGGTCTGTGCCCTGGCTCTTCATCGGCTACGGCTATTTCAAGCTCCGCTACTGGGGCCCATCGGACGACGCAGTGCAGGAGGCCCGGCTGCAACGGGCCGAACGCTATGCCCGGGCGCTCAAGCCGATCGGCAAAGAACCGTCCTATGAATTCTGCCGGCGACTGACGTTTGCCACGCTCATCGCGAGTCTGCTGTTCGCGCTGTGTCTGCCCATTCTGTTGATGGACTTCTACCGCGTCACGTTCAAATTTTTCTGCGTGGTCTACGGATTTCTGCTCGTCGTCTATCTCATTCGCGTCGCCATCGCGCAAAATATTTCTGTCGCGCGGGCGGAGTGAGCGCGGCGTCACGTCTTGCGTAGCTGTAAGAAGTGCACGATCGCTGACTGGGTGACGAGCCCGGTGATCTCTCCGTCCTGCACGACGACGAGCCGATCCCAGCCCTCCCGCGCCATTTGTTCCATCGCGTGAATGACCGGAACATCCGGCGCTACGACCATCGACGGCGAGAAGGGGCGCATGACCTGACCGATCCGCCGCCAGGGCCAGAGCGAGGTCGGCACCTGCTGGATTTCCGGAACGGTCACCAGCCCGACCAGCCGCTCTTCATCGACGACCGGAAATCCCCCGTATCCATAGGGCCGGAAATACCGATTGACGGCTTCGTCCAGCGTGCAGTCGGAAGGAATCGAGACCACGGTCTGCACCATCAGGTCGCGAACAGGCACGGCCGCGAGCGACTGGCGAAGGACCGCCTGCCGGCGGCTCGCCTTGGCTGTGGCGAACAAAAACATGCCGACGAAGATCACCCATCCGCCGCTCGGCAGCATGGCGGGCGGCAAGGCGCCCGTCAGCGCCCCGACGACGGCACCCGTTCCGACTACCCCGAACGCAACGCCAAAGCCCAACCCGACGGAAGCGGCCTGTTTCGTGGCGCGGTGAAAATCCTTTCCCCAGGCCCAAAGACCAGCGCGGAGCACACGCCCGCCGTCCAACGGAAATCCAGGGAGTAGATTGAACACCCCGAGCTGCACGTTCACCACCCCGAGAAGAATTCCCAGCATAATCAGACCTTGCAAAGCCTGCCGGTTCTGAACGGACTCCGCTACAATGACGAGCCCAAACGAAACTGCGCCGAGCAGAAAGCTCACCGCGGGCCCGGCAACTGCGATGAGCAACTCCGCACGGGGGCTGGGAGCCTCTTTGCGCATGTGCGCCACCCCGCCGAACAAAAAGAGGGTGATCTGCTCGATCGGAATACGATACCGCAGAGCGACATACGAATGCCCCAGTTCGTGAAGCAGGACCGAACAAAACAGCAGCGCGGCGGCGACCCCGCCCATGAGCCAATAGCGGCCCGAAGAGAGACCCGGAAGATTGTCGGGCAAATATCCGGTCGCCAACGACCAGGTGACGAAGAAAAACACCAGAAACCACGACCCGTGGACACGGATGGGAATCCCCAGCGCGCGTCCGATTTCCCACGACGACCAGAGCATGGTGTCACCGTACCAGCGGCATAAATTCGCGGTCAACCGTCATTCTTCCGCTTCGGGTATACTAGACCCTATGCCATCGACGACATGCACCCGCTTCGTTCTGGCAATCATCGCAGCACTCTGCCTCGGATGGGTTTTCCCGGCAACCCTGTCGGCCCAGGTGATCAAGTCCGGCCCGCCGGCTTGTCCCGGCGTGGCGCTGACGTTCGATCTGTGCCCGGTCAGCAAGGGATCCGGTTACGACCGGTCGGTTGTGGACTACCTCGCCCAGCACCAGATCCCCGCCACGTTCTTCATGTCCGGCAGGTGGATGAAGAAGCACGACGAGGAGGTCGAACATCTCCTCGGGATCGGGTTCTTCGAAATCGGGACCCACGGGGATGCCCACACGCATCTTCCGATGCACAGCGCCGAGGAGCAACGGGAGGAAATCCACCGGCCGGTGGAGGTCCTGCACGAGCACTACGCACACGACGCCACCCTGTTTCGTCCCCCCTACGGGGAATATAATGACGTCACCGTCGACGTTGTGAATGCGCTCGGACTCCGGTTCATTCACTGGAGCATCGAATCCGGAGACCCCGACCCCACTCTCTCGACCGAGCGGATCTTGGCACGCGTGGCGAAGCGCGTGAAGCCTGGCAGCATCATCGTGTTTCACGCGAACGGCAAGGGGAAACAGACTCGGCAGGTGATCGAACGGCTGACCATCGAAGTGTTGCCCCATAAGGGGCTCAAACCCATGACGGTCAGCGAGCTGTTGAATTGCAAACCGTCCGCCCCATGAAGGACGCAGCGATCAGGGACATGAATCCCGACGACCGCGCCGCGGTCGTACAGATCCTGGCGGAATCCGATCCCTGGAAGCAGCTCGGCTACACCGGGGACGATTGGGATCACATCTTCTGCCCGATGCCTCAGGGACGGGACAGTTATGTCATCGAACTCGACGGGCGTGTTGCCGGCATTGCCGTCATCAAGCAAAAATTTCTGCTGGGCGACTACCTGGAGCTCCTCGGCATCGCTCCCTGGGCGAGAGGCAACGGACTCGGGAAACGGTTGCTCAGCCGGATCGAATCGATCGTGTTCGCCAGGACAAACAATCTCTTTGCCTGTGTGTCCGACTTCAATGCGCCCGCGCGCGAATTCTATAAGAAGCTGGGCTACCAGGAGATCGGCCCCATGCCCAATCTTCTTATTCCCGGAAGCGCGGAAGTCTTGTTGCGAAAAACGGCGGGGCCGGCACGGAGGATCATGTAATGCGTCGGTCGTCATGCGTCAACCGTGAGCCCTGGCGACGAGGGCCGTCGCCGTTTTGCGTTGACGCTTGGCGACTGACGAATGACGGGTTGGGGACAGCGCGATGAAGATCACGAAGCTGTTGCATACCCGCATGCGCGTCAGCGACTTGGAGGAGACCATCCGCTTCTACACGACCGTGCTGGGTCTCGAAGTACTCGAACGAAAGACCTCGCCTCGCGGCTCGCAACTGGCCTTTCTGAAAGTGCCCAACAGCGACGAGCTCATCGAACTGACCAGTTTCCCGCCCAGCGGGCCGGTCAAGGTCCAGGAAGACCTCGTCCACCTGGCGTTCCAGGTGGAGAACCTCGACGAAACCATCGCTGCGCTCAATGCGAAGGGCGTCAAGATCACCGACGGTCCGACGAAGACCGCTTCCGGCAGCCGCTTCATCTTCATCGACGCGCCGGACGGTTACGAGATCGAATTGATCGAACGACCCGCCGGGGTGAAGATCGTCTAGCCTCCGGAGCCCGTCAATCGTCATTCGTCAAGCTTCGACTCGGACCCTTCACCCCCGTCTACATTGACGACGTGTCTCGTTCCGACGTATCTTCCTCCTCTCGATTGACGGATGACGAGCGACGCGTGACGATCTTTCTGACAAGGAGTGGGAGATGAAAAACGGGTTCTTTCGCGGACACGGCCTCGGCAACGACTATATCGTGATGGACCCCAAAGAACTGACCTTCAAGCTGAGGCCGTCCAACATCAAAGCCGTGTGCGACCGTCACTGGGGACTGGGCAGCGACGGCATTCTGACGCTCGTGCCGTCGAAAAAGGCCGATTTCGGCCTGCGCATCTTCAATCCGGACGGCAGCGAAGCGGAAAAATCCGGAAACGGACTCCGCATCTTCGCACGCTATCTGCATGCGACGGGCAAGACCAAGAAAAAACATTTCACCGTGGAGACCAAGGGCGGCCTCGTCACGATCGACCTGCATATTGACCGCCACGGCGACGCCAGTGCCGTCACGGTGGAGATGGGCCGGGCCACGTTCAAACCGGCTGCCTTGCCCTGCGCGCTGGCAGTCGACGAACTCATCGAGCACCCTGTTACCGTAGCCGGCCAAGACCTTCGATTCACGGGCGTGAGCGTGGGCAACCCCCATTGCGTGGTCTTCAAGCCCGCGGGAGCCGAGTGGACGCGTGAGGAGCTCCTGCTCCTCGGGCCCGAGTTGGAGAATCACCCGCTGTTCCCCAATCGGACCAACGTCCAGCTCGCGGTTCCGACGGGACCGAACGACATCTCCATTTTGATCTGGGAACGCGGTGCGGGAGAAACGGAGGCGTCCGGCTCCTCCTCTTGCGCCGCCGCCAGCGCGGCGGTCCGCCTGGGACTGGTGAAGAGCCCCGTCACAGTCACGATGCCCGGCGGCGCACTCAAGATCGCCGTCGCTCCCGACTTCAGCCTCACCATGAAAGGACCGGTTGCAGAAGTCGCCCGCGGCACATTGAGCCCGTCATTCGTGCGAACGCTGAAGTAGCAGTTTCGTCAAGCGCCATCCGTCAAGCGTCGACCGGAAGAAATCTCGGCGTGACTCCTGTTATCCTTACGCTTGACGAATGACGGTTGACACATGACGACTGACGTTCTTCAATCCAAACTCGCCCATCTGCCCGACGGTCCCGGCGTTTATCTCTTCAAGAACACGCAGGGGGAGATCCTTTACATCGGCAAGGCCGCGGTGCTGGCGGATCGCGTTCGGTCCTATTTTCAGAGAGGGGCGGCACATATCCCTAAAACGGCCCTGCTCGTCAGCCAAGTGGCGGATCTCGAGACGATGGTCACACGGTCTGAACTCGAGGCCCTGATCCTCGAGAGCAACCTGGTCAAGCGCCATCGCCCCCGGTTCAATGTGGTTCTCCGCGATGACAAGCAATACCCCTATGTCCGTCTGCCGATCAAAGACGACTTCCCACGCCTGTCCATCGTGCGGCGCGTGGAAAAAGACGGGGCGCTCTACTACGGCCCCTACACACCGGCCAACGCGCTGCGCGAGACGTTGAAAGTCATCAAGCACGTCTTTCCGCTCGCGACCTGCACGATCGCCATCGACGGAAAGGCCGAGCGGGCCTGCATCGAGTTCGAGATCAAACGATGCATGGCTCCCTGCACCGGCAACCAGACGAAAGAGGAATACCATCAGATTGTCCGGCAGGTCCGGCAGTTTCTCGAAGGACGCGATCGCGAGCTGCTGGAGGACCTGCGCGCCAAAATGGACGCGGCCGCGGAGCGGGAGGAATTCGAGGAGGCAGCTCGCCTGCGGGATCGGCTGTTCAAGATCGAGCGCATACTCGAAAAGCAGCGCATCACGCAGACGTCCGCGACGGACCAGGACGTGATCGGGCTCGCGCGGTGGGGCGCGGCGGTCGACCTTCAGATTCTCTTCGTGCGGGGCGGCCTGCTGATCGGACGGAAGGACTTCTTCTGGCCCCAGTCGGCGGATACTCCTGACGAAGAACTCGTGCAATCCGCGATCGTACAGTTTTACAACAAGGACGGGCAGCCGCCGAAAGAAGTGCTTGTGCCCGTCGCCCTGGAAGACGGTGCCGTCATCGAACAGTGGCTGTCCGAAAAGCGCGGCCATGCGGTGCGGGTCATCTCGCCCGAGCGGGGCGCAAAACACCAGCTCGTGCTACTGGCCGAGGAGAATGCGGCGGCCGCCGTCGCCGACCACTTGCGCGACGAGGAACTGGACCGGCAGGCGGGCGAAGAACTCAAGCGGCTGCTCCGTCTCGACAGGGTACCCCGGAGGATTGAGGGCTTCGACATTTCCAACACGATGGGCGATCAATCCGTCGCCTCGATGGTCGTCTGGGAAAACGGTCAAATGAAGAAAGCGGACTACCGGCGGTTCAAGATTCAGACGGTGATCGGCGCGAACGACTTTGCCAGCATGAAGGAAGTGGTGGCCCGCCGCTACGGAGACACCCACGGGCAGTATCGTCGCACCATGGAGGGTCTGGCCACGCCCGATCTGATCCTCATCGACGGCGGGCTGGGACAGCTCGCCGCTGCGATGGAAGGGCTGAGGGAGGCCGGACAACCGAAGATCCCGATCCTCGGACTCGCGAAGGCGCGCGGGGGAAAGGACGAGCGCATCTTTCTCGCGGGCCGAAAAAATCCCATCGTCCTGCCTCCGACCTCTCCCGTGACGCATCTGTTGCAACGCATCCGGGACGAAGCCCATCGCTTTGCCATCGCCTTTCACCGGAAGCTGCGGGGGAAGGCGCTCGTCGCGTCGAAGCTGGATCAGATCATCGGCATCGGCGAGATCCGGCGGGCAGCGTTGCTGAAGAAATTCGGAACCATCGCGGAGATCGCCAAAGCGAGTCACGAAGAGCTTCGAGCTGCTGGACTGGATGATGTGACCATATCACAACTCCGTGCTAGCCTTACATAGCTCATTCCAATTCATCTGTTTGCGGACTGACCTGAAGGCGAGTGTATTAAGCGGCACCAGGCAGTCCGCCGCAGGCGATGGATTTCCCCCCTAAAAATGTGCTTTCATGGAACCCGCGGATCTGGAGCAGATTCCACAAATGCGCATATCGGTGTGGCCGGGGACCGGGAATCAGTGTCCGCACCACGCCGGCTGGGATGAAATCATGAGCCTCTCTGTGTACCGTTCCCCTTCATTGCTCTCCCGCACCGAATACCCACATTCCGAATTGACCCTCTACACGTGCGCAGTGACAGAGGTCGCGTCGTGATCTTTCGAGGCCCCGAGAGTCTCCAGTACCCCTCGAAAAAGGAGTTCCAGCATCTGGGCGAAATCATGCACCAGCTGCGGAGCGTCCAGCGGCGCGACCAACTGCCTGATCTTGCCGCGGCGATCAATTCTCTTATTCCTCATCAATTCTGTGCCAGCGGAACTTACGAGATCTCAAAACGCAAATTCCAGATCGGTCATTCAAATTATGGTGAAGAACACACACATCTGTACGAAACACAGGGCTATGCGTGGGACCCCGCGATCCAACTTCTGCAGACAACTCAGATCGGCACGGTGTCTAGCGAAGATCTCATGGATCTTGATCTACCCAAGGAGGTCGTCAACCTCAAACTCGACGCCGGAATCAAGGAATGCCTTACTGTCGGCGTACGCGGCGTACTGGGCAACTGCACTTATTTTGCATTCAGCAACTTCGATCACCGCCTTCTACACAAGCTTCGAACCATGATGCAGATCCTTGGTCCACATCTGCATCTGGCCTACATGCGGGCAACTTCGTGGGCCGATCGTGGGCAGACATCACCCCGCCCTTTGTGTTTGACAGAGCGCGAAGATGAGATTATGCGCTGGGTCGCCGAAGGCAAAACCAACTGGGAAATTTCTGTGATCCTTCACGTGAGCCTCAATACGATTAAGTTCCACCTCAAGAACGTCTATCAAAAGCTGGGCGGCGTGGAGAATCGCTGGGCGGCTGTGGCACAATGGCAGAACAGCAATCCGGGCTTGCGGCTCAACTCGCCCCGGACGTCCGTGCCCGAGTTCGATTCCAGGCGCTATTCCTCTTAGTTAGACAGTCTGCTTTTCCCTTCTACAGAGTTTCAACCGCTACAGGGCAGACACCGGTGCTTTGATGGTTTAGCCGGTCCTGGCGTACTTCTTTTCCCATCCGAGGCGTCAGAGTGATCGCGAGATGTTTCGGCGCCATAAGAAATTCGAAATGCTCTTCCACCGGGGGAGCGTCGGCGGATCGGTGGACGGAGAAATTCTTGCACAACATCGCTATCGCTGCCTTCATTTCAAGCAGTGCCAGATTCCGACCTGGGCAAAAGCGCGGCCCTGCGCCGAACGGGACAAAAGCCTTCGGATTATGGCCGCCGGTTGGGCAGGTGCCACCGGATAACCAGCGCTCAGGCTGAAAACGATCGGCTGCGATGAATTCGCTTTCCTGCATGCCACACTTCCGGGTAAGGAGGAAGATCGCCGTTCCTTCGGGAATCTGCACGCCTCCCAACTGCACATCCTGATTCGTTCCCAGAAAGAGAATCGGGAAGACCGATTTGAGACGCATCGTCTCGAACGAGACGGCCTCCAAATAGGACAACCGCTCAGCGTCTCTGATGTCATGCAGCATGTTCGCCGCGCCGAGGACAGCGTCCACCTCCTGCTGCACCCGGTCCTGAATATCTGGATGTTCGGCCAGAAAATACAGCATCCACGCCATCGTGGTCGCCGTAGAATCTTCTCCTCCAATAAGCATGGTGAGGACGTTGCCGAATATTTCCTCCTCCGTAATCTCCGCTCCATCAGTCTCTTTCGCCGATAGCATGGCTTCGAGGAAGTTAGTTGGCCGAGCCGCCAGTTCGGGGTACTGCTCTAGCCGAGCACGACTGTGGGCGACAAACTCAACCAACGCTTTTCTGATGGTCACCAGTGAGTGTTCCAACGCTCGGTCCTCGGGAAGCTTTATGAAATGCCAGTACGGAAAGGGAGCATTAATCCGACGATTGATCATCGGAAAGACCTTTTCGAGATGTCTCTGAATGTCATCGCCCTTGTCTTCAAGGGTGTTGACATCATAGCCGAAGGCCAGATTGCTCGTGACATCGATGGTATACCGCATCAAATCTTCCTGAACGTCGACTGCACCACTCGAACCGGTTGCTCGGTCCCAACGCTTCTTGAGACGGTCCGTCACTTTGATCATCGTCGGGAAAAAACTTCGTAGGTGGGCCGTATTCAGCGCCTGCATGGCTGTCCGTCTCTGGCGGAACCATTGGTCGCCTTCGGCAGAAAATACGCCGTTGATTCCCATTTCTTTTAACACCGGCTCAATGGAGGCGAATCGGCGGTAGGATGCGGGCCGCTTCCTGAGCACCTCGTTAATCAGCTGCGTGTCAGAAACGGCGACCACGGGTTTGTGGGCGATCTGAAACCTATACATCCCTCCGTAAGTCTCCGCCCATTGCTCAAGAATCGCGTGCAGGCGTTTGAGATCCAATTGGAACAGATTGCCTAAACCAGGCAGTCCGGTCGGTCCTGGAAGATCGCGTAACGTAAGTCGAGCGCATGCGTCGATAGGTTGCCCGCCGGGTTCAAGAGCCGCCGCAGAGTGGAAGGGGCATGCTGCCTGAGCTGATGTTTTCATAGTGCCTCCTCGGTGGTACTCCCTCTGACGAGAGAGATGAGTGAAGGATTAACCGCATGCTCTGTGACTGTGTGCGGCCTGGTTGCGGCAGGGTAGAACAGCCTCTTCACAAAAGAGCCTACCCACTTGGGTAGGTCCATTACCCAACTGCTTAGCTTTATGTTGCCCCTAGTGATCCTGATGGGCACAGCTCCAGACGCGGCAATCTTCCATCGGAAGGAGGAATCGATGACAACCACCTGCTCTCACCTGTCGGCCGCCACCAGCGTGCATCACATCCTTGAGGCATTGCGTCATCGCAAGACCAGGCGATTCGGATGCGGGATGGAAATCCAAGAAGGCCCACTCCGATATCGCAGTGAACTCCCTGCCATATCCCTCTCGCACGAGGAGATTCACTACCTGCTCTTTGCAGGAGTCGGACAAACCGGGATGAATCTCGGCGACATGCAGTATGGAGCACGGCCCGGACGCGAGGACGGGCAGGGCATGGCCATGATGAGTTTTCAGGGCCGGACGATCCCGAGTCCCTGTGCCGCCCAGGCCACACGATTGTTCATGACGAATGACACCGGCCTTTATTTTGTCGCTCGCGTGCCAGACCCCGAAAGCGGAGAACGTCCGGTGCTGGTCAAAATGCGGGAAGGCCGGCTCGACATCCCTCGTGAGATGCCTTTCATGCTGTCCTTCAATCAATGGTACGCCAACCGTCCAGGTAGTCTGTATCTGATCCCGGTCACCGACATCGCGAGCGTCTATCTCAATCTGCTGCTCGTCCTCTTCAGCGAGGAGTGCGGGTATTTCGTCGTCGACACCGATCGAAACCAGGCACCGTGCGGCTTGGACGCTTTCCGTCGAAGCCGTGGAGGCCATCTCTACGACGACAGTGCCAAACGCCGCACCATGACGTTGCGCGATTTGGACGGCGCTATCGCCGACACCGCGCTCCAGGAGCAGGCTGTCGCCTGCCAGAACATGTTCCTGATGGAGCAGGCCATGGGATTGGGAGGCGGGATTCACAGTGTTGGCAGCGGACGACATCTCTTGGGATGGGAACCTCAAATCTTTTCCGGGCTAGGATTCCATTTTGCCCCTTCGCCAGTCGCCGGCGTGCGATCCAACCCGGTCGGTGTAGCTAATGTATGGGAAGGGCCGTGCCCTCCCTTCACTCCATCGATGGAGCAAGCCATTGTCTCTTTGATGACCGCCAAATTTGGCGAGGGTGGTCCGTATTCAGCCTCTGGCGCACGGCCTTGGAAGGACACCGGAGCTACTTCGCTTATCCGCAAGCACAGCGCTCGCGCAATCGACGCCACCGTGGCCTTCTGCAACTACGTCATGCAAACATACGGCCGGTTTCCCGCCCACGTTGATGCGTTCAAGACGGTGATTGCCTTCCAAGCACACCATGTGGATCCCGCCTTCTATGACCGCTTCTATCCCCAGTCGAGCCTGCCCGCGGCCCATCGCGAGCATTTGGACCATTGGCACGCACACGAGCCGCTGAGCGAGAGGCTGGAAGTCAGAGAAAGGAGTCTGGCATGAGAAACAACCGACGCGTGGTCATCACAGGAATGGGAGTGGTCTCACCTCTCGGGTTAGACCTCCGCACCTTTTGGCACTTGCTCAGTCATGGCCGTAGCGGCGTCGCGCCGATCACCAGTTTCGACACGTCTCCCTTCAGCGCCTCGCTGGCCGGAGAGATCACCGATTTCGACCCAACCGATTTCATTCAGCCGAAGAAGGCGCGGCGGATGGGCCGCGTCTCGCAATTCGCCGTGGCTTCGGCGCTCATGGCGGGGCGCGACGCGGCGCTGGATCTCGATCAAGAAGACCGACACCGGGTGGCAGTGTGTTTCGGCACCTCTGTGGGAGGATTGAAGGAAGCGTTCGAGGCTCACGATTCGATGTTGGCGAAACAGTACAAACGCACCAATCCGTTCACGATGACCACGACGTTTCCCAATGCCGTCTCGGCGGAGGTGTCCATCGCCCTGGGCACTCATGGAGAATGCGAAACCTATTCCATCGGCTGTTCGTCCACCGCGAACGCGATCGGTCGAGCCTACGATCTGATCCGCTCGCATGACGTAGACATCGCCATCGCCGGAGGCGCGGAAGCGCCGCTCCATCCCACCATTTTCTCCGCCATGGACGCAGGACGTACGTTGGCGCCCGATCAGCGCGGCACCATCCGGAATCTGCCCCGTCCGTTCGATAAAACCCGCTGCGGCATTGTGCTAGGAGAAGGCGCGGGCTGCTTGATCCTGGAGGAAGCGGAACACGCTGAGCGGCGCGGCGCTCCGATCTATGCCGAATTGGAAGGGTGGGCATTCACGACGGACGCGTATTCCATGGCACGTCCCGATGAAACCGGAAAGGAGCATCGGCGGGCCATCGAGTGTGCCCTCTCGTCCGCGCACTGGTTCCCGGAAGAAGTGGATTACATCAACGCCTGCGGGCTGGGCGCGGTGGAGCTGGATCTTATTGAAACGATGGCCATCAAGCAGGCTATGGGAGCCACTGCTTATCGTATTCCGGTCAGTTCGTTCAAGTCTGCACTCGGCCATGCCTTTGCGGCGAGCGGCGCATTTCAGCTCATCGGCACGATCCTCGCAATGCACCACCACTTCATTCCGCCCACGCTTCACCTCACGAACCCGGACCCACAGTGCGATCTCGACTATGTCGCCGGTGTCGGTCGATCACGAACTCTCCAACGAGCGTTGGTAAACAGTTTTGGATTCGGGGGGAAGAACATCGTCATCGCCATCTCACGTGTCGACGTGCCGGTTGCGGCACAAGAACTGGACCAAGAAGGCATGAGTGCCTTGCATGGGGACCCTGTTCGGATTCCCGTGCATGCACGTGCGGCTGAGCATCTGCCGCTGTCGTGATTCATGGATACCTCTATTGGGGCTGGAGGAGGGAACATGCTGAAATCGAGCACAACTTCCAGTGAAATAGATTCCTCGGAGAGGAGCAAGCCATTCTTATTCCCCAGAGGAACATTTGAACGATTTTCAAAACCAGAACTACTGGCTGCGTTACAACTCATGCACCGCATCTTACACGCTGACCAGTGCGACGATCTGGAGCGATTGGTAACCGAGTTGCCCGAGCTCGTGGCCTACCGGACACCGGTATGCTGTCAGAGCGCAGCCGCCGGCGAAGCCGGCGGCTGCGCTGAAGACGCCCCGCCGCAACATCGCCCAGGATACCTCCTGCTGAGCTATTTCTTGACCTGTTTCTCGACGGCACAGGCTCGCATTGAACGGAAGGCTCAAAAAGACGGGACCTTCCCCGACACGGCACGTCCGCCTCACCTCTCGCCTCGGGAACTCTCAGTATTGCTGTGGATGAAGGAAGGCAAGACCAACTGGGAGATCGCGAGGATCTTAGGGCTGACCGAGCGGACCGTGCGCTTCCATGCGGGCAGTATTTTCAAGAAGCTGGACGTCAGTTCGCGTACGCAGGCGGTGGCGCGCGCAATGGCGAAGGGCCTCATTGCTTCATGACGAGCTGCACGGGCCGTTCAGGGGAACGGCCGATTGCCGGAAAGAGCCGTCTGCTCCACGGAGCACTCTTTCAAGGGAGAGGAAGTCTTTCTCCGACATGCGGCACTGGCGGAAACGACAGGTGACAGATTGCGCGGCCGAGTTTATAGGATTCTTGACCGGCGCCAAGAGGGCGATCATAGGCCCGTGCGCCTTTTGCAGCACACTCTTGAGAGTGAGGATTCTTATGGGACGGGGCAAGCAACAACTGCGGTTGATTCAGGGTTCGATCCGGCCAACACGGGCCGCACGACACAACCCACAGCCTCCTGCCCAGCTCTCCCCATCGAGCAAACGGGAGCCGCCGTACGGCGACCTGCGCGTGGCATTGAACGCGACCGAGCAGCGGCTGGGTGCCTTACTGCAGGATCGCGATCGGATCGGACGCGATTTGCATGACTGTGTGCTGCAATCGCTCTACGCCATCGGCCTCAGCCTCGAAACGTCCCGGCGCATGAACCCTGACGTGCACAGGGAAACCAAACGCTCCGTCGATCATGCGTTGGACCTGCTCAACGCCCTGATCCACCAGATCCGTCGAATGATTCGGGGCCTGGAAACCGGGACGGTCCAGGAATTCGACCTCGCGTCCGAACTCAAGGCCCTCGCCACGACCTACGAGCAGATCGCTCGCTTGCCGATCACATTGGACCTTCAGCAGGAGGCGATCGACATCCTGACCAGCGAGGAGGAGCAAGAGATCCTGAATATCGTCCGGGAGGCGTTAAGCAACTGCGTCCGTCACGCACAGGCGACGCACGCTACCGTCTCAATCCGTATGCGGGGGACGAAGGTCCGCGTCAGCGTGAGCGACGACGGCATCGGATTCGTGGCGGAGGGAGGCCCGCCCCAGGGTTATGGCCTGGCCAACATGGAGGCGCGCACCCGAAAGCTCGGAGGGACATTCCGCATTCATTCGAAGCTGGGCCGCGGCACGCAGATCACCGCCGACTTTGTGCTGGAACCCGTGCTCACGTCGCTATGAAACACTCGGCGATTCGCCTCGTAATCGTCGACGACCACGAGCTGGTTCGAAAGGGAATTCGAACGCTCCTTAGCCTGGAGCGGGGACTCCGGATCGTCGGGGAGGCCGAGACCGTTGCGGAAGCGGTGGCCCAGGTCGAACGGCTGCACCCACACGTGGTCCTGCTTGACGTGAAATTGCCTGATGCGTCCGTGACGGAGGCCTGCCGGAGACTCCTGTCCGTCTCGTCGCAGATCCGTATCCTCGTCCTGACCAGCTATGCAGAAGACGCCACCGTTATCGCGGCCGTCCGGAGCGGCGCGCACGGTTACGCCCTAAAAGATGTACGGGCGGAGGAACTCCTCCGTGCGATCCGCACCGTCGCCCAGGGCCGCGGCTACCTCGATCCCCGGATCGCCCAACAGGCTCTCCGTTGGATCAGAACCAGGTCTTCCGCCGATGCTGGCGCGCAGGGCATCGCCCAATTGTCCCGCCAGGAGCGCCTCATCATGCCGTTACTGGCTGAAGGGAAGACGAACAAAGAAATCGCGATCCAGCTTGGTTTGAGCGACAAGACCGTGAAGAACTACCTCGCCAACATCTTCGACAAGCTCCACGTGAAGCGGCGCACGGAAGCCGTCGCCCGGTTCGTCAAAGAAAAGCGGGGCACCTGCCTCGGGCAAGACACTTAGTGTTCCTGGCCTGCTTGTTCACGGCGAGTGGGCGGCCCTTGCCCTCCCTCTCCGCCCATTCAGAAATTCGCCTGGCAAAATTGAGCCGATCGGGGCTATGCTAGCGCCCTGCTTCGAGGCTGTCCCACAGCCACAACCACAGGCCGGAGGTCTTTTAGGGAGACCGCGATGCGGACGCCGCAGGTTGGAACACCCGGTCTTCGCCGGGAGTTGGAGGTCTTGCGTCACGAGGTGCGCAACCTACAGCGTGTGCTGGCTCGCCGCGCTCACACGAAAGACGAAGAGCCGGACCATCCCGGCTTGCATCCGCCCCATGAGCCGGAGCTTGCCGTCCTCCAGCGCGGGGTCCTGGAGCAAGCGACCACGGTGCAACACGCCATCGTGGCGTTTGAGCAGGAGCTGGAGAAGCGGCAGCACCTGGAGTCGGCGTTCCGCGAAACGGAACGGCAGTATCAATGGCTCTACGAGAACAACCCGTCCATGTACTTCACGCTGGCGCCGACCGGCATGGTTCTGTCCGTGAATCACTTCGGCGCCGGTCAGCTCGGCTACACTTCCGACGAGCTCGTCGGGCGGTCCGTGCTCGACGTCTTCGATCCGGCCGACCACCCGACCGTCCTGGAACAATTGCGCGTCTGCGCGGACAACCCGTGCGAGACTTTCGAGTGGGAGTTGAGAAAGGTACGGAAAGATGGGAGCCGATTGTGGGTCCGAGAGCGCGCCCGCGCCGTCGCCGATACTGAGGGTACGCTGACCATTCTCATCGTATGCGAGGACATCACCGAACGCCGCCAGGCCACACAATTGCTGTCCACGCTCGTCCGCGAGTGCGCGCTCCCGATCGTCAGCCTCGACGCCGAGGGGCGCGTCACGAGCTGGAATCGAGCCGCCACGCGGCTGTTCGGCTGGTCCGAGGACGAGGTGCTGGGGCGGGAACTGCCCTATGTACCGCCCGGCGAAGAAGCCGCAGCCGACGATCTCTGGCTCCAAGGGCTGCGCGGGGACATCACCGGTCCCATCGAACTCCGGCGCTGCCGGAAGGACGGGACGATGCTGGACCTGCTGCTCTGGCCGGTCTTCGTCCACGGCGAAGACGGGCGGCCGACCACCGCGGTGGGCTTGTACGTCGACCAGTCGGACTTGAAACGAGCCGAAGCGGCCAAACTCACGAGCGAGGTTCGGCTGCAATACTTCCTCAACTCGCTCGACGACGTCGCGCTCGAACTCGACGGCGACGGCACCTACGTGAGCGTCTGGACGCGGAACGAGGAACGGTTGTTGCTGCCCAAACACGAGATCACCGGGAAACGGTTGTCCGACGTCCTGGAACCGGAGGACGCCGCGCAATACTTACAGATCATCCGCCGGGTCCTCGCCACGGGACAATCCGAGTCCGTCGAATACGCCGTGCCGATACGCGGGGAGCTCCGATATTTTTCGGCTCTCTTGAGCCGCATTCCCGCCGTCGGCGACAGGTCCGCCACGATCGCCTGTGTCGTGCGCGAGACGACGGATCAGAAAAAAGCCGAGTTGGCGCTGCGAGAGAGCGAGGCTCGCCTCCATCGCTTCGTCGCGGAAGCGCCGGTGGGGCTGGTGATCGCCGACCGCGACGCCAGGATTCTCCACGCCAATCGGGCTTTTTGCGAGCTGACTGGTTATGACGAGCACGAGATCATCGGACAGACGTACGCGCTCTACACGCATCCCGACGACCTCAACGAGAACCTCCGCCTCACCAGCCAGTTTAGCCGGGGCGAGCGGTCCGGCTACACGTTGGAAAAACGCTATATCCGCAAGGGAGGCGAGACCGTATGGGTGTCGGTCACGGCCACCGGTATCCAGCTCCCCAATCATCCGGGAGCCCTGCTTCTCGCGGTGGTCCAGGATATCACCGCCCGCAGATCGTCCGAACAACTCCTGGCCGGCGAATTGCGGCTGCTCGAACTCATGGCCGCCGACCCACCGCTCCTCGTGGTGCTGGAGGAACTCTGCCGATTGATCGAGCGGCAGCACCACGGCCTGCTCGCCTCCATCGTCTTCGTCGATGAGCGGAAAGGCTGCCTGCGGCCGGGACCGGCTCCCAGCCTGCCGCCGGCATACATACGCCTGATCGACGGCATCGCCCTCGGACCCTCGGTTGGGTCCTGCGGGACAGCCGCCCACACTGGTCGACCCGTCATCGTCTCCGATTTGGCTACCGATCCCTTGTGGACAGCCTACCGGTCGGCGGCGCTGGAACACGGGCTCCGGGCCTGCTGGTCGATACCGATCAAAGACCCCTCGGAACTCGTGCTCGGCACCTTGGCCGTCTATTCTCGGACACCGCGGCCTCCGACCCAGGCCGAGCTGGCGCTGCTGGAACGCTCCGTCCATCTGGCGGGGCTCGCCATGACCCGGGCGCGGGCGCGGGAGGAGCGGGAGCGATTGAAGGAAGACCTCCACGACAATATACTGCAGTCCCTGTACGCCGTCGGCATGCAACTGGAAGCCAGCAAGCTGTCGTCCGGAAAGTCCCGACGCAAATCGCGCGCCTACATTACCCACGCGATCGATCAACTCAACCGGCTGGTCGCCGACACGCGGCAGTACATCGCCCTGTTGAAATATCCGTCGACTCCGGACATGGATTTCGGGCAGGCCCTTCGGCACCTGGTCGCCTCGTTTTCCGCTGCTGGACAGACGGCGCCCGAACTCGAGCTCAAAGCCCACGCCGTCGCTCTGATTACATCCGAGCAACGCGAGCATCTGTTGAATATCGCGCGGGAGGCGTTGAGCAACAGCATGCGCCACAGCGGCGCGACGCATCGTTGGGTGCGGTTGAGCCATACCGGCGACGCCGTCCGCCTGGAGATCTGCGACGACGGCGTCGGGTTCGACCCGAAGCAGCGGCGGAAGCACGGCCACGGGCTCAGCCACATGGCCGCCCGCGCCAAGCGCATCCGTGCGCGGTTCAGGGTGGACAGCACCCCGGGCAGCGGCACCCGCATCACCGTCGATCTCCCATTGGAGGACCTCGCATGAGTGCGACGAAGTCGAAGCCGATTCGCCTGGTGATCGTCGACGATCACGAAGTGGTCCGTATCGGGTTGACCGCCGTGCTGAATCTGACCCTAGGCTTGAAGCTCGTCGGACAGGCCGCTCGGGCAGAGGAGGCGAAAAAACTGTGTCTCCGGCTCAAGCCCGATGTCGTCCTCCTGGACATTCGCCTGCCCGACGGCAGCGGGGTCGAAGTCGCCCGAGAGATCCTGTCGTCCTGTGCCACTACTCGCGTGTTGTTCTTGACCAGTTTCGCGGACGATCACACCGTGATCGAGGCGATCCTGTCCGGCGCCCAGGGGTACGTGTTAAAGGACATCGCGTCCGATGCCCTCGTGCGCGCGATCAAGACCGTCGCATCGGGCCAAGCGTTGATCGATCCCCGGCTGGCGACACACGCATTGAATTGGCTGCGGAACGTCTCTACCCAACCGGGCCGGGCGAAACGGCCCCTCTTGTCGCCGCAAGAGCAACGGCTGTTGCCGCTCGTCTCCCAGGGGTTGACGAACAAGCAGATCGCCGACCACCTGCAACTGAGCGAGAAGACCGTCAAGAATTATCTGGCGAACATTTATTCCAAGCTCAATGTCGGGCGGCGTTCGCAGATCGCCGCCTTCTACGCGGGGAGCTTCAAGGGATCCGGCTCCTTGCTGGCGCCTCGTTAGCCTCAAGTTATCCGCCGCGCGACCGACAAGTCGTTATCCGAACAACCCGGACAGGGATCGCCGGGCCCTGATCCGACGAGAGGGCAGTCGCCTTCCCTGCCCTCCCCGAGGGGTCGCACCCGCACGAACCCTGCCCGTTTCAGTCCGCCGCGGTCGATCCGATAAAGAAGGCAGACCGCAAGCCGGGTCATATTGTTTCCGCACTCACGTTCGGAATGGACGACATCGCCTTCAGCACCGCGTTCGAAGAAGCCGCCATCGGCATGGCGCTGGTGGCACCCGACGGCCGCTGGCTCTACGTGAACCGGGCGCTCTGCGGTATTTTGGGCCACACCCGGGACGAACTGACCCGCACCACCTTCCAAGCCCTCACCTACCCCGACGACCTCGCGCCAGACCTGGCCCTCGTCGAGCGCACGCTCCGTGGCGAGATCGGGAGCTACCAGATGGAAAAACGCTATGTCCACAAAGCGGGACACCTCGTCTGGGCGCTATTGACCGTGACGCTGATCCGGCACGGCGACGGCACACCCCGGTACTTTCTGTCTCAGGTCCAGGACATCACCGAACGCAAACAGGCCGAGCTGGCTCTCAGGGACAGCGAGGAACGACTCCGGCTGACACTGGATATCGCCACCGACGGGTTTTGGAGCTGGGACTTACCGAGTCAGCGGGCCACGTACAGCAAGCGCTGGATCGAGCTGCTGGGCTTGATCGATCACGAGATTCCGTTGAACAACGTGATGGACTGGAAAAGTCGAATCCACCCGGACGATCAAACCGCCGTGGAGCGGGCGCTCGCCGCGCATCTGGCCGGAGCATCCGCACAGTTCGCCGTCGAACATCGGATTCGCCATCGGTCCGGCGAGTGGAAATGGTTCCTCATCCGCGGGCAGGTCACCCATCGAGACGAAGACGGACGGCCACTCCGGATGATGGGCACGATGATCGACGTCACCGACCGCAAGCGGTCCGAATCGATCCGGCTGCGGCTGCAGCAGGCGATCAACCACGCTCACGATGGCATGGCACTGACCGACAGCGACGGCCGGTTCACATGAACCTATCTCAAAATCGATTTTTAGGGAGATCGGTATCTCAACGCCTAGCCGTGCGCATCGGAAAGGATCGAGTCGGGCCGAAAACACGTGTCTTGGTTTCTCGGTATCACAAGTCTGCACTCGTTCGGGACATCGACCTTCGATTTTGAGATAGGTTCATATATGAATCCAGCCTACGCCGCCATCTTCGGCTACACCGTCGATGAGCTACTTGGCACACAATGGCACAGCCTTTACCATCCCGAATGGGCGGCCACGATCGAATGCCTTGTCCTGCCGACGCTTCGACAGGACGGACGCTGGCGCGGCGAACTCGTGGGCAAAAAGCGGAGCGACGAGGCCATCGATATCGAAGTCTCGCTCACGCTCCTGGACGATGCCACCTCGTCGGATGGCGCCATGCTCTCCGTGTGCCGCGACATCTCGGCCCGCAAACGCATGGAACAAGATCTGATCCGCGCCAAAGAACAGGCCGAAGCGGGAGCACGGGCGAAATCCTCGTTCTTGGCCACGATGAGTCACGAGATCCGCACGCCCATGAACGGGGTGATCGGCATGACCGGCCTGCTGCTGGACACGGAGCTGACGCCGGAGCAACGCGACTACGTCAACACCTTGCGCACCTCGGCCGAGTCGCTCCTGACCATCATCAACGATATTCTCGATTTCTCCAAAATGGAGGCGGGCAAACTGGAGATCGAACGGGTCCCGTTCGATCTCCGCACGACGGTCGAGGATGTATTGGAACTGCTGGCTGTCTCCGCCCACCAGAAAGGGCTTGAGCTCAACGGGCTCATCGACGCCGCGGTGCCGACGGTCGTCATCGGCGATCCCGGCCGGCTGCGTCAGATTCTCGTCAACCTCGTCGGGAACGCAATCAAATTCACCGAGCGGGGGGAAGTGCTCGTACAGGTGATGCCGATCGAAGACGAGGCATCCTCGATACGCTTGCGTCTGGAAGTCATCGATACCGGCGTCGGGATGACCGAGCAGGAGCAGGCCAAGCTCTTTGAGGCGTTCACGCAAGCCGACAGTTCCACCTCGCGCAAGTACGGCGGGACCGGATTGGGCCTGACGATTTGCAAACGACTGACGGAGCTGATGGGTGGAGCGATCGGCCTCCATTCGACCCCGGGTGTGGGCACGCAAGTGTGGTTCACCGTGCGCCTGGGCAAGCCCTGCGCCGATCTACCTGTGCCTAGTGCGGGAGCGGACAACCTGTGCGGGTTGCGTCTGTGCATTGTCGACGACAACGCAACGAACCGGACGGTGCTTCAACACCACGCCGCTGCTTGGGGTATGCGCTATGGGAGCGCCGGAGACGGCCCCGCAGCCCTCTCTCTCTTGCGCGCCGCGGCGGCGGAAGGCAATCCCTTCGATCTTGCCGTGGTCGATATGCATCTGCCAGGCATGGATGGACTTGGTCTGGGCCGGGCGATCAACGCCGACCCGGCCCTGGCGCGTACCAAGCTCGTGCTCCTGACCTCGCTCGGCCGCCGCGGCGACGCCCGCTTGGCGCAGTCCGCCGGCTTCTCCGGCTACCTGACCAAACCGGTGCGGAAGGCGCAGCTCTACGAGTGCCTGCGTCTCGTGATGGGGCAGCCCACGACGGCCTCGGTGCGGAACGAGACAGCGGCGCCGGCCGTTCCGTCCTTGGTGACGCGCCATCACGTCGCTGAAGCCCGTTCCAACAGACGGCTCCTCGTCGTGGACGACAATCCGGTCAATCAAAAGGTGGCCGTGCGCATGCTGGAAAAGATGGGACACCGGGTGGACGTCGCGAGCAACGGCCAAGAAGCCCTCGCCGCGCTGGCGCGCCGCGTCTACGCCGCCGTGCTCATGGACTGCCAAATGCCCGAGATGGACGGCTTCGAGGCCACGCGCCGCATTCGAGAGATCGAAAACGGTCAAATGTTCTGCGGCAAGCATCCGTCGTGCGGGGCCGAGACGATTCCGCGCGTGACGAATGACGATCCTCGAACGAGGCCCACCGGCCGCGTGCCCATCATCGCCATGACCGCCAACGCGACGGACAGCGATCGCGCGCAATGTCTGGCCGCCGGCATGGACGATTTCATCAGCAAGCCGGTGAAACGCGAGGAGCTCGAGCACGTGCTGAGCAGATGGCTCACCCCGTCGACCGACCGGGATCGGACGGCGGACGCACGGGCGACGCATAATCCCGAGACTCCCACCGTCCGGACGGCGTAGCGGACATCTTCCGCGATCTGAATTGACACCCTCACGCCCCGTGTCTAGGATACAATCCGACACGCAACGCACGCCCATATTGTTCCAGGAGGTCCGATGTCCGACGAATCGATTGCGCATCCCCGCCGGAGTCCCGCTCTTCCGCCCACGCCGCTGACCCGCATGGAGCACATCTTTGAAGTCGCCGTCTTCGGCAGCCGTTGGATCCAGGCACCGCTCTATGCCGGTTTGATCGTGGCGGAACTCTTGTACGCGTACAAGTTCCTCGTCGAGTTGTGGGAAATGATCGTGCACATTCAGGAGCGGGGAGAAACGATCTTCATGCTCGGCGTCCTCGGATTGATCGACGTCACGATGGTGGCGAACCTCCTGACGATGGTGGTCATCGGCGGATACGCGACGTTCGTCAGCAAACTCGACCTGGAGCACCATCCCGACCGGCCTGACTGGCTGAGTCACGTCGATCCCGGCACGATCAAGGTCAAGCTCGCCGCCTCGCTGATCGGCATTTCCAGCATTCACCTCCTCAAAGCCTTCGTCGACGTGGCCAACGAGAATCCGGAGCACATCAAGTGGAAGATCTTCATCCACATGACGTTCCTGGGCTCCGCCATTCTCCTTGCCTGGACCGACAAGATCATGCAAAAGGACAAGAAGCACTGAACAATGACGTTGGATAAGAACCGATGGGTGAATGATGGATACTTGCTTCCTACCATGCGGCGGTGAGGCGCCCCTGGGTATCCCGCCGGTGCGGCGTCCAGGCTAGGGCGACGAGCTTCACGGCGATGTTCGCTTTGGTCGGCTTGATGGGAAGGGATTCGAGCTTTTCGGTCAACGGATCGACGGCCGCGGCCAGCGCCTCGCTCTCCGATTTGAACTGCGCTTCGAGGTCCGCCAACTGCCGTTGGAGGACCGCAACGTTCTCTTCCGCCGCGCTCACATCTTGCGACTCCTTGATGGCGCGACCGGCGCCGCGAATCGCAGTGGCGGCCCGTCCGACATTCGTGGCGCTGATCGTCTTGCGTCCGAGAAAGGCGCCGAGGATCGACGCGCCGACTGCGATCGCCGCCTGGACCTGGCTGGAACGGGCCTCGATCTGTTGCTTCACCTTCATCTGTTCGGCGCGCCTGATCCGCTCCTGAAGCGCGGCGATCTTCGGCGCATACTTTTGCCGCAGGGAGTCGACGGCTTTGTCACGCTGTTCGCGTCCCGTCTGCAGCAACCGCACGCGGAAGTCACGCTCGGATTCCCCGGGATTGGAAACCGCTTTGGTACTGGGGCTCCTCAGTACCTCGATCCTTTGCGTTCGGAACAGCCAGGCGGCGAATTCCTTGTTCCAATCGGCGTAGTTCTTGGCTTTTCCGGCGCTCGGGGGGAGCGGGAGAAACTGCGCGCCGACTGCCGGCGCCGGCTCGAGGTCCTCAACAGCGAGGTCGGCGCGAACGGCCTGGTTCCAGTCCACCGCAACGGCCTCGTCGGTGATGGGCGCCAGGACGGTGATCGCCTGTGTGGTATCGATGCCGCTTTTCGTGTCGGAGAAGCGGACTTGGGATGCGCCCAGCAGCATCGGCGCATAGACCAGTTCGCTTCCGTCCGGCTTGGACCCGCGCAGGGGGACAAAATATTGGGGCACGTCCGGGGGCAGCACCGGCCGGGAGGCCGTTATTCGTGATTCGTCATTCGTCGTTCGTGAAGGAGTCGATGCATTTATTCCGACCGTTTGACGTTTAACGTTTGACGCTTGACGCTTAACCGGATCCATGAGCAGTTTGATGTGGTTGCGAGTCAGAGGGCCGCGTAAATACGAGAGACACCAGCGGGTTTCGAAGACGACCGGCTCATCCTCGTGCACATTGTTCATCAGGAAAATGCGGCTGCCGAGGCCGGCCAGGATCTGCTCCATGCGGCCCCTGTCGAATTTCTTTCCCGCACCGGCTGAAGCCCCTTCCAGTCCTTCGAGCACGCGCGCCTTGTCCCGTTCCGTCTGGAGACGGCCGATGAACCAGGTGCCGGTGTTGGCCAGGCCCTTGTAGTCGAGATCGACCGGGTTTTGTGTCGCCAGCACGACGCCGAGTCCGTAAGCACGTGCCTGCTTGAGCAAGGTCAGCAAGGGAAGCTTCGAGGGCGGATTCGCCACGGGCGGGAAGTAGCCGAAGATCTCATCCATATACAGAATGGCCCGCAGGCTGGTGGTGCCGGACTGTCCCCGCATCCACCCGACCATCTGGCTCAGCAAGAGCGTCACGAAGAACATGCGCTCGGCATCGTTGAGATGTGCGATGGAAAAGATCGCCATGCGCGGCTTGCCCGCCGGCGTGTAGAGTAACGACTGAATGTCCAGGGCCTCTCCCTCGAGCCAGGCCTGAAATCCGGGGGCGGCCAGCAGATTATTGAGCTTCATCGCCAGGGCGAACCGATCCTTCGACGGGAAGAACAACTCGACATCCATCACGCCGATCTTGGACATCGGCGGAGTCTGAATGGCATGGATCAGCGCGGCCAGATCGAGGTCTTTCCCTTGCTTCCAGATGCCTTCCAACAGGGTCCAGAGCAGGATATGCTCGCGATTCTTGATCGGGTCGGCCTCGATGCCCAGCAGGCCCAACAGACTGGTCGTCGTGGTGCTCACCCGCTCCCGCAGCAACTCGGCATCGTCCAGAATTTCCTGTCCGGGCGCGGCAAAGGATTTCAGGATCGAGACCGGCAGGCCGGCGTTGCTCCCCGGCGTGTAGATGGCAAAATCCGCCGCGTCTTTCAGACGCCGAATGCGCGCCCCGTCCTGTCCCCAGGAGGCCAGACCTTTCTTCCAGAGATCCGCCTGTTGCTTGGCAAAGTCCGCCGGCGAGAGACCTTTCTTGCGCGCGTCTTCTTCGTTGACCCAGGGGAGGAAGTCTTCCGCCTTCAGGCCGGGGAACGTCAACATCAAGTTCCCGAGATCGCC
>CAYULI010000017.1:0-59264 GCA_964445795.1 uncultured Nitrospira sp. | reverse complement strand
GCCCCGAGCATAGCGCAAGAGGGATCAGTTACCCACACAAATTCCTGAAGAGCCCTACTTTTTAAGAGATTTCATCGAACCTGACGGCGTCTCGGTCAAATGTCGGCGGATGTCCTCTAGTTCCTTTCTCAGTTCTTCCAACTCAGTATTCTTTTGCCGCATCTGCTCCTGCAATGTGCGAAGTTGGGCGTCCGTGCCTTCTGCCGTCGTACCAGGAGGGGAGGATGCCCGCCCGGTTGTGGAAGAGGACCCGGATGGAATTGGTAGGGCGCCGGCGGGAAGCGACGCAAGCAGTTCATAGTCGATCACCATGGTTGCGTCGGTTGACTCGCTTCGCCGATAGCTGTCCGGCCGTCTGGCCGACTCCGGAAAAAACGTCACCCTCCGCTTCATGAGTCCTGTCGGGTCGGGTATTCTGCGATTGGCCATATTGATAATATCGGCTCTCTCGGATCGAGCCCGATATTCATGGAGCGTCACATACAGGGAGCGTCCGTACGCGTAGAGAGAGCCCCTGGACGTTTCTCGTTGAGGCGACCCTAGCGGAGGATCTGAAGAGCCGACACCGGCGCCGACGGACTGGAGGCGGCCGGAGAAACCGGAGTGAATCAATCGGAACCCCACCTGCTGATCGGGCGCCGCCTGTAGCAAGCCCTCCGCGATCAGCGGCGCGAGGTATCGGATTTCGTCTTCCGTGAAGGCCGGCGTCGTGGTCGGTTCTCCCGCGATGAAACCGCGCACCAACCCCAGGTCTTCTGTCACAGAGACGCCCCGCAGCACCCGCATCAGGGTATCCTGATCGATTCTGATGGGGTGCGCAGCCTGAATGGAGCGATCGGGGATGCGTTCAAGATAGACTGCGCGGCCGGAAGATTCCCCCAGCATCATGTCCATCTCAGGAGCCGAGGCGCAGCTCTGCAGCAACACAGCCCCCACAACCAGTGCCAAGCGAAGGAAAGACAAAGGGAGAGGGCAAGCCATCATCCATTCCTTTTACTATGGCAGCACTGTAGCACAACCCTTCTGCGAATGCATGGCGGGTGGAGAAAAACGGTGCACTGGGCAAACGGGAACACGAAATTGCCTGTGATTCTTGGCGTGACGACGAACCGGTTCTTGACAGGACGGAATCCAGTGGCGTATAAGCGCCCCATCGTGCCGTGATTTGAGAGAGAACAACGGCGTTCTCTTTAGTCGCACGAGCCATTTTCTGAAGGACAAAGGCGTCCTTCTGGTCCAGGGATGGATCGGAAGGGCGTTTTTTTTTCCTTCCGTGCCCCCTTCGGTCAAACGGCAGGTGATTTGCACTGAGGCACGTCAGGAGGATCAGGCAATGAACAGCAGCAAATGGCATCGAATGGGCCGGCAAATTATCGTATTTTGGATGTTGGCTGCGGCAGGACCGGTTTTCGCGGCCGACAGGCAGGACGAACCTCAGAACTTGTGCGCCGGTTGTCTTGCGCCGGTGTTTACGGAACAGGGCAAAGGGTCGGTCACTCCCTACGGGAGAATCGAGCTGGATGCGATCTACAGCACACGGATGACGAACCCGCTCGATCCGGGGCAGTTCAACGGCTATGCCACGGCGGCCGGAACGAGCAAGAACAGTTCCGCCACGTTCAATCCCCGGTATAGTGTGTTTGGGATTAGAGCCGACCGGACCGATGGCAAACACACGTTGTCGGGTGTGGTGGAAACCGATTTCTACGCGGCTACAGACAATGCCGGCAATATCTCACCACGTCTCCGGTTAGCGTACGCACGATACTCCCCGAATAACGGGAACACCAGCCTGACCGTGGGCATGGACTGGACTCCCGTGATGTCGCTCCACCCGGACCTGATCGATTTCTCGATCATGGGTTATGGCGGCAACCTCTGGCAGCGTCTGCCCCAAATCACTGTGCGCCAGAAGTTTGGCGAGAACTTTGAAGGCCTGGTGACCGTGATGCGATTCGAGCGGAGCTTGAACGCCGCCCAATCGCCGGCAACCCAACGGCGACCGGACCCGGTCAATGTGATCGCCGGAAACAACGTCACGTTGAATGCGTTCAACGAGCCCCAACAACATCCCTACTACGGGACGCGGTTTGCCTATAATGGAACGGGGACTCATCAAGGCGTGATGCTCGCCGTCAACGCGGCCTACCGGTACTATCGGTCTGCTCCGACGACCGCCGGTGGCAACTGTTTTGGCGGCGGGAGCCCGTGTTTTTCCGGGGGCCGGGACATCAACTCCTACGTGGTTGGCGGAGAGATCGTCTTTCCGATCACCCAGCGGCTGAAATTCTCCGGCGAAATTGCGTTCGGCCAAGCCTTAGGGATCGAGTGGTTCCGCTTTAACCAGGAACTCAATGTGAGGACTGGTGTGCCGATTCGGACCACGGTCGGATGGGCGCAGTTCAATTATGCCTATGACCGGGACAATACGTTCCTGGGGGGATACGGGTTTGACAATCCGCTCAACAGCGACCTTCAAGGAGGGGGATTTACCGGACTTGACAACGTCCAGTATCGGTCCAACCAGCGAATCTATCTCACGGCCATTCATCATGTGTGGGGCGACTTCTACACAGGCCTGGAGTACCAACACCTCTGGACCACCTGGAACACATCGACTGGTCCGTTAGGGAATCAAGCGTCTCAGGTGAGCTTGAGCGCTTGGTACAACTTCTAACCGCGAGCGTTGTGGTGAAAGGAGTTCGACGATGTCACAAGACTTGACCGATAAATCGACTGAGATGAATGTAGGAACCGAGGCGGTTGGCGAAACGGACACCTCTCGGCGCAATTTCTTGCTGCAGGGTGCCAAGGCCACCGCGAGTGTGGGCATCGCGGCCCTGTTGGGCAATCTGGGGTACTGGGCCCTGTCCTACGCGGCCGACAAAGAGCCGATTAAGATCGGCGTGCTGCATTCATTAAGCGGCACGATGGCGATCAGTGAAGTATCGCTCAGGGATGTGGTGCTCATGGCGGTCGAGGAAATCAATGCCAAGGGAGGCGTGCTGGGACGGCAGATCAGGCCGGTGGTGGTCGATCCGGCGTCGAACTGGGACCTCTTTGCTGAGAAAGCCAAGCAGTTGCTCCTCCAAGATAAGGTCGCGGTGGTGTTCGGCTGCTGGACCTCGGTCAGCCGGAAATCGGTGCTGCCCGTGTTCGAGAAAAACAACGGGCTGCTCTTCTACCCGGTGCAGTACGAAGGCGAAGAATGCTCCCACAATGTCTTCTACACTGGCGCAGCAGTGAATCAGCAGGCGGTGCCGGCCGTAGAATATCTGATGAGCAAGGAAGGCGGAGGCTATAAAAAATTCTATCTCTTGGGGACAGACTATGTGTATCCGCGCACGACGAACAAAATCCTGCGCGCCATGCTGCTGGCCAAGAAGGTACCGGAGGCCAACATCATGGAAGAGTACACACCCTTCCACCATCAGGACTATCAGACGATCGTCGGCAAAATTAAAAAGTTCGCGGCGGGCGGCGGCGCTGCAGTGATCAGTACGATCAACGGCGACAGCAATGTACCGTTCTACAAGGAGTTCGCCAACCAGGGACTGCGCGCTGAGGATGCGCCGATTATGGCCTTCAGCGTCGCTGAAGACGAACTGCGCGGCATGGACACGACCGCCTTGGTCGGCCATCTGGCCGCCTGGAACTATTTCCAGAGCGTGGACACATCGCAGAACAAACAGTTCGTGGCGAACTTCAAGGCCTATTGCAAGAGGAACAATCTGCCGGACGGCGAGAAGCGCGTGACAGACGATCCGATCGAAGCGGCTTACTTCGGCGTGCATGTTTGGAAGCAAGCGGTCGAGAAGGCCGGAAAAACAGACGTGGATGCTGTGCGCAAGGCCGTCTATGGGCAGAAGTTCCTGGCTCCGGGTGGCGAGATCAAGATGGACGAAGCCAACCATCATACGCACAAGCCGGTCCTCATCGGCGAAATCCTGAAGGACGGCCAGTTCAAGGTCGTATGGCGGTCGAAGGGGCTGGTTAAGCCGGAGCCCTGGAGCGAATATACGAACCCGGACAAAGGGTGCGACTGGGTCAATCACCAGGGAACCTATCAAAAGAAAGCCTAAGCTCTGTTCCAGACGGGCCACGCCGTTTCGTTCCACCCCGCCCTCGCGGGTTCCCTCGGAGCGGCAGGAGCGTCGGTCGGAGGAATGACGGTTCATGACCGGGACAGACGGGTTCAGACTAATGCGTCGCAGCCTCGCCTTCAGGGCGAGCGTGGCAGCACTCGCTAGTGCCCTAGCGTGGCCGCATCCCGCTCTCACGAGCGCCGCCATGCCACCAGGGACGGCAGTACCCAACGCTTCGATGGACCAGATGACCCTTGCGGACGTGAAGGCGATGATCGAGCGTCTCGTCAACGAGGATTCTTCCATCCACGATCAGGCATTGCGGACGATTGTCGAGACCGGTGATGCCTCAGTGCTGGCGTTGCTCGATGCGGCCTTGGCCGACGCGGACCGCGCGGTGCGCGTGGCCGTGAAACCCGTCAAAGACCTCCTGAAGAACAAGCTCAATCTCGCCAGTGACTCGGACGACGTGCGGCGCGCGGCGGCGGCCGATCTGGGTATGTCCGGGCAGGTGGCCGCAGTGGCCTGGCTCGAACAGGCGGCGGCTAAGGAATCCAATCGGTGGGTGCGGTATGCGATGGAAGAAGGGGCCGCGCTGTTGCGATTGACGGCGGGGGATCAGGCGCAGAAGGCGCGCGCCGCGGCGGCGCTGGGCGAATTGCACAGCCAGAACGGCTTGCCGGCGCTGAAAGAACTCGTCCACCAGTTGTCGAGTGATCAGGCGATGGCCGAGGCCAATCGTCCTGTGCTCCAGGCGGCGATGCGAGCGATCGAGCAGATCGAGCTCTGGGGAACGTGGGCCGGCGTCTTCGAGACGGTGTTCCACGGAATCAGTCTGAGCTCGATACTTCTTATCATGTCGGTTGGCTTGGCCATCATCTTCGGTTTGATGGGCGTGATCAATATGGCCCATGGGGAACTCATGATGGTCGGCGCTTACGCGACCTTCGTGACGCAGGAAGGGTTCAAGGCCTTCCTGCCTCCCAACCTCTTCGACGTCTATTTTCTCGCTTCGCTGCCCATCTCGTTCCTCGTGGCCGGAATCTGCGGATTGATACTGGAAGCCACGGTGATCCGTTTCCTCTACGGCCGGCCGCTGGAAACCATGCTGGCAACCTGGGGCGTGAGCCTGGTATTGATCCAGGCAGCCCGTGTCTATTTTGGCGATCTGACCGCGGTGTCCGCTCCTGCCTGGCTGAACGGCGGGGTCCAAATCATGGTTGGGGTCTATCTGCCCTACAACCGGTTGTTCATTATCTGTCTCTCGATTATCTGCGTGGCGGGGATCTATGTCCTCCTCTTCCGGTCGAGCCTTGGTCTACGCGTGCGGGCGGTCACTCAGAACAGGAGCATGAGCGCCTGCCTCGGCATTCCCACGAGAAAGGTCGATGCCTACACGTTCGCGTTTGGGTCCGGGTTGGCCGGGTTGGCCGGTTGCGCGCTCACCCTCGTCGGCAACGTGGAACCGGGTCTCGGGCAGAACTACATCGTGGATTCGTTCATGGTCGTGGTGACGGGGGGAGTTGGGAAACTGGCCGGTACCATTGTCGCGGCATTGGGCATCGGCAGCCTGAACAAATTCCTTGAGCCCGGCTTCGGAGCCGTCTATGGTAAGGTTCTTATTCTGGTCCTCGTGGTTCTGTTCTTGCAACGGCGCCCGTCCGGATTGTTTGCGATCAGGGGGCGCCACGCGGACTAGGGAGTACAACCACCGTGAGCGTCGAAGCGGCCGAGGAATCACCACGTCGCGGACCCGAGGGACGTGCCTTCTGGTTTATCGGCTTCGTGTTGCTCGTCATTCTCCCGGCGCTCAACGTTCTGCCGAGCGAAGACTCTTGGCTGCACGTGTCTGATTTCACGCTGAACCGCTTCGGCAAGTTCCTCGTCTTCGCCATCCTCGCGCTCGGCCTCGATCTGATCTGGGGCTACACCGGCATTCTGAGCCTAGGCCACGGCGTGTTCTTTGGTCTCGGCGCCTATTGCATGGGGATGCACCTGATGCTGAATATCGGGACGGAAAGCGTCTACGGAAGCACCTTGCCCGACTTCATGGTGTGGAATCAGGTCAAAGAACTGCCGCTGTTCTGGAAGCCGTTCTACAGTTTCACGGCGGCAGTGCTGGGCGCCGTACTGGTGCCAGTGCTGTGCGCGCTGGTGTTCGGGTACCTGGCCTTCCGGAGCCGGATCAAGGGCGTCTACTTCGCCATCATCACGCAGGCCGTGGCCCTCTCGGCCTGGTTGGTCTTCAATCGAAACGAAACCAATCTCGGCGGGACCAACGGCCTCACCGACTTCAAACAGATCCTGGGATTCCGTCTAAGTGAACCGGGCACGCAGCGCTTTCTCTACGTCTTGACGGTGTTGGCGCTTGGGGGTGCCTATTTCCTCTGCCGGTGGATCATCGAATCCAGGACCGGCAAGGTGCTGATCGCCATTCGGGATAGCGAGCAGCGGGTTCTGTTTTCCGGCTATTCCCCGCCCAACTATAAGCTCTTCGTCTTTGTCGTATCCGCCGGGCTGGCTGGCATCGCCGGCATGCTCTATGTCCCGCAGGTGGGCATCATTACGCCGGCGCAGATCGGCGTGCTCCCTTCGCTGGAAATGGTGATCTGGGTGGCAGTCGGAGGGCGGGGCACGCTGGTAGGTGCCGTCATCGGGGCGGTCGGCGTCAATTTCGCGCGCAGCCTGCTGACCAACTATTTCCCGGAGCTCTGGCCGTTCTTCATCGGCGGGCTGTTCATCGCCGTGGTTCTGATCTTTCCGGACGGCCTCGTTGGTTTCTTGCGGCGGCTCAACGCGGAGTCGATTCACAAGGCGATGGGAGCAGGCAGGTCCGCGCCGGCCTCGGAGGGCGCGCAGCCGTGAGCGACAAAGGCTCGATCATCTATCTCGATGGCGTCGTCGTGGACTACGACGGCTTCAAGGCCCTCAACAATTTGAACTTCATCGTCAATTACAACGAGCTGCGGGTCGTGATCGGTCCGAACGGGGCGGGCAAGACGACGTTGCTCGACGTGATCTGCGGCAAGACGAAGCCCTCGGCCGGACGGGTGATCTTTGGTAAGGACATCGATCTGATCGGAAAGCGGGAGGATGACATCGCAAAGCTGGGGATCGGGCGAAAGTTTCAGGCCCCTTCGATCTATGGCAATCTGACGGTGTGGGAAAATCTGGATCTGTCTTTGAAGCGCAAGAGCAAGGGCGTCTTTGCGACGTTGTTGAGCAAGCCGACCGGGGAGGAGCGGGGGAAAATTGAAGAGACGCTCGATATGATCGGGCTCAGAGATCACCAGCACCGCCGGGCCGGTTCGCTGTCCCATGGGCAGAAACAGTGGCTCGAAATCGGCATGGTCATCCTGCAAGACCCGTTGCTGCTACTGGTCGACGAGCCGGTGGCCGGCATGACAGACAAAGAAACAGAGCAGACCGGCGTGCTGCTGCAAGCGTTGGCTGAGAAGCATGCTGTGGTCGTTATCGAGCATGATATGGAGTTCGTCCGGCAGATCGCCAGAACCGTCACGGTCCTACACGAAGGCACCGTGATTTGCGAAGGCACCGTCAGTAAAGTGCAGGCCGACGAACGGGTGCGGGAAATTTACTTGGGACGGCAGAAGGTGGCGCATGTCTGATTTGTCTATTCAGTCTCCCCCGTCTATCTTGTGAAAGACCGACAACATACGACAGACCAGCCGTATGGAACCGACCGGATAGACCACCAGACGAGACAGACCGATCCAGATGCTGCAAATTGACAACATCAATGTCTATTATGGAGAAAGCCATATTCTCCGCGATGTTTCGTTTGACATCGAACGTGGCCAGGTGGTCTGTTTGATGGGGAGAAACGGCGTCGGCAAGACGACGACGTTGAAGGCCATCATGGGGTTGCTGCCGGTGCGGTCAGGGCGTATCACGATGGGCGGCACCGACATTACGAGGGAGGCCACGGACAAGCGGGCGAGGCGGGGACTAGCCTACGTGCCGCAGGGTCGGGAAATCATCCCCCACCTTACGGTTCGGGAAAATCTTCAACTGGGTTTCTGGGCCCGGTCCGATTTGTCGGCCGGTACTACAGAGAAGGCGGCCTTTGACGAGGTGTTTCACCTCTTTCCTAAGCTAATGCAGATTCTGGACCGACCGGGCGGTGTGTTGAGCGGCGGTGAGCAGCAGCAGTTGGCGATCGGCCGCGCGCTGCTGTCCGATCCGAAGGTCTTGCTGCTTGATGAGCCGACCGAGGGGATTCAGCCGTCGGTTGTGGATCAGATCGAAGATGTGATCGTCGGATTCAAGAACACTCGACGCTTTTCGATTCTACTCGTGGAGCAGGGACTCCACTTCGCCGTGCGGTTGGCGGATTCGTACGTGATCATGGCCAAAGGGGCGGTAGTGGCGGCGGGCAAGACGGGCGAGTTGAGCGCGGAAGAAGTGAAGCGGCATTTAGTTGTGTAGGTATGGCCGAGGAGGCGGAAGTGGTCTCCTGACCACATGGTCTTGTCCTTCGCTGAGGGGAGAGAAAGGGAGAAAAGAAGATCACCGAGGTGGCTGGTAAATGACCAGTGACCATTAGCGAGGGTTTGCGATGCATCTAACTCCACGTGAGCAAGAAAAGCTCTTGATCTATGTAGCGGCAAGTCTGGCGAAGGAGCGGAAAGCGCGCGGGTTGAAGTTGAATCATCCCGAGGCAATGGCCTATCTCACTGCGGCCATTCTGGAAGGGATTCGAGACGGGCGCTCTGTCTCGGACTTGATGAGTTATGGAGCGACGTTGCTAAAGAAAAAAGATGTGATGCCTGGCGTGGCGGAGATGATTCCGGAGTTGCAAGTCGAAGGGACGTTCCCGGATGGAACGAAGCTGGTGACGGTCCACGAGCCGATACGATAGGTGTCCCCATGAAGAAGACGGAGAGAGCGAAGCCGAAACTGGATACACGAACAACAGTCGGGAAGGCGACCAAGAAGACGCGCATCCAATCTGCGGCAGTCATACCTGGGGAGGTCATTCTCGGCGAAGGGGACATTGTCGCTTTCAACGGTCGACACACTGTCGAGCTAACTGTGGCGAATACGGGCGATCGGCCGATTCAGGTCGGCTCGCACTGTCATTTCTTCGAGGCCAACCGGGCGCTACGGTTCGACCGCGAGAAATCGTACGGGTTCCGTTTGCAAGTGCCGGCCGGGACGGCAGTGCGGTTCGAGCCGGGCGAAGAAAAGCGCGTGACCCTGGTGTCGATCGGCGGCAATCGGGTGGCCCACGGCATTAATGGATTGACGGATGGCCGGCTTGATGATCCTGCCGTCAAAGAGAAAGCATTGGCAAGAGCTATAGAGCAAGGATTCTGCACCTCCTCACCGCAACCCTCTCCCTCTGCGAGGGGGAGAGGATCAAGGTGAGGGGCCGGAGGAGTGCGAGGACATGAGAATTCCACGGCGACAGTATAATGATCTGTATGGCCCGACCGTCGGTGACCGTATTCGGCTGGCCGACACGGACCTTTTCATCGAGATCACCCGCGACCTGACCGTGCCTGGCGAAGAGGCGAAGTTCGGCGGCGGTAAGGTCATTCGCGACGGCATGGGCCAATCGCCTGACGCGACCAGCGCCAAGGGCGCACTCGATCTGGTCATCACCAACGCGATCATCGTCGACTGGTGGGGGATTGTGAAAGCCGATATCGGGGTTCGCGATGGCCGGATCGCCGGCATCGGCAAGGCCGGCAATCCCGACATGATGGACGGTGTCACAACTGGGATGGAAGTCGGTGCTGGAACGGAAGTCCTCTCCGCGGAGGGCAAGATCATTACTGCCGGCGGGATCGACACGCACATCCATTTTATCTGTCCGCAGATTATCACCGAAGCGCTTGCGAATGGATTGACCACCTTGATTGGCGGTGGCACAGGTCCGGCGACCGGCACGAATGCGACGACCTGCACCCCCGGAGCCTGGAACATTCATCGCATGCTCGAAGCGGCTGATGGGTTTCCAATCAATCTCGGGTTTCTCGGCAAGGGCAATTCATCACTGCCAGATGGGCTGCGGGAACAGATCGAGGCCGGCGCCATCGGGCTCAAGCTGCACGAGGATTGGGGGACAACGCCGGCGGCGATCTCCACGTGCCTCGATGTGGCGGAAGAATACGACGTACAGGTTGCGATCCATACGGATACGTTGAACGAAGCGGGTTTTGTCGAGGATACGATCAAGGCGATGAAGGGGCGGACCATCCACTCCTTCCACACGGAAGGTGCCGGCGGAGGCCATGCACCCGACATCATCAAGGTCTGCGGCGAGGCCAATGTGTTGCCGTCGTCCACCAATCCGACGATGCCGTTTACGGTCAACACGATGGACGAGCACCTGGACATGCTGATGGTCTGTCACCATCTGAATCCTCGCGTCCCGGAAGACATCGCCTTTGCCGAGTCGCGGATCAGACGCGAAACGATCGCGGCGGAAGATATCCTGCACGACATGGGCGCGATTAGCATCATGTCCTCCGATTCGCAGGCCATGGGACGGGTCGGCGAGGTGATCATTCGAACCTGGCAGACGGCGCATAAGATGAAAGTGCAGCGGGGCACATTGTCGCAGGTGGCCGCGGAGAAGCTGGCCGGGCCCAACGACAACTTCCGCGTCCGTCGGTACGTGGCCAAATACACGATCAATCCCGCCATCACCCATGGCATCGCGCATGAAGTCGGGTCTGTCGAAGTCGGCAAGGTGGCCGATCTCGTCCTCTGGAAGCCGGCCTTCTTTGGGGTGAAACCGGAAATCGTTCTCAAGGGAGGATTCCCCATGTCGGCCGCGATGGGCGATCCGAACGCCTCGATCCCCACGCCGCAGCCGGTGCTGACCAGGCCCATGTTCGGCAGCTTCGGTCGCGTGCCGTTCACGGCCAGCATGACGTTTCTATCCAATGCCGCGGTCAGTACCGACGTGCATAAGAAGCTGGGTTTGCAGAAACGGATCGCGACGGTGAAGAAGTGCCGCGGGATCGGCAAGCGCGACCTCAAGCTGAACGACGCGCTACCGCACATCGAAGTCGATCCAGAAACCTACGTAGTGAAGGCCGACGGGGTGGTGCTGAAGTGCGATCCGATGGCGGTGCTGCCGATGGCGCAGAGGTATTTTCTTTTTTAGAACTGTCAGCAGGCAGCGGTCAGCGCTTAGCTGATCGCTGATGGCCAGGTGTGAAAACCCTTTCGTTGCTCCAAGGTTTCCGATTCGTCGATAGCTTTTGTCCGACGGGCGGCTATGCCTTCTCGTCTGGATTGGAAGCGGCGGTGCAGGGGAGACTCGTGAAGACGTCGGACGATCTCTCGCGCTTTGTCGTCGAGTTGCTGACAACCGGGATGGGAGAGCGCGAGGCAGTTGCAGCCGGGTTGGCGCATGATGGGCTCGTCTCCGGAATTCTGGAGATTGTATTGAAAGCCGATCGAGAGCTGGAGGCGATGAAGCTGAGTCGCGAATCCCGATCTGCAAGCCGCCAGATGGGTCGGCAGATGATTCGGCTGGCGGCGGACCGAAAGGACCACGCGCCGGTGATCGAGGACTTCGCGGCGGCGGTCGAGGCAGGCTCGACTCCCGGGCATATGCCGGTGAGTCTTGGACTCGCGCTGGCAGCAGCCGGGTGGTCGAAGGAAGACACGATCGGCGCGTTTCTGTATCAGACTGCGACGGGCTTTGTCGCGGCGGCGATGAAATTGCTTCCGATCGGGCAACGCGAGGGACAGCGATTGCTCGAAAGCTGGCTTGAGGCGATCCAGCGTGTCGCAAGGCAGGCTGCACAGCAACGAGTGTTGCGTTCCTGGTCGCCGGTTCAAGATATTTGTGCCATGCGACATAGCCGATTGGAGTCGCGGTTGTTTCGGTCTTAGGAGCCCCTCTCCCCAACCCTCTCCTCCCGCCGGGGGGAAAGGAGAAGGTGAGGGGAGGTTTGTTATGCATCGAGAAGACGAACAACTTTGCGGCGACGGGCGGGCGACGGCGGCTCGCGCGCGGCACATTCCGGTCATCGGCGTCGGCGGCCCGGTGGGATCTGGCAAGACGGCCCTGGTGGAAGCGCTCTGTCTGGAGTTGCGCGAACACTACAGCCTGGCCGTCGTGACCAACGACATCTTCACGAGAGAAGATGCGGAGTTTCTGACGCGCCGGGGTGCGTTGCCGCAGGACCGGATTCTCGGAGTCGAAACCGGTGGCTGCCCGCATACGGCCATTCGCGAAGACGCTTCCCACAACCAGGCGGCATTGGACGATCTGCTCAAGCGTCATCCTGACGTCGAGCTCATGTTCGTCGAGAGCGGCGGCGACAACCTAGCGGCGACGTTCAGCCCGGAGCTCGTGGACAAGGTCATCTACGTGATCGACGTGGCCGCTGGCGACAAGATTCCGCGCAAGGGAGGTCCCGGCATCACGCGCTCCGATCTCCTCATCATCAACAAAATCGACCTGGCGCCCCACGTCGGCGCTGATCTGGCCGTTATGGACCGCGACAGTCGACGGATGCGAGGGGACTTGCCGTTTGTGTTTACCAATCTCAAGACCGGGGAGGGGCTCGACCGGGTGATCGCCTGGGTGGAGCCATTCCTCCCGGGGCGGCCCTGGACCGTGAAAGGTAAGGCGTGAAGAGTGATTCCAGAGGACAGGCTGTGCCGTCTGCGGCGGGGTTTGTCCCACTGCCGCCCCGACGGGGACAGGCGCCAGTCCCCGTGCTCGACACGGTTGGGCGGCACGGCGCCATCCGTTTTGAATTCGAACGGGAGGGTGCCCGCACTGTGCTGGCGCGGTCATCGTGTTCGAGCCCCTGGCATTATGTTCCTCCTTCGTACCTCGACGACAGCGGCTGTGCTTATACCTGGCTGGTCAATCCGTCCGGCGGCCTGGTCGGCGGCGATCAGGTGACGGCGGAGGCGCGACTCCACGCCGGCACGCACGTCCTGATGACCAGTCCGTCCGCCAATCGGGTGTACCGAACCTTGTCGGAGCCGGCGGTGCAGGAAGTCCGGCTTTCGGTGGGCTCGAATGCGAGGTTGGAATGGGTGCCCGAGGTCACGATTCCGTTTGCCGGTGCGCAGTTCCGCCAGTCGATCCATGTGGATCTCGCCCCGGGGGCGACTATCATCCTATGGGATGCCATCGCTTCCGGCCGTGTCGCCAGGGGAGAGCGGTGGGAATTTGCCGGTCTGGACAATGAAATCCATATTCGCACTGCCTCCGGGAATTCCGTTATTGATCGCATGCATGTGAGCCAGGCCACCGCAGGGACCATGGCGAAGGGCTGGGATTACGTGGCCTCGCTCTTTGTCATCGGCGACGGGATCGGGGACAGACGATTGGGTCGATCGAAAGACTATCTAGAAGATCTGTTGGAGCGGTGGCCCGGCGAGGTACTTGGCGGAGTTTCGGAGCCGGCGGTGCCGGGCTTGGCGGTCAAACTGATAACGCGTTCCGCGCCCGCGCTCTCGGCAGTGCTCGAGGCGGCTCGTGCCGAGATCAGAGCGGTGCTATGGAATGTGAATACCCCGACACTGCGCCGATATTGAATACGTTTAAGGTGCGGGGGCCGGTGATGTCGGCTTGCGTGCCGGCTTGGGTTTCGACGGCATGGTCTGACCCTGTAACTGTTTTTTGAGCGCCTCGAGCTCCGCTTTGAGCGACTGCAACTCCTGCGCTTGTTTATCGACTACGGTTTTCATCGCGTCCAGGTCTCCGCCGACCGGAGAGGTTTGAGCGCCGGTCGTCCGGTCCGGTTCCGAAGCCGACAAGGTTGTCGACGCGGGCTCTCCCGAACCGGGCAGGTTCGCCAGAACCGTATAGTCGATCCCCACGCTGGGATGATCCGGCTCAATTTCCATCCAAGTCTGCGGGCCCGAGGCAACCGCCTGGGCTTTCTCCGGCCTGAACGAGAGGGTAAAGATCGAGAGGTGGTCGTCCCTGCGGTGGCCTGAGGATCGGTAACGGGTCACGGCGAACCTGAGCGTCGAGCCGCTCACGTAGAGTGTGCCGTCGGTTTGTTCGAAATCTGAACCCACCTGGAACCTAACGCGCTGATCGGGCTCGGCCTGTTGGAGCGCGGAGGCGATGGCAGGGGCGAGAAATGCGACCTGTTGGGCCGTGAAAAGAGGAATAGGGGTGATTCCCTGCGTGTTGGGGATGCGTTCCGACGGCAGGATTCCGATCTGAATGCCGGCGAGCGCTCTGCTCAGAAGCTCGGGGGCCAGGGTGACAGGATGATTCGCCTTGAACGACTTCAGCGGGCCGCTATACCGCACGGTGGCGCCCCGGCTTGCAACTCGTTGAAGATACACCATTCCGTCCGGACTATTCTTGACCAGGATCTGGTCCGCGCTCCCCCCGCATCCGAAGAAACTTGTGAGCATCGCGAGAACAAGCATGCTGAGGCTGGTTGTGCCGCGTCTGGCGTAAAGCATGAGCTATCTTTGAGCTGAGTAGCACGAGTGTAGCACAGGATGGAGGAATGAATCTCGCTCGGCCTCTCCGAAAGTCCGGGTATTCCGGTATTGACAGGGGCGTAAGCCCGTTGCTATAACTCGCCCACATTTTCGGAGACAATGAGGTCTCCGTGTCGGGTTCCTAAGAACTGACAGGACAACGACGTCCTCCGGCGTTTCCCTTGGTGGGAACAGCCAGAGGGCGTTTTTTTTTTTTTTGAAGTCAGGCTTGGTGAGAATGGTCGCCAGCTTTGGTCTCGATTCCTCGAACCACGCAACGTACCGAGAACCGTACCTCTCGTGGCTCTCGCACCCTGCAGTCCCGCTGAGGCGCCGTTCTGACCACCCTGTCTCCGTTCGGATCCGCAAAGGTGTCTAATGCGAGTGCTCCGCATCGCCATGGCGCAAATCAATCCGACGGTGGGCGATATCGCCGGCAATGTCCATCTGATCAAGGCCTGGCTCAAGGAGGCGCGTCAGGCGAAGGCGGATATTGTGGCCTTCCCGGAACTGGCGGTGACCGGGTATCCGCCGGAGGACTTGTTGCTGAAACCGCAATTCATCGCCGACAACCGGCGGGCGCTGGACGAGATCGCGAAAGAGTGCAGAGGGCTGATGGCGGTGATCGGATACGTGGGGCAGGGATCTGTCGGAGGTGCCACCGGGCGCCGTCCCAGCGTCGTGGCCGCGGACCGGCACGAGCTGTACAATGCCGCGGCGATCGTGGCCGAGCGGCACATCGTCGCCACGTATGGCAAATGGCTGCTTCCGAACTACGGTGTGTTCGACGAAGGGCGATACTTTCATCCGGGCCGCACGCTGCCGTTGATCGGCCTCCACGGCGTCACAGTCGGAGTCAACATCTGCGAGGACATCTGGCTGCCCGAAGGTCCGACCCGGGCGCAGGCGGCGGCGGGCGCGGAAGTGATCGTCAATATCAATGCCTCCCCATTCCACATCGGCAAGAGCCGGTTCCGCGAACAGATGCTGGCGACGCGCGCCCGGGAGAACGGCGTCATCGTCACCTACACGAACACGGTGGGGGGGCAGGACGAACTGATTTTCGACGGCAACAGTGTGATTGTGGATCAGAACGGCGAAGTGATCGCCCGCGGCAAGGCCTTCGACGAGGATCTGCTGGTGGCGGATCTCAACGTGGAGGGCGTTACGCGTGGACGACTGGCTCACGGGAGGAAGAAAGGTCTCAGCGGAAAGCTGGCCGGCTCGGTCGAACGTATCGCGGTCAGGATTCCCGCTCCGGTCAAGACGCGACCTCGGCTCGTTCCCTCGCTGGAGCTTCCCCTCGACGAGTTGGACGAAGTGTATAGGGCGCTGGTTCTGGGGGTGAACGACTATGTCAGGAAGAACGGGTTCAAGAAAGTCGTCATCGGATTGAGCGGAGGGGTCGATTCCGCCCTGACCGCCGTTATCGCTGTCGATGCGCTCGGACCCCAGAACGTGCTGGGTATCTTCATGCCGTCGCCGTATACGTCGAGAGAGAGCGGCGAGGATGTCGCCGAGCTGTCCAGACGGCTCGCCATCGACTGTCGGACCATCGCCATCACACCGATGTTCGAGGAATATCTCCGCTCGCTGGCGCCCGCCTTTGAGGGAAGGCCGGTCGATACGACGGAAGAGAATATACAAGCCCGCATCCGGGGCAACATCCTCATGGCGTTTTCCAACAAGTTCGGTCACCTGGTGCTGACGACGGGCAACAAGAGCGAGATGAGCGTGGGGTACGCCACGCTGTACGGCGACATGGCCGGCGGATTCGCCGTCATCAAGGATGTGCCGAAGACCATGGTGTACGAATTGGCCAAGCTGCGAAACCGGCAGGGCGCCATGGCGGTGATCCCCAAGCGCATTCTCGAACGTCCGCCGACGGCCGAGCTGAAGCCGAATCAGAAGGACGAGGACAGTCTGCCGCCGTACTCGGTCCTCGATCCGATTTTGAAAGCCTATGTCGAGGAGGACCGGTCGGTCGAGGAGATCGTGGCCCTGGGGTTCGAACGCGACACGGTCGTGCGTGTCGTGGGCCTCGTCGATCGCAGCGAATACAAACGGAGGCAGGCCCCGGTGGGAATCAAGATCACCCATCGCGCGCTCGGGAAGGACCGGCGGATGCCGATCACCAACGGCTATCGGCAATAACGAGTGTCATCACGGGAGGTCAGTTCGTGGGCGCCCGATCTCGCATCGGGCATGTGTGGTGTCCTTTAACCAGGAGGGGAGGAGAATGAGAAGAAGTCGGTATCGATGGATGTGTTCAATCGGTGCGCTGTTCCTATCGTGGTGTTCGCTGATCGGCGCTCCGGCGCAGGCCGGCATGACGGACGATCTGATGGACACCACCAAGCATCCGGTCTCGGTGACCATGGCCATGCAGGCCGACAGTTTCTTCGGCTTCAATCCCGCCATCTACGGAACGTACGGGTTGACGGAGAACGTCGCCCTCGCCTTCAATTTCACCTACTGGACGGCGATCTCCGGTATCGGCGTACACGATAACAATCCCTGGCTGGAAACCGACATTGGGCTCAACTTCACCTTTCTGGACAAGCGGTTGTCGATCACCCCGATGATCGGCTTCGTCCATGGCCAGTTGTTGTCCTCCCGCGGTGGCTTCTTTCCAAACGGCGGGGGCAGCGTGAACGAGCGGACGACGGCCTTCGAGGGCGCAGTGCCCAACCTCACGGTCAACTATATCGACGACCGGTTCGAGGGCGAATTCTACATGGGCTACTACAAGGCGATCCGGAGCGAGGGTGGAAGTCCGAGCGACACCGGGCCTAGCTGCTTAAACTCGGGAACCGGAGGAGCCAACTGCCTTGGTCCAAACCAGGCCGGTGCCCGGGGTACCTGGGATTTCTTGCACTATTGGGCCAATGCGGGCGTGCGGCTCAACAGCATGTGGTCGGTCGGCGTGCATTATGAACACCTGTTGACGACGCGGGACAACAGCGCGGCCGGAGCGCAGCAGGACTACTATCGCTGGCTGGGCCCCTACGTGGAAATGAAGCTGGCAGGCGGCATGGCCTTCCGGTTTACCACGGGCCACGATTTCGCCGACAACCAGGATTTCTACAAGCTGAAGTTCACGAAGACGTTCTAGGTCGGGGACGGGACCATGGGCCAGGGGCGAGAGGATGGCAGCATCTTCTCGCCTCGAACCCAGGACCCCTCACCTCTCGATGCGAAGGAGGCAGACCTTGGGTACACAGAGGCGTTCCGCTAGGTTCCTTTCGGGAAGGCTTGCGGCGTTGATGGCTGTACTGGCCATGGCAGACACGGCGGGGGCGCAGGGCACGACACCGAAGATCGACACCGGCGACACGGCGTGGGTCCTGATCTCGTCTGCGCTGGTGTTGGTGATGCTGGTGCCGGGGTTGGCGTTGTTTTACGGCGGGCTCGTTCGCACGAAGAACGTGCTGGGAACGATCATGCAAAGTTTCATGATCCTGGCCGTCGTCAGTCTGCTCTGGATGCTCTTCGGCTACAGCCTGGCCTTCGGACCGGACAAGGGTGGGGTGATCGGAGGATTGGACTGGGTGGGACTGGTCGGGGTCGGGGCCGAACCGCATCCGACCTATGGGCCGACCATTCCGCATCAGGCGTTCATGCTCTTCCAGTTGATGTTCGCCGCCATCACGCCGGCATTGATCACCGGCGCGTTTGCGGAGCGAAAGCGGTTCAGCTCGATGGTGCTGTTCTCCTCCATGTGGTCCGTGTTCGTCTATGTGCCCGTGGCGCACTGGATCTGGGGGGGAGGGTGGCTGGCCAAATTGGGAGCCCTGGATTTTGCCGGAGGGGCTGTCGTCCATATCAGTTCGGGGGTATCCGCACTGGTCTGCGCCATCGTGTTGGGAAAACGGCGAGGGTACGGGACGGATTACATGGCTCCGCATAACCTGCCAATGACGCTTCTGGGCACCGGCCTCCTCTGGTTCGGCTGGTTCGGTTTCAACGGCGGAAGCGCGCTTGGCGCGAACGGCGTGGCGGTCTCGGCCTTTCTGGCCACCCACGCGTCGGCGGCCGCCGCGGCAGTGGTCTGGTGTGTGGTCGAATGGCTTCACCGCGGCAAGCCGACGGTGCTCGGGGTGGCCAGCGGCGCGGTAGCAGGCCTGGCGACGGTGACACCCGCATCCGGCTTCGTCGGGCCGTTGCCGGCCATGGTGATCGGCTTTCTAGCCGGCGTAGCCTGTTACTTCGCAATTGTGTGGAAGGGGCGATTCGGCTATGATGACTCGCTTGATGTCGTGGGAATTCACGGGGTTGGCGGGATTCTTGGAATCCTAGCGACCGGTTTGTTCGCCAGCAAGGCGATTAATGCCGGAGGAGCCGACGGGCTCTTCTACGGAAACCCGGCCCAATTCGGGGTGCAACTTCTGACTGCCGCGGTCGTGACAGTGTTTTCGGCGGTCGGGAGCTACATTCTCCTCAAGATCGTGGATGGCATGACGGGATTGCGCATCTCGTCCGAGGAAGAGGCCACCGGACTCGATTTGAGCCAACACAACGAGCGCGCCTACTCATAGGAGACGTCGCCATGAAATTGATCGAAGCGATCATCAAGCCGTTCAAACTCGACGAAGTGAAAGATGCCTTGCTCGAAATCGGCATCCAGGGGATGACGGTCACCGAAGTCAAGGGATTCGGCCGGCAAAAGGGACACAAGGAGACGTATCGCGGGCAGGAATACACGATCGAATTCGTACCCAAGGTGAAGATTGAAGTCGCTGTGCCGGACAACCAGGTACAACGTGTTCTCGATACAATCACGCGTACGGCCAAGACGGGGAGCATCGGCGACGGGAAAATTTTCGTCCGCGACCTCGCGATGGCGGTCCGCATCCGGACCGGCGAAACGGGAGAAATGGCGTTGTGAACGCGTCTTCAGGACCACGATCGGTGACGGTGTCTGACATCGACGGCCCGTCGGTGGGGACTGTGCTGGCAGAGCGGCGCCGCGCGATCGCGCAGCGTCTGATGGACGGCGCATCGGGCGGAGACGTGGCGGCGGCGTACACGGACCTAGTCGATGAGTTGATCATCGGGTGCTACCGGAGCGCCGTGCGGCAGGGGGGCGACGCGATGACGGCGGCCGCCTTTCAACATTGCTGTCTGATCGCGCTGGGAGGCTATGGGCGGAGGGAAATGGCGCCGTACTCCGACGTCGATCTCATGGTCCTCTATCGCCCGGAGGCGTCGAAGGTGCTGCCCGGCTTCGTGAGGGAGGTGCTCCATCCCTTGTGGGACATCGGGTTTCAGGTGGGCCACAGCGTGCGCACGATCCAGGACTGTGTCGCGCTGGGGCTGAGCGATGCCACGGTCCGGACTTCCATGATGGAGGCGCGGTTCCTGACCGGGAATCCCCAGTTGTTTCAGGAATTCCACTCGGTCTTCTTGCGCAAAGTCGTGGCCGCCAACGTCGACAAGTATCTCGACCTGAAGCTCGAAGAACGCCGGCGCGAGTACGAGAAATTCGGCGAGACGGTGTATCTGCTGGAGCCTAACGTCAAGAAGAGCAAGGGAGGACTTCGCGACCTGCACCTGTTGCAGTGGGCAGGGCTCGCGCGGTATCAGGCCCCGACCATCCGGGAACTGTCCGACCGGGGAATCCTCGCGCGCCAGGACTACGCGACGGTCAGCGAGGCGCGCGAGTTCCTGTTGCGCGTCCGGGCGCTGCTCCATGTGCACGCCGGCGCGGCTCAGGAAATTTTGTCGTTCGACGAGCAGGTCTGGCTGGCACAGCGGTTCGGCTTCGAGGACCGCCCGCATCTGTTGGCCGTCGAACAATTCATGCAGCGGTACTATCGCCATACGATGGGGTTACACGAGGCGGCCGTCCGGTTCGTGCGGCGGTGCCGCTCCCAGCCGCTCTGGGAGAAGATGAAGCGCTGGCTGCCGGCCCCGAAGGTCGACCAGTTCTTCGTGCAGCGCGGCGACACGCTGGCCGTGCCGGTCGAAGCCCGTTCCCGCGTGCTCGACAGCCCGGCTCTTCTGATGCGGCTTTTCGACCTGGCCCGGTCGCGGCACCTGTCGATCGAAACGGAGCTGCTCGAAGACATCCATCGCCACGTCGCCGGCTTGCCGGATGAGGGATTCCGCACCGAGGAGGTCAGCCGCACGTTTCTGCAGATCCTGGCCGGCCCAGGTACGGCGCAGACGCTCGAGGCGATGCATCGGGCCCACCTGCTCGAAAAGCTGATTCCGGTGTTCGCCAGCGTGCGCGGGTTGATGCAGTTCAACCAGTACCACAAATACACGGTCGACGAGCACAGCCTCCTGGCGGTCGGAAAGGTCGAGGCGCTGGCGCAGGACCGGGGGGTACTCGGCGAAGTCTATCGCGAGATCAAGCGGAAAGACATTCTTCATTTGGCGGTGTTGCTTCACGATCTCGGGAAGGGGCAGGAGGAGGATCACAGCGAGGTCGGCCGCCGGATCGCGGAGGATACAGCGGTCCGACTTGGCTTTGACGAGGTCGAGCGCGACACCCTGGCATTCCTGGTCCACCGGCATCTGCTCATGGCTCATACAGCGTTCCGGCGCGATCCCAACGACGAGAAGGTCGTGCTGCCGTTCGCGCGTGAGGTGGGCACCCCGGAGGTGCTCCGGAAGCTGCTCGTGTTGACGGCGGCGGACCTCGCCGCGGTAGGCCCTGGGGTGCTGACAAAGTGGAAGGAATCGCTGCTGATTGAGCTCTATCTCCGGACGCTGCCGGAAGTGTCGGGCGAACGGGATGCCACCGATGGGCCCGAGCGGCTCAGAACGTTGGTCGGCCAAGTGATCGAACAGGTATCGGCGCAGGGCCTCGAGCCCATGGCCCCGGCTTGGATCGAGTCGCAGTTGCAGCAGTTCCCGCTGCGCTACGCCTACGGCACGACGCCCCGGCGGATCGCGGCGCATCTCGATGCCGTACGCCGGTTGACGCCGCGGGAAGTCCTAGTCGATGCCGAGTTCAACGAAGCTCTGGGGACTTGCGAGTACGCCATCGTGACGTATAACGACCTGATTCCCGGAATTTTTTCGAAGATCGCCGGCGTAATGGCCGCGAACGGCCTCCAGATTCTCGACGCGCAGATTCTCACGCGCCGGGACGGGATCGTAGTCGACACGTTTCAGGTCGCCGACCCCGATTACAAGGGCGCCCCGCCTCGCGTTCGGCAGGAGTCGATCGGCGCCACGATCCGTGCGGTGCTCCGTGGCGAAGAACGGATTGAGGAGGTCCTGGGGCGGGGGACGCGGCTCTCGTCGGTCCGGTCGGTCCCGCCCAAGAGGCAGCCGACCGAAATCCGCATCGACAATGAAACGTCCGACCGCTATACGATCCTCGACGTCTTTGCGGACGACCGGCAGGGGTTGCTGTACGTCATCACCAACGCGATTTTTTCGCAGGGATTGTCTGTCCATGCCGCCAGGATTTCCACCAGGCTGGACCAGGTCGCGGACGTCTTCTATGTGACGGATGCGGAGGGGCGCAAGGTCGAGGATGCGGGGCAGATCGAACGGATCCGTCAGAACATGCGACAACAGATCGAAGCGTTTCTGGGAGCGAAAGCGGCGTAACCATTGGCCAGGATTCACCAGTTGCTGCGTGAGCCTGAAAGGAGGAGGGATGAACGCGAAGGAAGTGTTGGAGTTGGCGAAGAAGAATAAGGTCCAGGTTGTGGATCTCAAGTTCGTGGACCTGATCGGCACCTGGCAGCATTTCAGCATACCCGTGAGCGAGCTGACGGAAAATCTGTTCAAGGATGGGTCGGGCCTCGATGGGTCCTCGATTCGAGGCTGGAAGGCCATCAATAACAGCGACATGCTGGTGGTGCCGGATCCCGCCACGGCCTGCATCGACCCCTTTTGCACGGTGCCGACGCTCAGCCTGATCGGCAACGTGGTGGATCCGATTACTCGAGAAACCTACGATCGCGACCCCCGGTACATCGCGCAGAAGGCGGAGAAGTATCTACAGAGCACGAAGATCGGCGACGTTTCCTATTGGGGACCCGAGGCCGAATTCTTCATCTTCGACCATGCCCGGTACGATCAGACCAGCCATAGCGGCTACTATTTCATCGATTCCGAGGAAGGCGTCTGGAACATGGGGCAGGAGGGCGTCAACCTGGGCGGCAAGATCCGCCACAAGGAAGGCTACTTTCCGGTGGCACCCGCCGATACGCAACAGGACATCCGCAGCGAGATGATCCTCGAGATGGAAAAAGTCGGCATCCAAATCGAGAAGCACCATCACGAAGTGGCCACGGCCGGCCAGGCGGAGATCGACATCCGGTTCGACTCGCTGGTGCGGACGGCCGATAAGATGATGATGTACAAGTACATCGTCAAGAACGTCGCGCGCCGCCATGGCAAGACCGTGACCTTCATGCCCAAGCCGATCTTCGGCGACAACGGCTCGGGTATGCACACGCATCAGAGCATTTGGAAAGAAGGGAAGCCGCTCTTCGCCGGAAAGGAATATGCGGGCGTGTCGCAGACCTGTCTCTATTACATCGGCGGCATTCTCAAGCACGCGCCGGCTCTGGCGGCGTTCACGAATCCGACGACCAACTCCTACAAGCGGCTGACGCCGGGGTTCGAAGCGCCGGTGTTGTTGGCCTACTCCAGCCGGAACCGGTCGGCCGGCATCCGTATTCCGATGTATTCGCCGAGCCCCAAAGCCAAACGGATCGAGGTCCGCTTTCCGGACCCCGGCGCCAATCCGTATTTGGCGTTCTCCGCTATGCTGATGGCGGGGCTGGATGGGATCGAGAACAAAATCAATCCGGGAGAGCCGGCGGAGAAAGATCTCTATGATCTGGAGCCGAAGGAAGCGGCGAAGATCCGGACCATGCCGGGCAGCCTAGAGGAAGCGCTCCACAACCTCGAAAAAGACCACCAGTTCCTGCTCAAAGGCGGGGTCTTCAGCGAGGATTTGATCGAAGCCTGGATCGGGTACAAGCGGACCAAGGAGGTCGATCCCATCCGGTTGCGCCCCCATCCGTATGAGTTCTTCCTGTATTACGACGTGTAGGTTGAGCGGCCCCTTCGAAAGGATGAGTTGACGAAGCGGGAAGGGGTATGGTAGAAGTTGCGGCGCGAGCTGATTGAGACAATGGCGCCTCAATCGACGCTCGTCACATAAGGCAACGGACAACGGCGTCCGTCATTCTGCAAAGAGTGGCGGGCGCCTTTTTGTTTCTACGATTCGCAGAGCCTGACGGGTCGCTGTAGACCTGTCGAAGAAGGACAAAGGCGTCCTTCTCCCACGCGGGAGGAGGACGCCTTTTGCATTTTGGACCGGTCGATCCCGTCAGCTCTACGAGCGGCTAACGAGGCGCTATCGAGGCGCCGAGGGGGAAGCGATGAACGAGCCTGTTTCCGAACATCCGTCGGTTCCGGCGACGCCTCCGGTCGACGCCGGAAGCGATCAACGCACTTCCGATCTTCGTTTCGAGACGACCATGGAGCGAGCCGTTGCGGGAGCGGTCGTGCAGGCGGCGGAGCCGAGCCGGCGGCAGGTACTCGCGGGGCTGGGGGCTGCAGCGTTGACGGCGCTCATCGCGGAGGTGTTTCCCTTGCGGGCCTTGACCGCCTTCGCCGCCGATCCTCCAGGACGGCCGGAAAAGAAAGATCTCAGCATCGGGTTCATTCCGATCACCTGCGCCACGCCGATCATCATGGCGGAGCCGCTGGGGTTCTACAAAAAACACGGGCTGAACGCGACGGTGAAGCGGGCGGCCGGCTGGGCGATGATCCGCGATTGGGCCATCAACAAGGAAGTGGACGCCGCGCATATGCTGACGCCGATGCCGCTGGCCATCACGCTGGGAGCGGGGTCGATGCCGAAGCCGTTTTACATGCCGGCCGTCGAAAACATCAACGGCCAGGCCATTACCCTCCACATCAAGCACAAGGAAGTCAAGACGGCGGCGGACATGAAGGGATTCCGGTTCTGCGTGCCGTTCGACTACTCGATGCATAACTACCTGCTCCGGTACTTCCTCGCCGAAGGCGGCGTGCACCCAGACAAGGACGTGCAGATCCGCGTGGTGCCGCCGCCGGAAATGGTGGCGAACCTGAAAGCGGGCAACGTGGACGGCTATCTGGCTCCGGACCCGTTCAATCAACGCGCGGTGTATGAAAACGTCGGGTTCATTTTCAAGCTCTCGAAAGAGATCTGGGACCGGCACCCCTGTTGCGCCTTCACCGTGTCGAAGGAATTTGCGACCGACTATCCGAATACCTTCTGGGCGCTGTTCCGCGCGATCGTGGACGCGACGCATTATGCCTCCGATCCTGCGCATCGCAAAGAAATCGCCGCGGCGATCGCCCCGACGAATTACCTCAATCAGCCGGTCACGGTCCTGGAGCAGGTGTTGACCGGGACGTACGCGGACGGGCTTGGCAACATCAAGAAAGAGCCGAATCGGATCGATTTCGACCCCTACCCCTGGCATTCGATGGCCATCTGGATTCTGACCCAGATGAAACGATGGGGCCATCTCAAGGGGGACGTGAATTACAAGGCGGTCGCCGAACAGGTGTATCGCGCGGGGGACTGCGATCGCGTCGCCAGGGAGCTGGGGTACCCGACGCATCCCTCCACCACGATGAAGCACGTGATCATGGGGCGAGAGTTCGATCCGAATCAGGCGGACGCGTACGTGAGGAGTTTCAAAATCCACAGCATGGCGTGAGGACGCCGGCGCGCGACGGAGGAAACTGATGGTGGTCGATACGGCAACGGCAAGTCACCGGCCGGTTCCTGTCGGGGCGACGGCTCCGGCCAAGGGTGCGGGGAAGACGAGAGGCGCGACGATGGGAAGACAGGCCAAAGGCAATCCGTGGCTCATTTCGCTGTTCTGTCTCGCGGTGTTCTTGCTGGCGTGGCATTTTCTGGCGCTGCAGCCGGCCTTCGACCCGCGGGGCCTGACGGAGGAGCAGCTCCGACTCATGGTATTCAACGGCGACATTGTGCGGACTGCGTCCGGCTCCTACGACTGGAATCCGGAAAAGCAAAAGGTCAAGGGCGTGCCGGGCCCGCTGGCGGTCCTTGAAAAAGCTCGGGAGGAACTCGGCGAAGCCTTCGTGAAGAAGGGAACGAACGATCACGGGATCGCCTATCTGGTGCTGTACACGGTCTCGCGGTTCGCCGGAGGATTTCTCGCGGCATCCGTGGTGGCCATCATGCTGGGGGTGATCCTGGGGTTGAATCGCGTGCTATTCCGGGCTTTCAACCCGTTCATCCAGATTCTAAAGCCGATCTCGCCATTGGCCTGGATGCCGTTGCTGTTGTACACGGTGAAGGATCCCAAGTGGACGGCGGTTCTCGTGGTCTTCATGGCCGCTATCTGGCCGACGCTCGCGACCACGGCGTTCGGCGTGAGCTCGCTACGGAAGGACTATCTGCACGTTGCCGCGATTCTGCAACTCTCGTGGTACAAGCGGTTGTTCAAGGTGATCCTGCCAGGGGCCGCTCCGACCATCGTCAACGGCTTAAGGATCTCGTTCGGAAGCGCGCTGGTGGCCGTTGTGCCGGCCGAAATGTTGCTGGGCGAATTGGGTGTCGGCTACTTGAGCTGGATCGAATGGAACAACCTCGACATCGCCGGCGTGATCTTCGCCATTCTGGTCGTCGGCGTCGTGGGCGTCATTCTGGACTCCGGGTTCAACAGACTGGCCGGCCTGGTCACGTATCAAGAGTGAACGAATCGCGCAGAGCCAGGCGCACCTGCTACGAGCCGTTCACTTCAAGGAGAAGGCGATGTCCTTTCTACAGATCGATCACGTGAGCAAGTATTTTCCGACCCCTAACGGGGAGGGGCGGGTCTGCATCTTCAAAGACGTCACGATCAAGATCGAGAAAGGCGAGTTCGTGACCGTCATCGGGCATTCGGGCTGCGGGAAGAGCACGTTGCTGAACATCATCGCCGGCCTGGAATCGATGTCGGAAGGCGGTGTGATTCTCAATGGGCGCGAAACGACCGGGCCCGGGCTGGACCGGATGGTGGTGTTCCAGAACTTCGCCCTGATGCCCTGGATGACGGTGTACGACAACATCGCGCTGGCGGTGCGGTCGGCCTATCCGGATTGGAACCGCGATCAGGTGGACGCTCACGTACGGAAATACATCGCGCTGGTGGGATTGCGGGGGGCGGAGGACAAGCGGCCGACCGCCTTGTCCGGCGGCATGAAACAACGGGTCGGCCTGGCGAGAGCCTTTTCGATCGAGCCCAAAGTGCTGCTATTGGACGAGCCCTTCGCGCAGATCGACGCATTGACGAGGGGCGTCATTCAAGAGGAGTTGGTTCAGATGTGGAATACCACCCGCAACACCGTGTTCATGGTGACGCACGACGTCGACGAAGCGATTCTGCTGTCGGACCGGATCATGTTGATGACCAATGGGCCCGAGGCTCGCATCGCCGAGATCGTGGAGGTGACGATCCCGCGCCCGCGGTCGCGCGCGTCGATCATCGATCATCCGCACTACTATAAGATTCGCAATCACGTCATTCACTTCCTCGTCCGCCATGCCAAGCACGACGGCGAGGAGGCAGCGACACGTTTGCGGGCGCACGATGAGCCGCCGGTCGTGGTCAACTTCGAGAAAGAGCCGCAGGCGGTCCATTGACGGCGTGCGGAAGGCCGGGAATAACAAGGAGGGACACGATGGAGAAAGACGAGATTCGACAGGCGATCAAGGCCAAGCGATTGGCCAAGAAACTGACCATCGCCGACGTGGCGAAGGCCGTCGGGAGGAATCCAACGTTCGTCGCCGCGGTGCTTCAGGGCAACCACAAGCTGCCGCCGGACGAGGCGAAAAAAGTCGGGGATCTGTTGGGGCTCGACGAAGAGCTCACGGCTGCGCTCAGCAGATTCCCCGTGCGCACCGATTTTCCGAATACGACGGATCCGTTCAAGTATCGCCTGATGGAAATCATCGGCGTCTATGGTGACGCGTTGCGCGAGCAGGCGAACGAACTGTTCGGGGACGGCATCATGAGCGCGATCGATTTCACGCTCGATATGGAAAAGGTGATCGGCAGTCAGGGTGAGGCCCGGTGCAAGATTACCCTGAACGGCAAATGGCTCGAGTACAAGACGTTCTGAGCAACCGGGGACCGGGCGGGGCGATCGGGCTCGGAAGAGGCTGACAGCCGGTCGGCCGAGCGTGACGCGTGCACAGCGCCGAGACAGTGTCGTCTCGGCGCCGTGCGACAAAGAAGAGGACACGGACAAAGGCGTCCGTCATTCGTGCGTCGAATGATGGACGCCTTCTGTTTGAAGGGGAGAGCAGTCGAGACGGGAGGAGGGTTCATGGCGAGCATGGCGAGGCTGGTCGGAACATCGGGGTGTGCGGCGATCCTGGTCCTGGGCGGATGGCTGCTCGGGGCGGAAGAAGGGCGGGCTCAGACCGCGGCTCCTGTTGATCCGCTCAACGCCGCGGATACGGCCTGGGTCTTGATCTCGTCCGCGCTGGTCCTAGCGATGATCGTGCCGGGTCTGGCCTTGTTTTACGGAGGATTAGTTCGAAGCAAGAACGTGTTGGGGACTATCATGCACAGTTTCGTCACGCTCTGCCTCGTCAGCCTGCTCTGGATCTTCGCCGGCTACAGTCTCGCGTTCGGGCCGGACGTGAAAGGAGTAATCGGCAGTCTCAACTGGGCCGGCCTACAGGGCGTCGGGTTGGCGCCGCACGCGGCCTACGGACCGACGATTCCGCATCAGGCCTTCATGCTGTTCCAGATGATGTTCGCGGCCATTACGCCGGCCTTGATAACGGGGGCGTTCGCGGAACGCATGAAGTTCAGCGCTCTGGTGATCTTCACGGCGCTGTGGTCGCTCTTCGTCTATTGTCCCGTCGCCCACTGGCTCTGGGGCGGGGGATGGCTGGCCGCTCTGGGCGCGCTGGATTTCGCCGGAGGAGCCGTCGTCCACATCAGCTCGGGCATCAGCGCACTGGTCTGTGTCCTGGTGCTGGGCGCCCGCCAGGGGTACGGCGTCGATTACATGGCGCCGCACAATCTACCGATGGTGCTGCTGGGAACAGGGTTGCTCTGGTTCGGGTGGTTCGGGTTCAACGCCGGCAGCGCGCTGGGGGCGAATGACACGGCAGTAGCCGCGTTTCTCGCGACCCATGTTGCGGCCGCGACCGGTGCGCTGGCGTGGCTGGCCGTCGAATGGGTGCATCGCGGCACGCCGACGGTGCTGGGCATCGCCAGCGGCGCCGTGGCCGGGCTGGCGATGGTCACGCCGGGCGCCGGCTACATCGGTCCTTGGTCTGCGGTCGCCGTCGGGTTACTCGCCGGCTCGATGTGCTACTGGGCGATTATCAAGAAGGGGGCGTTCGGCTACGACGATTCGCTGGACGTGTTCGGCATCCACGGCGTGGCCGGCGTCGGCGGGATGCTGCTGACCGGATTTCTGGCGTCCAAAGCGGTGAACGACGCCGGAGCGGACGGCCTCCTGTTCGGCAATCCGGCCTTTCTCGGATCGCAGGCCCTTGCCGTGGTGGCTGTCAGTGCCTTCTCGGCGGGGACGACCTTTGTGATCCTCAAGCTGACCGATCGTCTGGTCGGGCTGCGGGTGACAGCCGATGAGGAACGCATGGGTTTGGACATCACCCAACACAACGAAAGGGCGTACTCATGAAGAACCATGATGAACGCACGCTGCTCGATCTCTTGCGCAGGAAGGCGCCGCAAACGTTCGACGATTTGATCGCCCTATCAGGCCTGAGCCCAGCCCAGGTGCTCCTGGCGGTCGATCGGCTGACCTGGTCGAGGGCAGTGGTCCTGCGCCGCGTCGGTCCGGAGTATTGGGTCTCGCCGGAGGAGGCGGGCATCCGATGACGCCGGCCGCCCAACCCCTCTGGCTGTTGGTGGCCACGGCGCTGCTCATGCTGACCCTGCCGGGCGTCGCGCTCTTTTACGGCGGCATGGTCCGGAAGAAGAACGTGGTGAGTACGATCGGGTTGCCCGTCGGCGCGCTGATCCTCATGTCCGTCTGGTGGCTCTTGGCCCTGGAGCGGCTGGTGTACGGGCGGGATGGGAGCGAGACCAGCGAGGGGATGTGGCCGCTCTTCCATGCGCTGACGGCCTCGCTGGCTTTGGCCTTGGTGGCGGGTGGCATCGTCGAGCGGGTCCGGCTCTTGTTCTTTCTGGTTTTTGGCATCCTCTGGGTCACACTGGTCTACGGGCCGTTGGCGTTCTGGCTGTGGGGAGGAGGCTGGTTAGGCAGTGTTGGCTGCCTGGACTATGCCGGAGGCGCCGTCGTTCATGTCGGCGCGGGCGTAACGGCGTTGGCGGCGGCGATCGTGATCGGACCGAGGAAAGGGTATGGACGGATCGAGATGATGCCCAATCATCTGCCGCTGTCGGTCTGCGGAGCGGGCTTGATGTGGGTCGGCTGGATGGGATTTGCCACAGGCCATGCGCCGGTGTCGATAGCCACGGTGGCGAGCGCCATGGTCGCGATGCACGCGTCCGCGGCGACGGCCGCCCTGACCTGGATGACCGCCGAATGGCTGCAACGGGACAAGCCGACGGCGTTGGGCACGGTCAGCGGCGCAGTGGCCGGTCTCGTGGCGATCGCTCCAGCGGCAGGGTACGTGAGTCCGCTCTCGGCGGTCGTCGTGGGAATCGGAGCGGGGGGGCTCTGTTACATGGTCGTGAATTACGTGAAGCTCATTCTCGGCTACGACGATTCGCTCGATGTGTTCGGCATGCACGGCATAGGGGGGACGTGGGGCCTGATCGCGACCGGCCTGTTCTCGTCGACAGAGGTAAATCCGGATGGGAGCGACGGCCTGTTCTACGGTTACCCGTACCAATTTTTCGCGCAACTGGTCGCCGTCGCGGCAACCTGGGTCCTGGCCGGAGGTGTCAGCGTCGTGCTGTTGAAAGGACTGGCGCTGGTGTTGGCTCCGCGCGCGGACGAGGAAGCCGAGATGAAGGGGCTGGACCTCGCCCAGCACGGGGAGAAGGGCTACTCGTGACAGGAGGCAATGAACCAACCGTCGATGACGAGAGGGACCATGGCGATCATTCATGACGATATCGGCCGGCGGCGGTTCTTGAGCCAGGCCGTGATGGGTTTCGGTTTGTTGTTCGGGTTGGGGCTGCTCGGTCTGCGGTTTGCGCAGTTTCTTGTGCCGAGCCGGAAGCCGAAGCGCCAGGAGCCGGTGCTGATCGGGCCTGAAGCGAGCATCCCGATCAACGAGGCCGTTCCCATGGATCTCAGCGGGCATAAGCTCCTGGTGTTGAGAACCGACGCGGGGGTCGTGGCGTTCTCGCGGCGGTGTACCGACCTCGGCTGCCTGGTGTCGTGGGACAAGGGGCGCGAGCAATTTCTCTGCCCCTGCCATCAAGGGGTCTACGACAAGACGGGGCTCAACATCGCCGGACCTCCGCCAAGGCCGCTGGACCGGTTCGACATCGTCAAGCGGGGAGAACAGTTGTACGTGAAGATTGAAAGTACGTAGCTGTCAGCGATCGGTTGTCGGCGCAGGAGTCAACCGCCGGCAAGCCGATAGGCGACAGCGCCACGATCATGTTGAATCGGGGGACCTCCATGGCCGCTCACGCGACACAGACCGAAGGAGTCGGAAAAGCGAAGAGTTGGATCGATTACATCCAGAAGGATCTGCCCGAGCATCTCGATTGGTGGCCATACACGCTCGGAGCGATTCCGTTGACGCTGTTCGGCCTGCTCGTGGGCACCGGCCTTCTGCTGACCTTCTACTATGTGCCCTCGCCGGGACGGGCCTACGAGAGCGTGGAGCAGATCACCCATGAGGTGTATCTGGGCTGGTTTGTGCGGGGCGTTCACAAATTTTCCGTCGATCTCATGATCCTGTTCCTGCTCTTTCACGTGATCCGGGTCTTCATCACGCGCGCCTACCGGGCGCCGGGCGAGCTGAAGTGGGTCACCGGTTCGATGGCGCTGTTCGTCACGTTCGCGATGGGATTTACCGGGTATTCGTTAATTTTCGACAATGTCTCCTACTGGGGCATGACAGTGGTGACCAATATGATCGGCGCGCTGCCGGGCATCGGCACGCCTCTCTTGTATCTCCTGCGCGGCGGCGAAGACGTGTCGGACATCACGCTGCTGCGCCTGTACGATTTGCACACGAAGCTCTTGCCGTTGTTGCTCGTCGTGCTGATCGGGGTCCACGTGATCACGGTACGGTTGATCGGGTTTGCGGAGGTTGCTGGCAGCCGGGCCGTTCATTCGTTCTACCCGGTCCATACGCTGCAGATGGGCATGATTGCGGTCGGCCTCCTGGTCCTGATCGTGGATCTCGTGATGATGTTCCCTCCGACGCTAGGGCCGCCCGCCAACGTGCAAGAAGTGGCCTCTGACGTGTCGCCCCCGTGGTATTTCTCGGCGCCGTTCATGGTGATCACGCTGCTGCCCGGCCCCGTGGCCTTGTGGAGTCTGTTGGGCGGAGCCGGCTTGTTCGTGATCTACCCGTTCGTGGATCGGGAACTGACACGGCGCGGGTGGCCGATGGATGCGATCAATGCGGCGGTCGGCACGGTCGTAGTCGTCGCGGTTGCCCTGCTGATGTATTTGGATACGCAGATGTGAAACAGGCAATAGCGAATTGCAGCTAGCGGAGTACGCTTGTTGCGGAAGCGTCCGCGATGAGCCGCGTACTACCGGTCAAGGAGGCACCGATGGCCGAGCCATATAATAATAATGGACCAACAAACCACGAGACCAAGCCGGTTCACGAGAACAACGGGAAGTTGAACTTCACCCGCTATATGATCGGCGGGCTCTGTCTCATTCTGTTCCTGGCCTTGACGGGCGTCGGGTATGTGCAGGTCGAGGAGCGCCGAGGCGGAGGCATTAGGCCGTTTATCTCGGCGGACAACAAAAAGTGCATCGATTGCCATACGGCCAAAGATGTGGGCGTCGGCGGGATCAACGACTGGAAAGCCAGCCGGCACGCGCCCAAGGGCATCGGGTGCGTGGAGTGCCATCGGGCCGAGAAAGGCGATCCGGATGCGTACGATCATGAAGGGTTTCTCGTATCGACGCTCGTGACGCCGAAAGATTGCATGCGGTGCCACGACAAGGAGGCGCAGCAATTCGGCAAATCGCATCATGCGAAGGCGGCCCAGTTCATCGGCTCGCTCGACAACTTCCTCGGTAACGTCGTGGAGGGGCCGGAAGTGGGGACGACCGGGTGTGCCGGCTGCCACGGCAGCGTGATCAAGGTCATGGATAACGGGAAGCTGCACCCGTCCACCTGGCCGAATTCCGGAATCGGACGGGTGAATCCGGATGGGTCGAAAGGCACCTGCGCCGCGTGTCATGCCCGTCATAGCTTTTCGATCGCGCAGGCGCGCCAGCCGGAAAGCTGCGGTCGCTGTCACATGGGGCCGGATCATCCCCAGATCGAGGCGTACATGGAAAGCAAGCACGGGGTCATGTTTACCGCAAACAAGGACAAGATGAAGCTGGCCGAGCCGTCGGAAAAATGGCATCCGGGCAAGGATTACCTCTTCCCGACCTGCGCAACCTGCCATATGAGTGCGACCGGCACGCAAGAGGTGACGCACGATGTTGGCGACCGTATCAGTTGGACGCTGCGGCCGGTCGTCTCTACGCGGCTGGAACATTATGAAGACCGGCGCAAGGCCATGAAGCAGGTCTGCTCGTCCTGCCACAGCGGGGAGATCGTCGAACGGTTTTTTACGCAAATGGACAGGGGCGTGACGCTCTACAATGAGAAGTTCGGCAAGCCGGCCAAGGCGGCGATGGACCGGCTCAAGGAAATGGGCAAAATTACGCCGACACCCTTCGACGAGGAAATCGAATGGATATTCTATGAACTGTGGCACCATGAAGGCCGGCGCGCCCGGCACGGACTCTCGAAAATGGCCCCCGACTACGTCCATTGGCAGGGCTTTTACGAAGTCGCCAAACATTTTTACACGAAGTTCCTGCCCAAAGTCCGGGAACTGTCGCCGCAAGTGGCCAAAGAGCTCCTGGCGCAGGAGACCCACCGCTGGGTGGAGAAGGGGTTGACGAAAGAAGAAATCGCCGAGATGCTGGAATTTTACGACAAGGAAATGCAGGGCAAGCGCGGCGGATGAGGGCGATCAGTCGCCACTGTAGGGGAAGCCGGGCCTTGCGTGCTCTTGTGGCTTTCCCTCGGCATGGGGTATTCTTCGGCCATACGCAAGGAGACGCCACGATGCCGAAACGAGTGCGGACGGGATTGACGCGAGTCGATATTCTCGAGCGATATATCGAACGACTCAGGCAGTTGCTGGCGAAGTTTCAACCGTTCCTCTCGCGAAAACGGACGGCCGTTTCGCTGGAGGAGTTCGACGAGATGGCTGAGGAATTGATCAGCCAAGTTTTCGGGGGAGCATCCGAAGAGTTGGAGGCCTATGTGTACGCCAAGACCGGCGAGTCAGCACTGTTGCCGGAGGAGGCCCAGGAAACCGGCGCCCATGACGTGGAACGGGAGAGTCTCCACCAGCGCCGGCGTGTGCTGGAAAGCTGTCTCGCCGATCTGGAACTGCGCCGGCGTGTGCAGGCCATGCGTCGCGGGACACGGGACAGCAACGGTATGCTGCGGGCCAAGGTGGAAGACTACATGTGCCACGACGTGCGGAGCATCCATCGCACGGCCACGATCAAAGAAGCGGGGCAATTGCTGCAAAAATATAAAGTGGGCTCCCTGATCGTGGACGATGGTTCGCGCTACATCGGCATCGTCACCGATTCGGACCTCAGCCGGAAGGCCGTGGCCAGGGGGCTCGATCCCAATACGACGACGGTCACGGCCTGTATGAGCAAGTCGCTCGTCACGATCGAAGAAGACGAGCCGCTGTCCGAAGCTATGACCCTCATGAAGAAACAGGGCATCCGCCACTTGCCGGTCACCGCCGACGGCACCATCATCGGCGTGCTATCCGTGTCCGATCTCCTCCGTGCCTTGACGGACCGGCGCCTAGCTCCTTCGACCGTCTTGTGCCCGCCTGTAGAGTAGTCGGATGTCTCCAAAGCTGGGTGTTCCCACGACGGAGCGCAATGACGCCCGCCGGGCGGAGAACGTGCCGGGGCGCGGCTTCCGGCCGCGCCCCGGCAGGCCGGCTTACTTGCCTCCTTGGTCCTTCTTCTCGTCCTTCTTCTCGTCGGAGAACACGACGTGTCCGCCCTTGCTCTCCTTCTGGTCGTCCTTCTTCTCGTCGGTAAAGAATACGACGTGTCCGCCCTTATCCTTCTTCTCCCCTTTCTTCTCTTCATCGGCGAACGACAGAGTGGATATGGATCCAAAGGCCACCAGCGCCACGAGAGCCATCAATCCGCTGAACCGCTTCATGTGAACCTCCAATAATGATAGAAAATGATAGAATCGGTCGTGCCCCATGCACGGCCTGTGTTCACCCTTTACCAATGGCACGGCGATCGGCGCAACGGACAAAGTCGGCTGGCGACGGATAGTATTTGTCCAATGCACGACTGGGTTCATGGAGGCAAAATGCTGCCGACCAGTATGCAGTTCATATTCGCCAAAGATCAGGCGATGGGCGACCGTACCGTCACGGCGAGGCGGCTTGATGAAGTCGTTTCGACGGGGGAAGAATTCGACCTCGTCGTCTCGCAAGCTCTTCCGCTATTGTTAGACCGGGCCGTAGCCTATACAAAGCGGTATCTGCGCGAGATCGGTCAGTGGAGCGACGATGTCGCGCATGAGAAGTTCGTGTTGCGGTGGAAAGCCGAATTCCTCGAACGGTTTCTCGTATGTGGGCGTAGTGAAGTGCCGTGCCGGCCGTTGTTTCTGTTGGATTCATTGGTCGCTCGGCAACACAGCCGGCCTGATCCATTTTGCTACCATCCTGACTTGATGACCCCATTGGGGCGATTCCTTGACGGGCTGGCGGCCAGAGCGGTGATCAGCCGGGACGCGCTAGTGGCGTTGTATTACCACTGCTACGGCCTGGGTCCCGGGGAAGTCATTGTCGCGACGGGGCTCAATGGGTCTGAGAGCCAGCGTATCTACAAAAATTTCAAGCGCTGGCGGGAGTCGGGCTGGCAGCGCACGATGAACGAGATCGGGCTGACCGAAGGCGAATTGGCCGAGATCGGCAACGTGCAGCAGCGTCACCGCCAGCGGTTCAACGGCGAGGCCGATCGGCTGCTCCGGATCGTGCAGGGCCATTACCGAAAGAGCGAACCGGACCATTATCCCTGTCTTTCCCGCTGCCAATGGGAAGACATGTTTCATGCGGGCTATGGAGGGGATTATCGAATCTGGCACCTGGCCCTCTGTGTGGATTGCCTGCAGGCGACCTGGGGTTTAGGGATTAGCTCCAACGGAACCGCAGGCTTCGAGAAACCACGCGTGGAGTTGCGCGTGCGGCCGTAACCCGGACCGCGTGGTTGAGTGTGGGGACTACAAGGAGGAGAGGCATGGAACAGGACCATGAACTGGCGGACTATCGGGCACACCTCCTTGATGCCTTGGCGAGCAAGGCCCGCCGTTCCGCCTGCGACCGATCAGACACGATTCAAGTCTTCATCAACGAGCGCCGTGTGGGGCTGCTCGACACGGTCGGCGCCGATGCCGTGCTGCAAGTGCAAAGCGCGGTTCGCATCGACAGCGTCCAGCTTCGCTCCGAAGACGGGACCTTGCTCGGCGGGCTTTCGGCTCCAGAATATGGATTCAGAAGCGATCGCGTCACTCTCTCGCGGGATGCCGTGGAGCTCCTGGTCCGGAATAACGTCCAGGGCGGGTCGGTCACCGTCACGTTCATTCCGGAGCCGGGCTTCTGGCGTCGCGCCTGGAGGACTTTCGCTGGTTCCGCAGGAGGGTCGATCCCGGACGTGCGGCCCGCGGTTGTTCCCGCAATGCGAACCGTCGCCTTCGCCCAGGCGCTGCTCACGGTCGTCGTGATAGGGTTGGTGGCCGACCGGCTCATCGGGTGGGTGACGCCGGATCGTCCGCCCCTTCCGGTGACGCCGGAACAGGCTCCTTGGGCTGCCCCGCTTGCCGATGTAACGAGGCTCGAACGGCAACTGGGCGAGGTCGTTCGGCTACAGGCGAAAGCGGTGGACACAATTCAGATGCAACAGCAGGGCTTGTCGGAGCTGCAGCGGAGTCTGGCTAAACTGTCGTCGACCCAGGAAACGGTGGCCTCCAGTGTGCTGACCGTCAAGCAGGAAATGGAAAAGCGACAGAAAAGCTCGGGCCGGGAAGTCGAGCGGGTGACGCACATGCTGATGAGCAAGGCGCTGACGGAACAGGAGCAACTCGAAGCCGAGATCCACAGCCTGACGGTGGCGAACGACCGGATGTCGAAAGAAATGGCCGAGTTGGAACAGCGCAATGTGGATCTGAAGAAACGGCTGAAAGCGGCGGGGCTTGAGGTATCGAAGGCCACGGTTGCGGACCACGACGAACCTATGACAGCGCGGCAGAACGAAGTGGTTCCGCCCGCTCAACCGCCGCAAGTCGCCGATGGGAGACAGGCGGCGCAGCAGTCGTCCTTCCTATTTTGGGTGACGTTCAGCGACGGCGTGAGCCAGGAGAGCATCGATCAGTGGCTGCGCGAAATGCACGGCCAGAAAGGGGCTTTCCGCGAAGGCTGGCAGGAAGTGGCAGTCGTCCACCCAGCCATCCCGATGGACCGCTTTGTGGATCAGGTAAAACAGGCGAAGATTGTGAAAGCCGTGCGAGTCAGTCGATGAGCGCCGGAGAGGCTGCTCAATCTGAATTATCACTACCGAGTGCCGGTGGCTGTCCGCTCCCCGCTCTTTAGTCAGACGGTCTGTACCATTCAGGGCGCTCTGTCTGGATCTCCCTGCTCCCCTTCAGTGTAGCGATCGCTAAGTAATTGAAATTGTGGTCAAACTGTGACACGAGGTAAGGCCTCGGTCTTGCTCTGTGTGGTTATTCGGTTTCCTGTGGCAGGCACGCATGCGGAACCGGGAGAAGCCAACATGGACCAACGGATGTCAGCATTCGAGCATTATGAGCGTGGGGTCGTTCTCAAAAAGGTGCAAATGTTCTATCAGGCGATCGACGATTTTCGAAAAGCCGCTCTTGACCCTCAATGTGCCGGGAAAGCCTATGTGCAAATGGCCCTGTGCTTGCGAGCCGCTGGCCGCCATGACGAAGCGGTGATGGCCTTCCGGCAGGCCGTGGCCTCGCCCACGGTCTCATCCGAAGAACAGCGCCACATCCTCTACCACATGGGCCAGACGTTGGAATCCTTGGGTCGGCATGCCGAAAGCCTGGAAGTGTATCGTTGGATCAGAAAGGAGGACCCCGGGTTCCGCGACGTGACGCAAAGGATTAAACATCTCACCTCGGGCAGGCGTGGGCCGGCTCCTCGGTCTCAAGCTCGGTGGCAGGCTTGGATGGAGGAGGTGCGCGTGCGGGGTCGACAATTGAAGCCGCATATGGAGTCCGTCCTGGAGCAGACGGGGGAATGGTTGAGGCGACATGCAGCGACGCTGAAGGGCCATCGCTTTTTCGAACGTGCCGGTTCCAGTCCCAGGCACGCGGTGTGTCCGAGCGCCGATCAGCTTCCCGGGTCCAAGCTTCGCAGTCAGCCCGGGTTACGGGAACGGACGAGAGACGCACGGCGGCACCCGCGGGTGCCGGTGCGGTTGCGGAGCCACTTTTCTCAGAAAGGCAGGACCGTATCCGGCGAGGGAGAATTGCGTGATCTGTCTCCATGGGGGTGCCGCGTCAGGAGTGCCGTGGCTGTGCTCATCGGAGCGGACTTGGAGTGTTGCATCTTCCCGCAGGATGCGGGCAACCCTTTCATCATCGAGGGGGCAACGGTGCGCTGGATCAGTCCTCAAGAATTCGGTCTGGTCTTTACCAACGTCCGTCCCGGTGTGCAGCGGCAGATCGCGCAATTGTGCCGCATGCAGATGGCATGAGCGCCGGGGGGCTGTCCCGGCGGGTGCCTGGCGCGAGCACAGGAGGCCAACGGGCATCCTCCCTACAGCGCCCCGAACGTCCGCTCAAAAAACTCCTTCGTTCGTTTCATGTGCTCCTCAATATCCGACCGTAAATGACTCGCTCCCGCCTGCCAGTCGTCGGTCGTGTACCCGACGCGGCGGGCGAGGAAGATGAACTCATCGGAGTCGGGTGGGGGGAGCACCAAGTCCTTGGCGTTGCCGCGCACCATGCGCAACCCGTCGATCAACATACGAATGAACCAATAGGCCTTCCGGAGCTTTTCGCCGTCCTGCCTCGTCACGATCCCGCATTCCACCAACCCTGCCAGCGCCTGCATGGTATTCGGTGTGCGGAGGACCGGGTACTTGTGGCCGTGAATGATTTGAAGATACTGGACGGCATACTCGATATCGACGAGCCCTCCCGCGCTGTGTTTCACGTTCACCCTGCCGGGCTCGACGAGTTGCTTCAACTGTTGCCGGCGTAGGTCCAGCGCCGTCGCGAGGTCCCATGCGGCGCCGCTATACACGTAGGTATCGCGGTGAGCTTCCACCTGCTTCCCGAGCGCGACGTCTCCTGCGACGTGCCGCAATTTGATCATGGCCTGCCGTTCGAATGGCGCGGCGAGGCCGGTCGAGCTGTAGTAACTCACGATCTCGTCCAGCGGATTCGCCAGCGATCCTTTGCCGCCGTGGGGGCGCAGGCGCACGTCTATGTGGAAGATGCCTTCCTGCTTTGCCTCGATCCACTGCAAGAGTTCCTGCACGAGGCGTTCGAAGTACTCGCTGTTCTCGATCGGCCGCTTGCCGCTTGTCCGGCCCTGTCCTCCGTAGACGAATAGCACTTCGATGTCGGACGCGTAACCCAGCTCCCTTCCGCCGAATTTGCCCATGCCCAGCACGGACACGGGACAGGGTTTCTTGTTGGTCAGCCTCGGCACGCCGTACAGTTTCTCGAGCTTCGCCTGGCAGTCCCGCAGGCTGCGGCTTACGATCACTTCGGCCAGCTCCGTCAGCGCCTGTGAAAAGTCGGCGAGACTGGTTGCTTCGACGAGGTGTTTCATGTCGATCCGGAAGAGTTCCCGGTCTTTAAATCGATTGAGTACCTCTTTCCGGGCCTCGTCGGTCTTGGCACGGTCCACCAAACGGTCGAGCTCCCTGCGCAGGGCAGCCTGCGGCTTGATGAGCGGCTCGTCGCGATAGTGTTGAAGCAATGGAAGTAGGTTACCGTGCTGGCGGCGGAGGAAATCCTCCCACAGAAAATCACTGGCTCCGAGCAGTCGCGCGAGTAAAGGGAAGGTTTTCTTGTCGCTGAGGAATGCCAGCGCCTCTCGTTGGACCTTGCTCTTCGTGTCCTGCACCGTGAGGTCGAGGAATTGGTCGAAGGCTTCCAAGGCCTTGGCCGGGTCCGGCGCCCAGGTCAGCGCGTGGGTGAATTGCTTGAGCAGGACAGCGGTGAGGCGAAGATGTTGTTGATCCACGGGGTCGGTCAGCTTCTGCCCATGGCGATTGCGGATGTAGAACCGGTCGCGCAGTCTGCCGTGGTCGATCTCGAACCGGGCTTTCGAGATGTAGATGTCGCGCATGGCGAGCGCGTTGGCGAACGCATAGAGAAAAGCCGGCGTGTCGTCCGATTGAATGTCCATCACCGTGTCCGTCGGCGACAGGCTGTTGTCGAACGTGACGTGGACGGTGTGCAGCAGTCCGCTGAACGAGCCGCGGCGTTTGCCTAGGTGCTCGACGAGCTGGCGGTTGACCGTCTGCCGGGCTTCTTCGAATTTGCCCGCGTCGAGGAGCCCGATCATGGCGGCCAGCTCCGCGATGAGCCGTCGGTGCTCGTCCGGACCGAACGACGTGCCCCGGGCCGGCTGGACGAGAAAGACGTCGACGATCTTCTTCCGGCTCAATCCTGGCCGCACTTTCGGCCTCGCCCGCGCGGCGCCCGGCCCTGCGGGGCGCGAGACAGGGCCGGCGGCGCCTTCGACGAATGTGTAGATCTGCCCTTCTTCGATATTGAGGCCGAAGGCCGAGAGGAGCCCGCAAATGGTAGCGAATTCGGAAAAATAATCGTAGGCGACGACTGTCAATTCGAAATGCCGGTCCGGCTGTTCCGCAATTGTGACCTCGCAGGGGTGCTCGGGGGTCAATTGCGCGGCCAGGTGAATGTGGCGGGCGATTGTGGCCGGATCAAACCGGCGAAAATACTCCGGGTCCATGCGGCCGAAGAAATCTTGGACGATGTCGGGAGGGACATCGGTGCAGAGCGATTCGATGGCTTTACCCAACTCTTCTGGGGTCATGGCTTTACGAATCCGTCGGCTCTCGGCAACCAGCGGTCCGCTCTGAGCGGAACACCCACGACAGGTGACGGTTCCGGTCCGCCAAGTATAGCTCAAAGCGCCGTTCATTGTGCGAGAAGGACCCTACCAGTATAATGCCGAGAAATGGTCCGCCAATTGCCATTGTCATCCCGACAGGTACGAGCCGCCGCACCGGTTTCCTCGTCCAAGCCCGATCCCTCACCGGTCTTGCTTGCGACTGAGCGGAATCCCGAGCAGGTGCGGGCGATACTGTCGGCCTACGGTCTGCGGGAGATCGAACAGGCCGACCGCAATCTGCAAGCGATGGCGGGCGAACCGCACCATCGCCGGCAACTCGCCGAGATTCTCCCGATCCTGCTGGACTCCGTGTCGAGAACGGCCGATCCCGACCAGGCGCTCAACCATTGGGAACGGCTCTTGGACAGTGTGACGCGCACATCTTTTCTCGACTATCTCCGCAGCAGTCCGCGCATGCTCGATCTGCTCTGCACGATCTTCGGCAACAGCGATGCGTTGGCGTTCACCGTGATTCGCGATCCGATGCTGGTCTACTGGCTCGCGGAGGAGGAGATCCTCTCGAAAGCGCCCACCCGCGACGGCATGGAACAGGCGCTCCGGAAGACCATCGGGCGCCTGACGGTTAAGGAATTGAAGCTGGAGGTTCTGCGCCGGTTCCGCCGGAGGGAGATGTTGCGCATCGGCGTGCGCGACCTGTTGCGCCTGGCCGATGTACCCGAGACCACCGCTGCGTTGTCGGACCTGGCCAGCCTGCTGATCCATGCGGCCTATGAGGTGGTCGATGCCGATCTTAGGCAGCAGTACGGCGTCCCCATGCACCGGAATCGGCAGGGACGGTGGGTAGAAACCGGATTTGCCGTGGTGGGCATGGGAAAGCTCGGCGGGCACGAACTGAACTACAGTTCCGACGTGGACTTGATCTATGTCTACGAATCGCATGAGGGCGAAACCAGGATGCTGGGCGGCAAATCGGCCGGCCGCCCGGCCGCCGTGGGAATATCCAATGAGGAATATTTCGAGGTGCTGTCCCGGGAGCTCACGAAGGCGCTCTCCGAACAGACGAAGGAAGGCTATGTCTTTCGGGTGGACTTGCGGCTGCGTGCGGAGGGTTCGGTCGGCCAGTTAGCCCGCTCGTTGGAGGATTACAAAAAGTATTATGCTACGCGGGGACAAGTCTGGGAGCGCTTGGCCCTGCTCAAAGCCTGGCCGGTGGCCGGTTCTATGAAGGTGGGTCGGGCGTTCCTGACCATGGTCAAACCGTTTGTGTTCGGGACTTCTCTGAAAAACGTGGATCTGGCGGAAGCACACTCGGTCGTGCAGGATGTGCGGGGCGTGAAGGAAATGATCGATGCAAAGATGGCCGATCGGGGGCATGAGCGCCGGAACGTGAAGCTCGGCACGGGCGGGATCAGGGAGCTTGAGTTTCTCGTGCAGACCATCCAAGTGCTGGCCGGCAAGCGCGTGCCGGCGTTACTGGACCGCAGCACGCTGGGGGCGCTGGATCGATTGGCCCGGTATAAACTGGTCTCGGGGCGCGAGCGAGACAAACTCCGGGCCGCCTATCTGTTCCTGCGCGATGTCGAGCACAAGTTACAGATGGTCCACGATCTGCAGACTCACGCGCTGCCCGAAAGCGGCGAGGAGCTGGAACGGTGTGCGATTCGGATGGGCTACGAGGGGGAGGATCGGCTCGCGGCGGTCGAGAAATTCCAGGAGGATCTCGCTGCCCGCACGGCGATCATTCACGAGGCATTCCGGTCGTTTTTCCACGAGCCAACGACCTCGCCGCTGTTCAAAGCGACGCTTCGGCTCATGGGGGCGGGCGGGTAGCCTGTCGAGCACGTTGTTCCGAGCCCATTTGGGCCCTGCGAGCCGCAACTAGGTGCGTGACACACGCGGCGCTTGTTCGTCGGTACATTTAGTGCAGATGCCGGAGCTGATCGTGGCGTTGAGCGCTTCTTCCAGATAATCCTCCATCCGTTGCCAGTATCCGGAAGCGGTTTTGACGCGCTTGCACTTGGTGCACACGGACAAAGTTCCCCGCAGCGCCTTCAGTTCGTGCACCTTTTTGCCCAGCTCGTGCGCCTGGGCGGCCAGGTCGTGCTCGCGTTCCGTCCGGGCCGCAAGCTCCTCTTTCAGCGTCATGGCCATCGACACACGGGCGACGAGTTCGGCCGGGACGACGGGCTTGCGGATGTAGTCGGTCGCCCCAGCCGTGTAGGCTGCCGTAATGTCGGCTCCTTCACTTGTGGCCGTCACGACGATGATGGGCAGGTGGTCGTAGCGCCCGTCTTCTCTGATCCTGCGACAGGCCGTAAGCCCGTCCATGCCGGGCATATGGACGTCCATGAGGACGATATCCACCGGCGCGGCGGGAGATGCCGGTCCTCCGACGCCGAGTGCTCGCAAGGCGCCGGCGGCGGAATCCGCGAAGCGGATGGCGCGGTAACCAGCCGTTCGTAATGTATTGGCCAGCAATTGCTGCTGCTCTTCGGAATCGTCGACGATAAGGATGCTCATGACTCCCCTCCTTGCCTAATTCTGCCGCGTGGTCCGTGCAACCTGGATCGTTGATCTCGGGCATTCGGCCGCGCGCACGGTGTGGTCCAGCTCGGCGATATGGCGCGCAACTTGGTCGAGTCCCCGAGCCAGGGCTGCCTCTTCGATAGCGCCGCCGATTGCCCCGATCCGGTGAAAACCATAAGGATCCAGCCAGACCGGCGATGCGATGGCCGATCGTCACAATCTGTTCGATGTTGCGCGTCGCGATGGCTGCTTGCCGCGCGGCAACGTCACCGCGGTCGGACTGAGCGGGAAGTACAGGTCGATGGGAAAGGCGGCTGAGGCGATCAGCGTTGAGGCTGATCGCCTCAGCATTCCAGGGTGCGGTGGGGCGTTGGGTAGATCCACGAAGTTCCTTCGACTGCGCTGTGCTGCAGGTGTACACCCAAGTATAGTCACGTTGGGCTTCGGCGCAAACGCCTATCGGGAATCCCGCACGTTTTGGGAACGGCAGGGTGAGGGGCAACTCATCATGCAGGCGCTCGACCGACCCAAACAGGGTTACGAACTCTGGTCGGCATAGCGCAGATCGTGGTCGCTGGCCAGAGACAGGTAGGCCTCGCCCCATTGGTGTGGGCTCTCGAGACTCCACGGTTCGTCTCGATCGACTGGCTTGAACCGCAGACCATAGAGGCCCCCGTAGACCAGGTATGCCAGCCCAGCACCGGAATCCTCAACAGGCTGGGCGTAGGCCGGGCAAACGGGAGCGTCTGCCTGATCGCTCCATCCCGTGACCCAGTACCACTCCCCGGCGGGATTGCGGTCGTACAGCCGGACTTGAAGCACAGGTCGCGCCGGACCGACTTCCTTGAACCGCGCGAAGCTGCTTGTCTCGCAGTTCTCGTTGGATTCGACTTCGACGATCATACCAATACTCGTAGCCGTCGGCCCTCAGCCATCAGCTTATCAAAACACGAAGGGCCCGGCGGAACACCGCCGAGCCCTTTGCTGCAGAAAGCTGTCAGCTGTTCGCTATCAGCTGTCAGCTTCTTAGTACATCCCCTCCATGCCGTGGCTGTGTCCACCGCCGACCGGTTCCTTTTTCTCTTCAGGAAGTTCGGTGATCATCACTTCGGTGGTGAGCATCAGCCCAGCCACGGACGCCGCGTTTTGCAAGGCCGTCCTCGATACCTTGGTCGGGTCGATGATGCCGGCCTTGATCATGTCGGTGTACTCTTCCGTGGCGGCGTTGAAGCCGAAGTTCACGTTCTTGTCCGCGCGAACCTTCTCCACGACGACCGATCCTTCGCCGCCGGCGTTGGCAACAATCTGGCGGATCGGTTCTTCCAGTGCGCGACGAACGATATTCACGCCCACCTGCTGCTCTGGCGCCAGCTTCAGCGAGTCGAGTGCCGGGATGCAACGCAGGTATGCCACACCGCCGCCCGGCACGATGCCTTCTTCGACCGCCGCCTTGGTCGCGTGCAGCGCGTCCTCGACGCGGGCTTTCTTTTCCTTCATTTCGGTTTCGGTTGCCGCGCCGACGTTGATGACGGCCACGCCTCCGACGATCTTTGCGAGACGCTCCTGGAGTTTCTCCCGATCGTAGTCCGAGGTCGTCTCCTCGATTTGGGCCTTGATCTGCTTTACGCGGCCCTCGATCTTCTTGGGATCGCCGTAGCCCTCCACGATCGTGGTGTTGTCCTTGTCGATCGTGACGCGCTTCGCGCGGCCGAGGTCGGTGAGTTTCACGTTCTCCAGCTTGATGCCCAGATCTTCAGAAATCACCTGGCCGCCGGTCAGGATGGCGATATCTTCCAGCATGGCCTTGCGGCGATCACCGAAGCCCGGCGCCTTGACGGCCGCGACGTTCAGGGTGCCACGCAGCTTGTTGACCACGAGGGTCGCGAGCGCTTCGCCTTCGACTTCCTCCGCGATGATCACGAGCGGCTTGCCCATCTTGGCAACCTGCTCGAGGATCGGGAGGAGGTCTTTCATGCTGCTGATTTTCTTTTCATTGATGAGGATGAGCGGCTCTTCGAGTGAGCACTCCATCCGCTCGGCGTTGGTGACGAAATAGGGGGAGATGTAACCGCGATCGAACTGCATGCCTTCCACCACGTCCAGCGAGGTGGTCATGGACTTGGCTTCCTCGACCGTGATCACGCCGTCCTTGCCGACCTTCTCCATCGCCTCTGCGATCAGGTCGCCGATCGTCTTGTCGTTGTTGGCTGAAATCGTCCCGACTTGGGAGATCTCGGTCTTGTTCTGGCAGGGCTTGCTGAGCTTCTTGAGCTCGGCGACGACGACTTCGACGGCCTTGTCGATGCCGCGCTTGATCTCCATCGGGTTCGCGCCGGCCGTGATATTCTTGACCCCCTCGCGATAAATAGCCTGCGCCAGCACGGTGGCTGTGGTGGTGCCGTCGCCGGCGGTGTCGCTGGTCTTGCTGGCGACCTCGCGGACGAGCTGGGCGCCCATGTTTTCATACGGGTTCTTGAGCTCGACTTCCTTGGCTACGGTCACGCCGTCTTTAGTGATCGTCGGCGCGCCAAACTTCTTGTCCAGAATCGCGTTGCGACCCTTAGGGCCGAGTGTTGCCTTCACGGCGTCGGCCAACTGGTTGACCCCCTTGAGAATGGAGGCCCGAGCCGCCTCGCTGTAGAGTAATTGCTTTGCCATGTGGTTCCTCCCTTAAGATACAGTCGTGGTGCCCTTACAGGTGGTTGATCGACTCGATTAGGATTGATTGGTGAAGACGCCAAGGATGTCTTCTTCCTTGAGGATCAAACAATCTTCATCCTCGATCCGGAGCTTGCTGCCGGAGTATTTGTCGAACAGGACATGGTCGCCGACCTTGACGTTTTCAACTTTCTTGCCGATCGCCTGTACCACCCCCCGCTGAGGCTTTTCCTTGGCCGAATCCGGCACGTAAATCCCACCGGCGGTCCGCTCCATTTCCTCGGTGTAGGTGACGAACACCCGGTCCCCCAGAGGCTGGAAGCCCTTAGCAACGTTCTTCTTCTCTTTCGCCGCAGTGCTCATAACAGACCCTCCTCCTGATGATGAAGTGAACTCGGTGAATGTGTACGAGTTTGATTTGGATTCGCACCCGACGGGATCAGTCAGGCGCTCTCGGAACGAGAACCGACTCTGATCCGCCCAACATCGGTAGCGGAGATAGCCTCCCCCGTATCCAAGTCAAGGGGGCTATCGCAAAAAAAGATGCCAGACCCCTCTGCATCAAACCGACACATCGTAACCCATTGAGATTCCGTAATTCCAGTGAACGATACGGGGAAAATACATGGGGCGATCAGGTGCGGAGGCGGTCAAAGTCCTTCACTTCTTTCTTTAGGTACTCACGTAATCGTTTGATAATGCGGGCTTCCAGCTGCCGGGTCCGTTCTTTTGTAATACCGTACTTGGCCCCCAGGTCATCCAGCGTCAACGGGGTTTCGGACAGCAGGCGATTGCGCAGAATGTCTTCTTCACGTTCGTCCAGCGTCCGGGCGAATTCCGCCAGCTTTTTCCGGAACAGCAGGCGCAGCTCATGGTCGGCGATGATCTCGTCCGCGGCGGTTTGTTGCGAGGGAAGAATGTCCAGCAGCGTGCCGTCCTGTTCTTCCCCGATCGGCTGGTCCAGGGACAGCTCCCAGTTGCCCAGCCGCTGGTCCATCTCGATCACGTCGCGCTCCCGGACGTTCAGCCGGTCCGCCAGGAGCTTGGTATCCGGGGAGAAGCCTTCCCGTTCCAACTTCGCCTTTTCCTTTTTCAGATTGTAGAAGAGTTTCCGCTGATCTTGAGTGGTGCCAACCTTGACCAACCGGAAATTGTTGAGCAGGTAGCGCAGAATGTAGGCGCGCGACCACCAGGCCGCATAGGCGTAGAACCGCACGTTCTTGGTCGGATCGAATTTCTTGATGGCCTGCATCAGGCCGACGTTGCCTTCCTGGATCAGATCCATGTGGTCCGCGCCGGTGTGCAGATACTCGCTGGCGATCGCCACCGCGACCCGCAGGTTGGCCAGAATGAGTTTTACCGCCGCCTCGCGGCTCCCTTGGGTGTGATATTCGTGGAAGAGCCGGAGCTCCTCTTCCTTGGACAGATAGGGATACCGGCGGACTTCAGCGAGGTATTGCTGCAGGGCCGTGGTGGGAACGACCGCGGTTGTGTCTGGTTTGTCCTTGTTGTCCGCGGAGACATCGACGACCGGCACCCCGGCGGACACCTCGAGTCTGAGGTCCTCGTCGGAAGGATCGAGAATCTCCGGTTCGACGGATTCTTCGACTGTGTCCTTCTGCTGCTCCTGTTCCATTGGCAGGGTCACTATATAACAGAACCACGCGCAGGCACAAAGTGAGAGACGACTGCAGGGCTCGGTCGTCTGCGAGGCGACGATTCTGGCGGTTGCGGGAATCGAAGAGAGTCCCCTATAGTGAGCCGGCGGGAGGGGGCGCGACAAGCCGGATAGGGGGCGAACGGAGAGAGGACTAATTCTGCTCCTTGCGCGAGTCCCTCTCGTCGTCCGTTCTCGCGATCAGCAAGACCAGACAGCGACCAGAGAAACCGGAGAGACGAGGCCACTATTTTCCATGCACCTTCTGGCAACCCTCCGCAGCGGACACTGGCCTTCACTAATGGGAGCCTGGCTTCATTTGACGGTCAGCTTTATGGTCTGGCTCCTCATAGGGGCGCTCAGCATCCCGTTGGCGCAGGATCTCGGGTTGGACGATCAACAGATCGCACTCCTGGTTGCCACTCCGCTCCTGAGCGGGGCCGTGCTCAGGATTGTCGCCGGATGGAGTGCCGACTGGATCGGCGCAAGACGAACCGCGCTCGCAATTCTCTTGTTCGAATCGTTTGCCCTGCTGTGGGGCTGGCTCGGCGTGGCTGACGCGGGCGGCGCGGCGATTCTCTCGCTCTGTCTTGGGGTGTCCGGGGCGAGTTTTGCCGTTGCGCTTCCGATAGCAGGGCGGGCCTATCCGCCGGCGGCACAGGGGCTGGTCTTGGGACTGGCTGGGTCCGGTAACGTCGGTACCGTGGTCATTCTATTCTTCGCGCCGCGATGGGCGGAGTCCCTTACGTGGCACGGAGTCTGCGCCCTCATGGCTGGTGTGGTGACGGTGACGACCGTCGCGGTTGCCGCGCTGGTGCCCCCGGAGGCGCGTGCCCCGGTGATCTCGTCGGTGAAGTGGTGGCACAACGTCGCGGCATTGGTCCGGCGGCGGGCGGCCTATTGGTTGTGCCTCCTCTATGGGGTGACATTCGGCGGCTTCGTCGGACTCTGCAGTCTCCTGCCTCTGCTTCTGCACGAGGCGCACGGACTCGACGCGGTCGGAGCTGGAGCATTAGCGGCCTTGTGCGGGCTTTTCGGCAGCCTTATCCGCCCGCTGGGCGGCTACGCAGCCGACCGACAGGGCGGCCTGCGGACGTTGCACTACGTCCTGCCTGTCATCGCCGGGACCGTCGTGGCTGTGACGAGTCCGTCGCTTCTGATGGCGGTGGCGATGATGGTGACAGCCGCCGCAGCGATGGGCTTCGGGAACGGCGTTGTTTTCCAGTTGGTGGCCGAGTGGTTCCCCAAGGAAATCGGACTGGCCTCCGGAGTAGTGGGCGCCGCCGGTGGCGTGGGCGGCTTTCTCCTTCCGTTAATGGCGGGGATGGTCAAAGAGTTCACGGGGAGCTATGAACCGGGCCTCTGGCTCTTCGCCGGGTTGGTGATCTGTGCCTGGGGGACGGTGCTCGTGGCGTTGCGGACTAGGACGGTCTCGTCTGCAGAATCCTCTCCCTGAAGCCGTTTTTCCCGTTGACAGTCGGGGGGCAAACAGGGTTAGCTGAGACCGTGCTGAGCGCCATTTTCCAATTAAAAATTAACCAGTTAAAATATTCGCCGATGAGTTTTCCATTTAACACGATCGAAGAGGCGGTCAAGGATGTCCGCAAGGGCAAATTCGTCATCCTAGTCGACGACGAAGACCGCGAGAATGAAGGCGATCTGGTGATCGCCGCCGAAAAAGTCACGCCTCAGGCCATCAACTTCATGGCCAAGCATGCGCGCGGGTTGATCTGTTTGGCACTAACCCCCGAGCGGGTGGAAGAGCTGCAATTGCCTCCGCAGGCCACTGAGAACACGGCCACGTTCGGCACGGCCTTTACCGTGTCGATCGACGCGCGCAAAGGCATTACGACCGGGATCTCTGCAGCGGACCGTGCGACCACGATTCATGTCGCTATCGATCCCAAGTCCAAACCGTCGGATCTGGCCAGGCCCGGCCACATCTTTCCCTTGAAGGCGCAACAGGGCGGAGTCCTCAGACGCGCGGGGCAGACCGAGGGATCGGTGGATCTCGCCAAACTGGCCGGCCTCTATCCGGCCGGGGTGATCTGCGAAATCATGAACGAGGACGGCACAATGGCGCGCGTGCCCGAGTTGGCTAAGTTTGCCAAGGCGCACAAGCTCAAGATAGTGACCATCAAGGCACTGATCGAGTACCGGATGCAGCGCGAGACGTTCGTCAGGCGGGCGGCCAGCGCACGGATGCCGACCACGTTCGGTGAATTCGAAGCGGTCGCATTCGAAAACCAGATCGACGGCGTGACGCACATCGCATTGGTGAAAGGGCGCGTCGACAACGGGGAGCCGACACTCGTGCGGGTGCATTCGGGTTGCCTGACCGCCGATGCGTTGGGATCGCTCCGGTGCGATTGCCGGGATCAGCTCCACAAGGCGATGGAGATCATCCAAAAAGAAGGCCGCGGCGTTTTGCTCTATCTGAACCAGGAGGGGCGGGGGATCGGGCTGCTCAACAAAATTAAGGCGTACGGCCTTCAAGATAAGGGTAGCGATACGGTCGAAGCTAATCTCAAGCTTGGTTTCAAGGCCGATCTGCGCGACTACGGAGTCGGCGCCCAAATCCTGGCGAACCTCGGTCTGCACCAGATCAAGCTGATCACGAACAACCCGCGCAAGATCGTCGGCATCGAAGGCTACGGGCTCAAAGTCGTCGAGCGGGTGCCGATCGAGATTCAGCCGAGCGCGACGAACGTCCGGTATCTGCGGACGAAAAAAAATAAACTGGGCCATATTCTCAAGAAAGTTTGAACGATGGGCCGCCGGCCCGTCCCGCCTGCTCGCGAAGCTGCACGATACAACCGTGCTCGCTGCACGGGCGCAATCGAAGGGCAGACCGGCCGCTCTCCCCGCAAAGTTGAGCATGGTGTGAAAGGAAGAAGGGTGGCATGAAGCTTCGCAAAGGTTCGCACAACGCGACGGGGTTGAAGCTCGGGATCGTCGTCGCGAAGTTCAACAAGTTCGTGACGAGCAAACTGCTCTCGTCTTGCCTCGACGGGCTCACGAAGCACGGGGTGAGGGCGGAAGATATCGAAGTCGTGCGAGTCCCTGGGGCGTTCGAGATTCCGCTCGTGGCGCGCACGCTGGCCAAGTCAGGGCGGTTCGACGCGGTGATTTGCCTGGGGGCCGTGATTCGCGGCGACACGCCGCATTTCGACTACATCAGCGCGGAGACCACCCGAGGAATCGGCCAGGCGTCGCTGGATGCCGAAGTGCCGATCATCTTCGGAGTATTGACGACGGATACGGTGGCGCAGGCGATCGAGCGGGCGGAGCCGTCGAAATTCAACAGAGGCGGAGAGGCGGCGAAGTCTGCGATCGAGATGGCAACGGTGATGAGGCAATTGAAGGCGATGGAACAGGAACCTGCCATGGCGGAGCGGGCGGCTCGGCCACGGCGTGTGGCGCATCGGCACGCCAAGTAGCCATGGGAACGCGCCACCGGGCTCGGGAGCGAGCATTGCAAATCTTGTTTCAGTACGACATCCACGGTAAACCGGGCGTGTGGCTTGACGAGTTTTGGAACCAGATGAAGGACTCGGACGAAACCAGGACCTTTGCCGAACGGGTGGTACAGGGCGTGTTGGATCACCGGAAGGACCTCGATGCCCTGATCGGAAAATACGCGACAAACTGGAAGGTCAGCCGCATGCCGATCGTGGACCGCAACATTCTACGCGCGGGACTCTACGAATTGTTGTGGATGGACGATGTGCCGGCGAAAGTGACGATCGATGAAGCGATCGAGTTGGCGAAAAGCTTTGGAGACGAGGAAGCGTCGAAATTCGTGAACGGCATCCTGGACAAGGTACTCTCCAGCGAGCCGAAGCTGGAGGCGAAGCGCGCCGCGGCCGGCAAGGGGCGCGAGGCGTGAGACAAGGGACAAGCATGAAAAGCGGGCACTTCGTTCGTGAAAGGCTCATGCGGATGAGCTGCGGGAGGTTGTTCCATCTCGCTTCCGGCCCGTTGCCCGTACTCGGAGAACGCGATGATTGACCGTTATACCCGCCCCAAGATGAAGGCCGTCTGGGACCTCAAGCGCAAGTACGAGATCTGGTTGGACGTCGAGCTGCTGGCCTGCGCGGCGCTGGAGCGGGTTGGCCAGGTTCCTCGGGGAACCGCCGCCAGGATCCGCAAGAAGGCGAAGATCGACGTCGAGCGGATCGCGGACATCGAGAAGGTGACGAAGCACGACGTGATCGCGTTCCTCGAATCGCTCGCGGACAGCGTGGGGCCGGAGCATCGGTTTCTGCACCTGGGGCTCACCTCTTCGGATATCGTCGATACCGCCCTCGCCGTCCAGATGACCGAGGCGCTCGATCTGATCCTTGACGGCGTCGAGGAGTTTCGCGCCGTGCTGAAGCGGCAAGCGTTCCGCTACAAGAACCAGGTCATGGTCGGGCGGTCGCACGGCATTCACGGCGAGCCGATTTCCTTCGGGTTCAAGATGGCCATCTGGTACGAGGAGGTCGGCCGGCATTTGGAACGGCTGCGGCGCGTGCGGAGCGAGATCGCGGTCGGGAAACTGTCCGGCGCGATGGGGACCTTCGCTCATCAGGGGCCGGACGTCGAAGAATACGTCTGCTCGAAGCTCGGCCTGACGTATGACCCGGTGTCCAATCAAGTGGTGCAGCGGGACCGGCACGCGGCCTATGCGACGGCGCTGGCGCTGCTCGCCGCCACGATCGAAAAGATCGCGACGGAAATCCGGCATCTCCAGCGGACCGAGGTGCGGGAGGCCGAGGAGTATTTTTCCGAAGGGCAGAAAGGCTCGTCGGCGATGCCGCACAAGCGGAACCCGATCGTGTCCGAAAACCTCTGCGGCTTGGCGCGGCTTGTGCGGGCGAACAGTCTCGCAGCGATGGAGAACGTGGCGCTCTGGCACGAACGGGACATCAGTCACTCCTCGGTCGAGCGGGTGATCATGCCGGACAGCACGATCCTGATCGACTACATGTTGGCGAAGGTGACCGAGCTCATCAAGCATCTGGTCGTTTATCCAGCGCGTATGAGGCAGAACCTCGAAATGACGGGCGGCCTGGTATATTCGCAGCGGTTGTTGTTGGCACTGATCGAAAAAGGGGCGCAGCGCAAGGAATCCTACGAGGCCGTCCAGCGGAACGCAATGGCGTCATGGCGCGGAGCCGGACCCCTGCAACAGTTGGCGGAGAAGGATCCTTTTATCACGCAGCATCTCACTGCACGGGAGATCGCCGCCTGCTTCAATCCGAAGTTTTATCTGCGACATCTCGACAAGATTTATCGCCGGGTCTTCTCGAGACAGGGGAGCACGCGGACAAACGGCGGCAGAGGAGGCACACGATGAGGATCTGGAGCGGACTGCTCGCGGCGCTCGTATCGATCGGGTTCGGTGGGCTGGCGGTGCCGGAGGTCCGGGCGGCGGACCGCGACAAACTGTTGAGCGAGCCGGGCGTATACGGCACGTTCGCCGCGTTTCGCGTCGACGGGGATTGGGGCAATCTCGAACAGGGGGTCAAGATCGCGCACCTGACGGCGCTGAAGGGCGTGGTGGCGCAACATCGCGAAAAGGTTGCGGTCGACCTGTATCTCTTGCGGGGCCTCTCGGACCATGCCGATTTCCTGGTCCGCGCGCACGCGACCGAGTTGAAGGACACGCAGCAGTTTCTCGTGGATCTTCTTGCCAGTTCCTTCGGGCGATACCTGACCAGCGTCGCAGTCTTCAACGGCTTGACTAAGAAGGCCAACTACATCCCGGGGTTCCCCGACAATCTGAAGGCCGATCTCAAGGTGCCGAGCGACTCAGGGCCCTATGCCATCGTCATTCCCATCCGGAAGGACGCGGAGTGGTGGGCACTGCCTCAGGACAGGCGCGCGGCCATGATGCAGGAACATACGGAGGCGGCGTTACCCTATCATAAGACCGTGAAGCGGAAGCTCTATCATTCCACCGGCCTCGACGATTTCGACTTCATCACCTATTTTGAAACGGCCAAGCTGGAGGATTTTCATAACTTGCTTCTGGCGCTCAACAAAGTGAAGGAAGCGCGATACAACAGGCGCGTCGGGAATCCGACGTTGGTGGGGACTGCGCGGACACTGGATCAGTTGATCGAAGCGCTGGCGCAATAGCACACCCACCGGGGGGTTGCTATGGGGGGCATCGGGGAAATGCTGTATGAAGGCAAAGCGAAGAAAATCTTCGCCACGGCCAGGCCGGATCAGGTCGTGCAATTCTTCAAGGACGACGCCACGGCGTTTAACGCGCAAAAGCGCGGGACGATCGTCGATAAAGGCGTCGTCAACAACAAGGTCTCGGAGCGACTCTTTCGGTTGCTGGAGCAGGAGGGCATTCCCACCCACTTCATCGAACGACTGAGCGACCGGGAAATGCTCACGAAGAAGGTCACGATCGTGCCCATCGAGGTGGTGGTACGGAACGTCGTGGCGGGAAGTTTGGCCAAGCGGCTGGGGTTGAAAGAAGGCGACGCAATCGAGCCGGCGATCGTCGAGTTCTATTACAAGAACGACGCGCTCGGCGATCCGCTGGTGAACGATGACCATCTGCGGTTGCTGCGGGTGGCGACGCCGGCCGTGCTGCGGGAATTGCGCGAGTTGGCTCATTCGATCAATGCCGTGCTGAAGCCGTTCTTCGCCGAGCGCCAGATGAAGCTGGTCGATTTCAAGCTGGAATTCGGCGTGTACCACAACAAGTTGATTCTGGCCGACGAAATTTCCCCGGACACGTGTCGCTTGTGGGACCTGTCGACCGGGGAGTCGATGGACAAGGATCGGTTCAGAAAGGACATGGGGAAGATAGAGGAAGCGTATCAGGAGGTATTGCGTCGGGTGTGCGGGTAGGCGAGGATGGGAGGGCCGCTCTCTTTGCTCGCGCAGCGCGCACCCGGGACGATTGTATGTTCATCACAAAGGGCGGTGCTCGCTGCATGCGCGCGGTAGAGAGCATCCCTCCCATTCTCCCCATGTGAGAGGTAAGAGGAAAGGACAAGTGAAAGGGTTTGTGCAGTATTTCTTGAATTATGGCCTCATTGCAGCGGTGCTGGTGTGGGCTGCGGTGGTGGGGTTGATGGCCTATCATTTGGACGAGTCGCCTTGGCGTTGGGCGTTCATCGCACTGGCGGCAGGAGGCCTCGCCACTGTGGGCGCCATCATCAAACTCAGACGATATGTCGACGGGCTCGATAAGGGTTCTCACCAGGAGCATCGGCCGTGAAAGCAAAAATACACGTGACGCTGAAACAGGGAATCCTCGATCCGCAAGGCAAAGCGATCGAGCACGCGCTCGATGCGTTGGGCTTCAAGAACGCGGCGAACGTGCGGGTTGGGAAGTACATGGAACTAGACCTGGACGAACAAGACAAGGCCAAGGCTGAGGCCGAGGTGAAACACATGTGCGAGAAGCTCCTCGCCAATACGATCATCGAAGAATATCGATACGAATTGCAGTGAATGGTCGGCATGGCTGAATTGATGTCGGGCTCGCGCGACGTGCAGCCTCCTGTTCCGCCGAACGTGCACGCTGAAACGGCGCTCGGTCGATGCTCGGAGTAACCGTTCGACCTGTTCCGATCGGGGCGGTGAAAACGTGGAGAAGCGGACATGAACATCGGTGTGGTGGTTTTCCCCGGTAGTAATTGCGATCACGATTGCGAGCACGTCTTTAAGAACGTGTTGGGGCAAGAGGTGACAAGGGTTTGGCACAAGGAGACGTCCTTGGCCGGCCTTGATGCCGTGATCCTGCCGGGCGGGTTTTCCTATGGTGATTACCTCCGGACCGGGGCGATCGCACGGTTTTCTCCGGTGATGGGGGCGGTGAGGAAGTTTGCCGACGAAGGCGGTCCGGTGCTCGGGATCTGCAACGGATTTCAAATTCTGCTGGAGGCTGGGTTGCTGCCCGGTGCGATGTTGCGGAACAAGTCGCTGCATTTCATCTGCAAGGACGTCTACGTGAGGGTCGAGAACGCCGCGACACCCTTCACCGGGTTGTGTCGGCCCGGTCAAGTGCTCAGGATCCCAATCGCCCATGCCGACGGCAACTATTACACCGATCCAGTCACCCTTGCCGGTTTGCAGGCCAACGCACAGGTCGTCTTCCGATATTGCGATCGAGACGGGAAGGTGACGCCGGAGGCGAATCCGAACGGTTCGTTGGACAACATCGCCGGCATCCGCAACGCCCAAGGGAACGTGTTGGGGATGATGCCGCATCCGGAGCGTTCCGCGGAAAAGGCGTTGGGCAACGAAGACGGGCGGCTGATTCTGGCCTCGCTGGTGGAAGGGTTGAAGAGGACGAAGGTGGGAGCGTAACGAAGGTCTGAGGGCGCCGGTGCGTACGCGCTCTTCCCTCCTCGGTGTATTGGCAGAAGGGTGGTCGTTCAGGTTCTGTCCCTGCGTGATGTGCGCGCAAGGTTGATCGAATGAAAAACAAAGCGGACGGTGCTCGGCGCAGGTGCTCACTTGCAGACCAAGCGGGCTACCTCAGAAGACGTGGTGTGGACGTAAACGAACGGGCGCCCAGGGCGGCGTTACCCGCAATTTGCCATCGCATATCATGGTTGTCACATGCAAGGCATGTCCGATCAAATGATCACCAAAGACCTGATCGCCCAGCATAATCTGACGGACGACGAATACAAGAAGATCGTCGAGATCCTGGGCCGCGAGCCGAATCTGACGGAGCTCGGCATGTTCTCGGTCATGTGGTCGGAGCATTGCTCCTATAAAAGTTCGCGCGTTCATCTGAAAAAGTTACCGACGACGGGGCCACGTGTGGTCCAGGGGCCGGGCGAGAACGCGGGCGCCGTGGATATTGGCGACGGGCTCTGTGTCGTCTTCAAGATGGAATCGCACAACCATCCCTCGTTCATCGAACCCTATCAGGGTGCGGCTACCGGCGTGGGCGGAATTCTGCGCGACATTTTTACGATGGGTGCCCGGCCGATTGCACTGCTCGATTCCCTGCGCTTCGGCGGGCTCAACACGCCGAAGAACCGGCGCCTGATGAAGGGCGTGGTCGCCGGCATCGCGGGCTACGGCAATTGCATGGGCGTCCCGACGGTCGGTGGAGAAGCGGTGTTCAACGACATTTACTCGCTGAATCCGCTCGTCAACGTGTTCTGCCTTGGCATTGCGCGCAAGGACAAAATCTTCCGTGGCACGGCGGCGGGCGTGGGCAATCCGGTCATTTATTTCGGGTCGAAGACCGGCCGGGATGGGATTCACGGCGCGACGATGGCTTCGGATTCTTTCGACGATCAGTCCGAGCGGAAACGGCCCACGGTTCAGGTCGGCGATCCTTTCACCGAGAAGCTGCTGCTGGAGGCCTGTCTCGAGCTGATGGCGAACGATGTGTTGGTCGGCATCCAGGACATGGGCGCGGCCGGTCTCACAAGTTCGTCCTGCGAAATGGCGTCGCGTGCCGGCAACGGTATCGAGTTGGATCTTACGAACGTCCCTCGACGCGAGCCTGGAATGACGCCGTACGAATTGATGCTCTCCGAGTCGCAGGAGCGGATGTTGATGGTAGCGAAAGCCGGCAAGGAAGAGGAGTGCATCCGGATTTGCAAGAAATGGGACCTTGATGTGGCGGTGGTCGGTCGGGTGACGGGCGACGGCATGTTACGCATCAAGGACGAGGGAACGGTCGTCGCCGAAATTCCCGCGAAGGCTCTGGCTGAGGATGGGCCGCAGTACGAGCGCCCGTATTCGCCGCCTGCCTACCAGGACATGCTGACGAATTTGAACTACGACGTGATTCCGGACGTCGACGTCAAGGATGCGAACGCAGCGCTTCTGGCGCTGCTGGAATCGCCCACGATCGCCAGCAAACGATGGATCTACGAACAGTACGACCACATGGTGCGCACCAATACGATGGTCAGGCCCGGGTCCGACGCGGCGGTGGTGCGGATTAAGGGCACGAACAAAGCAGTGGCGGTGACGGTCGATTGCAACAGCCGCTACTGCCTGCTGCATCCCTATGAGGGGGCCCGCCTGGCGGTGGCCGAAGCGGCGCGCAATCTCGTCTGCTCGGGTGCGGAGCCGATCGGACTCACCGATTGCTTGAATTTTGGGAATCCCGAACGGCCCGATATTATGTGGCAGTTTGTGCTGGCCATCGAAGGTTTGAAAGACGCGTGCGAGCACTTCAGGATACCGATCGTGAGCGGCAACGTCAGTTTCTATAACGAGACGAACGGGCTTTCGATCTATCCGACGCCGATGCTGGGTATGGTCGGGTTGATCGAGGAGGCCGACCGGGCGATGACCCAATGGTTCAAGCAGGATGGGGACGACATCATTCTCCTGGGGGCTACACGCGAAGACCTGGGTGGGTCTGCGTATCTCAAGGTCGTCCATGCGCGCGAACAGGGCTCGCCGCCATTCTTGAATCTGGACGCGGAAAAGGCTTTGCACGAATGTGTGCTCGCTTTGATTCGGCAAGGGGTGATCCAGTCCGCGCACGACTGTTCGGATGGAGGTCTGGCCGTGGCGTTGGCCGAATGCTGCATGTCGGGGCAAGACCGCCGGCTGGGAGCTGTGCTAACATTGAATACAGGCCGGCTTCGGAAAGACGCTCTCCTCTTCGGCGAAAGCCAATCGCGAGTGGTAGTTTCGGCGAAGCCAGCTCAGCGGCAGACGGTCATAGAATGCGCGGGCCGACTGGGCGTCCCGGTTGCGGTCATCGGGACGGTGACGGGCGATCGGTTGACGATCTTTCTGGGCGGCGAACGGGCGGACTCGCCCGCCGTAGACATTCCGGTCGAGACGTTGCATGATCGTTGGGCCTTTTCGATCGAGCGGATGCTTAACGATGGATAAGGGGGACGAGGGGAGAGGTGAGGGGGCGGATCTCTTGCCTGTTACCTCTAGCCCTGTACCGCTACCCTGAATGCTATGCAACTGATCACTCCCGACAAATTCCACGACGAGTGCGCCGTCTTCGGCATTTACGGTCATGAAGAGGCGGCCAATCTCACCTATTTGGGCCTCTATGCGCTCCAGCATCGCGGGCAGGAAGCGTCCGGGATTGTGTCGGGCGACGGCGACCAGTTCTTCGTGCAAAAGGGAATGGGGCTCGTGGCCGACATCTTCAATCGCGAAGTGCTGGAAAAGCTGCCCGGCCACATGGCCATCGGCCACAACCGCTATTCGACGGCCGGCGGCAACGATCTGAAGAATGTCCAGCCCCTTACCGTCAATTTCGCGTTCGGCAATCTCGCGCTGGCGCACAACGGCAACCTCATCAACGCGCAGGTGCTCCGCAACGAGCTCGAAGCCTATGGGGCGATTTTCCAATCCACATCGGACAGCGAAGTCATTATCCATCTTATCGCGCATTCCCGGGCCGATACGTTCCTGGCGCGGGTCGTCGACGCCCTGAGTCAGGTGCGCGGGGCCTTTTCCGTCGTCCTCATGACGGACAACGGACTGATCGCCGCGCGCGACCCGCACGGTCTGCGCCCGCTCTGCCTCGGGCGGGTGCGCAGCAGCTGGGTCGTGGCTTCCGAGACCTGCGCCTTCGACCTGCTCGACGCAGAGTATCTCCGGGAGATCGAGCCCGGGGAACTGATCGTCATCAGCGATCAG
>CAYULI010000016.1:0-59804 GCA_964445795.1 uncultured Nitrospira sp. | reverse complement strand
TGCAGGACGACCACCGCATCGGCAAGGACCGCGTAGAGCATGGTGGCTCAGTGTGTCTGATCGTTTGAATTCCGGCAAGCCTCAATCAAACAATCGCGGCGTCCGTTCGTCGGACGGAGCCGGGTAGGTGACGCGGCCGCGCGCCACCTTGGCGAACGGCGTGAGGCTGTGCGGATCGGCACGTTGTTCGGTCAGGATGTTCAGCACGGTCCAGCCGCGGCTCACCAAGGCATCGGCGATCAACGAGCGATGGCAGCGCCAGGGCACCGCTTCCGCGCACATGATCGCGGATGGCTTGTCCTTGCTGGACGCCATCAGCTCTTCCAGCGCACGTTGGAATTCATCGGTCTGCATGTAGTCCGCATAGCCGCGGAAGCTCGCGTTCCGCCAGCCGGTGTTGATCGAATCCTTGTTGGCCTTGCGCAATCCGCCGAGCTGCGGCATGTGGAGGTAGGTGAGGCCCGCCTTCTTGAGACTCTTGGCGAGTTGGTCCGTATTGAATTGCGGATTGTGTCGCGACTTGGGCACGGTGCGGACATCGACGACTTGCTGAATGCCGTGCGCCTTCAACAGCGCGAGAAACTCGTCGATCGGCCGCGTGGAATGGCCGATGGTCCAGAGGGTGGCCGACAAGACGTGGTTACCCCCTCTTCACAGATCGCTCCGCCCAATCGCTCAATTGTTCGGCATCTTCAATCACCTCAACCGGCACTCCGTAGTAGGTCTTGAGCGTCTGCTGCTTGTTTGGGCGGAACGGCTTCACACCGTGCGATTGATAGGCCGCGACCGTCGCCGCCGAGACTTTGAAGTACAGCCGGCCTTTGTGAATGATGCCGAAAAAGATGTCACGCTGGTAGAGGCCGTACCCGCCGAACACGGCGCGGCAGGTGACGTCGTGAAGGCCGTTCAACTGATCGAGCACAAATTCTTTGAAACCGTTCGGCTTGTTCGACATGTGAGGCTAGATCGGTTTGCGCGCGGATACCATTCTCACGACCATGGGAAACGTGATGCGGTCGCCGCGGGTAAATTGTAAGGCGGCTTCGAGGATGAGCCGTTTCACCTCCTGCTTCTGGGCATCCGAGAGCTTCGCCATGAGATTCTGCACCGGCGCGGCAATCTCCATCAGGCTCGTATAGTACTGCTCCGCCGAAGCATAGGACCATTCACCGAGGAATTCTTGGTCTACTGCATCGATCAAGCCGGCCCGTTGAAACAGGCTGGCGAGTTCGCCCGGATTGGCAAGGCGAAAAATCCCGGGCGCGGTCGGGTCCGGCGGCGGGAGCTCGATGAGTTGCTTGATCGCCGCCATGGCGAGGCCGATCGAGGGATTCTTGTCGGCCGCCGACCAGACCGCGGCGGCGACCCAGCCGCCGGGCTTGAGCACCCTCGCGATTTCGGCGGCCGCTTTGGGAATGTCCGGCAGGAACATCAGGCAAAAGCGGCTTGTGACCGCATCGAACGAGCCAGCCTCGAACGGCAGTGTCGTGACGTCGCCTGTGTGGAAGGTCACGTTCGTCAGACCCAGGCGCTTGGCCTTCCGTTCGGCGGCAGCCAACATTTGGTCGGCGAGATCGACCCCAACCACGCTTCCAGACGGCCCGACAGTCTGCGCGCTAAGCAGGGCGGGGTAGCCCGTGCCGGAACCCAGATCGAGCACCCGCATGCCTGGCCGCAAGCGCGCGTCGGCGACGAGGCGGTGGTTCAAGAAGGCCATGCTCCGATCGAAGAACTCGTCCCACTTTTCCCACCCGGCCGCAACACGGTTCCAATCCCGCCGTTGGGTCTCGATGACCTCCTGTGCCGTCTGTTGTGGCATTGAATCCCTCTCTACCAATGACGGTTGACACTTGTCGCGATACGCGTTGCTTCCGTCAAGGTCTGTAATGTTTCGCGTAACTTCAAAATAGCCCACGACTCTTTAATGTACGTCACGGCCAGCGCTTGGGTCGGTTTCTCGCGCAGGATCTGGCCGTTGTAGTCCTGGTAGAGGAACCGTCCGTCGAGCAACATCTTCATCTCGGTGGTGCCCGTGGCTGCCGTTGGGGGCTTGCCCGGCTCCATCCATTCCTTGGCAATGGTCGTCCAACTGCCGGCCAGGCCGGCGAACGGTTTCTGCGGCTCTCCCGGCCTGGCGAGTTTCTTCCAGAGCTCCATCATGGCCTGCTGGAACGAGCTACATGTGCCGCTTTTTCTGCTTCGCTAGGCTCGGTGAAGTCATCAGCATGAAGCACATTGTGGTCACCGCGAGATAGACAATACGCATGAGCCCATCCGTTTTGTTAGGGGCATGATCGAAATCACGTATCGATGAGAACCTTGAACCCACCATAGGCCATCCGCTTCACGTCCAGGGGCATGGACTTCTGCGGGAGTTTCCGTCCCAAGAGTCAACATTCGACCCAATCATTGCCGGTCAGCCGCCCGCCATGGCGCCGACGATCAGCAGCGGCTCGGATCCCCTCGTTACGGGTTCCGGTAGTAGTGCATCCGGTGAGTCGTGAGAGAGGTCCTGCTCGCACGCGAAGAACCTCACGAACGCGCGACGCTTGAGCGTCACATGGTCGCGGATCGTCCCGCGCAGCATCGGATAGCGAGCTTCGAGCGCATCCAGCACGGCGCGCTGCGTGACCGGATCGGAAACCTCCAGCGTTACTTCGCCATCGACCCGCGCGAGTGTTCGTAGATGCCGCGGCAGCACGACTCGAACCATTTCCTTGGCTCCTATCGGTATTCGCCACACGTCATTCGTGAACCGGAGATCTTGCGTCCCGCTCGCTTGACGACTGACGATTAGTGGAGCGTTTGGACTTCCACCGACAACACCGCTGGGAGGTCCCGCACGATCGGCTCCCAACTGTCGCCGCTGTCGGACGACCCATAGACCTGTCCCCCGGTTGTTCCGAAGTAGATCCCGCAGGGATCCAGTCGATCGACGGCCATCGCGTCCCGCAGCACATTCACATAGCAGTTCTGCTGCGGCAATCCCTTGGTGAGCGGCTCCCATTCGTTGCCGCCTGTCTTGCTTCGATACACGCGCAGCTTGCCGTCCGGCGGGAAATGCTCCGAGTCGCTCTTGATAGGCACGACGTAGATCGTATCGGGCTTGTGCGCGTGCACGTCGATCGGAAATCCGAAATCGCTCGGCAGGTTGCCGCTGATCTCATACCACGATTGGCCCGCATTGTCGCTCCGCAGCACGTCCCAATGTTTTTGCATGAACAGCACGTTCGGACGGGACGGATGCACGGCAATCCGGTGGACGCAATGGCCGACGTCGGCATCCGGATCGGGCAGCTCATACTGGGACTCGAGTCCCTTGTTGATCGCCCGCCAGGTCGTGCCTCCATCGTCCGTGCGGAAGGCTCCTGCGGCCGAGATGGCCACATAGATGCGCTGTGGATTGGTGTTGTCGAGCAGGATCGTGTGCAGGCACATGCCTCCGGCGCCAGGCTGCCAGAGGTGGCCCTTCGCGCTGCGCAGCCCCGCCAGTTCTTTCCAAGTCTTGCCTCCATCGATTGATTTGAAGATCGCCGCATCTTCCACACCGGCATAGACCGTATCCGGATCGGTCAATGACGGCTCCAGGTGCCATACCCGCTTGAACTCCCACGGCTTTTGCGTGCCGTCGTACCATTGATGGGTCGTCAGCGGCTTGCCAGTCTCCGCCGAGTCGTCATAGAGAAACATATTGCTCTCACCCTTCGGCATGCCGTCCGGCCCCATGAGATCTTCCGGCTTCGTGCCGGGCGGGTTCCAGGTCCTGCCGCCATCGTCGGATCGCTGAATGACTTGGCCGTACCAACTACTGGTCTGTGAGGCGTAGATCCGGTCAGGGTCGACCGGCGATCCCTTGAGATGATACAACTCCCACCCGCCGAAATGAGGACCGTCGATGGCCCACTGTTTCCGTTTGCCGTCCGACGTGAGAATGAATGCGCCCTTTTTTGTTCCAACCAAGAGCCGTATGCTGCTCATGCTCGCTCCTTTCGGTCGAGTCTATCGGCCTTCGTTTGTATGCATCCCGGTTCGCCTTAATCGCCCCAAGCCTCGAATTCCGGAATACCGAGACGTGACACGTCGCCGCCTCTTTGGCTTGGTCATCGAATGATGAGATATGGCCGATACGCGGCCCGTCTACCATGACGCGATTCTCTCTGCTTCGCGCACCTCGTCGTGCCACACACAACTCGGCGGGGCCTACTCGTTCGGCAGTCCGGACACCGATCGGACCGGGCGGATCTCCACAGTCCCGATGCGCGCGCCGGGAATAGGGCTGGCCACGGCAAGGGCTTCGTCCAGGTTCTTGGCCTCGATCAGAAAGAATCCCCCGAGCTGCTCTTTCGTCCCAGCGAAGGGCCCATCGGTCATCGAAACGTGGCCGTCACAGACCCGTACGGTCGTCGCGGTTTCTACCGGATGGAGAGGAGAGGCGGCAAGGAGTTGGCCGGCCTTTTGCAGTCGGTCGCAGTACGCCATGGACTCATCGGACAGGACCTGCCGTTGATCCTTTGGCATGGCATTCAAGACCGTCTCTTCGACATAGACGAGGCAGAGATATTTCATGACAGGCTCCTGCTGTGAAGTGTGGGGGCCATCGTTGGCATAGGATAGTCGTGGCACAGTCCGAAAATCGACAAGGATTCTAGGGGTGGCCCTGCTCGACGATTCTGCGGGAGCGGTGGGCGTCTCGCCCCTTCCGGCGAAGGTCGCGCGTGACCCGTTGGACCTCCGAGATTAGGTTCGGATTGGGGTGAATTTTGACGTGGTGAGGAGATGTTACAGCGAGTGGATTCGCGAACGGGTGCAGACAGCGGGACAGGCACCTCCGAGGTCGGAACCAGTTCCCCCGGGGCCGCTCGCCGTGAAAAGACCCGCAAGGTGGCCGGTCGAGGCCGAGAATTTTTTCAGATGAGGCTATGTGTGGCGAAAGAGTGGGAAAGAGCTAGGCCGAAGTCAGTCGCGAGATCAGCAGGCACCCTCGCCCGCTGCGCCTGGGGCGGTGATATAAGCCGCATCTCATTCATTATCACGACGGGGAATGGGGGTAGGCCGGTCCACGATGACCGGATTCATTTCAAAATCTTCTGCTGGAAGGCGCCTGGCCCCGTAGGTGCTCGTCCTCGCCTCGCTCGAATCGCCCCAGTGTGAAGGCATTCCCCTTCCTCCCATAGGCAGCAGGCTACAGGCTCAAAAGACTTGATGAATCGCGGGTATATACGTGGCGTCTGCTCCCCTCTGCAGCCGCGGCCCTGCACCGAGGTTGTAACGACCGTTTGAGTTCGGTTCGTGGCTCTTTACAAACATCCACGGGGGCCCCTTGTGTCAGCAAGCGCCCTACCGGTACGACACTTGCTCAACGGATGTCCTGCAGCCGGGGTCGATGATACGGAACAACTTCCGCTGATGGAGGTGCAGCCATGAGAATCGGAACCAACGAAATTGTGCGCGAATCCCCCTTGCCTCGATACGGATATCGGCGTATCGCGGACACCCCTTCGACCGACGGAGTCGGGGGAGAATCGGATCTCGACGGGACCGTGGCGAACCGCCGGACCGAGGCTCGGGTCGGCTATCACCGGGTCTGCGAGTTTGAACTCTGCGAATCGATCGACGAAGATACGGTCGTGATCCAACAGGGCGAAGCCTATACCCTCAATCGCAGTGCGCACGGCGTCCTTCTGCTCATGGGAGCGCCTCCCCACCGGAATCAGCTCCTTGAGCTGCACATTCCCGAATCGTGGTGGAGACACTCCATGACTCTCTTCGAGGTCCAGTGGACGAAGCCGGTCCAGGTGGAGTCTCAAGGCGAACTGTTTCTTGTGGGGTGCCGGCTCATGTTCGGTCCTTCCCGCTACTGGACGTTCTGAGGCGCTGCCTCACGGCGGCGGCTTGTCCGGCTATGTCCGGCGGGCTGCTCCGAGCGGAAAACCGAACCATCCCGTGAGATGAATATTCGTTGATTGCAGCCGGGGATCACTTTATCCTGCGCCCGTGATTCTCTGGCTCGTCATTCTCTACCTGCTTGTGTCAGTCGGCATCGGGCTGTACGCGGCGACGCGCGTGCAGAACGTCAGGGACTTTGCCGTCGCCGGGAGGAGCCTGCCGTTGCCGGTGGTAACGGCCACCGTCTTCGCCACCTGGTTCGGTGCGGAGGCGGTGCTGGGTATCTCGGCGACTTTCGTCAAAGAGGGCTTGCGGGGAGTCGTCGCCGACCCATTCGGGTCGAGCCTCTGCCTGATGCTCGCCGGCCTGTTTTTCGCGCCCCGTCTGTATCGCCTCAATCTGTTGACGGTGGGAGACTATTATCGGGTCCGGTATGGCCGCACTGTCGAAGTGCTGTGTACGATCTGCGTGGTGGTGTCGTACGTGGGCTGGGTCGCGGCACAGTTCAAGGTGCTGGGTCTCGTCCTCAATGTGATCACCGGCGGCGCGGTCAGTCAGCCGGTCGGCATCGTGATCGGCGCGGCGATCGTGCTGACCTACACGACCTTGGGCGGCATGTTTTCGGTGGCGGTCCTCGACTTCGTCCAGATTTCCGTGATCATGGGAGGGCTGCTGTACATCGCCTCGGTCGTGAGCAGTTTGGCGGGCGGAGTCGGCGCGGTGATCGACCATGCCGCCGCCGCCGGCAAGCTGGAGTTCTTCCCGCCTGCCAGTTGGTCCGCCTGGATTCCGTTCGTGGGGGCATGGATGACGATGATGCTGGGATCTATCCCGCAACAGGACGTCTTCCAGCGCATCACGTCCGCGAGGGATGAGCGCACCGCGGTGCGCGGATCATTGCTCGGCGGGACGTTGTATTTTCTGTTTTGCTTCGTCCCGATGTTCCTGGCGTATGCCGCGACGCTGGTCGATCCGGCGAAGTTCGGTGCGTTGATCGAACAGGATTCCCAACTGGTCCTGCCGACGCTGATTCTGCAACATACGCCGATGGTGGCCCAGATCGTGTTTTTCGGCGCCGTGCTGTCCGCGGTCATGAGCTGCTCGAGTGCGACGCTGCTGGCGCCGTCCGTTGCCTTGAGCGAAAACGTCGTTCGGCCGGCGTTCCCTCGGCTGAACGACTCCGAGTTCCTTCGTCTGATGCGTGTCGTGCTGCTCGGATTTGCCGCGACGGTGCTGACGATCGCCCTCTGGTCGGATTCCAGTATCTATAAATTGGTCGTCAATACGTACAAAATCACCCTGGTGGCGGCCTTCATCCCGCTTTTCGCCGGCCTCTATTGGGCCCGAGCGAATACGCAGGGGGCGCTGTGTGCCATCGTTCTCGGTGTCGTGAGCTGGATCGGGCTCGAGCTCCTGGGACCATCCGATGCGGTCTGGCCCCCGCAATTGATCGGGTTTCTGGTGGCCGGGGTTGGGATGGTCGCGGGTTCTCTCCTGCCTCTGCGGGCTCGGCGGATCGTCTCACCGGCGCCGGTCGGAACGGTCGAGCCGTGACAGGGCGCCGTGAACCCCGTTGCGGCTACCGGCCAAGAATCAGAGACGCTAATGGTCGAGGGCGAACCGGACGGCTCGCCGGACGGTTTCCACGGTGAAGGGTTTTTCCAGGATCTGTCGCGCCCCGAAGAGCTTCGCGACGTTCAGAAAGTTCTGATCGCCGCGCATCCCGGTCATGGCGATGACTCTGGCGTCCAGGAATTCCTTCGTCAGCTCCAGGATGACTTCCATTCCGTCGCGTTCGGGCATGAGAATATCGGTGATCACCAGGTCGGTGGGGGCGTTGCGGTACAGCGCGAGACCGATCTGGCCGTTGGCCGCTTCGCGAACCTGATGCCCGTCTTCTTCCAGAATGCGGCGCAGCAGGGTCCGCACCGCCTCGTCGTCGTCGACGATAAGAATGGACGCCATAAGGGTCACCGACTTCTACCGGATGTTCTGCCGCGCACGATACCGCCTCGGCGGCCGGTTCCCGTTAGGCGGCTTGTCGGGTCAAGGATTCGACTCCGAGATGCACTTCGGTGTCGTCATAATCGGGCTCGCTCGCGGATTTCGCCGGCTTCGGTTTCGGCCTGGCGAGGCGATTCCGTTCGATGACGGAGTCCTGGACGTGGCCGCAGTTCATGCAACGCCAACTGATCGCCCACATGTGTCCGATCGTGCCCTCGAAATCCATGAAATGATCTTGTACCATGAGGCCCCGGCAGCGTGAGCAGTTCATGATGGTTCTCCTTAGTGATGAATGTGGGAATCGAAGTTTGCTGTCAGTAGAATAGCGAAAGATCCAGCCGGCGACAGACCAGGAGGAGGTACCTCGGAAGGGGGGGCGCTGGCACAAGGTCATCAGCCTGTTCGATCACGCGGGAAAGGGAACGGTCGGCATGGCGCAATTGATCGCGCAACCAACGAGAATTCCGGCAGCCGGAAATAAGCCGAAGCTCATCGACGAGTTCGTGGGGCTGGTAAACTCCCGCACGGCCCAAATCAGTGTGGCGCGGATGCGGAGCCCGGCAGGCTGGCAGGAGCCAGGCCAGACGCCGGAGTTCGATGAATACACGGTGGTGCTGAAGGGCTTGCTCCGCGTTGAAACAAGGGACGGCGTTCTGTATGTCTCCGCAGGACAAGCCGTGATCACTTCGAAAGGGGAATGGGTGCGATACAGCACGCCTGGTCCTGAAGGGGCCGAGTACATCGCCATCTGCCTGCCGGCCTTTTCACCTTCGACTGTCCACCGGGATGCTGTAGGAGGTTCGGAATGACGTTCAAACGAGCATTCGGCAACCGACGGATAACGGCACTGGCTGGGACATCGTTGTTGGTCGGCCTCTGTGCCGTAACGACTCTCACGGCAGCGACTGAACCCGAGCCTTCGGACCGCGACCGGCCGGCCTTGCCTCGGGTCGTCAACGTCATGAGTCCTCCGACGCCCATCGCCTGGACCACAGGGACTGGGAAATGGGTAGGGTATTGGGGCAGGCGGGAATCGGTTTTCTGTCCCGCGGGCGGTAAACTCCAGGCTGCCTGGGGGACGGATATCTATACCGACGACTCCTCCATTTGTACGGCTGCAGTCCATGCCGGGCTGATCACGGCGAAGGATGGAGGCCCGGTCATGATCGAAATGCGTCCGGATCCGGGGCGGTACGCAGGCAGCGTCCGCAACGGGGTGCGGACAGGAGATTGGCTGGAACCCTGGACCGGCGCGTATGTCTTTGTCAGAGATCCCGAAACCGTGGAGCCAGCCATCACGGCCGGCAGTCATATGCAGGCTGTGTCCTGGCACGGACAGGTGGGTCGGGTGCTCAGCTTTGCCTGCGAGCCGTATTTCCAACTCCACCCGGTGTATGGGACCGACATCTACACGGACGATTCGTATATCTGCAGCGCCGCCGTGCACCGGGGACTGGTCACGCAGCGCGCAGGCGGGACGGTGACGATCAAGCTGCTCGCGGGTCAGACGTCGTTCGTCGCCAGTTCGCGCAACGGCGTCGCCAGCCTGGCGCTGGACGACTGGAAGGGCCAGAGCTACATGTTCGTCGCCACCCCTCCCGGCACTCCGCCGCCGCCGACCGCGGAAACGCCAGTCGTGCCGGCCCAAGACGAAAGCCAACCCGCCTCTCTACAGGCACCGGGGGAGAGTCAGTTGTGAGTGACGAGCAGCCGACACTGCCTGAGGGAACTCCGTTCGTGTTCCTACTACGCAGGCACAATCGTGCCGGGCCCCTCGTCTCCCATGTGCGTGGTGCGGTGCTTCTGCCCGTTGTCCTGCATAACCACCATATTCTTCAGCGCCATCATCCTCGCGGTGCATCTCCGGCGCCAGATTCGCTCTACTGACGCCGAGTCGCCGTTCCGGCACTCGCGTGTCTTCAGAAGGTTTCCATGGTCTCTTTTAGCTAGGGGGGAGGGTATGTTGGCCCGATGCGGTGTTCAATGACGAACCCTCTCATCTTCCGGCGTGGAGGCCTGTGGTTTCTCGGCTTGCTCGCCGGCGGGATAGCCGGCCTGGTGGTGTATGGACTCGTTCTCGCCTTCCATCTCAGCCTGCCGAAAAGCGACGAACACCCGCCCTTACTGATCTATGGAGCGCCGTTTCTGCTTCAGTCCGGCCTGTCTCTGTCGGATTCTCGATTGATCGAGCGCCTGCATCGCCTGGGCTACCGGTCCGTTCCGTTGCCGGTGCGGAATCCGGGCGAATATGCAGAAGCGGAAGACGCCATCGAGATTTATCTCCACCCGCAGGAAGAGAGCCATCTTCCGGCGCGCAAGGTGACGCTGATGCTGGCGCAGGGGGTCGTCACCGAGGTTCGTGCGGGCCTGGAAGGGACTACCGACTCGTTTATCTCGTTGGAGCCGCAACTCATCAGCGGCATGCGCGGCGGTGCGCGGCAGGTGCGGGAATGGATTCCGCTGAGCCGCATGCCGTCGCGGTTGATCGACGCGGTGCTTGCGGTGGAAGACCGCCGCTTCTTTTCCCACACGGGGATCGATCCGATCGCGATCGGCCGGGCGCTCTGGGCCAATCTGATACGCGGGGGCGTGGTGCAGGGCGGCAGTACGATCACGCAGCAGTTGGCGAAGAATCTCTTCTACTCTCCGCAGCGGACGATAGGGCGGAAACTGAAGGAGTCGGTAGCCGCCGTTGTGCTGGAGATGAAGTATCGCAAGGAGGAAATCCTCGAAAGCTATCTGAACGAGATCTACCTGGGCCAGACCGGATCGGTGGCGATCTATGGCGTCGGGGAGGCGGCGCATCGCTATTTCGGCAAATCGCTCGATGAGCTCGACGTCGGCGAAATGGCGCTGATCGCCGGGCTAATCAAAGGGCCGAATACCTACGCCCCCACGAAGAATCTGGAACAGGCGACGCATCGACGGGACATGGTCCTTCGCCGTTTGCGCGAGGAGGGCAAGCTCACCGAAGAGGCGTGGAAAGCGGCCGTGAATCGTCCGGTGCGAGTGGTGCTCGCGCAGGATGCGCTGACCGATGCACCCTATTTCATCGACTATCTCCTCCGGGAAGTGGAAGAAGGGACCGGCATGGGGATTCCCGAGGGAGCCAGAATTTATTCCACGCTGGATCCGATAGTGCAGGAACTGGCGACAGAATCATTGCAGCAAGGTCTGGTCAAGTTGGAGGGCGCGTATCCGGCCTTGAAAGGCGGCGACCATCCGCTCCAGGGCGCGGCCGTGGTGCTGGCGGCCAAAACCGGCCATGTGCTGGCGCTGGTCGGCGGGCGGGATTATCGGACGAGTCAGTTCAATCGCGCCGTCCAGGCTCGGCGGCAGGCGGGGTCGTTGGTGAAACCCTTCGTCTATCTCGCAGCGTTCGAGGCCGCCCGCGAGCAGGGGAAGACAGGCCTGACACCGGCGACGCTCCTGCTGGACGAACCGGTGACGTTCGAGTCCGGCGCCGGCCCCTGGTCGCCGCAGAATTACGACCGGGGGTTTCACGGCCAGGTGACGTTGAGGACCGCGTTGGAACAGTCGTACAACGTGCCGGCTGTCCGCGTGGCCAAACAGATCGGGCTGTCTGCCTTGCGGAATGTCCTCCGGGCCGTCGGCTTCCAGGGTCCGCTGGCGGAGGATCTGTCGATCGCCCTGGGCAGTTCCTCCGTGTCCCTCCTCGACATCGCGACGGCCTTCGGAGCTTTGGCCAACGGGGGCGTGCTCACGCGTCCGGTACCGCTCTACAAGTTGGTCGGCGAATCGGGCGATACGTTGTGGAGTCTACTGCCGGACCGCCGTCGGGCGGTGTCTCCCCAAGCGGCGTACCTCGTGACCTCGTTGCTTAAGGGGGTGGTGGACCGCGGGACCGGCGCCAAGGCGAGGACCTTGGGAGTCCAAGGACCGGTGGCGGGGAAAACCGGCACGACCGACGCCTACCGGGACACTTGGTTCGTCGGCTATACGCCCGATCTCGTTATCGGGGTCTGGGTCGGGTTCGACGATGAACGGCCGGTCAAACTCACCGGTTCGCAGGCAGCGTTGCCGATCTGGAGCGAACTGGCGCGTCGGCTGATTCCGCAGACCCAGCCGGATTTTGAAATGCCTTCAGGGGTCGTGCAGCGCGAAATCGATCCGCGGACCGGCCAGCTTGCGACCTCGCAGTGTCCGGAAAAAATGCCGGAGGTCTTCGTCGCCGGAACGGAACCTACGGTCTATTGCGAAGTGCATGGCGCCGGATTGTGGGAGCGATTGAAGCAGACCTTCGGCTTTTTCTAGCGAGATGGCGCCAGCGACCATTCAGGGACCTGCCCGCGCAGTTTCCACAAACTGTTAGGAGTCTCTCGGGTCCTGCGGTATTCTGAGTCTCAGTTATCGACTCAAAGGAGCGCTATGGGAAAGAACGGCTACATGGACGACGGCAATATCACTCTGCTTGCCAAGGGAGTCGAGTTGAAGGGCGAGATCCGGGTCGAAGGCACCGTCCGCATCGATGGCCGCCTGGAAGGCGATGTCCACACCAAGGGGGAAGTGATCGTCGGCGAAGACGGTGTCGTCAAAGGAACCATCTACGCCGGCTCCATCATCAGCAGCGGACGCATCAAAGCGACCGTGACCGCGACCGACCGGATTCAACTCCTGAAAACGGCCGTTCTCATCGGAGAGATTCACTGTCCCGTCATTTCCATGGAAGAAGGGGCTAAGTTTCAGGGGGTGAGCGATATGGGAGTGACGGCCTGGCCCGAAGAAGCGCCTCGGCTCCCCGGCAACGTGCGCGACATGGCTTCCCACCGAAACAAGGCTGTCGCGCTGCTCGGAAAAGAATCTGAGCTGTAACCGCCTCCTCATGCCGCCGTCGATCTCCGTCCGGACGTCCCGCCCGTCCCACCGCGGCGTGTCCCTTTGGCCGTGACAAGCTCACCGGGATTTGCTATCAACGAGCCGGGCGGTCCACGCGTGTCTCCAACTTCATGACCCGACAGCAACTCTTCTCCATCGTCTTCTTCGTGCTGCTGGTTCTGCTCTTGTACCAGATCGGCCTGATGCTCCAGCCGTTTGTCTTCCCGGCTCTGTGGGCCGGTCTGCTGGCTCACTGGCTGTTCCCCCTCCATGTGCGGCTGACGAAACTGCTCGGCGGGAAGGAGACAGCGTCCGCGGCGGTTCTCACGGTCGGCGCGCTCGCGGTCGTGGTCGTTCCCTTAGTCGTGATGGGAGTCCTGCTGGTGCGGGAAGCAGAGGCGGCCGAGCAGACGATACGGGCCTGGATCGCCGATGGAGGATTACAACGATTGCTGGATCAATTGGCGACGGTCCCGCTCATCGGCGGGTGGCTGCACACGATGGCCGCGAGCACCGACTTGGAGGCTCTATCGGCGGAACGATCGGTGGTGGAGGGAGCCAAGGTGCTGAGCCAGTTCTTCGTCGGCCAGATGGGCGATCTGCTGGTGAACGCCCTTGTTCTCGTCACGGACTTCTTCATCATGTTGCTCGTGTTGTTTTTTCTCTTCCGAGACGGGCGGCAGTGGCTGGCCGTTATCTACGACCTGATTCCGATGGACGCGTCGCACAAGGACAAGATCCTTGTGCGCCTGGACCAGACGATTCGCGCGGTGGTGAAAGGTGTGCTGGTCACGGCTATCGTGCAAGGCCTACTGGCTGGCGCGGCCTATCTCGCCTTGTCCGTGCCGTTTCCGGTGGTGCTCACGGCACTGACGATTATCCTTGCGCCGATCCCGTTCGGCGGTACAGCCCTGGTCTGGGGCCCCGTCGCGCTGTATCTCTTTTGGACCGGTTCGATGGCGAAGGCGCTCGTGATGCTGGCGTGGGGAATCGGCGTGGTGTCGATGGTCGACCAGATTCTTCGGCCGTGGCTGATCGGCCAGGAGGTACAGATTCCGGTGCTGTTGTTGGTGTTAAGTGTGCTCGGGGGGTTGGCGCTTTACGGCATACTCGGACTCTTCGTCGGACCGGTGCTCGTCAGTCTATTGTTGACCCTCGTTCAAATTTATCGCGAGGAGTACGCCTCGCGCGAGGCCGGCTCGGTAAACTCGGGAGGCACGTCCTCGCGCGCATGATTCGTGCACGCGAATTCCCCCACAGCCAATGGCCATTGGCCACTCCTCGTGAAAGGCCAACATGCCGAGTGTGATAGCAGACCGATGCCCGCTTCCTCCCTGTCCTACTCCAGCGGAATCGTAATCGCGATGCCCCCCATCACGTCGTTCAGCTTAAAGTCCCGCTTTGGGCTCAGATGGTGGCTGTTGTGACAGTTCACGCAGGCGGCCGAGACGGCCCGATCGGCATAGATCGCCTGGAAGTATTGCTTCTTTCCGCTGGACACGATACCGGTCACTGGCCGGTCCGGCTGGCGGCGAAGGGCCTCCAGGGCTCGACGCTCGAAATCGGTCGCCGGGGCGTTGCGCTGATAGATCGGCGACAAACCAATCAGCCGATAGCGAATGCCGCGTCCGCTCTCGGCGACGAGACGACCGGAGTGCTGAAGAAACTGAGCCGGCAGCGGCAATGCGTTTTCCTGCTCCCAATGTTCAGCGGCTCGGACGATGCCTTTTTCCTGCATGCGATTGACCACCTGAGTGGTGTAGATCGTCCGGTCGGCCTCCAGCACCGCATGGACGTAGTCGGCGACTTTCTCGGGCGAGATGCCCACGGAGCCGGAGTTGTCCTTGGCGAAGGGCATAGGCCCGCCGAGCCAAAGGCCCCCTAGGAGGAGCGTGAGGGTTGCGGCTCGGCATGCGAAGCGGATGCGGTCCATGGGCCCTCCTCTGTGGGCGCGGTCAGGATCGGAAGGGTCACGATACAGGTTGCGCCCTGACCTTCGAGACTTTCGATGCGAATGTCCCCTCCGAATTTCCGGAGGATCCGTCGCGCCACGGTGAGGCCAAGGCCCGATCCTTCCCCCTGTCCCTTCGTCGTAAAGAACGGATCGAACACCTTCGAGAGATGCTGTTTGGAAATGCCCGGACCCGAATCGGCGATCGTCGCCGTGGCGATATGGCCCGAGACGCTGGTGGAGAGGCGGAGCGTGCCGACGCCCTTCATGGCTTGTACCGCGTTCATGAGGAGGTTCGACAGGGCCTGAAGAAGCTGGTCGGGAAGCGCCAGCACCCGCGTATTGCCGGCATAGCTTTTCTCGACGACGATCCCCTTCATGTTGATGGCGGTCTGCACGGACGCGAGGGCGTGGTCGAGTTCCTCCTCGATGCAGACCGGGATGCGCTTGTCCGACGATTCGCGTGCCGTCACGCCCGTGAAGTCCCGAATGATCGCCGCCATCCGGTGCCCCTGGGCGACAATATCGCGTGCATAGCTCTTGACCCGCTGCAAGTCGGCTTCTTCCTGAATGGCTTCGCCGAGACCGACGATGCCGAACAGGGGGTTGTTCAATTCGTGTCCGATTCCGGCCGTCAGGACGCCGAGGCTGCCGGTCTTTTCCGCCTGGATGAGCTGATCCTGCAACCGGCTCTCCTCGGTGACGTCGCGGAGCACGAGTCCGATGCGTCCATGTTCGCCGGACCAACCGGGCAGTCTGAACCACTGATAATGGTAGACGCGCGAGCCGATTTGTAGTTCCGAACGGTGCGCCGGGGAGCTGGGCGGGGCGGTCTGGGCTAGGGGGTCGCACGGCAGGGTGCTCCGGCGCGCGTCGTCCAGGGAGGACGCGCCGACACCGGTGTCGTGAAACTCCTGGCGCAGCTTCCTCTGGGCGGCGGCATCGACGGGAAGCAGCGAGAAGAGCGGCGTGACGGTTAACTGCTCCGGTCGGATGTCGAAAGTCTCCCGCGCCGCGCGATTGACGTACTGCACAACCTCCTGCCCGTCGATCAAGAGGATCGGAGTCGGCACGGTGTCCAGGATCTGATCGGTGGACTGTTGTAGGTATTGGACTTCCTGGGTTTTCAAGTTGACCTGATCGGTCAGGCCGGCGAAGGCGGCTTCCAATTGCTTGTTCATCCGGTTGAACTCCTGCGCCAGATCCTCGAGTTCGTCCCCGGTCTGAATTTGAATGGGTGCCCGCAAGTCGCCGCGACCGATCGATCTGGCTGCGGCCTGCAACTGCTTCACCGGCGTGACGATCCGGCTGGCGGCGAGAAAGCCCAGCGTGACTAGGAGCCCCACGGCAATCAACCCGAACGCCGTCATCCAGGTGAACAGGTGACGGATCGGCCCGAAGAGTTCGTCGGAGGATTGCCACACGAACGTATGCCATGAACCTCCCTCGATCGATCCGTTCGTGGCGCGACTCGTTTCGGCCAGGGGGGCGAACCCAATGATCGACGTGGAGGTGCCTCCGTGACCGTCGCTCGGCGCGGCGACCCAGCCCGGTTGGGGTCTTGCGACGAGAGGCACCAATGAAGTATCGGACAGGCTCACGCCGGTCGGGAGAATCGGGCAACTGATCACGATGCCGCGGCTGTCGATCAGCATCACGTGTCCGGTCTTGCCGAACCGGATGGGATGGGTCGAGGGGGAGAAGAATTCCTTGGCATCGATGACGCGATGGAGCACGCCCACGACCTCGTAGCGCAGGCTGTCCATCACGGGGACGGAAATGGTGAACACGTAGGAGTCCACCGCCCGATCGAAATGGACGTCCTCGATGTAGAGCTGCCCCACGCTTTTGTGAAATGCGCCCTGCCACCAGGTCTGCATCGCATGGGAATAGGCGGGATTGGTCGTCATGGCGGCTACCAGTGCGCCGTCGACGTCGGTCAAGAACAGCATCTTCGTCGCGGCCCGCACGACGGCCGGAAGCAACTGCTCTGTCTCGCTGTGGGACCCGGCATGGTACTCGCGCAGCAGACGCGAGAGCGGATTGTCCACGATCGTCTTGACGAAGGCGGGATCCTTCGCCTCCCAGAGAGCCGCGTTTCGCTCGATGGCGGCCTGGAGGTCGGCCTGCGGGATCGCGTGGAGACTGTCGCGCCGGCGTTCGAGTTCGCGGATAATGATCGGGTCCGTGGCGATCCGCGAGGTGCGAGCCACCTCCTCCGACACCAAGAGGTCCAGCTTCCGTGCGGCTTCCGTCGCGAGGGCCGAGAAGCTTTCGCCGCTCACCTCGCGGATTTCCTGCGACCCCTGCCAGAAAGCCATGCCCAGGCCGACGACCAACGGCACCACTCCGACGAAGAGCATCGAGAGGATCAGCTTGGTCTTCAGCCCCCACCGGGTGCCGGGCGGCGAGGATGTCACGGTCTCGCTCATGAACGGTGACTCCCGTCTGGTTTCCCTGCTGCAGGAGGAAAGGTGATCGTAAAGGTGGTCCCGCGGCCGACCGTACTTTCGACGCCGATCGTCCCGTGCATCTTATGAATCACGTTCTTGATATTGTACAGCCCCAGCCCCGTCCCTTTCCCAGGCGGCTTGGTGGTGAAGAACGGCTCGAAGATCTGGCCGAGCAGCTCCGGCGGAATGCCGCAACCGGTGTCCGACACGCGGACTGTCACGGCCCCGTCCACCAGGGCGGTTTCGAGCGTCAGGGTCCCCCCGCGTTCCATCGCCTGGACCGCGTTGGTGATCAGGTTCACGAACACATGGAGGAGCTCGTCCGGGCTTCCGCGCACCGTCAGGTCTGGCTGGTAGGACTTGCGGACCTCGATATCTTGGACGGCGACGGCGTACCGGGCGATTCTCAGCGCCTCGTCAAGCTTCGTGTTGATGGCGACCTCGGACTCCTGCAGGGTGGACGCCCGGCGGGAATAGGCGGTGAGATCCCGGCAGATCGCCGTGGTCCGCTTGACGGCCTCGATGATCTCCCGCGCCTGAAGGTGGATGGTGTCGAGGTCGCGCTCCTCCGCGATGTTTTCGGCCAGTCCGAGGATGAGCTGCAGCGGGTTGTTGATGTCGTGGGCGATCCCGGCGGCGAACGACCCGATGCCCGCCAGCTTTTCGGCGTGGAGCAGTTCCGCCTGGAGAGCCGATTCGTGGCGCACGAGTTCCCAGAGCATGCGCGAGGCCGACCCGCTGAGGATGTCGGTGCCCGGAGGGACGTGTTTCCGGAGCACGCGCTCCATCGCCGGGTCGCCCGTCACGTCCATGATCAGGTTGACCCCGTGGTTCGCGACAAGATCCTCCACGCGGTCGCAGACGGGCACGTTCAGCGTCCGGGCGCGTTGCAAGCCCGGGGCGTTCGGGTTTACGTCCATAATGCCGACGATTTCGATGGTCCGGATCTGATGGAGCAGGTCGAGCAGCGCGGTGCCGCCGCGCCCCGCGCCGAGGATCGCCACCTTTGTTGGGGATTGGGATGCCATGGGCGCCATCTTTTCCCGGCCGGTTCGGCGATCGGTCGCAGCAGGAGGGGAAGAGAACGTTCCGCTCCTCCCCTCCGATGTCGTGCGGTTGAACATGCTCACAGATGGGCCAGTTCTCGCTGCTCCATCGCGCGAGCCACGGCAGCCTTCAATTTTTCTCCCTCGACGGGTTTTACGAGGTAGTCCACGACCCCCTCGCGAAGCAGCGAGGTCGCCATTTCTGTGTCGGGGAATCCGGTGAGGACGATAAGCGGGACGCGCGGATAGTTCTTACGGAAGTAGGCGATAGCCTCGATCCCGTTCACCTTCGGCATCCGGATGTCGCAGATGATGACGTCGAGCAGCAGGCGATTCTCACCCGCGTTGATCGTTTCGATGGCCTTCTCCCCGTTCTCCGCCTCCAACACGTCGTAGCCGGCCTTCTGCAGCGTCATGCGGACGACCTTCCGGATATCCGGCTCGTCGTCCACGACCAGCACACGCCCGTTGCAGGAATCCCCGCCCATAAAAAATCCGGATTTAAACTCGCTCATGGGAACCTCCTTGGTAAGAAACGGTGTTGGATGCCACGATTCGGTTCAGATTGACTACGCCGTCTGCTTCGTTACAAAAGCAAGGCGCATACCGCGAGATGACGGAGGCGGGCGTGGTATGTTTTCAATGAGTTGCGGTTGACGCATGAATTCCATGTGGGTAGGCTTGCTGAAATCCACCATCACAGGCTGAAATCAACCATGAAGGCATCGTGGAGCGAGACCGGGCGAGGCGGAAGCGGAGTCACCAGAGCCTCCGCATAAACGCAACGGTCACCAGCACGATGACGGCAGCCCAGCAGATCATGATGAAGTACATGTTGGCGTTCTCCGGCATGGATAAGAGTCCTCGAAGCAGTCGAATCAGCAAAGGATGTGCCGCTCGGTACGGCTGCCGGAGGGTCGGCGAGAACGCGCCGTATTCTCGCCACTTACCGAGAGCCGATGAAGAAGGGTTACTCCACCCGCTCGATGCCGCGCTCTTATACAAACTGATTCACTGCGGATGTGAAGTGATTCATGCCTGATTGGAGGTATTTCCGAGGTCGGAGAACCGATCGAAGTGGAATTGCGTTTCGGAATTTGGCTGGGGTATTCTCGTCGAAAGGAAGTAACGGATTGTGATTACTCCCGATGTCTTGACCGGTTACATCCGTGAGCATATGCCGGACGCTGTCGTGACGGTCATCGATCGCACGGGGACGATGGACCATCTGAAAGTCATCGTCGTCTCGGATGCGTTCCAGGGGAAGAACCTCTTGGACCGGCATCGCATGATCTATCAAGCATTGGACGTCCCGTTGAAAGACGGGCGGATTCATGCGTTGGAATTGACGGCACGGACAAAGGACGAAGGGTAAGGGGTAAAAGCAGGCGAGCGGGAAAAGGCGAGGGGCTCGATGTCTGAACGGGCGTACCGGAATGCGCACCGTTGCCGCGAGCCAGGTTCATACAGAGGAGGCCGGCGATGGCAGACCCGATTGAAGAGGAAATTCAAAGAGAAGTGCAAACCCACAAGATTCTGATCTATGGGAAGGGCACGAAGCAGATGCCGATGTGCGGGTTTACCCGCGAGACGATGCAGTTCTTCGACAAGTACGGATACCCTTACGAGGTGATCGACGTGTTGTCGCAGCCGGCTAAGCGCGAAGCCCTGACGAGGATGACCAACTGGCCGACGTTGCCCAAAGTGTTCATCGACGGCACGTTCTACGGTGATACCGACATTCTCGATCCCATGGCGGCCAAGGGCGAGATCGAGCCGCTGCTGAAAAAAGCGTTCGGTAGGTAGGCGGTGTTAAGAGGTTGATACGAGGGCGGCTGACAAGATGTCGCGCTCGCACGCTTCCTCCTTCACCGCCTTTCGAGGGATGGCATCCGATGATTCTGGACTGCGCGCATGGAACGACCGCGCCGTTTCCCCCGGTGTGTTTCTACGAAGAGGAGGACGTGGGGGGCGTGAGCACAGAAGATTCCAGAGGGCGCCCCTTATCGTTTCGCTTCCGGCGGCGGCCAGTTCATTTCGGCGTGGCGGCCGCAGTAGTAGCACTGGAGGCGGTAGCGGGCTTTGCGGCGCGGATTCGGCAGGGAAATAAACGTGATGGGCGTGTCATCGTAGGGGCAGGTCGGTTGTTCGTGCAGCAGGTGGACCTCTGCCATCATCGTGATCGAAGCCACGTCCCAGGGAGGGGTATGTTCCTCTTTCCCCGCGATCTTCTCCACCGTGTGGCACCGTTCGCATGTCGCCTCATAGGTCTTGACACGGGCGCTGTGCGTCGTGAGGTCGACAACATCCATCGGCCCGCCGCAACCCGGCTTCGTGCAGGTCAGGTGCTCATGCTGGAGGGCTTGAACGAACCTCCGGTGCGCCTCCCGTTCTTGATCTGATTTCATTCATCCTCCCGTATCGGCCGTCGATGCGCGCCCAGTGAGCAAGATCGAGCGTGACTGCCGTTCCGTTCCCTAGATCCCCCATCCTCCGCTGATCTGGATATTCGCGCCGTTCACGTACCGGGCCTCGTCGCTGAGCAGATAGCGCACGGCTGCAACCGTATCGTCTACTGTCCCAACATACCCGGCGGGAATGCGTTTCGTCATGCCGGCGAGCTCCTGCGGCGGCGCGCTCCCAGAGTCGATAAAGCCTGGTGACACGGCGTTGACCGTGATGCCGTGGGGCGCCAGGAGCTTGGCCAATGTCCTGGTCAGGATCAGAACGCCCGCCTTCGCGATGTAGTGAGCCGTCACCTCAGGCTGCGCAACCATCTGATCCGCGTTGGCCATGCTGAAGTTGACGATGCGTCCGGACTCGCGGGCCTTCATGCCCGGCGCGACGGCCTGTGCCAGATAGAAGATCGGATGAAGATTGCCGTCGAACATCTCATTCCAGCCCTCGACGGTTTCCTCGAGCAAATTCACCCGGTGGTAAGGGCCGGCCCCGTTGATGAGGGCGTCGATTCGCCCCCACTGCGATTCCACCTGTTTGACCAGGTTCTTCGCCGCTACCGGATCGGATACGTCGCAGCGCACGGCCAACGCCTGCCCGCCGCGTTCCGTGATCGCGCGAACGGTCCTCTGGGCTTCGGTTTCGGAGGTCCGGTAACAAATGGCGATCCGCCAGTGTCGCGTCGCCAGGTCGAGGGCGATGCCCCGTCCGATGCCTTTCGCTCCGCCGGTAATCAGCGCGACCGCTTGGTCCATGGTGTATCTCCTATGGGGTTAACCGAACCTAATTATTATTTATTATGCCCGCGACCGCAGGCGTTTGGCGAGAAGGTGGAGTGCGCCGGTCGTGCGGGTCGAAAAAATCTGTTCCTTTCTCGGTTTCTTGCCGTCCTCTGCGCTGGCTTCGATCAAGGCATGGAGATCATCGATGGTGTCGATATCCTGCCAGGGAGGAAGCAGGGCCGTCGTCATGCCGAGGCTCCTCGCCCGTTCCTGAGTCACCGTCAGAACCCGGTCGGTCGACCAGGGGATTTCGCTAAACAGCGCGGGCGCCGCTCGTGTCAAGCCGATCAAATAGTACCCGCCGTCGAGAGCAGGCCCGAGCACGAGGGTGTTCGTCTCCAGCAGGGCGAGGGCTTGCCCGTAATGATCGAGGGGCAGCGAGGGGACATCGGTTCCCACGATCAACACCCGCGCGTATCCGCGAGTGAACAGCATGTCGAACGCGTGACTCATCCGGGCGCCCAAGTCCTCGCCGGCCTGGTCGAGCAGCTTCACGCCCTGTCGCTCTTCCATGATCTTGAAGAACACGTGCGACGAAGACGGCGCGCAAGCCAGATATCGGTCGACGGGCACCTTCAGCTTGGTAGCGGCTGCCTTGGTCCGTTCGAGCGTGTCCAGTACGAAACTGCCGTGCAGCGTTGCCGCCTCATCCGGGGTCAATGGCGGGCAGAGGCGCGTTTTTACCTGGCCGGGAATCGGCGCTTTGGCGAAGACGACGAGGGCGGCAGCGCGAGCGGGGCGGTGTGAAGGGAGAGGGGGATGGGAAGCGGGTTTGTTCATCGCTAGCGGACGGCGCCGTACCAGCGGTCCAGCCGATGTGGATCGACGCCGGTCCAAAAGAGGAATCGAAGTCCCCACATCAGGAGGATCGTGCGCACCGGCCCATTCGTTTCCCAGCGGCGAAAGGAAGTCACCACCCGGCTGCGGAGCGCCGCGGTCCGGCCCGTTCGCTTGAGACGCCGACTGAAGTCGACGTCCTCCATCAGGGGAATGGCGGCAAAACCGCCCAATTGCTCGAAGACCCGGCGGCGCACGAAGATGGCCTGGTCTCCGGTGGCAATACCGCTCCAACGCGACCGCCGGTTCATCAGGTCGCCGATGACGGAGCTCCACAGGGTGCCACGATCAAAATCGACGTCGAAGCGCCCGCCCACCACCGTCTCGTCGGCCATGGCCTTCTCGATGTCCAGCTTCGCCGTACCCGGCAGCTTGGTGTCGGCGTGCAGGAACAACAGAATCTCTCCGCGGCTGGCTTTGGCGCCCTCATTCATCTGGCGCGCACGTCCTTGGAGCGCCAGAACGAGCTGGGCGTTGGGGACGCGCTCGCAGAAGGCCCGGGCCATGGGGACCGTGCGATCCGTACTGCCGCCGTCCACGATGACGATCTCGTCAAGGTGGAGCGATGACGTATGGACCAAGGTGGACGCAAGGACTTTTTCTTCGTTGAGGGTAGGAATGATGACGGAGATCGTCATCGGGTCAGGATGGGGAGCCAAGTGGTCCGCGTCCTCGTCTCAAGACGGTTTCTTCGGCTCATGAAACATGAAGTACATGACCACCAGGATAGTGCCCCAGAAGATGACTTGCTTGTGCCAGAACAACACCTCGCCATAGTGGAAAAATCCCAACGCCAGCGCGATGGCGACGGTGATCACGCTGTACCGGAGCGTGGGGTTCTCGATGACGGCGTTGGCCCAGACGGCCAAGCCGCCGAAGTACAGGAGCAGGGCCATCACGCCGCCCAGCTCGAATCCCCCGCTGATCGAGAGAAACACTTGCAGAAAGCCCAGGAACATCAGAGCGGTGCCCACCATCATCCCGGCGACGTTCAGATGCCGCTCGTTGCTCGCGTCGTCGTCCGGCTGGGGGGGCGGGCCCTGAGCGGGGTCTTTAGAGGGCAGGTCGGTCGGTGCCATGGTTACTCCACCAGTCAAGAGCCGGTCACGGGCAGCGAAGAGGCCGTGCCAGGCGATCGATCACTACTGTAGTCAACCTACGTATCCGGCTATGAGCCCCCGGCTGTTTGCTACGCTTTGAAATGCTTGCTCAGCGTCAGCCCCTGCCGTTGATAGGACGAGCCCAGAGTCGTCCCGTAGAGCTGAGATGGTACGGCGAGCATCCTGTCGTATACAACCTTGAAAAACGTCTGCCCGTCGTGGATCAGGAATGGGACGTCGTGCGGACGGACTTCCAGCACGACCTGCGTGCCTTTGATCTCACCGTCCGCTCCGTAGCCGAATCCCGGATCGAAAAACCCCGCGTAGTGCGTGCGTAACTCTCCACAGGCGGCTTCGTAGGCGACCATTTCGGCGGCGTAGCCGGCCGGAACCCGGATGCGCTCCTTCGACGCGAGGATATAGAACTCCTCCGGCTCGAGCAACAGGCTGTCTTGTCGGTGCCGGTACAGCGGCTCCCAGAAATCTGCCGCGGCGTAGTACCCGACTCTTGCGAGGTCGATCACATGGCTGTTCTTCTTCGCGCGATAACCGATGATGCGGGAATCGGTACGGTCCTCCCCTTTGAGATCGATGCGGAGAAAGAGCCCGCGGTCGGTGCGGAATTCCCGTTTGGCCAGAACCCGCTTGCGCGGCCCGTTGTGGTAGAGCAGCGGCGTCTTGGCGTGCAGCGACTGGAGGGCCTTGTCGGAGACCGTGGCGTCTCCGCGGACGAAGCGGATCTGGTTCAGCGATTGTCCGGTGCGGACCTTGATCGTGAACGACCGCGGGACGACCTCGAGAAACAGCGGGCCGTGGTAGCCGGCTCGGATCTCGTCGAAGCCTGCGTTGAGGTCCGTCACCACGCGGGTGAAGACATCCAGCCGGCCGGTCGTGCTTTTCGGGTTGGCGCGTGCCCGGAGTGTCTGCGGCAATTTCAGTTGTTCCAGCAGCGGCACCAGATAGACATGACCCTTCTCCAGGATGGCGCCGTCGGTCAGGTCCATCTCGTACATCACGAGGTCGGAGTGGTAGAAGTCGAGCACGTCGAGGCGCGACGAGATCGCCGACAACTCGGGCAAGAAACTGCTGATCAGCCGGTACGCTTTCCGCCCGAGTCGGAGATCAAGGCTCGCCGGTTGGATCTGCCGGTCCTCGATCTCCGGCGAGGCCACGATGGCACGAGCGGCGATGAGCCGTTTGATGGCTTGATAGGGGAGGATCCCCTGGGCGGCGCACGCGGTCACAGGTCGTCCGTGTCCCCCCCGCAACTGTTGCCCCAGGCGGAATAGCCGTCGCGGTCCGGATGGCTGTCGCCGCAGGAGGCGAAGGCTTCGTGCGGCTCGTCGAAGGATGCCCGCGCTCCCGCCATCGGCAGCTCGCGCCGGGCCTCCGCACTCGCCCCTCTCGCCTCGGGGGAGAGAGAGACGGAGGCGGGAGGCTGGGGGTAGTGGAACGTCTTGTTCTCGTAGTTTCGCAGCAGCGCCCCGTCTTCATCCATGTGGATGAGATAGTCGCCGGGCAAGAGCGGGATCTTCCCGCCTCCGCCCGGGGCATCGATCACGAAATGGGGCACGGCCATGCCGCTCGTGTGGCCCTGGAGCGCCTTGATGATGTTCAGCCCCGTCTCGACCGTCGTCCGGAAGTGGTTCGTTCCCTTCGTGAGGTCGGCCTGGTAGAGATAGTAGGGTTTCACGCGGGCGCGCAGCAGTCGATGCACGAGCCGCTTCATGATTTCCGGGTCGTCGTTCACTCCCTTGAGGAGAACCGTTTGCGCACCGAGCGGGACGCCCGCGTCGGCAAGCCGGCCGCAGGCGGCTGTGACGGCAGGGGTCAGCTCGTCCGGATGGTTGAAGTGCAGGTTCATGTAGACCGGGTGGTACTTCTTGATCATCTCGCAAAGCTTCGGGGTAATCCGTTCGGGCAACGCGCCCGGTACCCGCGATCCGATTCGGATCAATTCGAGATGAGGGATCGTGCGCAAGGCTTTGAGCACGCGTTCGAGCAGATGGTCGGGGAGCAGCAGGGGGTCGCCGCCCGACAGGATGACGTCGCGTACCTCGGTGTGCTCGCGCAGATAGGTGATGGCGCGGTCCAGCTCGCCCTTTTTCAGGAAGCCCGGCTTGCCGACCAGCCGTTTGCGGGTGCAAAACCGGCAATAGATCGGGCATTGGTTGGTGACCATTAACAGCACGCGATCCGGATAGCGGTGAACCAGGTGAGGCACCGGGCTCATCAGGTCCTCCTCGAGCGGGTCGTCCTCCGCTTCGAAATCGACCAGCTCCGCCGCATCCGGGACGACCTGCTTCCAGATCGCGTCGCCCTTGGCCTTGATCGTGGCGAGCACGGTCGGCGTGATCCGCACGGGGTAGGGGCCGACGATCGCTTCCACTTCGTCCTGGTCGAGGCCGAACTGCTCGGCCAAGTCCTTCGGCTTGACGATGCTCTCAGCGAGAATGCGTCTCCATTCCTCCACGACTCACTCCTTCATGTGGCTGTGATGCATGCGTGGGCACAGGCGGGAGTTCAAAGGCGGCATGACGGTGCGTTTTCCCCCGTGCCGGTTGCCTCGTGCCCTTCGCCGCCGTCGGCGCCGTAGCGCTGATCGAGGTGGGAAAGAATTTGGTGCGTTTCTGTCAGGACCTGGTCGCCGTCTTTAAGAACGGGCACAAAATACTGGCCGGAGACTTCATAGACCTGCTTGCGCAGGGGGCGGAGATCGGGAACGACGACGTCCTCGTAGCTCAGTCTCAGGTCGGCGAGCTTCCTGCGGACCGCCGCGCATTCGGGGCACCAATCGACATGATAAAGCGTCAAGGCCATAACGCTCTTAGGCTACCAGGAAAAAGACGAAAGTGGAACGGTCATCTTCCGGATCGTATCCGCATCGTATGTCTAGTCCGAGCGGACGGCGCAGGGAGCCATGACCGCGTCCCGCATGCCGTGAATGACTTTCTTGTCCGCCGGGCAGACCGTGGCCAGGATGCCGCCCACCTCGACCTTGTCGCCCATCACGAAATAGTAGGGTGAGAGCCTCGCGCGTCCCGCCATACGGGCCATGGTCCATGCCGCGGGGTCCAGATAGTCCAGCTCGAACAGCCGTCCCTTGTGAAATTCTTGCAGGATGTAGGGCGTGGTCGGAAATGAGGCGAGCGCATGTCGCAGGGCGCCAGCCCATTCCGTCTGCGGCATGTCGTGGCCCACCGACACGCCCCGGCTGCCCCATGCCAACTCCGAGAACCCCGACGGCTTGATCACGAAACGGCGCTCCCTCTGTGTGACCGTCACGAGATCCTGCCAATTCGCGACTGCGCGACCTCCGACCTGAAGCCCAGGGATCGTGGCCGTTGCCGGGACGGGGGCTGGATCCAGGAGCCACGTCCTGGGCATCACGGTCGTCAGGTGGAGGAACAGATCTCCGCCCAGCTCCCTTTCCCAGAAGGGACGCAAGACTGGATGGTGCAGGAGCGCGAAGGCCGATTTTTCCTCCAGCGCCGGTTTGTAAGGCGGCGTAACGGCAACCCAACCCTTCTTGGCCGCGTATTGAATGAGTTCGGCCTTGGGGATATTCGGCAGATCGAACAATTCGTAGAACCGGTAAATCAAGCCGACTGGCACATCGCCGCTTTCGCCGCGCAGGCGAAGCCCTTCCTCGGTAAAATGAACGTCCCGCGGCTCGACACAGTCGACGAGAAGTCCCTGCTCGCGGAGACGGGCCGCCAGCCAGGACATTTCGGGGCGATAGTCTCTGGCTTCCTCCGAGACCACGATCGCGACGGAGCCGGGATGCGATCCCTGGACGGCCCGCAGCATCGAGGCGAAGCCCCGAACCATGCCGTCGGGCTCGCCAACTATGCGCGCCTGTGCCCCGTCCAGTTCGCCGTAGATGCGGGAGAGGCAGGCGGTCAGGCCGATCCCGCCGGGCACTGAATCGAGCTCGGTGATGACCATGCCGGCCTGCGTCGGGAGCACGTCCGGCCGGATGACGGCGGGAAGGTCGTCCCGAAATCGCTTCATCCTGCCGTACGTCACGAGCGCTTCCGGTTTCCCCCGGTCGAGATACTCCGCGACCCAGGCCGGCTGGGTACCCTTCACGCTTTCGATGTACAACCGGTTTACCGCACGATAGAAGGCGAGCAACTGCGGGCCCAAGGTTGTAAAAAAATCCAGTTCTTCGTTTGAGATGAGGAAAGGACAAGGACTGATGCGCCAAGAGGCGGTCGCCTGTGCGGTTCGGGAATCGACCGCCGGCCGGGGAGCATCCGCCTCCGCGAAGAGACCGGCGGAGACCAACTGCGCACGAATCGAGGCGCAGCGGCTGAGGGCGGTCTCGGTGGGAAGCGAAGGGCAGAGCGATTCAGGTTGTACCAACGGAAGGATCCTTTGCTCGTCCTGCGGGGCCGACAAGGCCGCGCGGTGACAGGAGCGAAATCAGCGGGATGCTAACACGGGGCTTAGGAGCCGACAAGGGGTTTGGGGGAAACGGGGGTCGCCATGCGGACGCAGTTTTTGCCCGCCCGTTTCGCGGCGTACACGGCGGCGTCGGCGGCCGCGACGAGGCCGGCTGGATCGGCGGCATGGATCGGGAAACTGGCCACGCCGATGCTGCAGGTGAGCGCGAATTTCTTCTGGGCCAGCATGGCCAGTTCTGGCAGCAGAACTAGCGTTGTGACGCGGTGCCGGATGCGGTCCGCCGCGCTCAGGGCGCCGTCCATCGACGTATCGGGCAGGATCAGGGCGAACTCCTCGCCGCCGTAGCGGGCCGCGATGTCGCCGGCACGGGCGAGGCTCTGCCCGGGCGATTGCTGGCTGTCGAGCAACCAGCCCATTTCCTTCAGCACCTGGTCGCCGGTGGTATGGCCGTAGGTGTCGTTGATGCTCTTGAAGTTGTCGAGATCGATAAACAGCAGCGAGAGCGGCTTCATGGAGCGGATCGCTTGGGCGCACATCTGGGCCAGGGTCTGCTGGAAATGGGAGTGGTTGTACAGCCGGGTCAGGCCGTCTCGGAGCGATTGATCCCGCAGCTGCCCGTTCGTGTGCAACAGTTCGCGGTTGGCGTCGGACAGTTTCTTCACGAGCTGTTCGCTGCGTAATTGTTGTCGTTTCAGGGACGTGATGTCGGTGATGGTTTCCACGACATGGACAGCACCGCTGCCGGTGGTAACGGGGGCCCACTGGACGAGCAGGCACTCTTCGCTCTGGGGCAACAGCACTTCGTTCGCGGTGTGCCGGTTGTGCATCACTGCTTCCGGCATCCTGCAGAACTCGCAGGGCGCCGGACAGCCGGCGATCCTCTCATGACAGGTCTGGTTGGAAATGTCGCCGAACTTGTCGAGTGACGTACGATTCTGAAACAGCGCCTTGTGTGTGACGGGGTCGATGACCGTGATGATCACCGACTGGGAGTTCAGGAGGTCGCGGGGATCGTACTGGACCGCGTCGTTCTCGCGCCTGCGTGACTCGGAAGATGACATGGGTCGAGGGGTCTCCGGCCGTGCGGTGCCCGCGACACAGTATCGCAACGAGTTCCGAGGGGGTCAAGGAAATGTGCCCGTTTTGCGACCCGGACGATGCGCGGCCCCTCCGCGGAGCACGCAGTTTCTTGCCTCATGGCGGAGGCCATCGTATGATGCCGAATGAGATGGCGCTCGACCTTCTGTCATCCGACCGGCAATCCATGAATCGGGCGGAGCTTCCCCAGTACGTTCCCAGCCGCGTGTGTCTCAACTGTGACGTCTGCTGCCGTTTCCCCGAGGCCGACAGTTTTCTTCGCCCTTATTTCACGCACCAGGAGATTGTGCGCGCCGTCGCGTCGGGAGTCGATCCCCGGTCGTTTCCCGACCAGACCGGCTCCCAGATCGACCTTGTCCCGAATCCGACCGGCGATGGTTACATGTGCCCGGCCTTCGATGCGGCGACGCACCACTGCCGGATCTACGACGCTCGCCCGTTGGATTGCCGGCTCTATCCGTTCGCTCTCATGTGGGATGCTGCCCGCGAGCGCGTGGTACTCGGATGGGACACTAAGTGCCCATTCATGATCGATGCGGCACCCGCCGAGATTGTGGTCCAGGCCGAACGAGTCGCGGCAACGCTCGCGACCGACGCCATGATCGAAACGATCGCGGCCAATCCCCGTTTGGTCGGACGATTCCAGGAAGATGTCGTCGTCCTCGCGGAAATCCCGCAACTGACCGCCAGCCTCAGAACGGCGCCGGTCGATGCCCGGCTCCGTCCGTTGACGCAGGCGGATGCTCCGCGATTCGCTCGCGCGCTGGAACAGTCGCGGCTCCTTCAACCGGACGCGCTCGCGGCGTATAGTTTTGTGTTTCACTATGTCTGGACCTCGCTGATGCCCTATTGGTGGATGGAATCCGATCACACGTTCTATCTGTTCGCGCAATCGCCGGACGGATGGTTCCTGCCGCTGCCTCCGCTGGGCCCCGGACCGCTGGAGCGCGCGGTGGACCAAGCCTTCGCGCTGTTGGGACGGTGGAACGGGTCGTCGCCGGTGAGCCGCATCGAAAACGTGATGGAAGGGCAGAAGCACGCCCTGGAAGCGGCCGGCTTCCGCCTCGCCCAGAAGGGGGGCGACTATCTCTATCGGGCCGACGATCTTGCAACCCTGGCAGGCGATCGGTACAAATCGCAACGAGCGCTCTGTAATCGGGTGGAACGCGAACAAGCGGTGACGGTCGAGCCCTACCGTCCGGACGAGCGGGCGGCATGCCTCGCGCTCTACGATCAGTGGGCCGGACAGAAGCTGCGCGAGACCTCGGACCCGGTGGGCCGGCTGTATCTGGAGGATGCGAGGGCGGCGCATGCGCTCGTCTTCGCGGAAAGCGCCCGGATGGGACTCACGGGAACTGTCGCGAAGATCGACGGAACGGTCAAGGCCTACACGTTCGGCTATTGGCTGACCCCGGCGACGTGGTGCGTGTTGCTCGAAGTGGCCGATCGATCCGTCCCGGGGCTGGCACAATTTCTGTTCCGCGAGACTTGCCGCACGGCGGTCTGCCAGGGTTCGACCTTTATCAACGCTATGGACGACGGCGATCTGAGCGGGCTGCGGGCCGCCAAGCTGGCCTATCACCCGGTGACGGTCATTCCAAACTGGCTGCTCGTGGGGCACTGAGATGATCTTTCCCGTGACCTCGGCCATCTCTCTGGATTTCCGGAAGTATCGCTGGCTGCCCTTCCTGATCGTCCTGATGACCGTCCTCGCGCTGGGCATCGGCACCTATCTGCTCCGGTACGTCGAGCGGCGACTGGTCGCCGCCTCCGGTGAGGGGTTGATGCTGGCCGCGGCGGAAGTCTCCGATAAGCTGGACCACCTCCTGTTCGAGCGGTATGGGGACGCGCAAATGATGGCGCGCGTCTTCGCCCTTCGCTCTTCCGATCGCGCGTATCTGACCGGGTACCTCACCTGGATGAAGACGAACTATGCGCCGGTGTATCTCTGGCTGGGAGTGACGAATCAGCAGGGGGTCATGATTGCCTCGACCGACGAGGCGCTCGTCGGACAGGATTTCAGGCAGAGTGGTTGGTTCCAGTCGGTGCGTGCGGAACGGAAAATCGTGGTCGACGACGTCGGCGGTCAAGCCGACAACGGGATCGAGACGGTGGCCTTTTCCGCCCCCATTATCGATTCGCAGGGAAACTTCCTCGGGGCGATCACCTCCCGTGTCGCGATTCCCGTGATCGAAGAGGTGACGACCCGTACCATTCGTTCCCTGGAGTCGCAGATCGGATTCGCGGAATCCGTCGAATACCAGATGCTGGCGCGCGATGGCCGCGTGTTCGTCGATTCCGACCTAGCCCACAAGGGAAACCTGAACCTTCGCACGCTGAGGCTGCCGTCCGCCCTGGCGAGTCAGGGCGGCATGCCGGGGTTCGTCGAAGAAGAACACCCCAGACGGCACGTCCCGGTGGTAACCGGCTATGCCTCGACGAAGGGGTTCGGAGAGTTTCCGGGTTTCAATTGGACCGTGTTGATGCGCATAGACCGGGGCCTGGTCCTGCAGCCGATCCGGTCCGTGACGTGGAAGGTCGGGGTGGCGGGGGCAGTCGCCTTGTTCCCGCTCCTGGTGCTGCTCTTGTGGTCGACCTGGCGATTGCGGCAGGAATACCGCCAAGCACAGCAGGAAAGCGCCTGGGCTCGGGCTGCGGAAGCGGCCTTGCTGCAAAGCCAAGAGCGCAACCGTGCCATCGTCGACACCGCGCTAGACGGCGTGATTACGATCGATTCCTCCGGCATCGTCACGGATTGGAACGCGCAGGCGACGGCGATCTTCGGATGGTCCCGCGAAGAGGCGCTGGGAAGGCTGCTGTCCGAGACGATCATTCCGGAGCGCGACCGCGAAGCTCACGCCCGGGGCATCCGGGAGTTCCTGCGGACTGGTGTCGGGCCCATTCTCAACCGCCGGATCGAGATCACCGCGCTCCATAAGGAGGGGTACGAATTTCCGGTCGAGGTGTCGGTTTCACCGGCTCGCATCGGCGAGGCGTACATCTTCAGCGCATTCGTTCGGGATATTACGGACCGGCGCCGCGCCGAGCGGCGTCTGGCCGCCCATTACGCGGTGACGCGTGTGCTGTCCGACTGCCGCACGCTGGAAGCCGCCGTACCCAGAATCATCCAGGCGGTAGGCGAAAGCCTGGAATGGGAGCTGGGTGTGTTCTGGCGGATGGACAAGGCGTCGGGTACGCTGCGCTGTCTCGATCAGTGGAAAGCGGACGCGATCAAGGCCGACGAGTTCGTGATGACGACGTGGCAACAGTCGTTCAAGCCCGGCGTGGGACTCCCGGGACGCATCTGGGAAAGCGGCGAACCGGCGTGGATCAGGGACGTAGCCGCGGACTGTCATTTCATCCGCGCGGAGGCGGCGGCGCAGGCCGGCCTCCATGGCGCCTTCGGATTCCCCATTCGCATCGCCGGAGAGATCGAAGGCGTGATCGAGTTTTTCAGTCGGCAGGTGCGTGAACCCGACGGGGAATTGTTGAAGATGGTGGCCGACGTCGGACTCAAGATCGGCCAGTTTGGCGAGCGAACCCGCGCCGAAGAAGCCTTGCGCCAGACCGAAGCGCAGTTACGGCAGGCGCAGAAGATGGAAGCGGTCGGACGGTTGGCCGGCGGCGTGGCGCACGACTTCAACAACCTCTTGACCGTCATCCGCGGGTACAGCGAGTTGATCCTCTGCCGCCTCCAGCCGGGCAATCCGTCCCGCCGCGAAATGGAAGAGGTCAAGAAAGCAGCCGACCGTGCGGCCGGGCTGACGAGCCAGTTGCTCGCTTTCAGTCGCCGCCAGTTCGTGTCCGCCAAGGTGGTGGATCTGAACGCGGTGGTGATGAACATGGACGGCATGCTCCGCCGCCTGCTCGGAGAAGACATCATCGAGCTCTGCGCCGATCTCGAGCAGGACTTGGGGTCGATCAAAGCGGATCCCGGGCAGATCGAACAGGTCATCATGAATCTTGCCGTCAACGCGCGGGACGCGATGCCCACCGGGGGCCGGCTGACGATCGAAACGCGGAACGTGACCGTCGGAAAGGGGCCCCAGCGGGACACGGTCATGCTCGACGAAGGCGCCTACGTCATGCTGGCGGTGCGCGATACCGGCCACGGTATGACCGAAGAGACGCAGTCCCATCTGTTCGAGCCGTTCTTTACGACGAAAGAGAAGGGGAAGGGCACGGGGTTGGGCCTGTCGACGGTCTACGGTATCGTGAAGCAGAGCGGCGGTACCATCGGCGTCGAGAGCAAGCTGGGTTGCGGCACCACGTTCAAAATTTTCTTCCCGCGAGTGGACGAAACCGCTTCCGGTGCGACGGTTCCCGGCGCTAGCGCAGTCCGCGCGCACGGACGGGAGACCATTCTCCTGGTCGAAGACGAGCCGGCGGTCCGCGGCCTGGTGCACGAAGCGCTGCGCTTGAACGGATACAATGTCCTCGTCGCGCGCCACGGAATCGAAGCCCTGCTGACCGGCGCCAAACACATGGGCCCGATCCATCTGCTGCTTACGGACGTCGTGATGCCGCAGATGAGCGGTCCGGAGGTGGCCGAGAAGCTGACGGCGGTCCGGCCGGAGATCAAGGTGCTGTACATGTCCGGCTATCCGGACCATCCGGTGTTCTCGCAAAGCGGCGTCAAGCGGGGGACGGCATTTCTCCAGAAGCCGTTCACGCCCAACGTGCTCACGCAAAAAGTGAGGGAGGTCTTGGACGGCGAGAAGGTCGCCTAGCAGACGGTTCTCCCTCTCGCTTGATCTTCGGGCTCCGTTCCGTTTATCGTGCCTCCCACGCCGTTCCACCGGGCAGACCATTTGCGTATGCATCAGCCAGGGCAAGAACTCGACATCCGGTCGTTTCGCATCGAGCGGGAGCCTTTTTACGCGGAGGTTCGGGGCGAGGTCGGCCTGTTTACGATCGCCGCGAACAGCAAGATGCCCGTCATGCTGAAAGGGCCGACGGGCTGCGGCAAGACCCGCTTCGTCCAGCACATGGCCTACAAGCTGGGGCGTCCGTTGATCACCGTCGCCTGCCACGAAGATCTGACGGCCTCCGACCTCGTCGGGCGGTATCTGCTGAAGGGCCAGGAGACGGTCTGGGTCGACGGTCCCCTGACGGTCGGCGTGAAGCACGGGGCGATCGTCTATCTCGACGAAGTGGTCGAAGCCCGGAAAGACACGACCGTCATCATCCATCCGCTGAGCGACGATCGGCGCCTGTTGCCGCTGGAGAAGAAGGGACAGGTCGTCGAAGCGGCCGATGAGTTCATGCTCGTGATTTCCTACAACCCCGGCTATCAGAGCGTGTTGAAAGATCTGAAGCAGAGCACCAAGCAGCGATTTATGGCGATCGAATTCGATTATCCCCCGCCCGACGTGGAAACCACGGTGGTCGAACGCGAGGCCGGGGTGAGCCGCGCGATCGCAGCCAGCCTAGTGAAACTCGGCGGGAAGGTCCGCAACCTCAAGAATCACGGTCTGGAGGAAGGGGTCAGTACCAGGCTGTTGATCTATGCCGGGACGTTGATCACACAGGGCGTGCCGCCGGATCGCGCCTGCGACGCGGCGATCGCCCGCCCAATCACGGACGATCCGGATATGCAGCGGAGCATTCTGGAGCTTGTCAAAGCCGTCTTCTAGTCTGTCGACGGACCATCCCAAGGCCGAATGAACGCCGGAATTGCGCAGGACATCAAGGACGGGGTTGTCCTCTCGGTTCACGTCCAGCCCAACGCTTCCCGCAGCGAGTGCGTCGGCCTCCACGGCGATGCGCTCAAGTTTCGCATCGCGGCGCCGCCGGTGGACGGCGCCGCCAACGAGGAATTGATCCGGTTCGTGGCTGCGCGCTGCGCCGTCCCCCGCGCATACGTCGTCATCCGGTCGGGGGTGGAGGGCCGGCGCAAAAGGCTCTTGATACGGGGCGTCACCGCGGAGGCGGCAATGGCCCGGCTGGCGCCGGACCGCACGGAGGAGTGAAGGCATGATGAACAGAAGGGCCTTGGGCGCCGTGGTCGGACTGCTGGCGCTTGCGGCCTGTTCAAGCGCCCGGCCCGTGCTGTATCCCAACGCGCATCTGCAAACGGTCGGCAAGGAAGCGGCCGAGCAGGACATCGAGGCCTGCAAGGAGTTGGCCGAGTCGGCCGGTGCAGAAGAAGGCAGCGGGAAGGGCGGCCGCGTGGCGACGAGCACGGCGGTGGGAACTGGTATCGGCGCGGCGAGCGGTGCTGTCGGCGGGGCGATCTCGGGCGCAGCCGGACAGGGGTCATTGATCGGCGCGGCCAGCGGCGCGGTCTGGGGACTGCTCAGCGGACTCTTCAGCGCGGCCTTCGATCCGTCGCCTCCTCCCGAGGCCTATAAGAATTTCGTGAACCGGTGCTTGAGTGAAAAGGGGTATGAGGTGACGGGGTGGCAGTGAAGGAAAGGAGGCTTGTCGAGGAGGGCGCACCCACACCAATACGTACGGACGCGCGGGTCCGTTGTCTCATCAGCCCGTCATTCGTCTTTTGCATGGCAATCACTGCTCACCTGCCTGCTCATGCGGTATCGCCTGGGCCTTGTGCTTGAGCGCCCGTCCTTTGTCAGGCGTCGGATCGGCGGTCACCCCGTAGACCTCTCTCCCTTCGTGGCCTTCCGGAAGATATTCCGTGATCGGCAGACCGTCCTCGCGAACGAACAGGAGGCAGTGGCAATATTTGTAGATCTGCATTTCGTCGCAGGCGCAGATCCAGCGGCGCAGCTTCGCCTCAGCGACCTTGTCCTTGTAGAAATTGCAGGGGCAGAGGGGCTTACCGAGTTGGTCGACGTGCAGCGCCAAGCCTTTCACAACCGCTTCAGTAACGGCGGGATTCGGATGCATCCTGGTGCCGCTCTTTTCGGCAAAGCCCTTTACGTACTTCCACATCTTCTCTAAGCTTTCTTTTGACGGTTCTACCATCATCGTCCCTCTTGCTAGGGGCCAGAGGGGGACACCGTGTGTTCCCCGTCGCCCCGGGGCGGTCGTCTCTTGTCTGCGTGTAGGCGCGTAGTTTACAAGCGCGAGGCCGTCCTTTACAATCGACAACTTCGCACGATCCTCGGTGAACGGTCATGGCAGACCCACGCGCACAATTGGTCGGCTTGCTGGCAGAGGAGTTGGGAAAGGCGACGGCCGAACGGCTGGTCGCCCGGCTCACGGATCCGCCCTGTCGGACCGATGCCGTCTCAGCCGTGCTCGCTTTGCTGACCGAACTGGCTGAGGTGTCCGAAAAAGCCGCCCGTGCCGCGGTTGAAGCGCTGCCGGAGCTCGATCGACGCGCGGGGCTCGCGCAGATCGTTCCCTGGCTCGATGTCGGTGCGGCATTGGCCGAATCCTCTGGTGCGACCGCACTGAAATATTTCAAGGACAGCCCATTGGTTCTCGGCGTAATCGGAGCCCCCGAGGGGCAAGCCGCCGTGCTGGCGGTCGCGCTGGAGATCGCAGAACTCGATGCCAATGTGACGATCGAGTATCTCAGAACTGCCCCGCAGATTCTTGCCGCCGTGCCGTCCCATCAGCTCAAGCCTTGGCTCGAGATCGGCCTCGAACTCACGCACGTCGATGTCGTGGTTGGTCTCGAATACGTCCGCCAGATTCCCGCCATCGCTCCCGTGTTGCCGGTGGAGGATGTGCGAAGCTGGCTTTCGTTCGGCATGAAGTTGATCGCGCCGAACACGCTGGGGAAGCCTGACTACCTGGCGACAATAGAGTTCTTCCGGACCAGCCCGGCCATTCTTGGAGACATCGAGCAAGCGCCGGTCCGCGCCAAGGTCGTGGCCTTGGGCGCGTTGCTGGCGGATCGGTCCCCGGAGTCCGCCATTGCGTGGTTGAGCGAGTCGCCCCGACTGCTTCGAGCCCTGCCGTCGACGGATTGGCGGGTGAAAGTGCTCCAGTACGGGTTGTTGCTGGGCGAAAAGGATGCGGAGGCCGCGCTCTCCTACCTGCGCCGCTGTCCCGAGCTGGTGAGTTTGATCGGCGAGGGGGCGCAAGCCCCGGCTCGATTCGAGAACTGGTTCAAAGCCGGGATGGAAATCCTGGCCTATAGTCCGGAAGGCGCGCGGGCTTACTTCGCCGTCGAGTCGCTGAAGGCCCTCGCGTCGGTGGAAGAGGCCTTGAGCGGCGTGCCGCTCAGGCAAGTGGCCCGTCGGCTGAAACTGTTCGTCGAGGGCCTGTGCGGCACGAGTGTCACGATTGAGGCGCTGCCGGACTCGGCGACGGCTCCGGCGGCCCGGGCCACGGTCAGTCCCGACGGGCGGACGATCGCCCTGCCTGCCGTCCTGCGCCGCTATTCCACCGCCGAGGAGAACGAGCGGCTCTATCTCGTCATGGCGGCCCATGAAGCCGGTCATCTGGAGTTCGGTACCTATCGGCTCACGCTCGAGCCGCTGGCGGATCTGGTTCGGGCTGTTCAAGCTCGGTACGGCTGCTCGACAGCGTCGCCGTCTGACTCGTTGGCGACCCTCTTCCAACTGTACCCTCATCCCCAACTGATTCGGGATCTGTGGACCGTCTTGGAAGACGCGCGCGTCGAATACCTGCTGCAGGAGGAATATCCTGGGCTACGACGCGACCTCGTACGCCTGACCCGGGAAGCGATCACACCCCGCGATCCAGCCCATGGTTTGACGGTGAAGGAATTGATCGTGGACTGTCTCTTGAGGCTCTCCGCGGGCGAGCCGGAGTCCGAGGCGGTGCCCCACGCGGTGCGCCGAGAAGTCGCTGTTTTATGGAGCATGTGCCGGACTCTGCTGACCCTGTTGGCCACGGCTGAAGACACGGTGCGCCTCGCCCATCAGGTCTACGTGCGAATGGAAGAATTACTGGCGCCCCGTGGGGGGATGATCAATCACGATCGGACCGGCCAGGAGTCGGAGGACCCGGGTGTAGGGCCGACCTCGTCCGAGATCAAGGACGTGTACCGTCCTGTCACCAACTGGTTTTATCGCGGCGCAATGAACCCTGAATTCATCAAGCGCGATCAGAACCAAAGAGTCGAGGAGCTCGGTGGTCTGGAGCGTACTGCCAGCCGGGGCGGTGGCTCGAAGGAAGGCGGTTCTGGTCGGGATTCCGGAGGCGGGGAACAGGAGTCGGCGACTGCGGATGTGTTCGCGGGTGGACGGTCGCTTCCGCCCGTGGTGGAGGAAGTACTCGCTCTGGAGGTCGAAGACCGTTCGGTTCCGCTGTCGGCGTGGCCAGCGGCGCGGGCAGTCAGATACCCTGAATGGGACTATCGGATTCAAGATTACCGAGTGAACTGGTGTCGCGTCGTCGAGCGACCGGCTGAGAGCGGATCGGACGAATGCGTGTCCGACGCGTTGACGACTCATCGGAGCGCCATCAGAACGTTGCGGCGGTTCTTCGAGGGGCTTCGCCCGCCGGCGTTTCTTCGAGTGCCGGGACAGGCGGATGGAGAGGATCTCGACATCGATGCGGTGGTGCGGCGGGCTACCGAACAGGTCGCCGGCCTGGAAGGCGGAGATCGCGTGTATGTGCGGCGCGAGAAGAAGGCGCGTAACGTGGCCGTTGCCTTGCTGGTGGATGTGAGCGGATCGACGAGCCGGCAGATCGAAAGCGGCCGCCGCGTGATCGACGTAGAGAAAGACAGTCTAGTGTGCCTGTGCGAAGCGCTGGAGGCAATCGGCGACCAGTACGGGCTCTATGCCTATTCAGGCCAGGGACGGGCCTTGGTCGATTTCGTGACGATCAAGGAGTTCGACGAACGGCTGGGACCGACGACCGCCCGGCGTCTGGGCGGACTCCGTCCCCGACAGCAGAATCGGGACGGCGCGGCGATCCGACACGCGACCGCCAAACTGATGGTGCGGGAGGCGAAAACCCGCTTGCTGATACTGGTGAGCGACGGGCGACCGCTGGATGGTGACTACAAGGATGAGTACTCGTTGGAAGACACCAAGGCGGCCTTGCGCGAAGCGCGGGAGAGAGGGATCGACCCGTTCTGCGTGACGATCGATCGCGATGCAGATCGGTATCTGCGGCGGATGTACGGCGACGTGCGATTTGCGGTGATCGACCGGGTCGAATCGTTGCCGGTGAAGCTACCGGGAATCTACCGACGTCTCACGACGTGAGGCGCGCGAGGCTCTCTTGCGCGCTCGGTCATGAACATGTAAGGGCCAAACGATGTCCGATCAACCAACCGAGCGCTCCGTGCCGCCGTGGCTGTATAAGCTCTTTACCGGCCACCAGTATCCCTACGTTCGTCGGCTGGCGAAGTTTTCACAACCTGTCAAGCCCGGCGAGGAACGTCCGGAACCCACGAAGGAGATGATCGAGGCCAAGTTCTGGGAGGTCTACCCGCGCTGCTCGGCCAAGGTCCTGCAGGAAGTGAAGAGCGGCATGATCGTCACATTTCACGAACTCGGCGAATACCCGCCGGGAGGCTACCAGGAACTGGTCGACAACCCGGAGGAGTTTCTGGCAAAGAAGTACGGCAAGAAGAAGATCAAGGTTAATTTCTACGACGGCGAGAATTTCGTCTGCACGATCAACTTCAAAGTGGCGGGTTGGACGGAACATGAAGAGGGGCATTAACGGGCAGGGAAGGCAACCAGACGTAGGACCTGAGGTGGGATGATGGGGCGACTGAAGATTACGGTGGTGGGTGCCGGGAACGTCGGGGGGACCACGGCCCAACGGCTGGCGGAAAAAGATACCTACGACGTGGTGCTGGTCGACATCGTCGAGGGCGTGCCGCAGGGGAAGGCGCTGGATATTACCCAGGCCGGCCCCGTGTGCGGGTACAGCACGCGCGTGATTGGCACCAACAGCTACGCCGAAACGGCGGGCTCGTCCATCGCCGTGATTACGTCGGGTATCCCGCGCAAGCCCGGGATGAGCCGCGACGAGCTGCTCGTGACGAACGCCAAGATCGTCAAGTCCGTGGTGAGCGAGCTGGTGGCGAAGTCGCCCAATATCATATTGATTCTCGTGACCAACCCGTTGGATGCGATGGTGCATGTGGCGCGCCGGGTCAGCGGCCTGCCGAAATCGCGCATCCTCGGGATGGCGGGCGTGCTCGATTCGGCGCGCATGCGTTCGTTCATCGCGGCGGAGTTGAATGTGCCGGGTCCGGACGTACAGGCGATGGTGCTGGGCGGGCACGGCGATACGATGGTTCCTCTGCCGCGCTACACGACGGTGAAAGGTCGGCCCGTTACGGAGCTGTTGTCCAAAGACCGTCTCGATGCCATCGTGAAGCGGACGCGCGAGGGCGGAGCCGAAATTGTCGGTCTGCTGAAAACCGGGAGCGCCTTCTATGCCCCCTCGGCCTCCGCCGTGGATATGGTCGAGGCGATTGCCAAGGACCAGAAGCGGACTCTCCCCTGCGCGGTGCTTTGTGAAGGCGAATACGGACTGAAGAACGTCGTGGTGGGCGTGCCGGTGAAAGTCGGCCGCGAAGGAGCTGAGCGGATTGTGGAACTCGAACTGACTGCGGAAGAGCGGACGGCGTTGACTATCTCCGCCGAAGCGGTTCGCGAATTGTGCGCGGCCGTCGACCGGCTAATGGCGTGAGTAAGGACGCCACTCGTCAACCGTTGGGGTCAAGCGTCAATCGAGTCCCGGCTGAATTTGCGGGAACGAATGACGATCGGCGAATGACCCGATCCGCTCACTTGACATTCCTGAGAGGGCTGCAGTACAGACACGGGCCTAGCAGTAAACCGTCAGATGAGAGGGAGCTATGAAATTTCTCGAAGATCCGATGCAGACAATGGGTGCGGGCTTCGCACTCGCTGTCGTGTTGATAGCAGTCTATCTGGGGTTGACCGGTATCGGAGCGGGCGAAGCCGACTGGTTCGGCATCGTCGTTCGATGGGTGCATTTTCTGGCCGGGATCACCTGGATCGGGCTGCTGTACTTCTTCAACCTGATCAATGCCGCGTTCCTGAAGAGCCTGGACGGGCCGACAAAGAACATCGTGATCCCCAAGCTGATGCCGGCCGCGCTGAACTGGTTCCGGCACGGAGCGACCGTGACCGTGCTGGCAGGCATCATCCTGTACATCAAGATGTACAGTCACGGAGGGACCGGCGCCTATGCCCTGGCGATCGGCGGACTGCTCGGATTGATCATGCTTGGAAACGTCCACGGGATCATCTGGCCAAATCAGAAGAAAATCATCGCGGCCGTCACAGCGGCGGCCCAAGGCACCCCGGCACCGCCGGAAATGGCCCAGTGGGGACGGACCGCCCTGCTCGCGTCACGTGTCAATTTCATGCTCTCAATCCCCATGTTGTTCTTTATGGGGGCCGGCAGTCACTTCAAATAGACCATCGTGGAGAGCCGGCGGGCTCCGCCCGCCGGCACCGTCGCCCTGCACCCCGTGGTCTTTAACTCCCAATGCGCCAACCCGCTATACCCAGCATCAGGATGGGCCTCTTAGCCCTAACCCATTGACATTCAGGCCCATTCTCGGTGTCCTGCCTTGACTGAGCAGGGGATGGCGCCTTATAGTACAGCCTCTCGACTTGGGGAATTGCTCACAGGACTATTTTTTTATGATGTTGCCCGGAACAGAACCGCGCCTCGTTCAAAGGTTGGAGGGGGCACCGTGGGAGATCGACGGCTATCTGAAAGTCGGGGGCTATGAGGCGTGGAAACGGTGCGTCAAAGAACTGAAGGCGTCCGAGGTCGTCGATGAACTGAAGAAATCGGGTCTTCGCGGCCGTGGCGGCGCCGGATTCCCCACCGGTACGAAGTGGGACAAGGTTCTCAATCACCGTGTCAAGGAACGCTACTTCGTCTGCAATGCGGGGGAACATGAGCCGGGCACCTTCAAGGATCGCTACCTGTTGAAGACCCTGCCGCATCAGTTGATCGAAGGCTGCCTCATCGCGTCCCACACTGTGCAGGCCAAGGCGTCTTTCATCTATGTGAACCATGAGTACCAGGAAGAACGGGAAAATTTGAAGAAGGCCCTGGCACAGGCGAAGGAGCGAGGGTTCCTCGGCAAGAACGTTTTCGGAAGCGGGTTCGATATCGAGCTGGAGATTTTCGAAGGTCACGGTAGTTACGTGGCCGGAGAAGAAACGGCCATGCTGGAATCGATGCAGGGGCGGCCCGCCATGCCGCGACAGAAGCCGCCCTTTTACCCGACGGACTTCGGCCTCTACGGCAAACCCACGCTGGTCAACAACGTCGAAACGCTCTGCAACATCCCTCGTATCTTGCAAAAGGGAGCGGCGTGGTTCACCCAGATTGGAACGGAAAAATGTCCGGGGACCATGATGTTTTCGCTGAGCGGGGCCGTAAGCCGGCCGGGCGTCTATGAAATGCCGATGGGTGTGACGATCCGGGAGTTGATCGAACAGTGCGGCGGGGGGGTTCCGAACGGGCGCAAGATCAAAGCCGTGTTTCCAGGCGGCCCGGCGTTCTCGATGGTGACGGCCGAGCAACTCGATCTCCCGATGGATTTCGATTCATTGAAGAAGGCCGGCACAGGGCTGGGCTCGGCGGGCGTCATCGTCGTGGACGACGTGACCTGCATGGTCGCGAAGACGCTCCATTTCTCGAATTTTTTCAAAGGCGAAAGTTGCGGACAATGTCCGCCCTGTCGCATGGGCACGATCAACCTGGCCGCGTTGATGGCCAAGATCGAGTCGGGGCAGGGGACTCAAAAGGATCTTGACAGTTTGTTGCAGCTCTGCGGGTTCGTCAAAGGGACTGGGTATTGCACGCTGGTGACCGGGGCGGCGGTGTTGGTGCAGAGCAGCATCAAGCTGTTCCGCCACGAGTACGAAGACCACATCCGGCTGCAGCGCTGCCCGTACGAAGCGGTGGCGGCCGAAGTGGGAGCCCATTCGTAGGGAGACCGATGCCGCGGGTGACATTCCTGCATCCCAATGGGAAAAGCGGGGTGGTGACCAGCAATCTCACGCTTCTGGACGCCGCCAAGGAATTGGGGTTCCCGCTCAATCACGATTGCGGGGGCAACGCATCGTGCACGACCTGCCGCGTGGAGGTCGAGAGCGGCGGGGAGAATCTGTCGGAAATCGACTTCGAGGAGCAGGACCTGCTGGATCGGGAGGCGCTGACCGAGCCCTGTCATCGACTGGGCTGCCAGGCGAGGGTGCTCGGCGACGTGGTCGTGCGGGTGCCGGAAACCAAGTGGGCGGTTCCCCGGCAGACACAGGCGCAGGGTGTTGATATTCAAGAGAGGTGTTAAACTAAGTCGTTCCATAGACTTGTGTCCGAACCTGGAGATAGAAGAGGAGGAGACAATGGTTACCATTACCCCGGTCGCGGAGCAGAAAATCAAGGAGCTGATGGCGGAAGAGAAGGATGTAGTCGGGTTGCGGATCTACGTCCGCGGCGGCGGCTGCCACGGCTATCAATACGGGATGGCGTTTGAGTCCAAGACGGCGGAAGACGATACGGTGATCGAAAAGGGCGACGTGAAAGTCATCATGGATTCGCAGAGCGCTCCGTTGCTCCAGGGGGCGGAAGTCGATTACGTGGACAGCGTACAGGGCTCCGGGTTCTCCATTAAGAACCCGCAGGCGAAGACGACCTGCGGGTGCGGCAGCTCGTTCAGCGCGTAAGCGACTGTTCGGAAGAGGGGCTCTGCAGCCGGTTGTGAGATAGCGTAAGGCCAGGGTTGTCCCCATTGCGGATGACCCTGGCCTTGTCTTTTCCACCAAGCCTTGCACGAAAAGACCATGGGACACGTACGCATCACCAGACGATACCGCTTCTGTGCGGCGCACCGGCTGCACGCGGATCATTTGACCCCCGCCCAGAACTGGGCGGCGTTCGGGAAGTGCAACAACCCGAACGGCCACGGCCACAACTATGTGGTCTTGGTCACGATCCGGAGCGGCGAAGGCCGGGACCCCCGTCTTCTCGACGAACTCGACCGTCTAGTGGAAAACACGGTGGTCAAACGATTTGACCATCAGGACCTCAATCAGGATCCGGCCTTTGCGACGAGCACGACGACCGGGGAAAACCTGGTGGTGCTGCTCTGGAATCTCCTGGCGCCCAAGATGACGGCCGGCTCGCTCGAAAAGGTGGGCGTCATCGAAACCAGGGACAATTATTTCGAGTACGCAGGGCCGGCATAGCCGGCGCGCGCACGATAGGACGTGATAGATGGCGAAGCAGAGAAGCGCGGGACGGACACGGCGGCCGGTTGAGGATGTCAGTGGGAGCGGGAGGCCACCAGACCTTGACGTGCTGCAATCACTGGTGACCGAAATCCTCCTGGCGCTCGGCGAAAAGCCAGGCCGAAACGGATTGCTCAAGACACCCGAGCGGGTGGCCAAGGCCCTGGCCTTCATGACGCAGGGTTACCAGCGCAACATTGATCATCTCCTCAACGGCGCTCTGTTCCCGATTGAGTACGACGAGATGGTCATCGTGAAGGACATCGATTTTTTCAGCCTGTGCGAGCATCATCTGTTGCCATTCTTCGGCAAGGTCCACGTGGGGTATCTCCCCAACAAGAAGGTCGTCGGCTTGAGCAAGATTCCGCGCATCGTGGATGCGTTCGCCCGCCGCCTGCAAGTACAGGAACGCCTTACGACGCAGATCGCCGAGATGTTACAGTCCCAGCTCAGCGCGCACGGCGTGGGAGTGGTCATCGAAGCGCGCCATCTCTGCATGATGATGCGCGGGGTGGAAAAGCAGAACACGGTCGCCGTCACCAGTTCGATGTTGGGCGCCTTCCGCAACCAACAGCAGACCCGTCTCGAATTCCTCAAACTGATCCGCCGCGGCAACGTCGGCGACTCCGACTAAGAACCGGCCAGGGTTGTCGCAAATTCCCGCACAATTCGGTTGAACGATTCCGGCTGTTCCAGGTTGGCCAAATGTGCCGCGTCCGGAATGACCGCCAGGCGTGCGTCGAGGATGCGTTCCGCCATCAGTTTCGCCTCCGCTGGCGGAGTCGCGACGTCCAGTTCGCCCACGATGATCTGGACGGGGCAGGCGATCTGTTTCAAAAGCGGCACTGAGTCGGGGCGCTCGGCCATCGCCATCAGATCTCCGGCGATACCGCTGATCTGGTTACCTTCGATCATGGCCCGCACCTTCCGCACAAGGCCCGGCTTCGTCCGGATGGTGTCGGGGCTGAGGAGTTTCGGGAGCATGACATCGGCGACGGCGGTCGGTCCCTTCTTGTAGGCCGACTGAGCCAGTTGGAAGCGCCCTTCTCTCCCCCCAGCCGTATCGGCTTGCGCCCTCGTGTCGGCCAGGACCAGGCCCTTCACCCGGTCGGCGTATTTCCGGTAGAAGGCGAAGAGTATGTAACCTCCCATCGAGAGTCCGACGAAGACCGCCTGCCGGATCGCCAGGTGATCCAACAGCCCACGGACGTCGTCGGCCGCCTGGTCGAGGCTGTAGTGCCACAGGGGAGCGTCGGATTCGCCGTGTCCGCGCAGGTCCGGCGCCACGACTCGGAACTGTGGGGAAAGCCCAGCTTCCTGCGGGGCCCACATGGTCCGGTTCAACGGAAAGGCGTGCAGAAAAACGAGCGGGAAGCCCGTTCCCTTATCGGTATAGGCCAGGGTGATGCCGTTTACCTGGGTCTTCATCGATCCTCCGTCGTGTGCCCTTCGTAGCACCGGCGGTCCAAAGCGTCAAGGGTGGGACCGGCTCCGTTTGCGCTGGCGCGAAGCGGCGTATAGAATCCCTGCGACTGTCGAGCCCCGCACCTATGACCACCGATCGCGAACCAGCTCTCGATCTCTTCGACGGGCCGGAACGCCAGACGCCGGTCGATGCGCCGCTGGCCGAGCGCATGCGTCCGCAGACGTTCGACGAGTTCGTTGGGCAGGAGGAGATCGTCGGAAAGGATCGGCCGTTGCGGAAGGCCGTCGAAGCGGGTCGGCTCACCTCCGTCATTCTCTGGGGACCGCCCGGCTGCGGCAAGACCACGCTGGCCCACCTGATTTCGCGATATGCCAAAGGCCACTTCGTCCACTTTTCGGCCGTCACCAGTGGGATTCCAGAGCTGCGGGAGATTCTCAAAGGAGCGCAACACCGCCTGGCCGTTCAACGGCGGAAGACCGTGCTGTTCGTCGACGAGATTCACCGGTTCAACAAAGCCCAGCAGGATGCGTTTCTGCCGCACGTGGAGCGTGGCACGATCGTTCTGCTCGGCGCGACGACCGAGAATCCATCCTTTGAAGTCGTGGCTCCGCTGTTGTCTCGCTCCCTTGTGGTGGTGTTACGGCCGCTGACCGACGAGGCGCTGGGCCGTATCCTCAACAGGGCCCTCGCCGACACGGAACGGGGGCTCGGCGGGAAAAAGCTCGCGCTGGCCGATGACGCGCGCCGCAGACTCATTGGCTTCGCCAACGGCGACGCGCGCTCGTTGCTCACGGCCCTGGAGTTCGTGGCGGAGGAGGCCACGGCGGGACCAGACGGCATCAGGAGGCTCGACGATGCCACCATGGATGCGGCCTTGCTCAAGAAGACGCTCCGCTATGACAAGGCCGGCGAGGAGCATTACAACCTCATCTCTGCGTACATCAAGAGCATGAGAGATTCGGACCCGGACGCAGCCCTATACTGGCTGGCCCGGATGCTGGAGGCGGGCGAAGACCCGAAATTCATCGCCCGGCGAATGGTGATCTTCGCCTCCGAAGACGTCGGCAACGCCGATCCTCTGGCGATCGTCGTCGCCTCGGCCGTAGCCCAGGCGGTTCAGTTCATCGGGATGCCGGAGGCTCAAATCAACCTGGCCCAGGGGACGACCTACCTGGCCTCAGCGCCAAAAGACAACGCCTCGTATAAGGGGTTGCTGGAGGCGATCGAGGACGCCAAAGCTCATGGAAATCTTGGGGTTCCGCTGCACCTCCGAAACGCCGTCACATCCCTTATGAAGGGACTGGGGTACGGAGAGGGGTATCGCTACGTCCATGACGATCCGGGGGCCAGGACCGATCAGCCGCACCTCCCGGAGCCTCTGACAAAACGGCGGTATTACCGGCCGAAATTACCCCAGTAAGCCCAATTTTCTGGCTGGACAAAGGTTGCTAATCGGTTATACTTAGAATGGATGAAAAAGGGGGAATCCAAACCAGCGGCAAGCATCGTAGCGACCAGTGAGCGGCGGAAGTTCGTGCGCGCGACGTTGGTTGGTTCCGCGTTGGTCGCTCCGAAGAGCGGAGGACGGGCCTGCACGGCGGTGCTCGACAACGTCAATAAGATCGGCGCCGGTCTTCGCACAAAGGAACGGTTTCCCGCAAACGAGAAAGTCACTGTCTCGCTGGCGTTCCTCGATTCCGATCAGGTCGAGCAGCAGGAGAAACTCGACGGCACGGTCGCCTGGGTCAAGCCGTGGGGAAAAGGGTTTCTGATCGGAGTCGTGTGGGATGAGTTGGTGACGAAGGAACGAAATCGCTGGTTGTATTACTACCTCGAAGAAACTCTGAAGGCCTCCCACTAATTCAGCGCGTCCAGCTTTCGCTTCACCTCCTCCAGCTCGGCCGATAACGATGCCCACCGGGCCGTCATGCGCTCGAGATCGCGCTTCCAGGTTTCCTGTTCCTGATGCAGGCTGTTCCATTTGCCGAAATCTTCGTAGAGTTTCGGGTCGGCCAGCTCCAGATCGCGCGCTTTCACTTTCGATTCCGACGCCGCGATGTCGGCTTCCGCCCTGGCGATCTGCTTCTCCAGCCGGGCTTGTGTCTTGGACAGGTCGCGCCGTTCGCCGGCCGATGCTTTGGGCCGAATCTGTTGAGCCATCGCGCGGGTCAGGGTGGGAGCGCCGTTCCCGAGCGTTCCTTCCAGTTCCTCGCTGGTTTCCTTGATCGACTCCAACTCCTGGGCCTTCTTCCAGAGGTAGTATTCGTAGTCGCCGATGAAGTTGCGGGTTTTCCCATCCTCGATCTCGACCACGCGGGTTGCCACCCGCATCAGGAACGTCGGATCGTGCGAGATGAATACGACAGTGCCGGGAAATTCCACCAGCGCGTCGGTGAGGACGTCTACGGAGGCGGGGTCGAGGTGGTTCGTCGGCTCGTCGAGGAGCAGCGTGTTCGCCGGCTCGACGAGCATGCGGGCCAGCGCGACCCGGTTGCGCTCGCCGCCGCTGAGCGCTTTGATGGGCTTCTTCTGTTCCTCCCCCGTGAAGAGAAACGCGCCGGCGATCCCGCGCAGGAAATTCATTTCCGCGTGCTTTGTCACTTCCTCGAGCGATTGGAGAATCGTATGTTCGGGGTTGAGCGCCTCCGCCTGGTGTTGGGCGAAGTAGTGGAGCGTCACACCGTGGCCGACCGTCCGCTTCCCTTTGTCGGGCGGGAGGACGCCCGCCAGCATCTTGAGCAGAGTGCTCTTGCCGGCCCCGTTTTCGCCGACGAGCGCGATGCGCTGGCCCCGTTCCACAGAGAAATCCAACGATTCGTAGACGACTTTTTCTCCGTACCGTTTGGCGACCCCCGCCAGCTCAAGCACCTGGCGACCACTGGCAGCGGGGATGGGGAACCGGAATTTCACCCGCTTGGGGTCGCGCTGGACCTCGATCATCTTGACCTTTTCCAACTGTTTGATCCGCGATTGCACCTGACTCGCTTTGTTCGCCTGGTAGCGGAACCGGTCGACGAATTTCTGGACCCGGGCGACTTCTTTCGCCTGGCGTGCCGCCGCTGCATGCAACTGCGCATCCCGTTCCGCGCGGAGTTCGCGGAAGGCGGAATAGTTGCCGCGGTACTCTTCGATCTTGTGATGCCGGAGTTCCCAGATGTGGGTCGCCACGCGATCGAGAAACGCGGTGTCGTGGCTGATGATGAGCAATGTCATCTTCGAGTCCAATAGAAACTGCTCGAACCAACGCTGTGTTGGTTTGTCCAAGTGGTTGGTCGGCTCGTCCAGCAGGAGGACATCGGGGTTCGACAGCAAGAGATAGGCGAGCGCCACGCGCATGCGATAACCGCCGGAGAGTTTCTCGACCGGCCGGCTGAAATCCTCCTCCGTAAACCCCAAGCCCATGAGGATCCGCTTGGCTTCATGTTCGGGATATTCATCGCGATGCGCCGCGTCCAGCACCGTCTTGCCCGTGATGGTTTCGAGTTCCTGGGGGAGGTAGCCAATTCGCAGTCGCGGGCGTTTGCGGATAGTGCCCTTATCCGGCGACTCTTCCCCTAGAATCATGCGGAAGAGCGTGGTTTTTCCGGCACCGTTGGGCCCGACCAACCCCACGCGGGAGTTGGGACGGAGGTGCGCGGAGGCGTCAGTGAGCAACAGTTTCGTCGGAAACTGCTTGTAGACAGACTCGATTTGCAACATGCCGGTATCTAGCTCGAAATGATCGATGAGCGAATGCGTTCAGCGGAACAGGTGGGGACGGAAGGGCGGAAGGCGCATGAGCGGAAAGAGAATCATGAGTCTACCGTGCGCGCAATGAATTCGCCGCGAATCTCCAAAGAGGAACCCCGTGAGGTGTCTTTTCGCTGCCTTCATCCATGAAAACCTGTGTAGGCGGCGGCACACGCAAGCGAGATATGGTGGAGCTGGCGGGGATTGAACCCGCGACCTCGTGAATGCCATTCACGCGCGCTCCCAGCTGCGCCACAGCCCCACACGCCCGATCCAATTGTTGTAATGTTGCAATTCTAAAGTGAAAATTGCGGCATTCAGACGCAGTGGCATGCTAACACGGGGGTCTTAGCCAGTCAAGGAACAACCGGGCACCGTGCCGCCGGATTCCATTTTGTTCCAAGGAGTTGTCGCATCGCCGGCGACCGTGCACGCCACTCTCGAAGCCGGAGAGGACGGCCCATCACGACTGCAGTGCGCGGCTTGACAAAAGAACCATGGGGAACCTACCATGAACTCCCGCGGCTCTGATCTCCCCATCGGGTCAGAGCTTTTTTTTCGAGTTGAGCGGAGATCGCGGCCTGTGGGAAATCTCGTCATCATCGGTGCCCAGTGGGGCGACGAAGGCAAGGGCAAAATCGTCGATATCCTGGCGCGGGGTGCCGATTTCGTCGCCCGCTACCAGGGCGGGTCCAATGCGGGTCACACCGTTATCAACGAGCGCGGCACGTACGTTTTTCACCTCATCCCGTCGGGAATACTCTATCGCGGTACCACCTGTGTGATCGGCAACGGAGTGGTCGTTGACCCTGGTGCCTTGATCGAGGAAATGGACCACCTGCAGTCCAAGGGCATCGCGATCGGGAAAAACCTCGCCATCAGCCAGCGGGCCCATCTGATCATGCCGTACCACAAGGCGATCGACCGCGCTTCGGAGCAGTCCAAAGGCTCCAGAAAGATCGGCACCACGGGACGTGGCATTGGGCCGTCGTACGCGGACAAGATGGCCCGGATCGGCATTCGCGCAGGCGACCTGCTCAATCCGCCGCTGTTCAAGCGGAAGCTGGAAGAAAATCTCGTCGAGATGAACTGGTTCCTGGAGCGCCTTTACAAAGTCGAGACATTCCAGGTCGACAAGGTGTTCGCCCAGTACATGGGCTATGCCGAGCGCCTCAAGAGTCACATCGTCGATACGACAACTCTGTTGAATCGTGCCATTGCCAAGAACAAGACGGTGTTGTTCGAAGGCGCCCAAGGGACGCACTTGGACGTGGACTTCGGCACCTATCCCTATGTCACGTCATCGAGCTCATCAGCCGGGGGCGCTTGTACGGGCACGGGCGTGGGGCCGACGATGATCGACGCCGTCCTGGGGATCGCCAAGGCCTATTCGACCAGGGTGGGCAGCGGGCCATTTCCCACCGAGCTGACCGATGATGTGGGGCAGGGGTTGCAGGAACGAGGGCGGGAATTCGGTTCGACCACCGGGCGCGCGCGCCGCTGTGGCTGGTACGACGCCATCGTCGTACGTCATGCGGTGCAGGTGAACGGCTTGACCTCGCTGGCCGTCACCAAGCTCGATGTGCTGGACGGCTGCAAGGAACTGAAACTCTGCACCGGCTACAAGCACCGCGGCATTCTCTATAAGGAGATGCCGGCCGACCTGGACGTCTTGACCGACTGCGAGCCGGTGTATGAACGGATGAAAGGATGGAGCGCATCGACGACCGGCGCCACTTCGTACCGGGAGCTTCCGGCCGAGGCGAAACGTTACCTGACCCGCATTGAGGAGCTGGCCGAGTGCCGCATCGACATGATCTCCACCGGCTCCAAGCGCGCCGAGACTATCGTCCTCCGCAACCCGCTGGACTGTTCCCGGCGCCGCCCCGCGCGCCGCGTCCGCCGTTGAACACGGCGATGGTGCTTCGCCGGACGGCAGTGGTAAGATGAGCACTCGTTTTCTCGAACTCTTGTCGCATGGCCAATGACGTGTCCCTCCCGTGAACGGGAAAGTCCGTTTTTCACGTCATGAAGAGTTTGGACTCAGAGTGAGCCGGTAGCTCAGTCGGTAGAGCATCGCCCTTTTAAGGCGAGGGCCCTGGGTTCGAGTCCCAGCCGGCTCACCACGTTTCGAGCACTTACGTTTGTGGCGTTGTCCAATGGACCTCCACGGTAGGGTTAAGGGTTATTGGACAAGTTCCCCCATCCTCTTCACATCTGGGGGCAAGTTCTGCTTCCTGTGGCCCAACTAAGGAACAATAATGAAATGAGAAGCGGTTCTTATCGCTAACCAACAATGGGAGCGGATTCGGCGAGACATTGACACATGTTCGGTCTGTCTCTCAGATGATGTCTTCAAGAGCTGTGTGTATCGTCCCACTCGTGCGAAGTGCACCGGGCACACAGGTCGCATCCTGGTCCTATTTCTCAGCGATCGCCGTTTCGATCGTGCCCACCAGACGGAGTTCCCTCAACACATCTCGATTGATAGAATGCCGCCTATGCGATACCCGACAATCTTCCCGATCCGACGCGACCAGTTCATCGCGATGTGGAGGTCCGTCCTCGTGTCCTGTCTCACCAGCCTTTGCCTCCTCATGCCAGTGGCCTCCGCACCAGCGGAACCCCCAGGGACGGATCGAGGGGTCTGGCACGTGGCGGCTCCTGCGCCGACGAAACGAACCGAAGTGGCCGCCGCCACCCTGCGGGACAAGGTCTATGTTGTGGGCGGGTTCGAGAAGCCCAGCCTGGGCAATGTGTTGAATCTGGCGATCACTGCGTCTCTTGAAGAATACGATCCCTCTACGGACCGATGGACGGCCAAAGCTCCGATGCCCGTTGGCTTGCATCACGTGGGGATCGGTGTGGCCGGTGGGCGATTATATGTGATCGGGGGCTACCGGCAGTCCGGACTCAGCGTCTGGCACCCGGTTGCCACGGTGTACGCCTATGATCCAGACACTGACACTTGGGAGGAGCGCGCACCCATGCCGACCGCTCGTGGCGCGTTGTCGGTGACGGAGCACGACGGGAAGCTGTACGCCATCGGCGGCTACGATAGAACGGCCAACAGCGCGGCGGTCGAAGTCTACGATCCGGTGCGCAACCTCTGGACGTCGCGCGCGCCTCTACCGACCCCTCGCGATCATCTCGCGACCGCCACCCTGTTCGGGAAGGTGTATGCGATCGGCGGACGCGTCAACGGTGACTATCGACGGAATCTCTCCGTCACGGAAGTGTACGATCCGGTCACCGATCAATGGAAACGTGCCGCGGATCTCCCGACGGCCCGGAGTGGCATCACCGCCGCTGTGGTGGACGGGAGGGTCTACGTGTTCGGCGGCGAAGGAGGGGCGGGGACCTTCCGTGACAACGAGGCGTACGATCCGGCGCGCGATGCCTGGCAGGCGATGGCGCCGATGCCGACGGCGCGCCATGGGCTGGGCTCGGCGGTAGTACAGGGACGCATGTACGTCCTCAGCGGAGGGCCGACTCCTGGAGGCTCATTCAGCGATCTGAACGAAGTCTTTACCCCACCGGTCAGCCGTTGAGGCGACGAAGGGCTCCCGGTTTGGTCCTGCCCTTGCAGATAGCCAACCCTTGCCTGCCAAAACCCGAAAAAGTGTAGAGTTTTGCAGCAAAGGGTATGGTGTGCTGTCGCAATTTGGGACATTGCTGGCTTGATCCTACGGCGGAAGGAAAGCCAGTCCGTCCTTCGATCATGGCCTGATGGGAGCGGACGATGACGGAAGAATGGGGCGCAATTCTGGTGGTCGATGACGACGCCGATATGCGGGAGCTGGCCTACGACATGTTGAAGGCCCGGGGGCATCTGGTCACCACGGCCAGCAGCGGCGAAGAGGCGCTGAAACGGCTCGCCGAAGAGGATTATGCGGTGGTGGTTACCGACCTACGGATGAAAGGGATGCAGGGCAATGAGCTGCTGGCCGAGATTAAACGCCGGTCACCCGATGTCAATGTGATCCTGATGACGGCCTTCGGGTCGGTTGAGACGGCGGTGGACGCGATGAAACACGGGGCCAGCGACTATTTGACGAAGCCGGTCAAGAAGGACGAGTTGATCCGGGTGGTGGAGCGGGTCATCCGGGAAGCGGCCTTGCGGCGGGAGGTGAGCCGGCTCAGAAAAGAAGTCCACAAGGAATACAGCTTTCACCAGATCCTGGGAAAGAGCAAGGCGATCCAAGCGGTCTTCGACCTCATCCGGCGCGTGGCGGACAGCCCCACTAACGTGTTGATTACCGGGGAAAGCGGCACGGGGAAGGAGTTGGTCGCAAAGGCGATTCATTACAACAGCGACCGCAAGGACGCCCCGTTCGTTCCGGTCAACTGCGCGGCGATTCCCGAACAGCTTCTCGAGAGCGAGCTTTTTGGCCACATGCGCGGCTCGTTCACCGACGCGAAGATGGACAAACGCGGGCTGTTCGAAGAAGCGCAGAAGGGGACGCTGTTCCTGGACGAAATCAGCGAGCTGCCGATCATGCTCCAGGCCAAGCTGTTGCGTGCGATCCAGGAGCGGGAAATCCGGCGGGTCGGGGCCACGAGGCCCATTCCCGTGGATGTGCGGATCATCGCCGCCACCAATCTGAACCTGGCCGACGAAGTGAAAGCCAAACGGTTCCGCGACGACCTCTACTACCGGCTCAACGTCGTCGAAATAAGACTGCCGCCGCTCCGCGAGCGGCGCGAGGACATCCCGCTCTTGGTGGATGCCTTTCTGAAGAAGTGCGGCGATCCGCGCCGGAAAGAGGTCAAAGGCGTCAGTGAAGCCGCGCTGGCCATGCTGATGGACTACGCCTGGCCGGGGAACGTTCGGGAGTTGGAGAACGTGATCGAGCGGGCGGTCACATTGAGCCGCAGCGAGAAAATCGTGCCGGAAGACCTGCCGCCGGCGGTCCAGGGTTCCCGAGGCGACCGGCGTGTGCTGGACGAGGCGGCGGAACGGACGCTCTCGCTGGCGGCGATGGAAAAGGAATACATCCTCAAGATCCTCGACAAGATGGGCGGGAACAAGTACCAAGCCGCCCAAGCGCTCGGCATCGACCGCAAAACCCTCTACCGCAAGCTCGGCGAGATTGAAGAAGGCAAGGGCCACGAGTAGACTGGGCCATCCTTGTCCCTGTATCCCGAGCCTGCATGAACGCACCGACCGGCACATCCATCTTCTTCGAAGCGGGGACGGTCTTCCTGTCCACGACGGGGATCTTCGTGCTGGATATGCTGACCCCGCCGGGCTGGGCGGTCTGGCTCTTGTACCTGATTCCTCTGGTTCTGACTATCCAGTCTCCCGGTGAACGGGATTCCTACTACTTCGCGGCGGTGGCGAGCGCGTTGACAATCGCCGGCGGATGGCTGTCGCCGTCCGGCGGCCCAGAACCTACAGTCGCCATGTTGAACCGTGGGCTCGGTATCGCGGTGATGTGGGCGTTCACGTGGATGCTGGTTCGCGCGAAGCAGTCGAGGGTTCGACTCGCGGGGATGGAAGCCGAGCGGTCACGGGCGGAGACTTCGCGCGACGCGGCCGTCATGGCACGCGAACTGGCGGAAGCCAGCGCGATGGGCGCGCTTCATCGCGAAGTCGAAACCGCCCGAGAACTGCTCGTCAGTCGGCTCCAATTGCAAGGCATCATCCAGTCTGCGATGGACGCGATTCTGACCGTCGATGACCGGCAGCACATCGTGTTGTTCAATAAGGCGGCCGAGCAGATGTTCCGGTGTTCCGCGCAGGATGCGATAGGGCAGCCGTTGGAGAGGTTCATTCCGGCGAGATTTCGCGAAGCGCATCACGCCCATGTCGAAACGTTCGGGCGATCCGGCGTCACCAGCCGGCGGATGGGGCAACTCGGCGCAGTCGTAGGGTTGCGGGGCGACGGCGAGGAATTTCCGATCGAAGCGGCCATTTCGCACGTGACGGTCGAAGGAAAGAATTTCTATACCGTCATCATCCGGGACATTACCGAGCGCAAACGGGCGGAACATCTGATCAAACAGAGCGAAGAACGGTACAGGCGGCTGATCGCCGTCGCGCCTTATGCCATGCTCGTCAGCCGGGGCGACCGGGTGATCTTCGCAAACGACCAGGCGATCAAACTGTTCGGTGCGGTCAAGGCGGAGGAGATCGTGGGCAAATCGCCTCTCGATCTGTTCCACCCCGATTGCCATACCACGATGCGCGAACGTGTCCACGAGTTGGTGGAGGGCCGCCCGACGGTCCCGATCATCGAAGAACGGATCGTCACCCTGGACGGCGTCCCCATGGACGTCGAAGTGAGCGCGGCCGGGTTTCCGGACGAGGAAGGGCCGGCCATCCTGCTGATGCTTAGGGACATCGGTGAGCGCAAGCGGTTGCAAGAGCAACTGCGCAGGACCGAGCGCGTGGCGGAACTCGGTACCCTGGCCTCCGGCATGGCCCACGAGATCGGAACGCCCATGAACGTGATTCTTGGCCGTGCCGAGTATCTGATGGATCGTGTCGCCGACGAGCCGATCAAGAAAGGGCTGCAGACCATCATCACACAAGTCGAGCGGATCACGAAGGTGATGAACCAGCTCCTTGCCTTTGCAAGACGCCAACAGCCGGATCGGCGTCCCCTGGCGCTCAGCGAGATCGTCGAAAACAGCCTCGAAATGTTTCAAGAGCGTCTTGCCAAGAGCCGGATCCGCGTCGAGTTCCAGCTCGACCCAGCCTGTCCGATGGTACTGGCCGATGCCGACCAGATGAGCCAGGTGTTGATCAACCTTACCATGAATGCCCTCCACGCAATGCCGGATGGAGGCCGGTTGCGCATCGGCCTGGATCCGGAGAAGGAGATGGTCCGGCTGACGGTGGCCGACACCGGCCACGGGATGCCGCCGGAAGTCGCCAAAAAAATTTTCGAACCATTTTTTACGACGAAGGAATTCGGAAAGGGCACCGGTCTGGGCCTCACCGTCGTGAAAGGGATCATCGAAGAGCATCAGGGCTCCATCACGGTCGACAGCCAGCCGGGCAAAGGCACGACGTTCACGATCCTCTTGCCGAAGCACCCATAGCCCATGGCTCTCCTCCCTGTAGCGTCTCGCAACAGTGTCCACCGGCCCGATTGTGGTCTTTCTCGACATGGTGAAGTTCACCAGGCTCCACATGTGCGGATTTCCGCGAAAATCGGCGGGTCGAGCGGCCGATCCTTTGGGCACGCCCTTTGCCCCTCCTCCAATCCAGTACGGAGACCAGGGGCGGGAGAGGATGGAAACTGTAGCCTCAGGAAGGAGAGCGGTGGTACTAGTCGTTGAGGACGACCCGGAGATGCGTAGCTTGCTGTGCGACGAATTCTGGGGCGCCGGCTACCGGTTGCGCGAAGCGAAGGACGGAGACGAAGCCTTTTTGGCCGTGCTGCAATCGGAACCCGACCTGATTCTCACCGATCTTCGGATGCCGGCCGGCGGCGCGGATTATGTCAGCCGCTTGCGCACCGTGGCGCCACGCTGTCCGATCGTGGTGATGACGGCGTTCGGCGATGCAAAGGCGAAGGCCGACGTCTTGAGGGCGGGCGCGAGCGCCTACTTCGACAAACCGGTTCGAATCTCCGAGCTGAAACAGTGCGTGCAGCAGTTGTTGGCCAACCATCATGATGGTGCGCCGCAAGGAAACACGTGAGCGAGTGGTGGTGGAGCGTCGATGCCACCGCCGGATGTGTGAGGACAGACCGAGATGGCCGGATCTCAATGCAATGACAACCCTGTGTCCCCCTTCACCGATCCTGTCCTGAAGGCTCGTCTGGAAGCCATCAGACAATTAGCGGACGGTCTCTTCGAGCGCGTGGCGGTCATGGACCGCAACTTCAATGTGGTGTACGCCAACGAATCGGCTTGGTCCGTGGGTCTCCCGGACAAAGGGCGCGATCAGGCGGCGAAATGCTATGAGGCGTTTGCCCAACGGCAGGATCCCTGCGAAGCGTGCCCGGCGATCAAAGTCTTAGAATCGCCGTCCATCCGTTCTGTGAGCTGTTCAGACGGGGGAGACGGAACGGCGTGCGGTATGCAGCAAGCGTTTCCTCTCATCGCGAGCGACGGGAGCGTCGCGACGATGCTCGTGCTGTTCAAGGACCGGCCCAAGCGGGAGACGCGGCCGGACGTCACGGCGGTTTCCGATCGCCCGCGAACGGTGCCGCGCGAGCATCTGGGCGACTTAATCGGCCGCAGCACCGCCATGCAGCAGCTTTTCGACTTGATCAGCCTGGTGGCCGACAGCTCCGCCACGGTGTTGATCCAAGGCGAGAGCGGGACCGGCAAGGAATTGGTGGCGCGGACGATCCATCGATTGAGCTACCGGCGCACCAAACCGTTCATCGTGGTCGATTGCGGGTCGCTGCCGGAAACGTTGCTGGAAAGCGAGCTCTTCGGTCACGTGAAAGGCGCCTTCACCGGCGCGACGGCGAACAAACGGGGACTGTTCGAGGAGGCGGACGGCGGCACGATTTTCCTCGACGAGATCGCCGATACGACGCCGACGTTCCAGGCGAAACTGCTGCGGGCGCTGCAGGAAGGGGAGATCAAACGGGTGGGCGGCAATCAGCCGATCAAGGTCGACGTACGCGTCATCTCCGCGACCAACAAGGACCTGAGCGAACTGGTGAAGGAGAAACGCTTCCGGCAGGACCTTTATTACCGGCTGGCCGTATTGCCGGTCTATCTGCCGCCGTTACGGGATCGGAGGGACGACGTTCCGCTTCTGGTTCAGCATTTCGTCGAGGTCTCCTGCAAGCGGCATCGGCAGCCGGTCCGTCGGGTGTCGGACGAGGTGATGCACGCGCTGAGCGAAGCCACCTGGCCCGGCAACGTGCGGGAGTTGCAGCATTACATCGAGCGTGCCGTAGTGACCACCACGGGCCCCGATCTGATCTGCAAGGACATCGTGGCGATGGGATCGAAAGCTGAGCCAGAAGATCTCCGTTCGGTCGCACGGGGGGCGGCCACTGAGGCGGAGCGCACGCGCATCCTCAATGCACTGCAAGAAACCGGTGGTAACAGAGCCAAGGCCGCAAAGCGACTTAAGATCAGCCGGGCTACTTTGTACAACAAGCTCCGCACCTATAAGATCGAATAAGCCTCACCGCAAATCTGCCCCTAAATCGCCCCAACTCCCATCGCTTTCTGTCCAAAGGTTTAGACATCGCAAGTTATTGAATTGTCTCATTCTCATTTTCTCTCATCGAAGACTTGTCTAATTTCCTGGATTCGGGCTCCACAGCTCCAACCGGGAAACATTTCTATTGGATTCCGTAACCGATCGTTATTGCGATGAAAGATCTGTGGAAAGGGCGAGACGGTTTTTCCGGCACATCTGTTGCGCTCTGGACAAGTCGCTGGTGAAGGTGTGGGTGATTTTGGACCGGCCTCCGAATGACCCTCTCCTTCGCAAGAAGGAACCCTTCACCAGCTCTAATCCCTCCGCAGACAGGTCGGACATTCGGAGGCCGGTTCCCCCCTCTCGAGGTAGGAACAGGGCATAGCGAGCGGATCGAATAGGCAGGTGCTACTTTTTTATTTAACCCTCCGCCGACAATGAGACGGCGGGCATAACCGAGGAGGCCATGTTATGAGGTCTTTTCTTTATCATCCGAGACGCAAGCGGAGGCGCACCCAGTTCGCGCTGATGCTGCACAGCGTCCTGCTGGCGGGCAGCCTGGCAGTCGCGCCGGGACTGTTGGCCGCGAGTCCCGGCGAGTCGTCGCACGCAGGCCATGCGATGCCGGTGGCGATGCCGGGCTGGACGCAACAACTGAAAGGCCAGACGGTAGTGGAAAACGCCATCGAAGGCCGCGCCGGCAATGCCGAGCGGATGGAGCTGCAGCACCACCGGCTCATGCAGAAGCTGGAGCAACAGGCGCAGCAGGATGCGCAGGCGCAGCCGACCTCCGGCGCGTTCAACAGTGTCTCCATGATGCACCAGTACATGGGCCAGGACGGCTCTAGCTTCCTGCTCATGACGGATGCCTCGAAGGGCGAGCCGGTCCTCTCGAACGGTGGCAAGTGCCCGGCGAACGCGCCGGTCAAGAAGTATGACGTGTCGATGATCAACATCGAAATCACGTTAAACCGCTGGCTCGATTACTACCCCGGCTATATGTATGTGCTGACGGAAGATCTGGAGAAGGCCCGCGCCGAGGAAGCCAGGAACAAGGCCGCCCGCGAAAAGGACGGCTACGATCCGGGTGCCGTCTCGACCGGGCTTCAGGGCGACGTCATTCAGCCGCTGGTTCTGCGGGCCAATCAAGGCGATTGCGTCAAGCTGACGCTCCGGAACCAGATGGAGGGCGAGGACGGCAGCCTGTTTATCCAGGCCTCCAGCATGATCGTGAGCGCGACCGGCAAACCGGCCACGACGACGAATCCGGATTCCATCGTGGCGCCGGGTAAATCGCAGGAATTCGAGTGGTACATTCATCCGCATATGCAGGAAGGCGTGCGGCAGTTCCACTCCTACAGCCATGACCGCGAATTGACTGTCTTGGGCCTGTTCGGGGCGTTTATCGTGGAGCCGAAGGGGTCCCGGTATCTCGATTCGTTGGGGAGCGGCCCGGATCGGGAAGTCAAGAGTGGCTGGCAGGTCAACATCGACAACGGGTCCGGACCGGACTTCCGCGAGTTCGTGA
>CAYULI010000015.1:0-65898 GCA_964445795.1 uncultured Nitrospira sp. | reverse complement strand
CTTCCTGCGTGATGCCTTTGTCGCACGCCATCTGCACATACGCTCGAATGCAGGGTTCGCAGCGAATCGCGATCGAAATCGCCATCGCCGTGAGCACCTTGTACTTGGCGGCCACGGTCGCATCCCGATAGGCTTCTTGCCGCATGCGCAGCAGCCCGCCGGTGACTTTGGGGCTTAACTTTCTCAGTTCGGCGAATAGTCCAGTTTCAACATTGGTTGTTTGATCCATGATTCCGTCTCCCTCCTCCCCCTCGCCTCACGCCGCGTGCCTGTCGCCTATTTTTCGACCAGCCGGGCCTTGTATCCCGACAGCGGACTGCCGGCCGCTTCGACGGCCCTGACCAACGCCTCCACACCAGCTTTCTCCGGATCGAACGTCACCGACGCACGCGCGTCCGAATAGTCGGAGAAAAAGATCCACTTCTTTGCCACGGTAAACTCCACTGCACGGACGCCGGGCACCTGAGCGAGCGCGGCTTTGAGATCTTTGACGCAGGCCCCGCAGGTCATCCCTTGAATTTGCAAGTTCACCGTCTGAAACCCTTGGGTCTCACCCGCAAATCCCTGGAGTCCGACCAGGCTCAGCGCCACGGTACCGACCAGAATCGTCGTTCGGACGAGTCTACGCATTGCCCATGTCCTCCTGTCCACATCTCACCCTTTCCCCTCCCGCAAGAGGAGAGGGGCGCGGATGGTCACAACCCTAACCAGTACGGCGCCGAGATCAGTGCCACTGCGAGGACCGCCAGCGTCCAGAGAAGTCTCCGCGTGAACCGGGTGCTCGCAGCCGGCGGACAGACCGAGCCCGGCGCACAGATGCCGCAGGGCGCGCGATACGCGAGGTAAAAGCTGATGCCGAAGCAGAGCGCAGCGAGCCCGAGGAACAGCGGTCGATACAGCAGCAGCCCTCTGAGGACACCCGCCGTGTCGGCCAGAAACCCGGTAGCGCCCACCGCCACGCCCAGGGCCGCGAAGACGACCGGTCCGATGCAGCAGAGCGATGCGAAGACGGCCGCAATCAGCCCTCCCGTCGAGGCGGCCGTGATCAGAGTTTTTTTCGATTCGGCCGCTGGCTCGTTAAGCGCCGGCTGAGTCGCCATAGCACCCTTCCCCCCCGTCTTGACTCAGGGTTGGCCGATCCCCGCCGCCCTCAGACCGTCGGCCGTGAAGACCTTACCGCGTCGTTGAACGGCCGCCATTTTCTCCCCTCCTCTTGTTCTCCTCCAAACTCTGGAGAATCGGACACCGGTCGGTCGGTTGTCCGGCCCGGCAGGTGCGGATCAAGCGTCGCAGCGCCGTCGCAAGCGCTTGCAGATCCCGCACTTTGGCTTCCACGTGTTTCAGCTTGGCCTCTGCTTTCCGCTGGACATCACCGCAGCGGGCGGTCGAACTAACCCGAAGATCGAGGAGTTCTTCAATCTCATGGAGCGTGAAGCCCAAGGCCTGCGCATTCTTGATGAACCGCAGCCGCCGTTGAGAATCGTTGTTGTACAGGCGGTAGCCAGATGGGAGCCGTGAGGTCGGACCGAGCAAATTCAGTCGCTCGTAATAGCGGATCGTCTCAACATTCACGCCCACCTGTTTGGCGAGCTGCCCAATTGTGAGTTCGGTCGTCATATACACCTCATGAACCACGATACACCCTGTACCAGAGTACGGAGTCAAGAGGGGCGATCGCCGACCTACATCGCCCTGTGGTAAGAATCTTCCGGTTCAATCGACCCAATTTGGTCACGAGCCTGACAGAGGTACGGGTACGCTTCGCTGTAAGCCACCTCACAGAAAGGGAGACGTGTGCCGGGTAGACTCTCTCCCCCTCTTGAGACGGCAATCCAACGAAGCTTGATTGACGTAGAAGAAGAGGCTTGATACATAGACGCACCTCACGAACAAACACCCCTGACCACGGAGGCCGTCATGCCGATAGACGAGATCGAGAAGAAAGTGAGCGAACGGTACGCGCGGGCCGCCACGACAGGCGAGCAGCTGTGCTGCTCCACCGGTTACGACTTCGCTCAGCTCAGGTCCTTCATTCCCGATGAAGTGCTGAAGGTCTCGTACGGCTGCGGCACGCCGGCCGGACTCGAGACGGTCCATCCCGGCGAGACGGTGCTGGACATCGGCTCAGGAGGGGGCATCGACTGCTTCGAGGCCTCGCGGCTTGTCGGCCCGTCCGGTCGCGTAATCGGCATCGATATGACCGATACGATGCTCGACATCGCGCGCAAGAACGCCGTCGTGGTCGCGACCAATCTAGGCTACCCCGCCTCCAATGTGGAATTTCGCAAGGGCACAGCCGACGCGCTGCCGGTCGATGACGGGAGCATCGATCTGATCATCTCGAATTGCGTGATCAACCTGGCCCCCGACAAGCGGAAAGTGTTCGCAGAAATGTTCCGTGTGGCGAAGCCCGGCGGCCGGTTTACGATTTCGGACATCGTGGCGGACCGGACCGTGCCGCAGTATCTCGTCCACGACACGCAGAAATGGGGCGATTGTTTGTCGGGCGCCCTCACGTTGACTGACTACACGGCCGGCATGACCGCCGCCGGTTTCCTCGGCATTCATCTTGTGAAGTCGTCGCCCTGGCAGGTCATCGACGGTATCCACTTCTTCTCGGTAACACTGACCGGGTATAAGTTGCCGCCAGCCCCCCAGAATCCCGGTGTTCGGTTCGCGACCCTGCGCGGACCGTTCAACCGCGTGGTCGATGAACACGGCATCGCGTATCTTCGAGGCATTCCGCAGCCGATCGGTCCGAACGAAGCGCTCTTGCTGAGCCAGCCTCCCCTCGCCCGCCACTTTGTCCTGACTACCGAACCGCTCTGGCTCGACCAGCGAGACCCGCGCTGGACCGCCGTTTTCCCCGAGGAGACTTCTTGCACCTGGCAGGGCCACTTTGCGTTGCTGGTCGGCCCGTTCCTTGAGGCGCACGATGACGACCGGCACCTGTTCCGGCGCGGGGAACCGGTTGAGATCTGCTCCAAGACCCTCAAGGTCCTGAACACCGAAGGCTACGCTCCTCACTTCGTCATCCTCAACCGCGCAAGCCTGCCGGCCAGCGGCGAGGCCGTCAGATGCTCACCGACCGGCGGCTGTTGCTGAGAGGACCCCATGGCGCTCACCTTGTTGGCCCGTCACAATCCGCTGGCCGCTCCGGCCGAACAACTCCGTATTCTCGATCGCACGACCGGCGTGCCCGCCTTCGATGCGCGCCTGACGCAAGCCGGCCTCGCTCCGCTTCACGCCACGGGTATCACCGTCTTTCAAATCAACGTCGGGAAGCTGTGCAATCAGACCTGCCGCCACTGCCACGTAGACGCAGGACCGGATCGGACGGAGAGCATGTCGCGGGAAACGGCAGAGCTGTGTCTCGACGCCCTGGCCAGAACCAACATCCCGACCGTCGATATTACGGGCGGTGCCCCGGAACTGAATCCCAACTTCCGGTGGCTGGTCGAGCGTGCCCGCGCTCTCGGCCGTCACGTGATGGATCGCTGCAATCTGTCGGTACTGCTCCTGCCGTCTCAATCGGATCTCGCCGAGTTTCTCGCCGCCCATCGCGTCGAGGTGGTCGCCTCGCTCCCCTACTACCGAGCTGGCCAGACCGACGCGCAGCGCGGCGAAGGGATCTTCGAGAAATCCATCGAGGGCCTCCGGCGCCTGAACCGGCTGGGTTACGGACAGGAGGGGTCCGGCCTGATCCTGAACCTCGTTCACAATCCGGTTGGAGCATTTCTCCCACCCAAGCAAGACGCGATCGAGGCACAGTTTCGCAAGGAATTGCGCACCCGGCATGGGGTCGTCTTCACGCATCTCTATACGATCACCAATATGCCCATCAGCCGCTTCCTGGAATTTCTCGTGAACAGCGGGAACTATGACAGCTACATGGAACGGCTCGCGAACGCATTCAACCCCACGGCAGCCTCGGGCGTGATGTGCCGCTATACGTTGTCGGTCGCCTGGGATGGGACGCTCTACGACTGCGACTTTAACCAGATGCTTGATCTGCCGGTGGATCACGGCGCGCCGTCGCATATCCGGGATTTCGATCCGGCCCTGCTGCACCGGCGCCAGATCGTCACACGCAACCATTGCTACGGGTGTACGGCCGGTGCCGGCTCCTCCTGTGGCGGCGCGGTGACTGCCTAGCGCCGGACGACGTCCTCCCTTCGTATTGCCCGGCTTCCCGCACTCTGCTATGGTGTTCCCCGACTTCCTCTCCGGTTTCGCCACACGAAAGGGCCGCGATGGTCTGGGACCCCAAAGATCCCTGGAGCAGAAAGAGCGATAAGTTTGACGACGCTTTCCGGCAGGCACAATCGCAACTGCAAAGCCTCATCCCCTCAGGGGGGGTGAAGAGCCTATTGCTGGCCGCGCTGCTGCTCTTCATCGCCTGGCAAAGCGCCTTCATCGTGGCGCCCGACGAAGAAGGAGTGGTCAAGCGCTTCGGCGCTCCGGTCAGAACCGTCGGACCGGGGCCGCACTTCAAAATTCCCTTCGTGGAAACGGTCATGCAGCCCAAGGTGGAGAAGCTGCATCGTGTGGAGATCGGGTTCCGAACCGACCGGCAGGGACGTCAACAGATGATCCCGCAGGAAGCGCTGATGCTCACGGGCGACATGAACATCCTCGCCATCGAGTTCATTGTCCAGTACAAGATCAAAGAGGCGCAGAACTATCTGTTCAACGTAGCAGATATTCACGACACAATCGGGAAAGCCGCCGAGGCGTCCATGCGCGAAGTGATCGGGAAAAGCAAGATCGACGAAGCGCTCACGACCGGCAAGGCGCAGATCCAGCAGGATACATTGGTGCTCCTTCAGACCATCCTGGACCAGTATCAAGCGGGGGTGCAGGTGGCGGCCGTTCAGTTGCAGGACGTGGATCCGCCCGAGGCGGTGGCCGCTGCGTTCAAGGACGTGACCAACGCAAAGGAAGACAAGGAGAAACTCATCAACCAGGCACAGGGCTATCGGAACGACATCCTTCCCAAGGCCAAAGGCGAGGCGGCTCAGATCGTGAATCAGGCGAAGGCCTACGCCCAGGCCCGCCTGAACCGCGCCCAGGGCGAAGCGAACCGATTCCTCGCCATGCTCAAGGAATACAACCAGGCCAAGGACATCATCAGTAAACGCCTGTACATTGAAACAATGGAAGAAATCCTGCCGAACATCGAGAAGGTGATTATCGACGGGAAAGGCGGAGAGCGGGTCCTTCCCTACCTTCCACTGGACCGACTGAAATCGCATCGCGCCGCCTCTTCGGAGGAGCAAAAACCATGAGCAGACAGAGTCTCATTATCGCGCTGGTGGCCGTGGTGATCGGCTTGTTCGTCCTAGGAGCTTCTCCGCTCTTCGTCGTGGATATCACCCAGACTGCTATCGTGGTGCAGTTGGGCGCCCCGGTGAAAACCATCACGGAGCCCGGATTGTACGTGAAGATCCCGTTCATCCAGGAGGTGACCTACTTCGACAAGCGCCTGCTCGACTATGACTCGGACGCGCAGGATGTCATCACGCAGGATAAGAAAACCCTGTTGCTCGACAATTTCGCGAAGTGGCGCATCACCGATCCGTTGAAGGTGTATCAGAACTTCCAGAGCCAGCGCGGAGCGTTGCAGCGGTTGCACGATATCATCTATTCGGAACTCCGCGTGGAGTTGGGCCGCCATGAGTTAGCCGAAATCGTCTCGACCGGACGGGCCAATCTGATGAAGATTGTCACACAACGTTCGAACGAAAAGGCCTCGGCATACGGGATCGAAATCCAGGACGTGCGAGTCAAACGCGCCGACCTGCCGGAACAGAACGAGAAGGCGGTTTTCGCCCGCATGCAGGCTGAACGGGAGCGGCAGGCCAAACAGTACCGAGCCGAAGGCGCGGAAGAGGCTCAGAAGATCCGGTCGGACGCGGAGAAGGATCGTGAAATCATTCTGGCGCAAGCCTACCGGGAATCAGAAGAGTTGCGGGGTGCGGGAGACGCCAAGGCGTTCAAAGTCTACGCCGATGCTTACCGGCAGGATCCGAAGTTCTTCGAATTCACCCGTTCCATGGAAGCCTACAAGAAAACGTTCGCCGACAAGTCCACCATCGTGATGAGCCCCGACTCCGAGTTTTTCCGCTACCTGAAGCAGCGATAGCGGCCTCAGGAAAGGCCCACAATCTCTCCGGTGCGGGGATCCAAGTCGATGCGTTCCCCGGCCGGCCGTTTCGGCAACCCCGGCATCAGTTGAATCCCGGAACAGACCGCCGTCACGAATCCCGCTCCTGCCAGGATTCGCAACTCCTTGATGGGGAGGGTGAACCCCGTCGGACGGCCCTTCAAGGCCGGATCGTGCGATAGCGACAACGGGGTCTTGGCCATACAGACCGGCAGTTGCCCGAATCCCAAGGCCTCCGCCATATCCAATTGCCGTTCCGCATCCGGCTCAAACTTGACGTCGGCCGCTCCGTACATCCTGGTCGCAATGGTTTCGATCTTTCTTTTGATCGGCCACATTACATCGTAGAGGTGTGTAAAATTGGCCGGCCGTTCGGAGGCCTTCATGACGGCGGCGGCCAGTTGTTCCGCTCCCCTCCCCCCGTCGGCATAATGAGTCGACACGGCGGCGTCTGCCGCGCCCGCCTCCAACGACCGTTCCCGCACCCAATTCAGCTCGTCCCGCGCGTCGTCCTTGAATGCATTCACCGCGACAACCACCGGAACTCCATGGGCCTTCGCATTCGCGATGTGCTGTTCAAGATTGGCAAATCCTCTGCCCAGCGCTTCCGGGTTGCGTCTGGTCACACCGGGCGGCAGCGGCGAGCCGGGCTCCACCGCTCCTCCGCCGCCATGCAGTTTCAGCGCCCGCAGGGTAGCCACCACGACGGCAACGGACGGCGTGAAGCCTGAGACGCGGCATTTGATGTTGAAAAACTTTTCCGCCCCCAGGTCGCTGCCGAACCCCGCTTCTGTGACGACGAAGTCCGCGCATCGAAGCGCGATCGCGTCGGAGACGATGGAACAGTTGCCGTGGGCGATATTCCCGAACGGTCCGGTATGAACCAGCGCGGGCGTGCCCTCCAACGTCTGAACCAGATTCGGGAGCAACGCCTCTTTCAACAACACCGCCATGGACCCGGCGCATCCCATCGATTCCGCCACGACCGGGTCACCGTTTCTGTTGAACGCTACCACTATTCGCCCCAGTCGCTTTCTCAGATCGCCGTAGTTCGAGGCGAGTCCGAGCACAGCCATGACTTCCGAGGCTTCGGTAATGACGAATTGCCGAAACCGCCCGGGGCTGTCACCGTCGAGGGAAATCCGGCGGAGCGCCCGATCGCTGACTCCCATGGCGCGCGGCCACACGATGCGTTGAGGGTCCAGGTCGTTCACATTGCCGTGGTACAGATGATTATCGACGAACGCGGCGAGCAGATTGTGGCTGGCCGACACGGCATGGGCGTCGCCGGTCAGGTGCAGATTGATCTCTTCCATCGGGAGAAGCTGAGCTTTTCCCCCGCCTGTTCCGCCCCCCTTAATCCCAAAGACCGGGCCGAGAGAAGGTTGCCGTAGAGTCACCGCGGCTCGCTTGCCAAGCCTGCATAGTCCCATAGCCAGCCCAACGGAAGTGGTCGTCTTCCCCTCGCCCAACGGTGTCGGGTTGATGGCGGTTACCAGAATGTATCGTCCTTGAGGCTTGCCCTTGAGGCGATCCAAGGCAGCCAACGAGATTTTCCCCTTATACCGGCCGTAGGGGTACAGCTCGTCAGGAGAAAGCCCGAGTTGCTTGCCTATTTCCTGAATAGGGAGCGGTTTAACGGATCTGGCAATCTCAAGGTCTGTCATCGCGATGCAGGGAGCGGCGCTGCAGAAGAACTGATTGACGATGCGCGGTTGTATCTACATCACACCGCATGCGGACAACGCCTGCCAAGTTGGGGGAAGCCAGTCGCTTGTTTTGAGCCCCTGGACAGGAGAACAGGCGCGCCCCTAAACCAGGTGCGGCGCTCATAACGGTTTGGAAAGAGAAGAGCAGGGTTACTCGAGGATGTACTTATTCGGATCAATGGCCTGTCCGTTCACCTTGACCATATAGTGGAGATGAGGCCCAGTGGCGAGCCCGCTACTTCCAACCAGACCAACGACGTCCCCTCGCTTGACTCTCTGTCCTTCTTTGACCAACGCTTTGGCGAGATGTCCGTAAAGGGTTTCGATGCCAAATCCATGGTCGAGCCGAACGATGTTTCCAAGCTTCGGGTCAAATCCAGTCGCGGTCACCCTTCCCTGAGCTGGAGCCTGGACCGGGGCATTCGGGGCGGCACCAATATCCAGCCCATCGTGCCAGGCCGGCTTTTCAGTGAACGGCGAAATTCGGGGACCGAACTTCGACGTCACCCAACCCTTAACCGGCCAAATCGATGGAGTGGCGGCCCAGCGAGAGGACCGCTGTTCAGCTGCTTCCGACAATTCACGCAGGATCCGCTCTTGCATCGTCGCTTCCCGATCAAGCCAGTTGAGCCCTTCTCTGACGAAAGCGGCCATTTCCTTTTCGTTTCTTGTGGACTCCGGCCCGGGAGAGGTGACCTGTTCCCGAGTTACCTCATCACCCGGCTTGTTTCCGGCCGGCCTCATGGTGCCGTCCAAACCAGGAACAGCACTGCCTTCGGGAAGAGGAACCTCCTCACCGCCTCGACCGTTCGTCATGTCGCCGGTCTTGGGAACTTCGATGCCCAACATGACCCGGAGACGCTGATTGACCTCCTTCATCGCCGAGAGGCGCTTCTTAAGGTCGTCGACTGCCGCCGAGAAGGCAGCGGTCTGCTCTCGTGCACTCATGGCTTCAGCCCGAAAGGCCGAGAGCTCCCAGACCTCGCCGGTCCTGATGACGTAATGTGATATGACCAACATATCGGCAAGAATCAACAAGACACCAACAATCAACAGCTTACGAATGAACTTTCTTGGAAAGCTGAAACGGAGGGGCTTAGCCGTAGATCCCCGGAAGATCACGACGGTATAGGCATCGCTGTTTTCCTGGCTGTGTATCTGACCCATAACCTTCACTCCCCCATTGGGAAACCGAGCCACCTACACCCGGCGAGTTTACCCACCTCGCCTGTCACGGTCAACCCAATTTAACAACGATGAGTTGCGAGTCTGGTCGCATCACCATTACGAGAAGGTCTCTTTCTGAATCCACTCAATATATTGTGTTAGGCCACGTACCACCGGGACGGCGATGATTTCGGGAACCTTGTAGGAGTGTAGCTTACGAATCATTTCCTGCAAACCGCTGAATTTCGCGGCTGTCGTTTTGAGGATCAGGAGAACCTCTTCATCTTCTGTCAGCTTACCCTCCCACCAATAGGTCGAGTGTACCGACCCGAGCCTGGTTGCGCAGGCAGCCAACCGGGCTTGGACACTCTCACGGCAAATTAAAGCTGCCTCTGTCGAATTTGGCGCCGTGACGAGTACGATCAGAACATCTTTCCCCTCCCTACTCATACTGCCATGAACGATACCGATTTCGTCTAGCACAAGCAATCAGCTTGTTTGGACTCGCTTGTGACAGAAAACAGCAATATCTATGCCGATCTCCATTAGACAAATTATTGACATATTTTTATTTTTCAAATAGTTATGAATTGATTGACAGGTTACAGTCTCGATCGCAATTAACGACTGTCACATAATTAGGACAGACGGGCAAAAAATTGACAATAATGTACAAAAAGATGGCATTTTACGTCATCGTGGCTGCCGATAAGCCCCACTCAACGACCTGCCGTGGGAAGCGTAATATACCGAACCCGACTCCCTGATCAATATCTCTCCCATTATACATACAACCGTTCGGCCCCTCAGCTGGCTTGCAGATCAATCCATATGTTTGACAGCCTTTTTGCCGGTCACTTATGATGCAATTCCGTTCATAAGGAGGTTGTTCTATGAGCTTCTCCATCACGCCGAAAGAACTGAAGGCACGAATCGATAGAGGGGATAAGCTGGTCCTGTTGGATGTGCGGGAGCCTTGGGAAAATGCTTTGGCGAAACTCGAAGGGTCGATCCTGATTCCGCTAGGCACTCTACCCCAATCGCTGGGGAAGCTGGACAGGAATGCCGAAATTATCGCTTACTGCCATCATGGCATGAGAAGCGCGGATGCTACCGGGTTCCTGCTTCAACAAGGCTTTCAGAATGTGAAGAATCTCGTTGGCGGAATCGATGCCTGGTCCGTTCAGGTGGATAATTCGGTCCCAAGATACTAGGGGCCGGATCTTTTTGCCACACCAGCGAGCGAACGCTTAAGAAACCGGGTCGCGTCAGCCTAGCCTCTCGCGGAAGTACGCGACGGTTTTTTTCAGGCCCTCCGCGAGATCCACCCGCGAGTCCCATCCGAGTTCCTGCCTGATTTTGGACGCATCCACGACGCTGCGCATCTGTTCGCCCGCCTTTGCTGGACCGTGCACTTCTTTACAATGTGAACCCGTCAGCTCGGCCAGCATTCGAAACAGCTCGTTGATGGACGTCTCCGTTCCGGTCCCGACGTTATAGACCCCCTGTGCCTCCTGCCCCATGGCGGCCAAGTTGGCTTCGGCCACATCGTCCACAAAAACGAAGTCTCTCGTCTGGCGTCCGTTCCCGTTGATGATCGGTTGCTCGTTGTTCAACATGCGCTGAATGAAGATCGCGACGACGCCCGCCTCTCCGTCGGGATCCTGCCGCGGCCCATACACATTGGCGTACCGAAGGCTCACCGCCTGGATTCCACTGACCCGCTGGAAGTATGACAGATAATGCTCCCCGCACAGCTTGCTGATGCCGTACGGCGAGATCGGGTTCGTCGGATGTGATTCCGGGGCGGGATAAATTTCCTGCTCGCCATATATCGCACCCCCGGAGGAAGAAAAGACGACCTTCCTTGCCCCGTGCTTGACGGCCTGTTGCAGCACGTTCAGCGTACCCAGCACATTGACCTGCGCATCAAACACCGGATCATCCACCGACCGCCGTACGCTGACCTGCGCGGCCAGATGGATCACGATGTTAGGCCGTTCGTTTCGGAAAACGCGTTCCAAGCGCCGGCTGAGAATATCGAGTTTGTAGAGGCTTGCCGCCCGATTGACATTCTTCCGTTTGCCGGTGGCCAGATTGTCCACGACGACGACATCGTGCCCCTCTTCCACGAGCCGATCGACGACATGCGACCCGATAAACCCCGCGCCCCCCGTTACAAGTACCTTCATCATCCCTCCGCAGATTAAAGGCCGATCCGGCTCCGGTCTTATGCTTCCATGAGCTACGACGCAAACTCGAAAATGGCCAATATTTCCTGATTCCCCTTCTTGCCCTTCACAGGGGACTCCTGCGTCTGCTTGAGCCGCAAACCCAGTTCCTCCGCGAAATTGACGATGCGTCGGACCACCGCCTGGCGCTGGGTTTCCTCCCGCACGATGCCTCCCCGACCGACCTGGCCCTTGCCCACCTCGAACTGCGGCTTGATCAGCGCGATGATCCTGGCTCCAGGAGCCAACAGAGGAAGAACCGGGGGGAGTACCATCCTCAGCGAGATGAACGAGACATCGATGGCCACCAGCTCGATCGCTTCGGGAATCAGGGTTTTGTCGATATAGCGGATGTTGGTCCGCTCCAGCAGGACTACCCGCGGATCTCGTCTCAGCCGCCAATCCAACTGCCCATACCCGACATCGACCGCGAACACGCGCGCCGCTCCTCGCTGCAATAAGCAATCGGTGAATCCGCCCGTCGAACACCCGACATCGAGACAGATTGCGCCCTGTGGATCAATCGAGGCCGCATCCAGGGCCGCGACCAGCTTGTCGCCGGCCCGGCTCACGAAGCGCGGGCCCTGCTGAAGAACGTCGATCGTCGCATCCCGCGGGACCAGCTTGGCCGGTTTGTCTGCCAGCGTCCCGTTCACTCTGACTGCTCCGGCCAAGATCATGCGAAGAGCGACGTCTCTGCTCTGAGCCAAGCCCCTCGTCACGAGCACACGGTCGAGTCGTTCTTTTGATGCGCAGACGTTAATTTCCATGGACCAGGAATCGTGAAAAAAGGAAGGGAAATGCGACCTGAATCCGGACGACTTAAGACCGAGCGGATGGGTCATCCGCACCGTCGTCATCGGGTGAAAACGCACGCAGCTCTTTCTTCCCGTTTTTGTCCTGGACGAGGACTTCGACCTTTCGCTCGGCCTCCTCCAGGACCTTCAGGCAGCTCTTGGAGAGCCGAATGCCTTCCTCGAAGATCTTCAAGGATTCCTCGAGCGGGAGGTCGCCCTTTTCCAATTCGCCCACAATGGCTTCCAGACGCGCCATCGCCTGTTCGAATTTGACTCCAGCCACCGTCATCTCCTCCTGCCGAACGCCAGACGAGATTATAGCCGGTTCCGATCGGTATTTAAACCGAGGCGCCTGGCACGATCTTCTTGATGGTGCACACGAGTCGTCCCTTGGCCAATCGAGCCAAGACCTCCCGTCCGACTGAGACACTGCCGGCATCGCGCACAATATCACGCTCGGGTATGGTCTCGATGATGCTGTACCCGCGGCCCAGAATCGTCAGCGGACTGAGATTCGACAGGTTGGCGATGAGCGCTCGCGCTCGGTGTCTGCGGCGTTCCAGGTTGTGTCGCATGACACCTTGGAGACGGACACGGAGTTGCGGGACGACCGCCAGGCCTTGATGGACCAAGAACTCCGGACTCCTCTCAACCAACTCATGTCTGAGGGAGCGGAATTTCTCCCACCCCTCTCGGAGGATGTTCTTGACAGCCTGCCTCATCCGGATGACGACCAGATCCACTCGTTGCATCTCTTCCAGGATTCTGAGCCTAAAGTTCGCCAATTGGGCAAGAGCGAGATCGAGTCGCTGGCGATCGTTGCCACATTGCCACCGCATAGCCTGCTGGCCTCGCATCCGAAGATCCTGGAGACGACCGACGATGTCCGACAACAGCGGAGCCACAATCTCGGCGGCTGCGGAGGGCGTGGGCGCTCGCAAGTCGGCCGCGAAGTCGGCGAGGGTGACGTCCGTCTCGTGCCCCACGGCCGATACAATGGGAATGTGCGACTCGGCGATCGCCCGTACGACCTTCTCCTCGTTGAAGCTCCAGAGATCCTCGGCGGAGCCCCCTCCCCGGCCTACGATCACCACATCGACGTGGTTCAATTCGTTCAAGGCTCGGATCGCCGTCGCGATCTGTTCTGCAGATCCGTCGCCCTGCACCTGCACCGGTGCGACGATGACGTGGAGAATCGGGCACCGGCGATGGAGCACGGTGATCATGTCCCGAATCGCCGCCCCCGTAAGAGAGGTGACGATGCCGATCGTGCGGGGGAACGCGGGCACCGGCCTCTTCCGTGCCGCGTCGAACAACCCCTCGTCCTCCAGACGCCGTCTAAGCTGCTCGAACGCCAGCTGCAGCGCGCCGAGGCCTTGCGGCTCAACGTGTTCGAGTACGATCTGAAAGTCGCCGCGTGGTTCATAGAGAGTAACTTTCCCACGGGCCACCACGTGGAGCCCGTCCTCCAGGGAGAACCGCAACCGCAGCGCCGTCGGTCTGAAGATCACCGCGCGAATCTGACTGGAGTCGTCCTTCAGCGTGCAGTACAGGTGGCCGGACCCTGGCGCGCGCAAGTTCGAGATTTCCCCTTCGATCCAGACGTTGGAGAACTCGCTCTCGAGGGCCGACCGAACAAGAGCGGCAAACTCGGAAACGGTCCATATCCGCCTCCGAGCCGCATCTGGTGGCGACAGGATGGATTGCGTGGGGAGGCTCGTGGGAGATCTCCTTCGACTAGTCGACGACTCGCAACCGCTCGAACCCGATCGCCTTGCCCAACCGTGCATCGAGTTCGAGCAGGACCGCGCAAAAGACGGAGGGGCCCGACGCCACCTCGAAGCGGCGGGGCATTCCCGTCAGGAACTTTTCGATGGCCAATTCTTTCTTGACGCCGATCACCGAGTGAAGCGGGCCTGTCATGCCGATGTCGGTGATATAGGCGGTGCCTTTGGGGAGAATCTGATCGTCGGCGGTCTGCACGTGGGTATGAGTACCCACCACCGCCGTCACGTCGCCGTCCAGGAAGTACCCCATCGCCATTTTTTCTGAGGTCGCCTCCGCGTGCATGTCGACGATCACCGCCGGCGTTTCTTGCTTCAATCTGGCGAGCTCGCGCTTGGCCACCTGGAAAGGACAGTCGATCGTGGGCATGTAGGCTCGTCCCATCAACTGGATCACCGCCAGACGTTCCCCGCCGTCCGTTTCGACGATCGCGCTTCCGCTGCCGGGCACTCCCGCAGGGTAATTCGCCGGCCGTAACAGACGCGATTCCCGCGGAAAATAATCCAGCACTTCCTTCTTGTCCCAGGCGTGGTTACCGGTCGTGATGACCGACAACCCCATGCCAAACAGTTCTTCAGCCAGTTCTGGCGTAATGCCGAACCCGCCGGCAACGTTTTCTCCATTGCCGATGACCACATCGATCCGGCGCTGGGCGACGAGGCGCGGCACCATCCGAGCCACTGCCCGCCGCCCGGGCTCTCCCATAATGTCGCCGATCACCAGGACCTTCATTTGGCGTATTCCACGTACCGGCTCTCCCGAATGACTGTCACCTTGATCTGGCCGGGATACGTCAATTCCTGTTCGATCTTCTTCGCGAGGTCGCGAGATAGCTGGAACGACTCCGCGTCGGTGATGTCTTCCTGACGGACGATCACGCGAATTTCCCGACCCGCCTGGATGGCGTAGGCTTTCTGTACCCCCCTCTGGCCGGCGGCCAACGCCTCCAGTTTCTCCAGTCGCTTCACGTAGGACTCCAGCGCCTCCCGTCTTGCTCCGGGTCGCGCTGCGGACAGCGCTTCGGCCGCCGCGACCAGCACGCTCTCCGGACAGATCGGCTCCACCTGTTCGTGATGCGCCGCGATCGCATTGACGATTTTCGGGGACTCGCCGTACTTCTTGGCCAATTCGGCCCCCAACATCGCATGCGGCCCTTCCTCTTCGTGGCTGACCGCCTTGCCGATATCGTGGAGCAGGGCGCCCCGCCGGGCCAGCTTCACGTCGAGCCCCAACTCCGACGCCATGATGCCGCAAATGTACGCGGCCTCGCGCGCATGGTAGAGATTGTTCTGCCCATAGCTCGTCCGATACTTCAAGCGCCCCAGGACCTTGATCAATTCAGGGTTAAAATCCGACAATCCCAGCTCGAAGATGATTTTTTCCGCCTCCTCGTACATGAGCTTGTCGATCTCGGTTTTCACTTTTTCGACGATCTCTTCGATGCGGGTAGGATGGATCCGCCCATCCTGCATCAGCCGTTCGAGCGAGACCTTGGCAATCTCCCGGCGCAGGGGGTCGAATCCGGAGATGATGACGGCTTCGGGCGTCTCGTCGATGATGAGATCGATGCCGGTCGCCGCCTCGATGGCTCGGATGTTGCGGCCCTCCCGCCCGATGATCCGTCCCTTCATCGCATCGTTCGGGATCGGCACCACCGAAATCGTGGACTCCGACACGTAGTCGCGCACTACCCGTTGAATTGACGTGGTGATGATTTCCCGCGCTTCGCGCTCCGCGTTCTCTCGCGCCTCTTCGATCGTCCGCTTGGCGATGCCGGCCGCGTCAAGCCTGGCCTGCGACTCCATCTCGGCAATCAACTGTTTCTTGGCTTCCTCTGCGGTCATGCCGGCCACGCGCTCCAGTGCCTCGCGATGATCCCGCTCGGCCTTGGCGCAGGCCGCTTCCTTCGCGGCCAGACCCTGTTCTCGACGGGCCAATTCTTGCTCGCGCTTCTGCGACTCGCCTTCCCGTTTCTCGATGGCGGCCGCTTTTCGATCGAGTCCCTCCTCGCGCTGGATCAGGCGCTTTTCTACCGTCGACAGCTCGGCAACTCGTGCCTTCTGTTCCTGCTCCAGCTCTGACTTCGCTTGAAACACCAGATCCTTCGCTTCAAGCCTCGCCTCTTTCAGGATGTTCTCGGCCTCACGTTGTGCGTTCTGCACCACCTGCTTGGCCTGCTCGTCCAATTCAGCCTGCCTGGCGGCTGCTATGCGTCGCCGCACGAGTTCATAGGCTCCCGCGCCGACGAGAGCGCCCAAAAGTCCGCACAAGAGATAGATAACGATTGAGGTAGAAATGGGAGTCACCCCCTTCTCGGAATGACCAGGCAGACACACCTGGTCCACGCACACTGTCGATGATTCACGGTTAAGCGGAGTTCAGGAGGACGTGACGGTTCAGGAGGAAGCGGAGAACTCAGCTCGAAAATGGGCGAGAGCGCCTGTTGCCTTGTACATGACCGGTGCGGTTTCTATCGTCACCCCTGTTACGTCGCATGGGATAGATCGCTCAGCTAGACCGAAGAGGGATGATTGTAGAAGCAGGCAACGCAAAGAGGATCTCTCTCCACGCATCGGACAGCCACTGCCACCCTCTTGCTGTCTCACGCGACTGGTTACACCACGACTTTTCCAGGTTCATGGGAACCATCCACAGGAAGAAGATCCGGCCGATTAGCACCCGGTACAAGGACACCCACACGTTCTCTGTCGCTCTGACAACGCTCATTTCCAGTTGGGTCAGCTATTCCGAAATGACGCTCCTGATCGACTCTGCGTCGCACTCGAACCGACGCTTAACGGTAAACTCTAAGCTGACGATAACAAAGGGGTCTACAGAAAGCAAGACGAAACTACCGAAACAGCGACGTCGGGATCTGCTCTTCGATGGATTCCATCAGCGTCATCATCCGTCGCTCCACGTCGGCCTCTCCCTGGACCCGCTTCTTCTCCGACTCAAAGAGCTGGTGGGCCAGATTGATGGCCGTCAACACGGCGAGTTTCGAAGGGGTCGCCGTTTTCATACCGGCGGCCAGATGCTTCATGTGATCATCCACAAAATGGGCGAGGCGACGGATGTATGCATCATCGGCATCTCCGCGGATCGCATACCGTTGACCATAGATTTCGACATCGATCGTCTTAGTCAAGGGCCACCTCCTTGGAGTCTTCGAGACATTCCAGCAATTCGATCTCGCTCAGCACCTTTTCGATTCTCGCCTTAATATCGATACGCTCTTTTTCCCACCGGCGATTCAACTCGTCCTGGGACGCCAGTCGCTGGCGCGCTGCCTTGATCTCCTCCTCCAGCGAGGCGTTCTTTTTTTTCAGTTCCTGTACCAGTTTCACCAGGTCTCGAATACGGCTTTCCAAAGCATCCAGTCGGTCTAAGGCCATAACGATTTCTTCTCCCGCAGTTCCTATGGGTTGGGGCGCACTATAAAAAGTTCACAACACCTTGTCAAGAAAAGGGTTTCGGCCGGGCGGCGAGCCGAACGTATTCCTTGTAGCTTCGGAGCACCCGCTTCACATATTGCCTGGTTTCTTGGTAGGGAATCAGCTCCACAAATTCGTCCTGGCTCCGGCCCCGGTGCGCGGCCGCCCATTGCTCCACCACGGGAGGACCGGCATTATAAGCCGCGATGGTATAGACCACGTTGCCGGCAAACTGTGTCAGCAGCTGTTCGACGTATCGCGCCCCAAGCCGGATGTTCGTTTCCTGATCGAACAGGTCTTCACGCGCCACGGCGGGTAAACGGTGCCGCTGCGCGACCGCATTGGCGGTCGACGGCATGACCTGCATCAGGCCGATAGCCCCCACGCGCGACACGGCACGCCCGTCATACTGACTCTCCTCTCGGATGATTGCCGCGACCAATAATGGGTCCACTCCGTCGGCTCCCAGCATCTTGATCGTGGGCAGTAGCCCGGTAGGGTAGGCCACATTCCAGAGCCCGGCTGCGACCGGCCCGCCCGTCCGTTCCAGCTTGTCGCGGAATCGCGCCCGAGCAAGACGCAACGCGTGGTGGTAAGCACCCACTTCGTGCAGCATGATGGACAACGCAGCCAGCACGTCGGGGTCCCGGCTGTAGCGCTCGGTCAGCGCAGCCAACTCTCGGGCCGCATCTTGATCGAGGCCGAGTGTCTTCAATTCCACGGCACGACGGTAGGCCGCCTGTTGCCCTATTTCGGTCCGGCTAATCGACGCAGGCGTGACTGCATCGCCATGCGGCGATTCTGCCGAAGCAGGGGCGGGCGACAGCGCGTCGGATTCACCGGGAGCGAGGACGGGGATGTCGGTTCGTTCCTGAGCCAGTTGACAATAGTAGGTGTACGGGTATCGTTGGCAGAGCTGCAGATACGTCTCCCGGGACTTCGGACTGTCCAGATGGCCATAGGACCGCGCCGTCCAATAAAGGGCCTGCGGTTCAAAGTCGCTGTCGCGCTGCTCCATCATGCGCTGCCACACTGCGATCGCATCACGATACCGGGCCATCCTATACAACACCCATCCCTCCCGCCATTGAGCTTCCGCCCGTTGCGATGCCGGCTCTCCGGATTTCGCCACGAGCTGGTACTTCGCGACGGCCTCCTCAAATTGTCCCTGATCTTCCAGCCAGATTCCGGCAAACAAGCCGATCTGCCCCTTTTGCTCGGGAGAGAGCGAGTGTTTGTGCAAGGACCGGCTCAACTCCAGGAGTTTGGACCCAAGTCCCTGCCGGAGGTACACGCGCGCGAGCCACACCGTGGCTTCGTCAGATTGCGCAGCCTGTTCCGCTGCCAAGGCCTGAAACGTGTCCCGCGCCTGATCGTAGAGTTTCAACCGCACCTGCGCGATTCCGAGTTTGAGCGTGGCCTCTCCCCGTAAAATCGATGCGGGATCCTTCGCGAGAAACTTCTTCAACTCGTCGATGGCCTCCGCGTGGAGTGCTTGCGCAAGAAATGCCTGAGCGCGGCTGTAGTGATCCCCCGCCTTCGCCGACCACGGCTCTCCGCCAATGTTCGAAAGCAGCAGCGATTCCGCTTCCTTTGCTTCATTCGATTGGGGAAACCGCACCCATAGCTGTTGCAACGCGTCACGACCTTCGGCCAGCCGATTCTCCCGCAGGTAGCAGGCCGCCAGCCGCAACCAGGCCTGGGACACCTTCGGGTCTCTATCGTTGAGAGTCACGGCCTTGGCCAGCCAGGCTACGGCCTCGGGACAACTGGAAGCCTGGTACCAGGCCTCTCCCGCGCGGAGCGCAACCAGGCCGGAAAGATTGGAGTCCGGAACCATCTGGGGGACTGATTCGAACAGAGCCGCCGCCTCTTTGGCATCGCCGAGATGGAGCAGCGCCTCCCCCATCCAGAAGCGAACGTAATCGTCGAGGATCGGGAAATCCCGCTGCGCCGCACGGAGGTAGGAGAGAGCTGCGGCGGGATTCCGTTCGACGAGCAAGACCCCCGACAATAGCCCGGCACGCTTGGCCCAAACTGACGCGGGGAATTGCTCCATGACCTTCCGCAACCGTTCTAACTTGAGCGCGGCAACCTGCTCTCTTGTCAACAAGCTACCCAGCCGCTCTCTCGGCCAGGCCGCAGCAACGAAGCAGTCCTCTGCGGACACGCATCCATCGAGACCTGATTGCTCAGGTACGGACACTTGGGCTGCCTGGATACCACCCAATTTCCCATCGATCAGGGTAACCAGCGCCGTTGCCGCCACCAGCGCGGCAAGTCGCACGGCTGTGGGGGAACCATCAGGACGATCGGTCATGGAACTCCTGTGTGATTCGATTATATACGGCATGGCGAGAACTTTCACATAAGCGGGTGGTTGGCGGAGAGGAGGTTTTCTCGTTACTATGGTAGGCCCCTGCAACCGGAGAGAGAGAGACAAGCAGCGACGATGGCGCAACCGGCTACCCGAATCAATCTCTTGAGCCTCACCGAACCCCAGATGACCCGGTTCGTTCGCTCACACGGGTGGCCGGAGTATCGCGCGGGGCAGATACTGCGCTGGCTCTATCAGAGGAGAGTACGCGTCATCGACCGCATGACGAACCTCTCGGCACGTGAGCGACGGACCTTGTCCGAGATCGCCACGATCCGACGCTCGACGCACTGCACCCTGCGGCCTTCTCAGGACGGCACGCGCAAACTGCTCTTGACTCTCGACGACGGAATGACCATTGAAACGGTGTTGATCCCCGACGAGGATCGCCTCACCCTCTGCGTATCGACCCAGGTCGGGTGCATGCTGGACTGTGGATTCTGCCTGACCGGCTCCATGGGTTTGAGACGCAACCTGAAGTTCGACGAAATCGTCGACCAGATATTGACGGCCCAAGACCACCTGGCTCCCGACGAGACCCTCACGAATCTCGTCTTCATGGGTATGGGAGAACCGCTCGCCAATCTTGAGGCGCTCGCCACCGCGATCACGTGCCTCACCGATAAGTCGTGGGGGCTCGGATGGTCGCCCCGGCGCATCACCGTCTCCACGGCCGGTCTTTCGTCCCGCCTGAAAGATGTCGCTGCGCTCGGGGTGAATCTGGCCGTCTCCCTCAACGCCACGACGGAAGAGCAACGTCAGAAACTCATGCCGGCAGCCAGTCGCATCGCTTCGCTTAAATCGTTGATGGCCGCCTGCCGGCGCTACCCGCTGCCGCCGCGCCGGCGGTTGACTTTCGAATACGTCCTGCTCGCCGGCGTAAACGACCGCCCCGACGATGCCGAGCGATTGGCGAAACTGGTGAAGGGGCTGCGGTGCAAGGTCAATCTGATTCCGTTCAACGAATTTCCGGGGAGTCGTTTCCGTCGCCCACCCGAACGCGACGTGCTGACGTTCCAGTCGATCCTCCGCAAATCCGACCTCGATGTCTTCATCCGCAAGAGCCGCGGACGCGACGTGCTCGGCGCCTGCGGACAGCTCGGAAATCTTCCCGCCGCCGTCGAGACCGTTGCCTTGACACCTGTCGAATCCCGTTGCTAGCATGCCTCATGCGTCCCATCGCATCATGATCAGGCTGATCGTCCATCATCCCATCGCAACTGGATTCGTTTCCGCCCTTCTGTTTTTCAGCGGGCCCGCCTTGGCAACCGGAGCGGATCCTCACGAATACGTCCTTTCCAACGGGATGAAGGTGCTGTTGGTCGAAGTGCCGAAAGCTCCAGTCGCTACCGTTCAGGTCTGGTACAAGGTCGGGTCCCGCAACGAAGTAATGGGCCGGGCTGGACTCTCACACATGCTCGAGCACATGATGTTCAAAGGTACGGCGAGGTATCCGAAGGGCTCCTTCTCCCGGCTCATCCGTAAAAATGGCGGCGTGGACAACGCTTTCACCAGCCAAGATTTCACGGCGTACTTTGAGAATCTCGCGGCCGATCGGGTGGAGCTGGCCCTGGAGCTCGAAGCCGACCGCATGCAGGGGCTGATCCTCGACGCCGCGGAATTCCAGACCGAGCGCGAAGTGGTCAAGGAAGAACGCCGGCTGAGGACGGAGGACGATCCGCAGGGCGCGCTGGTAGAGGCTCTTTTCGCCCAAGCCTACTTTAGTCATCCCTATCACTGGCCGGTCATTGGCTGGTTTGCCGATCTCGACGCCATGACGCTGGAGGACTTGCAACGGCACTACGACACGTACTATTCCCCGAACAACGCCACCTTGCTCGTCGTAGGCGACATCAAGGCCGACGCCCTGCTCCCCACGATTAAACAGTTGTTCGAGCCGATTCCGAAAGGTCCTTTCCCCAAACAGCAGCTACCACCCGAACCCGAACAGCGGGGTGAGCGGCGTTTTCTGTTGAAACGCGAGGCCCAGGTTCCGTTCGTCATGATGGGGTTCCGCGTCCCGAACTATTCCAGCGAAGATTCCTACGCGCTCGACATTCTCGAGTCCATCCTCTCCCGCGGCAAGAGCTCGCGGCTCTACCAGAGCCTGGTGTACGAGCAGAAAAATGCGCTGGCCGTCGGCGCTGAATACAGCCTGATGCAGACGGACCCCAGCCTCTTCTATTTTTATGCGCTCGTGAGCCCCGGCCAGAAAGTGGAAGCCGTCGAAGACGCACTGCATCGGGAAATCGCCCGCCTACAGAACGAGCCTCCGAGCGAGATCGAGCTTCAGCGGGCCAAGAACCAAGTCGAAGCCGCCCGCGTGTTTGAGCAAGATTCAAATTTCCGGCACGCGATGCTCCTGGGCCAGGCCGAGACGGTCGGTGCGGGCTGGCGGCACGTGGATCAGTTTTTGGACCGTATCCGCGCCGTAACGGCCAAGGATGTGCAGAGGGTCGCCAAACAGTATTTGACCCCAGACAACCGGACTGTGGGGATTCTGGTTCCGCTGCCGCCCAAACAGGCAGAACCGGTGCCGACGGCCGCGCAACACGGGAAATCCTGATGCCGATCGTCACGACGACCTCCTGCAAGATACGGAACCGTCTCGCCCGACTCCTCATCTTGTGTTTCCTGAGCGCGGGGCTCATCCTAGTTCTGTCCGCCTTTGGAGCCTGGAGTCACGCAGCGGACATCGCTCCCGTCAGAGTCACGACCCCCAATGGCATGACGGTCCTCGTGCTGGAGCAGCACTTTCTTCCGATCGTCGAAATTCACGCCTTGATCAAGGCCGGGTCGGCGCAAGACCCTCCGGAAAAGGCAGGACTGGCGAACTTGGTTGCCAGCCTCCTGGACGAAGGCACCACGACCAGAACGTCGAAACAACTAGCGGAGCTGATCGATTTTGTCGGAGGTTCGCTGGAAGCCAAAGCCAGCGAAGATTTTACGACCGCCTCCGTCCGAGTGCTCAAGAAGGACGTCGAACTCGGCTTCACGCTTCTGGCGGATATCCTGATGCATCCCGCCTTCCCTAAGCAGGAATTCGAGCGGGTCCGAGCGCAGATCTTGGGGGAGATCGCTAGCGATAACGACGATCCTGGCCATGTGGCCATGAAAGCCTTCAACCAGCTCCTGTTCCACAACCACCCGTACCGATGGCCCGTCAACGGGACGGAAGACACACTCAGCAAGGTGACGCTTGCCGACGTCCAGAGTTTCTACGCGCGGGAATATTTGCCCAATCAAACCATTCTTACCGTGGTGGGCGATGTGACGGTGGAACAGGCCACGGCACTGGTCCAGACGCACTTCGGTTCATGGAAGAAGGGGCCCGCCCCGGTCCATGCGGTCAGGAAGCCCGCTGCCATCGACAAAAAGTCCGTTCAGTTGATCGAAAAAGACTTGACCCAATCCACCATCGTACTGGGTCACGGTGGAATCAGCCGGACCAACCCCGATTACTACGCCGTCACCGTCATGAACCATATTCTCGGCGCCGGCGGATTTTCGTCCCGGCTGATGGATTCCATCCGCGACAAACAGGGGCTCGCGTATGGAATCATGAGCCATTTCGATGCGCGAGCCATGCCGGGTTCGTTTTGGGTGAGCCTCCAGACGAGAACGGAAACCACCAACCAAGCGATCAGCGGGGTGTTGGCCGAGATCAAAGCGATTCGCGAAGCTCCGGTCACGGATCAGGAACTTTCCGAGGCCAAATCCTTCCTGATGGGGAGTTTCCCGTTGCGGCTGGATACGACCGCCAAGCTCGCCCAGGTTCTGGCACAAGTGGAGTTCTTCGGACTCGGGTTCGAATACTTCACCCAGTACCCCAAATGGATCGAACGGGTGACTAAAGAAGATGTCCAGCGCGTGGCCAGGCAATACCTCAATCCTCAGCACTACGCGCTCGTGGTCGTGGGAAACATTGCGAAGGCAAAAGTCCGCCACTGATCCTCTTGCGTCAAGCACCATGCTAACCGAGCAGCTTCAAGAGAAACTCCACCGACTCCGCGGAATCTTAGCCGACATGGACTCCGTGCTGGTGGCCTATTCCGGGGGGATCGACAGCACCCTCGTACTCAAGGTCGCGCATGAACAACTCGGCGAGCGCGCCGTGGGGGTGACGGCGGTGTCCCCCACATTCCCGTCGATCGAGCTGGAGACGGCGCGCAGGGTCGCCGGCGAAATCGGCGTGCGTCATGAGATCGTAGAAACCGACCAGCTCGACATTCCCGCCTTTGTAAAGAACGACGCGACGCGGTGCTTCCACTGCAAGACCGATCTGTACCAGCTGCTCGGCAGACTTCGGCATGAGCGTTCCGTCGCACAGCTGGCGGATGGAACGAATCTGGACGACCTCGGCGACGACCGACCAGGGATTGCCGCCGCACGGGACTGGCACGTGCGCAGTCCGCTCGTCGAAGCCGGCCTGTCAAAAGCCGACATTCGATCGCTTGCCAGGGAACTCGGTCTCTCAAACTGGGACAAGCCGGCTGCGGCCTGCTTATCATCAAGAATCCCGCGCGGAATCGCCATCACCAGAGAAAAGTTGAGCCGGGTCGAAGCCGCTGAATCCGTCCTCCACCACGAAGGGCTTCGGCATTACAGAGTCCGCGACCACGGAGACATCGCCAGGATTGAGCTAAGCCACCACGAGCTGCCGCATCTGATGGACCCCCACCGCCGCGCGCGAGTGAGCCGAGAACTGAAAGAACTCGGCTTTCGATTCGTGACGGTGGATTTGGAAGGGTACCGGCCCGGCGGGATCAGTTTGAGCTGAACCCGCCCGCCGTGAAGAACTACCGCTGGTAGGACTTGGAAAGCGCCTCGAGCGCTTCGTCGGCGAATTTCCGATGATCGGCGTCCGTCAGGCTGCGCTGCACCACCTTCTCCGCTATCATGAGCGCAAGTTCGGTCGTCTGATTCCGGATGTCCTGAATGGCCTTCCGCCGCTCGTGCTCGATCTCGCGGGTGGCATCCCCCTTGATCCGCTCGGCCTCCAACGTGAGCCGCTGCTCATTTTCTTCGAGCAGCCGTTGAGCGCGCTCTTTCGCGGCCGCGAGAATGGCTTCCGCTTCTTTGTCTGCCGCGTTGAGTTTCGCCTCATATTCTTTGAGCCGGCGCTCGGCCTCCGAGCGGTGACGTTCGGCCTGATCGAGGCTGTCCTTGATCTTTTTCTCGCGCTCTTCGAGGATGCTCAAGATGCCCGGGAAGGCGAACTTGTAGAGCACGAACAGAAGAATCGCGAAGGAGACGACCTCCCAGAAAATGAGGGACGAGAAAAAGTGCGATTCGAACTGCGGCATATCAACTCCCCGGGACGCGGGAGTACGGGGATAAGCAGGTACCCGCTTCGACCGTTATCCCGATTGTCCCATGCCCCCCTAGATCCCGTTTATTTCCGGAGTCCCATGATGATGAACGCGATGACCAACCCGTACAAGGCGATCGCTTCGACCAACGCAAACCCGATCCACATGTACTTGCCGACCCGACCTTCGGCCTCCGGCTGGCGCGCGACCGCCTCGATCATCTTGCCGAAGATATAACCGATCCCTACACCTGCTCCAGCAAATCCTGCCGCTGCCAATCCCATGCCCAACAACGCCGCCGCTGCTGAATCCATTGTGTCTCCATCCTCCCTTGTCTATGCCGACACACGTCAGTGCGCGTGTTCGTCGTGACCGTGCAGGTGAAATGCGTCCCCCAAATAGACGCAGGTCAGCACGGTAAAAATATAGGCTTGAATGAACGCGATACCGACCTCTAGCCCGTTCATGGCGATCGTAAAGGCAAATGGCAGCCAGCCGATCAACAGCCCGCCGCTGACCGCGAGCCCGAACAACACGCCGAGAATGACATGGCCCGCGGTCATGTTGGCGAAGAGCCGGACGGCCAGCGAAATAGGACGGGCCAGCTGACTGATCAATTCGATCGGCACCATGAGAGGCAGCAGCCACGCCGGCGTCCCAGGCGGCACCAGGATGCCGAGGAACTTCCCGCCGTGGAGCACGAACCCCATTGCCAGACTCAGCCCGTACACCACCGTGGCAAACACGGCGGTCACAATGATTTGACTGGTCACGGTGTAGGCTCCGGGAATCAAACCGAGGAGGTTGCAGAACAGGATAAAAAGGAACAAGGTGGCGACGAGCGGGAAAAATTTCATCCCTCCCGGACCCATCGTATCGAGAATGATGCCCCGGATAAAGTCCACCAGCATCTCGGCCAGATTCTGCAGCTTGCCTGGAACGAGGCGGCGCGCGGAACCGGCCATCACCATGAGCGTCGCGACGAGGGCCACAACCACCCACATCATGATCACGGCCTTATTGATAGAAATATCCAACCCGCCGAGATTGATCGGAATATAGTTGTGCAGTTCAAACGGATGGAGCGGATTTTCTTCCATAGACCGATGACCTTATCTTTGCCGACCCGGACGATCCGACGGATCCTGCCACCGTTGCGCGAAGCGGTAGGCGTTTCTCACACCGGCCGCCGCGCCGAACCCCAATCCGATGACGAGTCCCCAGGGAGTCGACCCGAGAACATACGTGTCGATCACCCATCCAAGCCCGCCCCCGACGATCAGCGCAGCCAGCAGTTCCGTTCCGATCCGAACGGCTTGGCCGAGCCCCGCATAAAACGGATCTTGTGAAGGGGGCATTCTCCACCCACTGCAGGCGAGCGCAGACGACGACTCTGCCGATGGCGGGCGCGCAATTCAAGCAGAATCCCGAATGGAAAGTCAAGCCAAGGGAGGTCTGTCCCTTGTTGAACAGCCTGGGATATAGTGGACGACGATTGCGATTCATGGCACATCGAACGAGATGATCAAACCTTCGCCCAGACCGTTTCTTGACGGACCTCCCGGCCCGCTCGCCGTCGTCCTCCCCCGTCCTTCGGGGAATCCGTTCGAGTTGTATGCCCGCTTGGCGTCCGCTACCAGCCCTTCGTTTCTCTTTGAAAGCGGCAAGGAGCCGGGTACAACGGGACAGTCCTCGTACTTCGCAACAGACCCTTATCTGGTCCTGAGCGGACGTGAAGCTGGCTGGGTGGAGCGAACCCCCGACGGCCGGCAACGACAGGGGAAGAACCCGTTTCAGCACCTGGCGGCGCTATGCGGGACATCGCCGATCGCGCGTCCACCGGATCTCCCGCCGTTCTTCGGAGGCGCGGTCGGATACTTGAGTTACGATCTCGTGCGGCAATTCGAGCCTCTGCCATCCATGTGCCTGGACGACCTAGGCGTCCCCGATCTGGAGTTTGCCTTCTTCGACCTCGTGGCAGCCGTCGACCATGAGCAAGGCCGTCTGATGTTGATATTCTGTCCGCCGCTCGAGCGTTTCCTGGGCGAGCCGCGCGAAAAACTCTACAGGGAGGGATGCGACCGGCTGGCAGCACTGGAAGCCCGGCTGACGAGCGGCCAGGCTCCATTGCCGCCACAGTCCTCGATCGGTCCCGTTGATTTTTCTCCAGAGCAACACGCATCGGCCTACATCGAGCGGGTCCTCCGGTGCCAAGCCTACATTTCCGCCGGCGACATCTATCAGGCCAACCTGTCGCATCGGTTTGCCGTATCCTGTCCGGGTCTGACGCGTCCGGATAGATTGGACTTCGAGTTGGAGGCCTATCGCCGCCTGCGCACGGTCAATCCATCGCCCTTCTCGGGAGTGTTGCGATTCCCGCAGACCAGCCTCGTCAGTTCATCGCCCGAACGGCTCGTGCGATTGAACGGCCGGCGCGTCGACACGCGGCCCATTGCCGGCACCAGACCGCGAGGCCGCACCGTTGGGGAGGACGCGCGTTTCGTTCAGGATCTCCGCACGAACGACAAGGAGCGGGCCGAACATCTCATGCTGGTCGATCTTGAGCGGAACGATCTCGGCCGAGTCTGCGAGTTCGGATCTGTCCGCGTCGACGAGTTCATGGCGCTGGAACAGTATTCCCACGTCAATCATCTGGTGTCGAACGTCACGGGAACGCTCCGTCGGGATGCGACCGGGTTCGATCTGCTGCGCGCTGTCTTCCCGGGTGGGACCATTACCGGCGTTCCCAAGATCCGCTGCATGGAGGTGATCGAGGAATTGGAACCGGTCCGCCGAGGCCCCTACACCGGTTCGATGGGCTACATCAGTTGGAGCGGCGATCTAGACTTCAACATTCTGATCCGGACACTCGTGGTCGCCAACGGAAAGGGTTATCTCCAGGTCGGCGCCGGCATCGTGGCGGATTCCGAACCGGCCCGGGAGTATGAGGAGACCCTCCATAAAGCCCAAGCATTCTTGAGCGCATTGTCGTAAGGCCACCGGCACCATGTGGATTTATTTGAACGACAAGTTCGTCAGGCAGGAAGACGCCGTAGTATCGGTGTTCGACCACGGCTTCTTATATGGAGACGGAGTGTATGAAACCATCCGGTCGTACGGGAATCGTATTTTCATGTGCGAGGCGCACATCGCGCGGTTGTATCGCTCGGCGGAAGCTATCGGGCTGACGATCCCTATTCCCAGGAAACGCTGGCTCGATCTGCTCCACGAGTCGATGGCGCGCAACGATGTCGGCAATGAACAACGGGATGCTTATCTGCGAATTACAATCTCACGCGGTACAGGCGACATCGGTCTGGACCCAGCCCTTTGCCCGAGTCCGACGGTGGTCCTTATGGCCACGCCTCTGATTGCGCCCGCCGCATCACTCTACGAACAGGGCGTCGCGCTCATCGTCGCACGGACGAGGAGAAATCTGCCGACTGCGCTGTCTCCGCAGATCAAGTCCACCAACTTTCTGAATAATATTCTCGCCAAGCGCGAGGCGCTCGCCGCCGGCGCCTTCGACAGTCTCCTCCTGAACTGGGAAAGTCATCTCACCGAATGTACGGTCAGCAATCTGTTCTTCGTGACCGACGGAGTTGTACGGACACCCTCGGTAGACTGCGGGATCCTGGACGGCATCACACGGAACCTCGTCTTGGAACTGGCTGCAGAGCTGCATTTCCCAACAGAAGAGGGTCGCTTCACTGTGGACCAGTTATACCGGGCGGACGAATGTTTTCTGACGAACACCAGCATGGAGATCATGCCGGTGGTATCCGTCGACCATCGCCCGATCGGTCAGGGCACACCGGGCCCCGTTACCGGGCGATTGAGATCCGGTTTTTTGGAGTCACGGCAACGATTTTTGGGGTCAGGCTCCTAAGCCCTGCTTCCCATCCCCTTGTTTTTCATCCCGTTTCCTCCATACCAGCTGGGCACGAGAACTGCGGTTTCTTGACAGACAGATGCGGACTGCTATCGTTTCACCATGCGAAATTCCAGACACTCCATCCCCGAGAAATTCCTGATCGTTGCCGTTCTCGTAACGGCCGGCTACACGGCCATGACCGCATCCACCAGCCGGGCTGAGATCTACCAATACATCGATGCCAACGGAACGATCTCGCTGACCAACGTCCCGTCCGATATCCGTTACCGCCGCGTGGATCTTCATCCCCATCGCCTCCACCCCATGATCTCTGAGCGTGAACTGGAGCCAGTCATCACACGGTACTCCCGCCAGCATCAGATCCATCCCGCGCTCATCCGCGCCATCATTAAAGCGGAGTCGGACTTCAACCCGATGGCGGTCTCGCGGGCGGGTGCGGTGGGCCTCATGCAACTGATGCCGCAGACGGCGGTCCGGCTGGATGTGCGGGACCTGTATGATCCCGAGGACAATATCGGCGGGGGAACGAAGTATCTCCGGCAGCTCTTGGACCGGTTCAGCGGAAACCTTCCGCTGGCTCTTGCCGCATACAACGCAGGCGAGCACGTCGTGGATCGCTATAGAACGCTCCCGCCCATCGATGAAACACGTCAGTACGTGCGCAAAGTGCTCCGATACTACCGGACCTTTCTGATTCGAGATTCGGCATCTACCGGCCGCGTGATCGGTTCTTCCGGGTCGCCATCGCCATCAACAGCCCTCGCTTTGCCGCCCCCTGCCGCTCGGTAGAAAGTTCATCCACAGACAGTTGACTGTGCTGTTTCCATCCCGGCCGCCTGGTCTGAGGAAAATCCGACCGGTAATGCGCGCCCACGCTGTTTTCCCGCCATAGGGCGGCTTCCGCCACGCAATACGCCACCTGAACCATGTTTTTGACCTCGAGATCGGCCCTGGTCGCGAATGGCCTGGACACGATGTGGCTCCAGCGAGAGAGCTGTGCAGTGGCGCGAATGAGCGATTCCCGCGAACGGACAATGCCGACCTGGCCCCACATCGTGCGACGGAGAGAGCTCCGTAGTTTCTCTGCGTCGTCCAAATGATCGAACCGACAGCGCCGCAGAACCTCGACCTGCGTGCCGAGATCCGGAACGGGATGGCCGGCGGCCCATGCCATCGCCGCAACGCCAGCCCGCATGCCGAAGACCAATCCTTCCAGCAGCGAATTACTCGCCAGCCGGTTGGCCCCATGCACGCCGCTACAGGCGACTTCGCCGGCGGCGAACAGTCCCGGCAGCGTCGTCGCGCCGTTGATGTCCGTCCAGACTCCTCCCATCATGTAATGCGCGCTGGGGGACACCGGGATCCACTCTTCCGTGATGTCGATGTCGTAGCGCAGGCATGTCGCATAGATCGTGGGGAAACGTCGCTTCACGAACTCGGCACCCAGATGCGTTACGTCGAGATAGACGTGTCGGGCCCGCGTCGCCGCCATTTCGGCCCAGATGGCCCGCGCCACAATATCCCGCGGGGCCAATGCGCCCATCGGATGGTAGCGGTGCATAAACAGGTCGCCTTTGCTGTTCCGGAGCTGGCCTCCTTCGCCCCGCATCGCCTCGGAGAGCAGGAACGGCGGACTCGATGGCAGGTAAAGCGCCGTGGGATGGAACTGCACGAACTCCATGTCTTGAAGCAGGGCGCCCGCGCGAAACGCCATGGCCATGCCGTCGCCCGTCGCATTCGGCGGATTCGTCGTGCGCGCGTAGATCTGTCCGGCCCCGCCCGTCGACAGAACAACCGCCTTCGCCGCCAGCACGAATTGGTCGCCGGAAGTTTCGTCCAGGACCACGGCCCCGCAACAGCGTCCCCCGTCGACGACTAGGTCCACGGTGAAATGGTAATCGAGCCGCTTGATCAGTTTCTGGCGACCTGCCTGCGCCATCAAGACCCGCACCATCTCGTTGCCCGTCGCGTCGCCGTGCGCGCGTAGGATTCGGCTCCGGCTGTGGGCCGCCTCTCGTGCGAAGGCGAACTTGCCGCCCGCCTTATCGAACTTCGCCCCCCAGCGGATCAACTCCTGAATCCGGTCGGGACCCTCCTCCACCAAGACGCGCACGGCCTCGCGCCGGCACAAGCCGTGCCCCGCCTTCAACGTGTCGGTGAGGTGAATAGCGACGTCGTCTTCCTCGCTCATCGCCACGGCGACGCCGCCTTGAGCGTAGGTCGAGCTGCTCTGCAACGGGTGACCTTTGGTGAGCATGACCACGTGGCCGGCGCGGCTCAGCTCAAGGGCAGCGCGCAACCCGGCGACTCCGCTTCCGATGACGAGAAAATCCGCCTGCGCTGCTCTCGCGACCCGGGCCATGGTCATTGTTACCGAGATGTGGTCGGGGACAACGGAAGCTCCGACAGGGCCTGTCTGGTCTTCATTCCGAACGGCAGGTCTCCCTGCACACCGCGGAGGAGGACGGAATGCGTCCCTACCCACTGGAGCCGGGCATGACCTCGTTGCCGAACACCGGTGTCGTCCGCATCTTTCTTCCACACTCCCTGCCAGTGGACGTACACATCAATGTCGTCGCCGTCGATCATGATCCGTTCGATCTTGAACTCAAGCGAGATGGTCTGAAAGGCCTCGAAGTCGGCGTCCGCCTCCCGCTGCAACCGTTCGAGGTGATCGAGCGGCAGCATCACCGCTTGAAAACCCGAACGGTCTTTCTTCTGGTAGGACTCGCGCAGCGATTCTACGGCCTGGTCGATGCGGCGGAACCGTTCGTGGTCTTCGGGATATTGGATCGTCTTCTCGGAGCAGGCGGCGAGGCCGAGCGCCAGGACGACGGTGCACCAGAACAGCCGCTTCCCGGCGAAGCAAGACCGCATACGTTCGCTACACATCGCGCGCAGTATAGGAAGCGGGTCAACACGTGGTCAAGCGATGCGCCGACGTCGGGACGCGGACCCCCCAGTACGCTTGCATTTTCGGCGGAAAGATTCTAGACTCCGCGCCCGAGGAGAAACGATCCATGTCAAGCGTGCTGAAAAAACGCCGCAAGAAAATGCGCAAGCACAAATACAAGAAGCTGCGCCGGCGGCAAAAATTCCTTCGCCGAAAGAGCTAAGCTCAGCCTGCGCTGCGGGGGGAGGGAATCGTGGCCGAGGGCAAGAAGGTGCGCATCCGCGTCCGGACGGTCAGCTGCACCTATGTGGGAGACTTCTTGATCCCTCCGATGCGCCATCGTGTTTCCGACGCGATCAACGAAGAGGCGCGGCTATTCATCAGCCTGACGGATGTGCTCATCAACGACAAGGACCGGTCGGATTTCGTGGCGATCAATAAGAACCTCATCGAGTCGATCGCCCAGCTCTAGTTGATCCCCGTTGGTATTCTGCCCCACCCTCCTCTAAGATCGGGCCCCATGTTGACCTTCACACGTTTTCTCCCGTTCGTCCGCCCGTATCTGCCCCGCATGATCATGGCCGGAATGCTAGTCATGGGCGTGGCCGCCATCAACCTGGCGCTCCTCCGTCTGGCCGGTACACTCTGGGACGTGATCACCGTCCAGAAGGACGGCGCCCGCATGACGGACCTGATTCTCTTTTTTCTCGGGTTGGTGCTCCTGCAAGGACTCTGCTCCATGGGGCACAGTTATCTGACCGCTTGGGTGTCGCAGAGGATCGTCGCCGATTTTCGCCGCCATTTGTTCGCCCATTTACAGAGGTTGTCCGTCAATTTTTTCGCCACACGCCGCACCGGCGAGCTGCTGTCGCGACTGATGAACGACGTCACAGTCATCCAATCCGTGGTTACCGAGACCCCGATCGACAGCGCCAAACAGCTGGTGACCTTCGTCGGCGGCATCGCGTTTCTGCTCGCCATGAATTGGCGGCTCTGCCTGTTGATTTTGGTCCTGCTCCCACTGATTGTGCTGGTCGCGAAGTTCTTCGGCCGGCGGCTGAAGTCTCTGTCAGCCTCGATTCAGGACCAGACCGCCGCCCTCAGTACACTCATCGAAGAAGTGGTATCCGGTATCCGCATTGTGAAATCCTTCGTCCAGACGAGACGGGAAGAGGCGCGCTTTGCAGCCCAGATCGATCGGACTTTGTCGCTCACTCTGCGCCGCGCCGCCATCATGGCTGTCTTTATCCCCGTCATCAGCCTGCTAACCTTTTCGGCCGCGGCCGCCGTGCTCTGGTACGGAGGGCGGCAGGTCATCGAAGGGACCGTCACGCCGGGAGACCTCTTCGCCTTCGTGTTGTTCGCCGGCATCCTGATCGGCCCCTTCAGCTCCGCGGCCCGCGTCTTCGCGCAGATGAAAGAGGCGCAGGGCGCGACGCAGCGCGTGTTCGAAATTCTCGACGCGCAGCCTGAAATCCGGGATCCCCCGAACGCTCGGACGCTCCCGCCGGTCAACGGCCACGTGCGGGCCGAGAAGGTCAGCTTCGCCTACGATCCCCGCCAACCGGTCCTGTCGAATCTGTCGTTCGAAGCCAAGCCTGGCGAGTTGATCGCTTTTGTCGGCCCCACAGGCGCGGGCAAGACTACCGTCATCAACCTGCTGCACCGATTTTACGATCCGACCGAAGGCCGCATCACCGTCGACGGGCAGGACCTGCGCGACGTCACCGTTGAGAGCTGGTACCGGCAGGTGGGGCTTGTCCCGCAGGAATCCATCCTGTTCGGCGGCACGATCCTCGACAACATCCGCTACGGCAATTTAGACGCGGGCGAGTCGGCCGTGCGGGAGGCCAGCAAAGCAGCCCACGCCCACGATTTCATCATGGCGTTGCCGGACGGTTATCAGACGGTGGTAGGCGAAAAGGGGATCAATCTATCGGGCGGTCAGCGCCAGCGCATTGCTATCGCCCGGGCGATATTAAAGAACCCGCGCGTGCTGCTCCTCGACGAAGCGACGTCCTCGCTCGATACGGAATCGGAGCGGCTCGTGCAGGAGGCACTCGAACGGCTCATGGAAGGACGCACCACGTTCGTCGTGGCGCACCGGCTGACGACCGTTCAGCGGGCGGACCGCATTCTGGTCCTCGACAAGGGCCGACTCATCGAAGCCGGCACCCATGCGGAGCTCCTCGAACGAAAAGGACTCTACCATTACCTGTACACCATCCGTCTCCATGAACCGGCCGCATAGGATTCGCCGCACGCCCGGTCTTGGCTGCCATCCCCCGTTTGCATTTCGACCCGCGGCTTCTTAGAATCGACCTCGACCGCCCTCATCGCACAGGAAGGAGCACAGGGATGTCCGCCTCGCAACCGCGACCGATCCGCACAAACGCCGTCCGCTGGCAGGCCGTCCCCATGACGCTCTGTCTGGCGCTGCTGAGTGCGGCTCCAGCGGCTCTCCTCGCGGGCCAGGGCGGGAAGACCGAGGTGCTGCCCGTGCAAAAGGCCGCTCCGGCAGCCGTGGCCATCGAAGCGGCCGGCAGCGAGCAGGAGTTGCGGAAGCGGCTGCGCGCCAAGAACGGCGTGGCGGAACTCGGCTCGGCCACCGTGCGCTTTTCACAGGCGCCGACCGGGAGCTTCGGATTCATCGCGCCGCAGTTTCTCGGGATGGCGCTGGTAACCCAAAGTCCGGACCTCGCCTTGCAACGCGTCGCGCCGGCTGCGAATGCGTACGAGATTCACAAGCTCGCCGACGGCAGCGGCATGGTCGTGGGATTTATCGCGAAAGACCTTGTGCCGCTTGTCACGCCCGGAAACCGTCCAAAGACGGTGCGTGTCACGCTCTACTCCAATCCATCTGAAAAGGCCCCGTACATCGCGGCAATGCCATTGGTGAAGCTCATGGTCGACCGGATGCCCGTCCGGCTCGATCCGCAAAAAGCCGACGGCCCCGTCATGCTGGACATGGACTTGCAGGGCACGGCGAACCGCAAATCGGTCCCGGCACCTCAATAGCGTTGCGATCCTCCCCTCGTGCTCTTGTTCTCAATCCACGTTTCAGCGTAATATCGCCCCCGGTCTTACGTTCACGTTCTACCTTTAAGAAGGAGGTACCGAGTGATGGCGAAGCGATTGTTGGGCACGATCGGGGTGATGATCATGCTGGGATTGCTCGCGAGCGGATGCGCCGGAGACGGGACAATGGGGGTGGCGGCATCGGATAGTGGAGCGGCGCCCGCGTCGATCCGGAATATCGATCGCATCGCCTCCGGAGCGGTCGAAGATACGTTGAGCGCCTGCCTAGCGCGCATCCCCAAGGATGCGACCAGCGGCCAGCGGATGCTGGCGGAGGAAAGTTGCCGGCGCGACCAGGCGGCCCGCCGGTAGGGACCGGCGCCGGTCACCAAGTCGCACGTTCAGCGCACGACAAAGTGGGCGCGCCGGTTCTTGCTCCAGCACCCCTCGTTGTGCTCTTTGCAGAAGGGCCGCATCTCGCCGTAACTCACCGTCTGCATGCGCGAGCTGGGAATCCCCAGGTCTTCGAGATAGTGCTTCGCCGCTTTCGCGCGCTTCTCGCCCAGCACGAGGTTATAGGCGACCGTCCCCCGCTCGTCGCAATGGCCTTCGATGAGCACGGTCTTGCCGCCAGCACCCCGCAGCCACGTCGCATTGTGTTCCAGTACGACACGTGCGTCGCCGCGGATCGTATATTGATCGAAGTCGAAGTAGATGTCGCCCGGACCGACGAGATCTGGCCCGGCGGTGACCGGTTCACCCAGGCTCGGTGCCGCGGCACTGCTCGGAATGGAGCCGCTCTTGGGCATCGATGGAGCCGACCGGATATCAGGTGCGGCGGTTCCCTCAGCCACAACCGGAGGCGGCTCGACCGAGACCACAGGCTCCTGCCTCACGCTCTCGACCGGCACGCCGGCCTTGGTCGAGCCGGTGCTCGCCACAGATTCATCGCCGGCCGTCGAACCCACGCGTTTGCTCGAGCAACTCCAAACGCCGACTAACAGTCCTATGCTGAGCAGCACCGCCCAGACCCGCATCGCGACTTTGCCTCTCATCATGCCTCACCTCGACATTCAGGTTATACACCGCCCCGCCGGTCGCAATTCGATTTGTCCCGGATTCACAGACAGAAACGACGCCCCGGCTTGATGCCACAGTGTTGCACATCCACGCTCAAGAGGCCAGTCCCCGAGCCGCGGGTGGTGCCAGAAATAGAAAGGGCGGGCCCCCTTTCGGGAGTCCCGCCCTTCCGTGGAAGGGTCGCTTGACCCTCATTATTATTTCAATAACGGTTCGTCACACCACCGCGACGCTGCGGTTCATGTGAAACCTCTCCATCGCCGGTTATGCCACCTTCCGCACCTCGGATTCAGCGGCGTCCGGCTCGTGCTCCGCCTGGCCCGGTTCCGTCGCTGGCGCCTCTTCCGGTTCATCGGCAAAGGTCGCCCATATCGCGACCGCCCACACGAACAGCATCAGTCCGCAGAGGGCCAACACCGGGATCATCGTCACCACGCTCCTTCCCGCCCGCCTCGCGGCCTTACGCCGGCGACATTGGAGGCCAGGCCAGAATGGTCAACGCGCACGAACCCCGGTCGCCGCCAGGAGAGGGGGGCCCGTGGGCCTTGGGCAAACGGCGTCCGGAGTGTGCTGGCGTGCTCTGACCCAGCCATACTTAATCTCTGCTTGAGTGGGTGCCTTCATCACGCGCCGTTACAAAAGACGCTCAAACATTTGCGCCGGACGAGTTCGGGATCGAACGGCTTGACGAGATATTCCTTCGCACCCAGCTTCATCGCCTGGCGGAGTTTGGCGATGTGCTTGGCCTCCGACATGACGATCACGGGCACCGACGGAAACCGTTCGCACATCTCCTGCAGTACCGCCATGCCACCCAGCACGGGCATCTGCAGCTCGACGAGCAGGCCATGGAACGGGGACGTCTCCCAGTCGCAGGCCACGCGGGACAGCCCCGAGACGCCGTTGTTCTCCGCCGCCACATCGAACCCGATGGCGCTCAGCCGGTCGCACAAGGCGCCTCGCAGGTCGCCATCGTCGTCGATCACCAGGACGCGGGGCCGCGCGCCGATCCGCTCCATAATATTCGGTGTCACCTCCATCGCCGACGAGGGTCTCATTCCACGGACCGTTCCCGTGCACGCTGGTCCTCGGCTCCGGTTTTCCGTCCCGCGAAGACCGGCGGGCGACGCCTCCGTGTGGCGCTGACCATCGGAGGCCGATGGTCGGCCCGGTGGCGCAGGATCGTCGTGTCGAGAACGTCCCCGCAGATCACGCACCGGTAGCCCAGGAACGACATCGCACCGCCGTCGGCCTCGTAGTCCACGAAGATTTCCGGAACCAGGAGGCTCTGACACCGGGGACACGACATGGCGCCTTCGGTTGTTCCTTTCACAACGTCGATTGGCTGTGTCTTGCCGGCCGCCGGTTGGGGGGATAGACCCCGAGACAGGCCCACAAACAGATCACGTGGGGATCGGATCGCCTGCGTTTGGCCTCCTGTCTCTTTCGCACGATGAGTCCACCGAGCAACACGACTGCAGCCACAGCCAGCGCCACGGCCGGATCGAACACCGCGTTCAGCAGACCGGATTGACCGTCCATCGCGTTTTCCGTCACGAGTGGAACAGCGGTCGACGCCGGAGGCGTCAGGACACCCTCTCGCATTCGTCTCATGCCGGGGAGTCGCTTCTCGCTTTCCCCACTTGGCACCCGTCCTCGATCACACCTTGCGCACGGACAAGGACGCCCGAGGCTGCGTCTGGTCATTTCGAGGGACGGGGTACCCCGTCGCCCGCCCTGCCTCCAACGGTTCTTCGCTCTTACAGACATGGCGTACGACGGTGCGGATGGATGAAATTAGCGACTGCGAGGACCCTTTAATCAGATAGCCTGAGGCTCCCGCCGCAAAGGCCGCGGCCATGATCTCCGGCTCGCCATGCCCGCTGTGAAAAATCACGCGACAGTCCGGCAGCGATTTGTGCAATTCACGCGTCGCGTCGATGCCGTTCAGGATCGGCATGTCGACGTCGGTGAGCACAACGTCCGGCCTCAAAGCCAGAGCGGCCGCGACCAGAGCTTGGCCGTCCTCGACCTTCCCGACCACTTGATAGTCAGGCTCGAGGAGCGTCTGAAGCAGGTTCAAGATCTGCGACTGGTCGTCCGCGAGCAGAATACGAAGTCGTTCCATCGCTCCACCCCGCGTCAGGTTACGAACGCGACATCAATGCACGGGAGCATACCTGCGCCGCCCTGTCGGCAGGGAGAGGAGGGCTACGAGCGGGGTCTGGGGAAACTACCGGGTGGAAACGAAACGGCTACGAGGCGCGGACTTCTTCGGCAATAGCCCTCCTATTAGGAAGCCGTCACCAACCCGTGCGCCACAGCATACTTGACGAGGTCGGCGGTCGTATGCAGGTCGAGCTGCTCCATGATCTTGGCTTTGTGAAATTCGACGGTGCGGTGCGACACCTTCAACTGGCTGGCGATTTCCTTCGCGGAGAAACCCTCCGCCACCAACTGGAGAATTTCGCGCTGCCGCGCCGTCAGATCGTCGGCGGCCAGGACGCGGGCCTGCCCCGGGTTGATCAAGGAGCCGATCACCTCCTTCGTGATCAACGGCGTCACGTAGTAATGGCCGTCCATGACGGATCGCACCGCTTGCACAAGCTCAGTGACCGCCGAACGCTTGAGCAGATAGCCGGACGCCCCGGCCTTGAAGGCCTCGTTGACGTAGGCCGCGTCGGCGTGCATCGTCACGAACACCAGTTTCGTGTGGGGCAGCAGCTTCTTTAACTTTTTCGCGGCGTCGATCCCGTTCAGCCGGGGCATCGAGATGTCCAGCAGCACCAGGTCCGGCTGTGTCTTCGCGGCAAGATCGAGCAGCGCCCGACCGTCCTCGGCGGTGCCCGCCAATTCGCAGTGCTCCTCCAGCAGTTTCCGGAATCCCTCGAGCACGAGGGTATGGTCATCGGCCAACAGTACCCGCGGTTTCTTCATGGTGCGCTCCCGGCAACGGAATCTCCACGACCAGACGCGTACCCCGTCCCGGTTGACTCTCGATCTCCAGCCGGCCCTCGACGGATCGCGCACGCTCACGGATATTGATGAGCCCCAGCCCCTGATGGTGCGCTCGGGTCCGGTCCAAATCGAAGCCCACCCCGTCGTCATGAACGGATAGCGTAACCTCGCGGTCGTCGCAGGTCAATTCGAGTTCAACCCGGGAGGCACGAGCGTGTTTCGTCACGTTGGCGAGGCTTTCCTGGGCGATGCGATAAAGACACGAGGCGATCTCGCGCGGCAGCGACCCGGCCAGTTCTTCCTGCTGCACGACGATGGTCTTGATCGCCGTGCGCGCGGAAAACTCGTCGGCTAGCCGCTTGAGTGCGGCGGGCAAGCCGAGGTCGTCCAGGATGGACGGATGATAGTGGTACGCCATGCGCCGGACATCGTCGGAAATCGCGGCCAGCCGTTGAACCAGCGACTGAAATGTCGCGCGGATAGGCCCGGCCGAGGCCGGCAGATTCACGTCCAGCCGGCCCATATCGATCGCCAGCAACGCGAGCCGCTGGTTGATGTCGTCGTGCAGCTCCCGGGAGATGCGCCGCCGCTCTTCGTCCTGCGCAGTCATCAATCGCATGGTGAGCGACTGGAGTTGCCGCTCGCTCCGCAGGCGGTCGGTGATATCCCGCAGGATCACTGTGAACGTCGTTCTCCGGCCGACGGTCAGCTTCGAAATGCTCGCTTCCGCCGGAAACTCGGTGCCGTCCTTTTTCAAGCCGAAGACTTCGCGACGCTGGGCCATGCGACGCGCCGGCTCGGCGGCCAGCGCGAACGCGTCGATGTGCTGCGCGTGGGCGAGGCGGAACCGCTCGGGCAGCAACAGATCGATCGACTGCCCCAGCACCTCGTCCGGATCATAACCAAACAACTTGGTCGCCCCCTTGTTGAAGAGGGCGATTGACCGGTCCGCCTCGATCACGATGATGGCGTCTTCGGCGATGTCCAGGATGCCGGCCAGCCGCCCTTCCGACAGCCGCAACGCCTGCTCCGTCTGGATGCGGTCCGTAATTTCAGCCACCAAGGCCCGGTTGACGCTCGCGAGCTCCTGGGTTCGCTCGGCCACTTTTTGTTCCAACCCTTCGTTCGCCTTCTGTATCGCCGACTCGGCCTGACGCCGCTTATAGGCAAACCAGGCCAACACCCACAGGATCACGACGGTGAAGACCCGGTTCCCGACCGGAATCCAGAGCGGAAGATCCGGGGTTGCGTCACTGATGAATCCCCCGAGGATGGTGAACGCGGTCCCGATCGCGGCGGCCACCACAGGCATCCGCGGGAACCGCGAGGCGGCGGCCATCAAGACGGCTGTCGCATAGAGGACGTGACTGGCAAAACTGAGCGGCGTAAGGCAGTCGAGGATAAACCACGTCACCAAGGACAGCGCCATGGTTCCGGTCAGAACCCGCTCTTTGTATAGGACAGTCATGACGAACTCGGGCTCGCGGCACGTCGAAAGTATGATCCGCGGAGGCGCCGCGACGCAAGCGGTCAGGGAACCCGTCGCCCGGAGGAAGCGGCTACTGCGGCGGCTTGAATTGAATCCCACGGGTTCGACTCACGACCCGCACGATTGTCGGGTGGCGGACATGTTCGAGGAATCGATCATATACCGCTCCGGGGATTTGCGCGGAGGTAGCTCCGTCGTCCTTCCGGCAAAGGGGGCTCGTAATTGACGAAAATATCCACCCCGCCACCCCGTCGGCAGAACAGCAGAGCGCCGATCACAGCACGGCCAGCGTCCGCTCTCGATAGGCGGTGACCTCCTCATGCTACGGTGGTGCTCGCTTCTTGCCCAGATTCCCACCAGTACAACGCGGGGCGCGAAGCGGGGAAGTTTGGGTTCAGCCAGACCGACACGCCCGCACCATTCATGTGGTTTGCAGCGGGCTGTGACGACCAGGGGCAGTTCCAGGCCGAGTCGCCCGGCTGTCGTCACCCCCCCCATAATGTTTCATGTCCGACCTAGTATTTTTTCAGTGCCTCCCTTTGCGGCCTATCCTGGTAGGCTAGGGGGCCGTTCGAAGGAGGTGGACATGAGCAGTTCGACTCCCCCGGACCACCCAGGCCCGCCGGGCCAGGGCGGGCTTCCTTTCGATTGCTCCTGGCGGATTGCTCCCCGCGATGTCGTTCCCACGTAAGGGAATCTCTTCGAGACCGAACGAGCGGACCGGCAAACCGAACAGGATGCGGGGCGGCGTAGCGTCGAGCTGCGTGGCGCCGTAACGGCGGAAGCCGTCCGTCTCTGTCCCGTCGGGTCTCCGTTTCCAATCAAAGAGGGATTTTCGGCGCCCTAAGCGCCAGGCACGGGCGGCCTCTCACTTCCTTTCCTTTCCTCCTCCGGGGAGGCCGCCTGAGCTTGTCAATGGGGAATGCCGCGGGAGGGAACCGGCTGCGAAGAATGGACTGTCCAACAACGACACCAGCGAAAACGCCCGCAACCAGTCGCCAGCCGGCATCCGGGTAGTCGGAGCGTCATCCGAAACCGACGGAGGGGAACCATCATGCGCGTACAGGATGTCATGTCCACCGGCCTCCTGACGGCCGGCAAGACCGATACGGTGCGGTCGGTGGTGATCAAGATGCTCTCGCGCCAGTGTGGAGCGGTGCCCATCGTGGAAGGAGACAGTCGATTGATCGGGATCGTGACGCTGCGCGACGTGTTGCTGCCGTTGTACCCGAACTACGGCGATTACATCCACGACAACGTGCACAGCCGGGACTTCATCGAGATGGAGGAGGGGTACGTCGACGTGCTCGGGCAGAAGGTGGAGAGCGTCATGAGCCGCAATCCCTTGACCGTTTCTCCGGAGGCCCCGGTCCTGGAAGCGGCCTCCTACATGGGGCTCAAGAATTTCAGGCGAATTCCCGTGCTCGAGCGGGAACGGCTGGTCGGCATGCTCAGCATCGGCGACATCAACCGCGGGCTCTTTTTCCAGAAGGGCATGCGGCGCGATTGACGCTCGGCTGCTGGCTAATACATCAACGTGACGCGGAAGATGAGCATGTCCGCGGCGCGGGAAGCACTCGCAACCGGAGTTTTCCGGTCAAAGGGGAGTCGATGAGAGAAAATTATTTGACCTTCGAGAAATCCGCCTCGAACTCGGTCATTTTTCCGTCCGGAAAGAACACCACGACTTTCGTCTTCGCCATCGGGTCAAAGCTCTCATAAGCGAATCGCGCCGTAAACCGCGACCGGTAGGCCGGGCCGTTGCCCCCCTCGTTCTTGCGGCCGCGCTCCGCGGGGCTCACGTCGATCGGCTTGATGGTCTTGCCTCCCTGCTGGAAGACGATCTGAGCGCCCTCGGCGAAATACTCGTCATCCCCGCAGAGCTGGACCTCGACCTCCATGTTCGGCATGTCTACTACTTTCCTGATGAACTCTTCGGGCATGCGGACTTCCTTTTTTTGCTTCTTGGACTCCGCCGCTTCCTGCCGGCCGAAAGCTTCGAGCCGATAGCGCTTCGTGCGGAGAATCGCGCTGGCGCCGCAGGGGTCTTTTTCCGGGTCGGCGCCCACCCGCGTCGCGAGCGACGCCTGCTGCAGAACCTTCTTCACCTCTTCCGGCGTATTGGCCTTCTCCATGGGAGCGCGGCCCGCCTCCAGCGCTTTCTGCGCTTCTTCGATGGACAGTTTCACATCGATGGCCCACGCCGAGCCAACGCCAGCCGCCAGGACCCCCACCCAGCCAGCGACACCGCCTACCACCTTGTTCCGTAGCCACCCCATGACATCCTCCGTAGAATGATGGCACATAAACGGGCGCCATTGTAGGGGAACCCCGCGACCCTTTGCAATCGCGGCGATCACGCGACAAATCGGCTCCAGTTCGGATACGGTGTCCGCCGGTACAACGCGTCGATGTCCTCGGGCACGGCCACCCCGACCTCTCTCAGCATCCGCGCGACCATCCGCAACGGCAACCCCACCACCGTCGTATAATCTCCGTCGATGCGCTCGACCAACTCTCCTCCCGCTCCCTGGATCGAATAGGCCCCGGCTTTGCCCAGCGATTCTCCGGTCGCGAGATACCGCTCGATCGCTCCGTCCTTGTCCGGTTTCATCCGCACGGTCGCGCTCGCCACCTCGGCTCGCTCCAGTCCCGCAGCGATGCGGCACAGCGCCACGGCTGTGTGAACCTGGTGGGCCCTTCCGGCCAAACGATTGAGCATGGCACGCGCCTCGTCGAGGTCGGCGGGTTTGCCCAAGAGAACTCCATCGAGCTCGATCAGCGTATCGCTGCCCAAGACCACATCGTCGGGCCGCGTCCGCGCGACGGACCGTGCCTTCTCGACCGCAAACCGGATCACCTGGTCTTGCGGAGACATCCCGGCGTTCAGGCGTTCTTCATACGTCGGAGGGCAGACTTCGAAAGAGAGTCCGAGCAGGGCGAGGAGTTCGCGGCGGCGCAGCGACGTGGACGCGAGCACTAGCTGCATCGGGATGTCAGCGGCGGCGCAGCGACGATGAGCTCGGCCTGAGTCGATTCCGTGATTCGGTGGGCCCGGTAGTCGGCGATGACCGTTTCGACCTCCTCGACACAGGAGACCCGAAACATCCGCGCGCGGAGGGCGGCGGCATGAGGGAACGCCTTGCAGTACCATCCCAGGTGCTTGCGCATGCGATGAAACTGGTCCCGGCCGCAGAGCGCCTGAAACTTCCGCGCATGATCGAGCAGGACAGCGAAGCGCTCCTCGATCGACACCGATGCGCCGCGAACCGGACCGGCCTCATCGCGATACGCGCAGGCCCGCGCCACTTCCTTCGTGCGGAAAAACCACGGCGCTCCCAGGACAGCCCGGCCTACCAAGACGCCGTCGACCCCGGTCTCGCGGACCCGCCGGACGCCTTCATCCAGGTCTTGCACGTCGCCGTTGCCGAGCAGTAACGTCCCGGTTCCTTTGGCCAACGCCGCGGCGCGGGCGATCGCCGACCAATCCGCCGTCCCTCGATACATCTGCTGGAGTGTCCGGCCATGGAGCGAGATGGCGGCGGGCTGCTCTCGCAGCAGGTGTTCGACCCAGGTTTCCACCGTCACGGACTCATACCCCAGCCGGGTCTTGACCGAGAGCGGGATCGGTCGCCGAGCCGGCGGGCGTGCGTCGGCTCGACGATCGTTGAGCCGTTGAATGGCCGCAACCCGCGCTGGCTTGAAGCCCGCCTGTTCAAGCGTCTGTCCTCCTGCCCAGTCCTCGATTCCGCGTCTGGTCGCTTGAATGATCGCCTGCGCCAAGTCCGGCGTTCGAATCAGGCCCGCCCCGGACCCCGACGAGGCCACGTTCTTCGACGGACAGCCCATGTTGATGTCCACACCGTCGAACCCCAGCTCACAGACCGCGTGCGCGGCCCGGTAGAACAAGTCCGGGTCTTTCCCGTAGAGCTGCGCGACGATGGGACGCTCGGCTTCGCTGTAAATGAGCGTCTCCAGGAGCATCTCGGGCCCGCGACACACGTCATGCACATGCGTGAACTCCGTGAAGGTCACGTCGGGTTTGCCCTGCAGCGCGACGATCACGCGGAAAGGTGCGTCGGTCACGCCGTCCATGGGCGAGAGACCGATGATCGGACGCGGAAGGGTGCGCCAAAAGTTCATCAGCGGGGACTCGCAGTCGTGCTGGTCGGCTCGTTGGCGAACTCATACGCCTGCCGGAGTTCGTCGGCCTCCCGCTCGGCCCAAGCGTCCAAATCCGGCGCTGCTTCGTGGATGAATTCCAAAAACCGATCGATCTTCAGCAGAAAGAAATCGTACGAACCTGAGAGCGGACGGGGCTCCCGAAACCAAAACGAGACGAATTGGACCAGCGGAATTGCGCGTTCGTGCAACCGGGTAACAGTCTCCGGAAACATGGCCTCCAAGTCGCCGCCCCAACGGAGAATTTCGTATGGAAGGTAGGTGGACCGATATGTCTCCAATTCGTCGTGGCATGCCGCACTTGTGATCCATTCAGGCCCTTCCGGCTCGGCTCGGCCGGCGACCACACGGGCATAGCGGTCGTAGGCCTGCGCGAGCGCCTGCTTGATCCCGTCCGGAATCGGCTCTGCCGGACGTTGCGTCTGCACCCGATCACGCAAGGACTCTGTTGCTTCGTTCCCACGCGGAAACCGCGCTCCGTAGCGCCGTACGAACCGATCGAATTCGTCGACGATTACCTCGATCGCCTTGGTATCCACCTCCAATGCAAGCCCCTTGAGATTATGAAGACGGGGGTCGGCCAGAATGCGATCCAGCATGTCGAAGAGGATCGGAGGAATCGGCTCCGCGTGCGCATCGGTCCATGCCGGAAGCGGTTCGCCCACCCTGCCCCCCGATGCACTCGTACCGGTGCGACCCGATTCGTGAACAGCCAAGCCTGCGACATGGATCTCGACCACGCGATCGACCGGAAACTCGCTCAAAAAATCTTCGACAAACCGTTCGAGCGAGGACGTGCGCCAAGCTCCTGAGTAGCGATAGACGGTCCAGAGATGTCCCACGTCCAGCACCAGTCCGCAGGCGACTCCGTCCGTCACCTGACGGAAAAATGTCGGAATCGGGACGGTCCCTGCGACAAAATACGTGAGGGGCGGCATCTCCAACAGAACCAAAGGAGTTGCCCCATTCTCCAGACGACCGTGCCGATCGACAAGCTCTTGCAGATATTTCGTGTTGTGGGCCACAACCCGCGCGCCGGCCTCCGTGTACAGCGGAGGGAGGTAGGTCCCGAAGGAGTAGCCGGCCATGTGCTTGGTCGCGCATTCATGATTCAGCCAGGCGCTGTTCACTGTCACCACATCCCGCGCGGCGGCGCACGCTTCCTGCCTGAACAACGGGTCGTCCGCGGCTTCGGGCTGAGTCAGCCATAACCCCTCCCCGTGATAGGTCAGCCTGGTCTTCCTTTCCGTCTCCTTCCGGATCGCGGCCAGCGCGACCCGAGCGGCGCGGAAGACTTCCAGGTAATCCGGTAGGACTTGACGCTGTTGCAGCGCTCCGAGCAAGCTAGAGAGGTCCGGGGAATAGACATCCACGGAGAGGCCCACCCCATGAACCGGGATTTGCGCGAGACGTTGCAGAAATTCATGCCCGACAGATCGCGTGCGAGTCATCTCCGCCCCAGGACGAGTGACGAACGTCCCCGTCTAGTGTATGCTTGGAAACCATTGAATGACAAGGCTTTCACTGATGCATGGGGGGGAGAGGCCGTCTGCTATACTTGGCATACGTCGCGGCGGTCAGGAGCCTCGATTTCGGCGGGAAAGGACCTGGCTGGGCGATGCTGAACCCGGACGATCAACATCCCGACCTTCCCCCTCAACGGATCATAGTGGTCGCGCACATGATGACACCAGGCGTGGTTCAAATTCCCGGCGACGTATCGGTGACCGAGGCCGCTTCTCTGTTGGAGCGCGAACAGATGCCCTGCCTGCTCGTCAAGGATACGGAGACACGCTTCGGCCTGATGACCCCGACGGATATCGTCAAGAAAGTCGTCGCGCGGGGTCTCGAACCGGATGAGATCGAAGTACGGACCATTATGACACGACCGGTGCAATTCATCGAATACGACCGCGCCGTGGAAGATGCGTCCGCGCTCATGATGTCCACCGGCACACCGATTCTCATCGTCACCAAGCAGAACCAGCCGGTGGGCGTCCTCACCGCCAGAGACCTCGTCCTGTCCCCGAAGCGCTGTCTCACCAGGGTTCCGGCCACCGTCAGCGTGCTAGATGGAGAGAGCCCGGGCGCCCAGCACCAGGCCACCATTATTCAGTTGAGTCATGTGGGAGCCCTGGTGGAATCCCAAGCTCTCCTGCTGCCGGGCACCAAAGTGGCGTTGAGCTTTTCTCTTCCCGATTTCGACAATCCTCTGACCGTCCGTGGCATCATCCTCGACGAAGATGCTGAAGCCCGCGGCCCCGGCAAAGCGCCGGGTGCCTCGACACCCGGCGTGGACATCCACTTTGCCCATCTGTCTTCTTCGGACCAATCCAGAATCAAAGCCTGGGTCATTCAGAATTCACCCAAATCCTCCGATCTGGCTTAAGTCCTGCATCGGCCGGTCGATTCTTCTTTGACCAGCGCGCCATCCGTTGGTAAGATTTTCGTTGTCATCGAACCGGTTGCCATAGCCTGAAAGACCATCCATGAACTCTCCCATGAAATCGTCACAACCGCGAAGCCGACCCGTCTTATCGAAAGAAGAAATCCTCCAGCAGATCAGCTCCCTGCTGGACAGCCCGGACGACGACCTGCACGCCGTCCTGATGAAGGAGCTATTGACGGGGCTGCTCAAGCTCCACGATGCCCGTCTGGATCTGTTGGATTTGAAAATCGTAAACCGCGCGGTCAAGGAACTGCGCCATGCCTTCGGCGTGTTCCGCGGGTACCGGGGCCGGCGGAAGGTCAGCATCTTCGGCTCCGCCAGGACTCCCTCTGACGACCCGAATTATCAACTGGCGTATCGCTTCGCGCAGGCCATCGTCCAGCAGGGATTCATGGTCATCACAGGCGGAGCCGACGGCATCATGCGGGCCTGCCAGGAGGGAGCCGGACGGGAGAACAGCTTCGGCGTGAATATCATGCTCCCCTTCGAGCAGGGCCCCAACGCCACCATCGCCGACGACCCGAAGTTGATCACCTTCAAATATTTCTTCACGCGCAAGCTCATGTTTCAAAAAGAGGCGAACGCCATCGCGCTGTTTCCCGGCGGGTTCGGCACGCACGACGAAGGATTCGAGATTCTCACCCTGGCGCAGACGGGCAAGAGCGATCCCCAGCCCATCGTCTGCCTCCAAGCGCCAGGCTGCGATTACTGGGACGATTGGGCCGGATTCATCAACCGGCAACTGTTGCATCGCAAACTCATCAGCGAAGAGGACCTGAGTCTGTTCAAGATCGTGACCACGGCGGAGGCAGCGGTCGACGAAATCCTGCACTTCTATCGCCGGTACCATTCCATCCGATTCGTGGGACGCCAGCTCGCCATGCGACTCACGAAGACTATTTCCGTCGAGCAACTCGACCGCATCCAGGAACAGTTCAACGACCTGTTGACCAACGGGCGATTCGAACTGCGGGGTCCCCTGGAGGAAGAACTCGACGAACCGGGGCTGCGAGACTTGCCGCGGCTCGTCTTCAATTTCAACCGGCGGAGCGCCAGCCGGCTTCGCCAGTTGATCAACCACCTCAACGGGCTTTAGGCTTCCCGACCGGCGCGGTCGGCTTGTCCGAAGAACGTCCTTTTGTCTGTCGCGCCGGCCGTGTTATTCTCCCCGACACTGCTATGCGCCGTTCACCAGCTGCCCACCGATTTCAGCATCCACCCGATATCGTCCTGTATCACGCGGAATGCTCGGACGGGTTCGGCGCGGCCTGGGCGATCTGGAAACGGTTTCCCAACGCCCGCTTCGTGCCGGTCAAACACGGGACTCCGCCGCCCGACGACCTTAAAGACCGACGGGTCGTCATCGTCGACTTCAGCTACGCTCGGCCGATACTTGAAACGATGGCCGCCGAGACCAAAGACCTGCTCGTTCTGGACCATCACATCACGGCGGAGCAATCCCTGGCCGGATTTCCCCATGCTTATTTCGATCAATTGAAATCGGGCGCGGTCCTCGCCTGGGAATGGGCCCACGACACCGCGCCCCCCTGGCTGCTCCAGTACATTCAGGACAAGGACCTGTGGACCTGGTCTTTGCCGGGAAGCCGCGAGATCAACGCAGCGCTCACTTCCTATCCGTACGACTTCGTACTATGGGATCGGCTCTCACGTGACCAGCTCGAACAGGAAGGCCGAGCCATTCTCCGTTACGAACAGGAATTGGTGGGCAAGCTCGTGGCGCATGCCACCATGGTCGAATTTCAGGGCGTGGTCGTTCCCGCCGTCCAAAGCGCCGTGCTCACGAGCCAAATCGGCGAACGGCTTTCTCCCCACTACCCATTCTGCATCATCTGGCACGACCGCGACGGACGCCGCTATTACAGCATGCGGTCCCGCGAGGATGGCGCGGACGTCGGCGCGATCGCAGCGTCGTTCGGCGGAGGCGGTCACACCCACGCCGCCGGCTTCTCCGTTCCCCTCGAGGCCGATGGATCGCTCCCTCAGAACCCCGCGCTGCCGCGGCTGATCAACGACCGGCGTCGTGGCTGACCTACGTGATTCCCCTCCACGACGATAACCCGACCGAGCGGACACCGATCGTCACGATCCTGTTCATCGCCGTCTGCGTGGCGGTCTTTCTCTATCAAGCCAGTCTGCCTCCCGGTCCCGGCGAGACGTTCGTCTTCCAATACGGCGCCATCCCGTCCGTCCTGTTCGGCTACGCCCGGCTGCCGGAAGAGGCGGCCGTCGCCATCCCGCCCGCAATGACGCTCCTGACCAGCATGTTCCTGCACGGAGGCTGGATGCATCTGATCGGGAACATGCTCTACCTCTGGGTGTTCGGCAACAACATCGAAGACGCCATGGGCCACGCGCGGTTCGTCGTGTTTTACATTCTGTGCGGCATCCTGGCCGCGCTGAGCCATGCGGCCACGGACCCGTCGTCCCAGATTCCGATGGTTGGGGCGAGCGGCGCCATTTCCGCGGTACTCGGAGCCTATTTGCTGTTATATCCTCGCGCCCATGTGCTGGTCTTGATCCCGGGCATCGGGATGACACGCGTCGCAGCCGGCATCGTGCTGGGAATGTGGTTCGTCACGCAGTTGGTGAGCGGAGGGATGAGCATCGGCGCGAAAGGAGGCGGCGTCGCCTTTTTCGCGCACATCGGAGGATTCGTGGCAGGGATGGCGCTGATTGGGCTGTTCAAACGGCCAGAGGTGCCGTTTTTCTCGCCGCCGCGCCGCCGCAGGTGGGACGATTGATCCGCACGTTCGAGTCGGATTGACGCCGCACCCAAGAGGTTTCCAATGTTTTCGTCGACCCCGTCCGACGATACGGACGTCACGGAATCAACCATCGGTTGATCCGGTACGGTTCGATCGTGTCGTCCTCGCAGCCGGAAACGGGGCGGTCATCTGAAACACGCGGTGGCGAAGAGGATGCCGATTTGAGAGGTTTTTTCGGATCGTGGAGGCGTGCCGGAAGGGAGTTAGGCCAATTGCTTCACGAGCTGAAGGGCCCGGTTCGTCGCCACCTCCGTCCGGTCGGCCAGGAACGTGACGTGGCCCATTTTTCTGCCCGGACGCACCATGCGCTTTCCATAAAGGTGCAGCACGGCTCCCGGAATCGTCAGCAACTCGGTGGGCCCTCCATTCCCGGTTACACGTCGCACGTCGTCGCCGATCAGGTTTACCATCGCCGCGGGAGTCAACAACCGCACTTCGCCCAAGGGCAAGCCGCACAGGACGCGCACCTGCTGCTCGAACTGCGAGACACTGCAGGCATCCACAGTGTAATGGCCGGAGTTATGGGGACGCGGCGCGAGTTCATTGATCAAGAGATCGCCGTTCGACATCTGGAAGAGTTCGACACAGAACACTCCGACACCGTTCAGTGCCGCGACGGCCCGGCTCGCGAAATCCGCGGCGCGCGCGGCGACTTCGGAGGAGACGGCGGCCGGCACGAGCGTGAGACGCAGGATGCCGTGTTCATGCCGGTTCTCGACGACCGGATAGGTCCGGAATTCGCCTCCTCCACCGCGCACGACGATCAGCGACAACTCCCGCTCATAGTTCACGAGGCGTTCGAGGATCCATCGGCTGCCCGGTTGGGCGCTCGTCTGCAGAGCCGACCGGACGGAGACGAGGTCCGGCTCCTTCCGGAGTACCCATTGCCCCTTTCCGTCGTAGCCGCTCCTCGCCGTCTTGCAGATGGCCGGGAACCCGATCGTCCTAACCGCCTGCGTCACATCGTCCGGAGAGGAGAGCACGGCGAAGGGCGGAACAGGGAGCCCGCAGGACGCCAAGAATCGTTTCTGCTCGATGCGGTCCTGGATGATGCGGAGGACGGCGCTCCCCGGACGGACCCGATGGGACTGTTCCAGCCGCTCGCACAGATCGGCCGGGACGTTCTCCCATTCGAAGGTCACGGCCTGCGCGCTGCGCGCGAACCGTTCCTGTGTGGCCATGTCGGAAAACGGCGCGGCGAACGAATGGGCGGCGAAACGATGCGCAGGCGCGTCTACATCGGGGTCCCAGACGGCCACCTGGTAGCCCATCCGGCTGGCCGCCGTCCCGAACATCGAGCCGAGCTGTCCTCCGCCTAACACCCCAAGGACCGCTCCGGGTGTGACGATCTGTTCGGTCACGACGACTGGCTCGTCCGATCCGCTTCAAGATTGCCCAGACTCGTGCCCTGGGCCTCGGGAGAATTCAACACGCTTTTCGTCTGTGCGGCGCGAAACCGCTTGACCCGCTCTGCGATAGCCGGATGCCGTCCGCTGAGAATCTGCCCCGCGAGCAATCCCGCATTCTCGGCGCCACCAATCGCCACCGTCGCCACCGGGACCCCCTTGGGCATCTGCACGATCGACAACAACGAATCCAGGCCGCGCAGATGTTCCGTCGGAATGGGCACTCCGATTACGGGAAGGTGCGTCTTCGCCGCCAACATCCCGGGAAGATGCGCGGCTCCTCCGGCTCCGGCGATGATGACTTCGATGCCGCGCTCGGACGCGCTGGCGGCGTACTCGAAGAGCCGGTCCGGGGTCCGGTGGGCAGACACCACCAGCAGTTCGTACGGAATCTCCAGTTGGGCCAAGATCGTCCCGGCCTTTTCCAAGATAGGAAAATCCGACTTGCTCCCCCCCAACACACCGACCAGCGGTCCGCTACGCTGGAACGAGCGCCCGCTTCTCTGAAGCGTCTGTCGCGTTTTCCGCCCTCTTCGAGTCATGAACCTCCATCTCCTTCCCTAGCCCTAGCCCGTTGAATCGAGCTTGCCGGTTCGTCGGGAGGCTCACCTTAACGAGTCCGCGGCGCACGGTCAAGGCATAGTGAGCCGGTCACCGGTTTCTGCGGAATCCCTCGGTCAAATTGACCTGGGCAGCCAATTTCTTCTATGATGGCGATACCAGTTTCCTCTTGCCCTCCAGCCACCGATTGGTCCGCAACCAAGGGGGGTTCTGTGGATCGCCCGGGTCTCGGTCTCAAGAACAGGGTTCGGTCCCTCATCCGGCGGGAATCCGGATTAGACGAAATCTCCGTCGACGATCTGGCCACCTCGGCCAAGCTCCAAGCCTGGGAAGCGGTCCAAATCCCCGAACGGTTGAAGTTTTCGTCGCGCCTGGCGATCAAGCTGGTGGTGCTCTTTCTGTTGATCATTGCTTTTGTCCCTTGGACGCAAACCATCACCGTTACCGGACAACTCTCCGCCTACACACCCTACGAACGGCCGCAGGACATTGAAGCCCAGATCACCGGTCGTATCAAGAAATGGCATATCTACGAAGGTGTTCGCGTAAAACAGGGGGACCTGATCCTTGAATTGGACGATTACGATCCGAACTTCATGTCGCCGGACCTCCTGTCATTACTGGAACAGCGGAAGAAGGCCCTTGAGCAGACCAGGCAGGCGGCCCTCTCGCGGGCCGAACAGTTGGACAAACGCATCGGGGAAATGCAGAACCTCGTCAAAGCCGCTGTGCCGTCCGCGCAGGCCCGTGTCGTCGAAGCGGAGAATAAAGTTCGGGAAGCGCACCAGCGGGTCGAGGCGGCCAAGATCGCCGTCGAGACCGCCGAGCTGAATGTCGATCGCCACAAGCTGCTGGCCGAGCAAGGGTTGGTGTCCCAACGAGAGCTGGAATTGACCATCCAAGCCGCCATTGCCACCAAGGCCGACCTGCAGGCTGCGCAAGCGAATCTCAAAGCGGCCGAGCAGGCCATGAAGGCGCTCAGTTTCGGCCGGGATCAGATCAGCGCCGAAGTCCTGCAACGATTGCTCGACGCGGAAGCGGCGCGCGATGCTTCGGTGGCCGAGGCGGCACGGGCAGCTGATCAATTGGCCGACGTCTCTCTCCGCCTGTCGAATGCCGAGCAACGCCGCCTGGCCAGCCGCATTCTGGCCCCGATCGACGGCACCGTCGTCAAGATGGCCGAAGCCGGAGCCGGCGAGACCGTGCGGCAGGGCGATAAGCTGGTCCGGCTGTCGCCGACCAGCACCGACAAAGCGATCGAGATGACGGCGGACGGACTGGACGCACCACTGCTGAACGTCGGCCGAAAAGTGAAAATCCTGTTCTACGGGATTCCTGCCATCCCCCTGCCTGCCTGGCCAGAATTGATGGCCGGCACCTATTCCGGCGTGATCAAAGTGATCGACCAGGTCGACGACGGGAAGGGGAACTTCCGGTTCTGGGTCATCCCCGATCCTGAGGATCGCCCCTGGCCGGACCAATCCCATGTACGGCAAGGCACCAAAGCGATGGGATGGGTCATCCTGAATCGCGTTCCCCTCTGGTACGAGCTGTGGCGGCGGTTCAACCTCTTCCCGCCCGACTATCAGGAACGACCGCCGAGCCTGATCGACACCCTCTTGCCGAAGGCCGGACGAGGGGCAAAGTAACGATCCTCCTTCGCGCCGACCGCCGCCGGCTATGGTCTCGTTGGTCGAACATGTCCCAGTCTACGTGCGTTGCGACGTGGCACCGTCTTTCATCGTCCATACTGAAAGGAGCGTTTCTATGAACATCCTGTGGTTCGTCATGAGCTGGCTGTTGCTCTGGCCGAGCGTTACCTACGCCGGGCCCCCGACGGAGTCGCCCGCGGCCAAACCGTTGCCTCCCGTTCCCCTGAGCTTAGATGAACTCCACGCCTGGATCGACCGCACCCATCCGCTCCTCAAAGGGGCGGGCACCGAGAAGGTGATGGCGCGCGGGAAAATGTTGAAAGCGCTCGGCGCCTTTGAGCCGACGCTGGTCAACGACACGGAGGTCGAGCGGTTCATCTCCAGCTCGAACCCCCAAAAGGGCACCCAGACAGTCGGGTTCAACGACACGGTGATTGAAGCCCGACATCCCTTGGGATTCCGAGGCAGCGTTGGCTACCGCCGTGCGATCGGCGACGCCCGAATCCCGGATCTCTCGTTCGGCGAAAACAGCCAGTTGATCCTGGGCGGATTTTTCCCCCTATTGAAGGGACTGATGACCAACCCCGAGAACGCCGAGTTGCAGCGCTCGGAGCTAGCCGACCCGCGCGCGGACGTGAAGATTGCGCAAACCAGACAGGACTTGTTCTTGGCGGCAGCCTCCCAGTTCTGGGATTGGGTGGCCGCGGTCAAGCTTCTCGATGTCCAGAAGCGGGCGCTGGCCGTCGCTGAAGACCGCTATAAGCAGGTGGAAGGACGGGCGAAAGCCGGCGCCGTCGCCCCACTCGACGTCGTCGAAGCCAACCAGGAAGTGCAACGCCGGCGGGAAATCGCCATCGCCGCCCAGCGACTGGTCGAGCAAGAGCAACTCAAGCTCTCGATGTTCATGTGGGAGAACGGCGCCCCGACGCCCCCTCCCTTGGATCGCGTCCCGGAATTCCCGGCCCAGGCGCTGTCGCCGACCGGAGAAATGGTCAAGACGCATAAGCTGCAGGCGAAACAGGAACGTCCGGAAATCAAGGAAATCGATATCGAGGCGAAGATCAACAACATCGACCTTGCCTTGGCCAAGAACAATCTGCTTCCCAGCCTCGATGCTGAGGCGGCGCCGGCGCGGGCTCCGGAGAAGTTCGTCCTGGGGTTGGGTTATCGATTGGGCGTGGAACTCAGGGTCCCCATCTTACAGCGCCGCAGCCGCGGGGAAGTCCTGGAGGCCCAGGCCCAGGCGGACAGGCTGGTGATGGTGCAGCGGTTCCGCGAGCAGCAAGTCGTCGTAGATGTCGACAACGCCCTGTCGGCGATCGAACGGGCCAAAGAACGAATGGAAGCCGCCACCCAGTCGCTTCGCCTGGCCAAGACCCTGGAAGACGGAGAGCGTTTCCGGTTCAGTCTGGGCGCCACCAGCGTCCTGTTCGTCAACCTCCGGGAGCGGAACACTGTCGATTCGGAAAATCAGGTGATTCGGGCCAAAGCCGATTATCAGAAGGCCCTCGCCCTGTATCAATGGGCCATCGGTGCCTGGGCCAAGAGCCTGCCCAGCGCCGTGCCGGTAACGTATCGCGCCCGTGACTAAGCCGGCAAGAACGTGGTAATTTCACCGGGGATTTGCCGGGGTTACCTGGACATTGTGTCTCGACGTCTGCGAATCGCGGGGCACGCGTGTCTGCATGCGCTTTCGCCCCTGCCGCGGCAGCGCCCGTAAAGAAAAGATCGGACAGTATGGCACAGAGTCATTCCGGGAACCAGCCGAGCCTATCTCAAGCGATGCTGGGCCATCTGGGGCTGCTCTTCCGCCTCGAGAAGAGAGTCCTGGCCCTGATTTTCTCCTACTCCCTCGCGATCGGTTTGTTCTCCCTCATCGTCCCGTTGACCGTGCAAGAGCTGGTCAACACGTTCGCCTTCGCGATTCAACCGATCACCATCGTCACCCTCGCCGGGATCATGGTCATCGCGCTGGCCTTTGTCGGCGCGTTCAAGACGTTGCAATACTACGCCGTCGAGGTGCTGGAACGCCGGGTCTTCGCCCGAATGGCAATCGCGATGACTCAGCAGGTGCCCCAGATGCGGTTCCAATCGTTCAAGCCGCGGTACGCAAACTACTTCGTGGAAACGGTGCTTATGCAGCGCGCGTTGTCGGTCCTTTTGGTGGACTTGATCAACGTGGTGGTCGGCGGCGCCGTCGGCATGACGATCCTGGTCTTCTACCATCCATATTTCTTGCTGTTCAATGCGCTGCTCCTCGCGGGCTTCAACATCATCTTCTTCTTGCTGTCGCACGGCGGACTACGCACCACGATCGACATGTCGCACGCCAAATACGACACGCTCCATTGGATCCAGGAGGTCTCGTACAACCTCCTGCACTTCAAGGCCACCGACAGCCAGTCCCTGCTGATGCAGAAAACCGATCAGCTCGTGGAGAAGTACGTGGAGTGCCGCCGCGCTCGGTTCACGGTCCTGATCCGCCAATATCTCAGCTCCGTCGGATGGCAAGCGCTGGCACATAGCGGCGTGCTCGCCACGGCCGGCTGGCTTTTGTCAATCGGGCAGTTGACCCTCGGCCAGTTGGTCGCCGCCGAGGTGGTCGTGAGCGGTCTGCTGATCGATTTCGAAGGCGTCGTCAAGCGCATGGGGCACGTGTACTATTTCCTGACGTCGTTGGCGGAACTGGACTTCTTCTTTTCGCTCCCGAAGGATCAGGCATCCGCGGCGTTGTCGGTGCCGCTCCCCGATCCGACCATCCACGGCATCCGGGTCGGCTGCAAGGAGCTGACCGTCAAACACGGGGATGTCCCGCTCTTCGAGAATTTCAACCTTGAAATTGCCTCCGGCGAGAAAATCGGGATTTATGCAAGCACGACGGCCGCAAAAACGGCGTTGGCCAGGGTCCTGGCCGGCCTCGAAGCGCCGACCGGCGGCGTCATCCGTTACAACGGCGTCGACCTGCGCCACCTCGAGCTCAGCGTCATCAACCGGTGCCGCGGTTTCATCCCCGACTCCCAGCTCACCCTCTTCGAAGGGACCATCGAGGACAATATTGTGCTGGGTCGTTCGTACGTGCCCTACGGCGATGTCCGCTGGGCCTTGCGGTTCGCCGAACTCGAAGAGGAGATCGATGCCCTTCCCTTGGGCATCAAGACCCACGTCCATTCGGCCTGGACGATTCTGGACCCGACCCATATCCTGCGGATCCTACTGGCGCGCGCCGTTCTGGCCCGGCCTCAGATTCTGATTTTCGACGGCATCATGCACAACATGCAACCTGCGATGCGGGAAACCATCCTGCGGCGCTTGTGCTCGAAGGACGAACCCTGGTCGGTCATTTTCGTGTCCAACGACCCGAACCTGACCTCACATGTCGACCGGAGAATCATTCTCGATTAACAAAGGACGACCGTGCGACTCTTCTCCCGCTTCTCATTGCGCAGACCGACCCCGTCCCAGCTCTTCATCAGCGTGTTGATCGCGGGCTTAGGCTGGTACAGCGGACAAGCTTTGAGCCAGATCGATCAAGATTTGCGGATTATGTACACCGAGTATACCCTCGGCGCCGTCGACTTGGCGCACATCTCCGCCGACGTCATGCGCTACCGGAACACCATTATCCGAGCGCTGGAGGCGGACGGTAAGCAAGAGTTCGAGCGGATCACCGAATCGTTGCCGGCCCAGCGGGCCCGCATTCAACATGCCGTCGATCGGTATGCCGCAGCGGGCCTGCGGGTATCCCGCAGCGGGCGGAGCGAACCGGAGGACATTGAAGCCGTCCGCCGGAGTCTCGATCAGTATTTTTCGTCCGCCAGCACCACGATCCAGCTCTTGACCCAGGAATGGAACGCAACCTCGCCGGGGGAACGGGAAGCCTTGCGCCGGAAAGCCGAGGAGCACGCGGCGGAACACGCCGGTCCGAAGATGATTCAGGTGAGCCTGGCCCTCGATCGCCTGCTGGACACCGTCGCCGAGGTGGCCAAGGACATGCGGGACGAAGGGACCAAGACCATTCAGGTCAGCAGCGCCCTGCTCGTGGGAGGCAGCTTCTTCATCGCCTTCCTGAATCTCCTACTCAGCCGACGCCGGCCGGGGGAGGATGCGGATCGCAGACCCGCCGGCGACGAGTCGGCCGGTACGCCCGAACCACGGATCGCCCTTCCCCAGACTCCGGCATCGCTGCCCTTGCGCGGGGACGCCAGTTAGCCCGTTCCTCTGCCGATCGCCCTCAGCAGGCGTTCCCGCTCCTCCGGCGTGAGATCCCTCCACGACCCGACCGGCAGTCCCTTGATGGTAATGTGCATGATCCTCACTCGGTGGAGACTCATCACCCGGTAGCCGAGCGCCTGACACATGCGCCGGATCTGCCGATTCCGTCCTTCCGTCAGAACAATCCGGAAGCGATTGCGCCCGAGCCGTTCCGTCCGGCATGGCTTCGTCAAGCTGCCGAGCACCGGCACCCCCTTCGACAGGCGATCCAGAAACGACCGGTCGAAAGGCCGATCGACCTCGACAATGTATTCGCGCTCGTGCCCGAATTCCGTCCGGAGGATCTCGTTCACGATGTCGCCGTCGTTCGTCAGCAGAATCAGCCCGGAGGAATCCTTGTCCAATCGGCCGATCGGGAAAATCCGCTCCGGATGGCCGATCTCCGCGATGATGTTGCGCGGGACGTGGGATTCGCTCGTCGTCGTGACGCCAACCGGCTTGTGGTACTTGATGTACACGGAGGCCCGGCCCCAGGGAATCACTTGCCCGTTTCGGGCCACGACATCCTGAGGCCCGATGCGGTCTCCGAGCTGTGCGACGCGACCGTTGATCGTGATCGCGCCCGATTCGATCAGACGGTCGGCCTCCCGACGGGAACAGATCCCGTGCTCAGTGAAGAATTTGTTGATGCGGATGGTCCTCGTCACGGGGCGCAGGCGATTTCAGTGCACGCGGCGACCGGCCTTGATCCGGCCGAGCATGCGGTAGATGAGGCGCGCGATAGTAAATTGCGGTGCCACGAACCCTTCGATCGGCGCCATCTCGCTGATATCCATGCCCACGATGCCGGGTCCCTTGGCCAAGGCGGTGACGAGGTTCAGCGTGTCGTACCAACCGAGCCCGCCCGGCTCCGGCGTACCTAGCGCCGGCACGAGCGACGCATCGAGCCCATCGCAGTCGAATGTCAGATAGACCGGCCCGCGACAGGCGGCTACTACGTCTGGAATCCACCGAGAGGCCTTCCCTTCGTACGGACCGGAAGGGTCAAGAATGGTGGCGGCAAAGAACGTCGTGATCCGCTCGGTCGTCCTGATGCGGTCGATCTCTTCCGGGCAAATGGACCGGATCCCGACCTGCACGAGCGGAAGTCCGTCCTCCACGACCCGGGCCATGACGCTGGCATGGCTGAAGGGATTGCCATGGTAGGCGTCGCGCAGGTCGCCGTGCGCGTCGATCTGCACGACGCACATGCCAGGATACCTCTTCGCATGGGCCCGGATGGCGCCGAGGGCCCCGGTGTGTTCCCCCGTCAAGGTCACGAGAAACCTCCCCGTACCGACATGCGGTGAGACGAACGCCTCGATAGCATCCACCGCCGCGCGATCGACCTTGCCGCCGAGGTCCAGCGGCGCAGCCGTCGCGATGCCGCCCCATTCGCGAAAGGGCTCGCACTGGAGCTGCTCGTCGTAGAATTCAACCTGACAGGAGGCCTCAAGGATCGCGGAGGGCCCCCGGTCCGACCCGGGAATATAGCTGGACGTATGTTCGTAGGGAGCGGGTAGGACGTACACACCCGCTCCCTCGGGATGGCACCAGGGTTCCTCGAGCCCGAGGAAGTTGCGTTCGCAACCTTCCCAACCAGCGGGAAGCGTCATGAGGGTGAACTCATCGCGTGGGGCCGTCCCCACCTGTTCAGACCGTCGTTCCGCGTATGATCAGCGGCGGCCCCGCTTCGGCAGGTTCTCCAGGGGAATGAATACCGCCAAGGCGACGACCGTCGTCCACTTGCCCGGTTTGCCGACCGCCGATTGCGTGATGTTCAAGGTCCGGACGATCTTGCCGCCCATCTTAAACACCTGCTCGCGTTCTTTCCACGCGATGTTGGGATCGAATTCGACACCGAGCGTGGTGGCAAGCATCTGCGCGGCCAGGTCTTCCGTGTACTCGCCGGTTTCCTCGTCGGTTTCACCGTAGGCATGGTGCTCGGAGAGATAGCCGTAGGTGCGGCGGTCGGTCGGAATCGCCAAGCCGATCGATGCAGACACGAGGCGGTTTCGTTCGTTCGTTTCCGACCGGGCCATCACGCAGTGGGTGATCTCGCCAGGGTTCAAGAGTTTCTCTCCACGCTTCCGGGGAATGATTTTACAGTTCGGGGGAAGTATGGACGAGACGCTGACGAGGTTGCAGTACGCCACACCGGCGCTGCGCAAGGCCTGCTCGAACGACGCCAGCTTTTCACGGTGGACGCCGACCCCTCTCGTCAGGAACATGTGCGTAGGTACCATAGCCCCCTTCTCCCTTGTGTAAAGCCCTCCGCAAGCGCGCGTGCACTTGTCCGAGCGCACAGGGCCGCTGTTGTATCAAGATTGGTTTCCGTTCGCAACATCCTCAGAGGTTTTTCCTTCAGCGTGAGTCGGTCGGCTCCTTCAGATTCAAGACGAGGAGTTTGGGTTCCGTCATATCCTCGATCGCCGCCCGAACGCCCTCGCGACCCAGGCCGGAATCCTTCACCCCGCCGTAAGGCATGTGGTCGGCACGGAACGTGGGGATCTCATTCGCCAGCACGGCCCCGACCTCCAAATGCCGGAACGCATGAAAGACTTTATTGACGTCCTGCGTGAAAATCCCGGCCTGCAGGCCGTAATCGGACTGGTTCAACGCGGTGATGGCGTCGCTCAATTGTCGATAGGGCGTGACCGTCACGACCGGACCGAAGACTTCCTGGCATGACACCTTCATCTCCGGTTTGACGTTGGAAAGGACGGTGGCCTCCACCACGGATCCCATCCGCTTGCCGCCCAGCAGGACCCGGGCGCCTTGCGCGACCGCCTCGTTGATCCAGCTTTCCACCCGTTGCGCCGCCGACTGATCGATGAGGGGCCCGATCACCGTCGCCTCGTCGGTGGGATCGCCGGCCCTCAACCGCGCCACCTGCATGAGCAGCTTCGTCGTAAACAGGTCGGCGACGCTCTGGTGCACGAAGATCCGCTGCACGGAGATGCAGGTCTGGCCGGCATACCCGAACCCGCCCACCGCGCATCGTTGGGCGGCGACGTCGAGGTCGGCGTCCGGCTCGACGATCACGCCGGCGTTCCCACCGAGTTCGAGGGTCACCTTCTTCTTCCCGCATTTTGCCTTCAACATCCACCCGACCGCCGCACTCCCCGTGAAGCTCAACAGCTTGAACCGGGAATCGGTGACGAACCGCTCAGCGATGGCGTTGTCGCAGGGCACAACATTGAGGCCGCCGGGCGGGAGCCCCGCTTCCATCGCCACCTCACCGAGCAGCAGCGCCGTGAGGGGAGTTTGGGGGGCCGGCTTGATCAGAATCGGGTTGCCCGCGGCAAGAGCCGGCGCCACTTTATGCGCGACGAGGTTCAGCGGAAAATTGAATGGGGTAATGCCAAGGATGGGACCGATGGGAAAGCGGCGCAGAATGCCGAGATACGATTCGGTGGACGGAGTCCAGTCGAGCGGAACGACTTCGCCCGGAATCCGCTTGGCCTCTTCGGCGGCGACGGTAAAGGTCTGAATCGCTCGGCTGACCTCCCGTTTCGCGTCGGCAATCGGCTTGCCGGCTTCCGCCGTAATCGTCGAAGCGAACTCGTCGCGCCGCCGATAGAGAAGTGCGGCGATCTGCTGGAGGATGTTGTACCGCGCGTGTGCCGCCAAGCCAGCCATGACGGCGGCCGCGCCGGACGTCGAGGCGGCGGCCTGTTCGGCGTCGGACTCCGTAGCCTGGGCGACATCGGCGATCGGCTGCCCGGTGAAGGGATTGACCACACGCGCCGTGGTGTCGCTCTGTTTCCATTGGCCGTGAACGAGGAATGGGCGGGATCCCTGCACAGAGACGCTCTCTGCAATCGACCGTGATTTTACTCTGCCGCTTCGACTGACGCAGCGGATTCGACGGGGGGCTGAGCGTCGGCGGAGGCCTGTTGTTGCGCGGCCACCGCCTTGGCGATCAGCTCTTCGGTGCCCCAGTCGCGAATGGCATCGAGGGTAAACCCCTCGTACGTCGACACGCCGTGGCACGACGGGCAATCCGGCATGGGAACTTTTCGATAGAAGACCTCTCCCAGACAGGACATGCAGACCCAGAAATCGTCATCGCAATGGGACACTGGCCAAAAAGACTGTGCTGGAGCCATAGAAAGGTCCTACCTTGTTACACGGGTTGATGGAACACTGATGCCACTCGTGCGCCGCGAAGCGCGGCGGCGCGACGCACCGGCTTACCGCGCCTCCTGCGGCGCACGGGCCAGCAGCCGGTCGATCTCTTCGGCAAACATCTCGAATGGAAACGCGCCGGGGATCGCGATCGCCGGGTCCTTGTCCGTCGGTTCGCCGGCCGTCAGCATGAGGATAAAGCCCGGGGTGCCGTGAAACCCCCAGCGATTCGCTTCCTGACGATCCTCGAAGATCGACTTCGTATACCGGCCGCTCTTCGTACACCGCTCGAAGGCGGCCTGATCGAGCCCGATGGCGGCGGCATGTCTCGCGTAAACCGACTGGTCGAGGTGCCCTCCTTCTCCGAACAGCCGATCGTGCATGGCCCAGTACTTCCCTTGAGCGCCGGCACACCGGGCCGCGATCGCCGCGTCGAGCCCGGGCCCGCGGTCCGCACGGGGATAGTCGCGGTATTGAAACCGCACCTTGCCCGTGTCCACGTAGCGGGCCTGAATGCGCGGCCAGGTCTCCCGGAAAAACTTGAGACAATAGCCGCAGGTAAAATCGGAGTACTCGATGAGGGTCACGGGCGCGTTCACCTGCCCTCTGGTCCGGTTGTCTTCCTCGGGTTGATCCTTGCCACCCGGCGCGGTTCCCAGCAACAGACCGAAGAGCAGGACGGCCGACGCGGTGCGAGAGATACCCTGTTTCATGGGCGACGCGCAGCGCCGGCGTTCTGCCGCTCTATGAGCCCCATCATCAGCAGGGGCCAGACCACCGTTGCATCGCTCAGGACTTCCGCGAAACGCCCGCCCTCTTGCGGAGCCACGAACTTTCCCCAGGAGATCCCTTCCTGATAGGTACAGCCGCTCAGTCCGCCCCAGTAATCCGGCTCCGGACAAATCCTCACACCGTATTGAAAGCGCGGCGGCTTCACATTGAGCCCCAGGCGGAGATTCCCGATCTCGATGTACGGGCCGACCTGTTGCGCCCAGTTTCGGGGCACCCCGCCGCCGATCGTAAAAATGCCGAGTTTCTTCGCCGACAGGATGTGGTCCGCATAGCTGTTCAAGTCCAAGTAGGGGTTGAACGAGGGGTACGACTGGTGGACCGCCCGCAGCACCGCCAGGTCGCCGCCGTCCCCGGCCTGAGAACGCGCCCGATCGATGGCCCGCGCCATCGCCCAGGTCCCGACATCCAGCCCCACTTCCGAATCCGTAAAGGCCGGGATGTACACCGGCACCTTCTTCAGGTAGGCGCTCTTTAAAATCCCGTCGCCCTCGAATTCTTCCGCCAGCGTCTTGCCCAGTTCGCGCGTGAGCGCTTCCGACGACAGAGGCTGTTCGGGGTTCACGCGCTTCAATGTTTGCGAAACCACGTGTTCGACGTAATTCAGGTTTATTTCCATTTCGAGCGTATCGTACACGCGGTTATAGCCTTTTCTGAAGAGTTCATCGTCGCTCATCGACGGCTGATGACGATAATGGGTCTTCCCCAACGATTCGCTGAGGCCGTGCGCGATCAACGCCCCGGTGGACACGATGCACTGCACCATCCCGCGATCGATCATGGTGCTGATGATCTTGCCCATCTTCGCGATCGTCATGGCACCGGACAGTGTCATCACGACTTTGCAATCGGGATCGCTGATCATCGCCCAGAGCACTTCGAACGCCTCGCCCAAGCGGCGTCCCCCGAAAGCCGTCTTGCTCATGGCGACAAGGAGCTCGCTGAACGAGGTGATCTTTTCGGGATCCAGCGGTTCGAGCGCTTCCAACCCGTCTTTCGCGCCGTCATGGAATTCGCGTGAGGCCATCGCCCATCACCCTGAGAGGAGACTGTTCCGAAAGGCGCATTCCTTATACACAACCGACGATAGGGGCGTCAATGAAGGAGGGTGCCATGGGGACCACGGCGTCGAGCAGACGCACGATGCGCACCGCTGAACGGATACGAAGTGCGGATTGATCCCGACGGGATTCGAACCAGTATTTTGATTTTCGTGGTGACAATCGTGGAGGATTCTGGAACAGAGAACCGCCTACTGGACGTAGACCACGCCCGGCAAACCCTTGAGGTCCATATCTCCGCTTACCACTTCAGCATCCTGATCTCGCGCCGTGGCATATACGATTGCGTCCGCCATGGCTAGACCATAGCGAAGACTCAGATCCGCCGCCAAGAATGCGATCGATTCGGTCAACTGAATCACCTGGGTGGCACCGAGCCGCCCCGCAAATAGTAGCGCCGTCTCCTCGCCCCGCTCCCGTTTGATTTTCTTATAGACCTCATACAGCACGATCGTCGGTGTGATGAGCTGATACTTGGGAGTGAGATAGACGGCATACCGGTCGGCCAAGGGGCCATCGGTGAAGAATTCGATCCACCCGCTGGAATCCAGTAAGACCTTCACACTCGGTCCTTCTTCTCTCGGAGATCTGTCACGGACATGCCCTTGAGGGCACCCTTCAGCGATTTAAGCGGCACTTCTGGGACCAGGGTAATCACCCCTCCCTTTTCCACGACCTGTAAGCGCTGACTTGGGGTGAGATGGAGCTTGTCCCTGACTTCCTTTGGGATCACGACTTGGAATTTGGATGAGATCGTCGTCGTCGCCATGGCAGAGCCTCCTTACCAATGCTCGATCGATCATAGAATCGTCATACGCCTCGCGTCAAGGCCATCGGGTCAAAGCGGCATGGTTCGTCGCCCGATCGAAACCATCGGATGGCGCTCGACCGAGCCAGGTTGGGATGGCAAACTGAAAAAGCCAATTTGAGGCGTTCCGCGGATCCTCTCAATGGAAGCACGAGGCTCCTGCCACGGACGCGACAATAGAGAAGGGACGGCACTTGCAGCGTTTATCCGGCGGCGTCAATTCCGATACAACCCTGAATGGCTGCCCGCTCTCGCGCAGTGCAGTGTGGTCGACCCTCTTGCAGCGCGTTCGAACCTATTTCGAGCGCCAGCGGTGCTGAACGTCGCAGTCCCAACGCTTGATCGCCGGGTCACGCCACTTGCGTGTACCCATCCACCCTATCCCCCGCAATTACTCCCGTTGCGTGGCCCCTTGCCCCTGGCCTCGGCTAGAGTTGACAACGACCCAACTAATGGGTAGTCTAACGGCACATCTAATGGAACACGGAGTCAGTCATGGTAAAGGTGCGTCTCTCCGAAGATTTGACCCCAATTAGCGACTTTCGGTTGCGGACCGCCGAATTAGTCGCCAAGGTTCGCAAGACGAAGCGGCCCATCGTCCTCACGCAACGTGGGCGGTCCGCAGCCGTGCTAGAGGATATCTACGAGTATGAGCGACGCGCGGAGCGACTAGAGCTGCTGGAAGCCATCGTCATCGGCATGCGAGCGGCGGAAGAGGGGGAAGTGGTGTCGCATGCGAAAGCGATGGCCGAGCTGGACAAAGTTCTGAATGGCTAGGCCGTTCACCGTCCTTTGGACTCGGCCTGCACTCGATGGCCTTCTGGAAATCGTTCGGCACATTCAGGCTGATAATCCGACCGCTGCGAGGCGGTTCGCAGAGCGGATCAAGACGAAAGTCGCGCGGCTTGAACGCTTTCCCGCATCCGGACGAGTTCTACCCGAGTTTCCTGCCAGTAGCCTGCGCGAGCTTATCGTGGGTAACTACCGTGTAATCTACCGGATCGTCGAGCCGCCGAAGACCGTGGAGATCCTGGCTTTCCGTCACGGTGCTCGCTTGCTGGAAAGCGAACCCGGCACCGACTAGCGCCCCCGCACCTCAGCCCCGCTTGTCCTGCGCCTGTCAAAGGCTCCACTTGAAATTCTCGTGTCGGCGCGCACAGGGAGGCGGAAACCGTGACCCGGTCGAACGGTTGAGCCCCAAGCACGGCGATTTCTCCTTTCCGCTGCGTCGGCGGTCTCAATTGTCAAAGTCAAGACCTGACCCCCCATTTAGTTTTCACCCCGATTTAGTTTTCAGGTAGTGAATCACGGCAAGGCAGTTGCCCTGCCACTGTTCCACCCTGCTCTCCTGCGCACTTGCCAAGGGTCGCTATGTAGCATAACATGGTGCCCTCAACGGGGCCTGACGCGAATACACGGCTTCGGATTATCGCTATGAGGAATAACCAAGACATCCCCACCCTCGTTAAAGAGCTTCGCTCGCGGCTCGATCTCACGCAGGAGCAGTTCGC
>CAYULI010000014.1:67749-69537 GCA_964445795.1 uncultured Nitrospira sp. | reverse complement strand
TCCCTGGATCATCGAAGGCTGGATGCGGGGCTCGCACTACGGGCCGCTGATGCCGGTGTCGGTGAAGCAGGCCACCCCGACGCGGTTCGACGGCCCTCCCCGCGTCGCGTGTCTGGGGTTCCAACTGGCCGACGGTCGTTTGATCGGGCCTCGCGACATGTTCGACGATCCTTCCTATGACGAAGCGAGGCGGGATGCAAATCGGGTGGCGGATGTGCTACGTCAACACGGGCCGTTCGAGCCCCACCGCTTGCCTCTGGGGGATATGGAATACACGACCATGCCGCAGATTATGAAAAAGTTGGAAGGACGCTGGGTCAAGGTGGAGGAAGAACGGAAAGCAAAACCCTGAGACGAAAGGACAGACCGTATGAAGGTCTTGGCGGCGACGGATGGGTCGAAGTACGGCCGGTGGGCGATCGAGTGGCTGGGACAACTCCCCTTCATCACCCGGCCGGTGGTGCGGGTGCTGCACGTGATCGATGTGGCCGCCTTGCGCGCGCCCTTCATGATTCAGCCGGTGATCGTGGGGACGGAGCGATATCTCCGGGCGGAGATCAAGCGGATGGAGGCGACGGCGAAGGCGACCAAAGAACAGTCGGCGGCGCTGCTGGCATCGCTGGGCTTGAGCGGAACCGTGACCGTGGAGCGCGGCGGCGTCGCGGCCACGATCGTCAAGCATGCGAAGCGGGGCGTCGGCCTGCTCTCGATCGGCTCGCGCGGGCTCGACGCCCTGGACCGGTTCATGCTGGGCAGCATTTCGACCCACGCGATTCACCATGCGGACTGTTCGGTCCTGGTGGTCAAAGAAGCTCCACGGCCGTTGAAACAGCTCGTGCTCGCCGTCGACGGCTCACCCGCGTCAGACAAGGCGGTCCGGTTTCTCCTTCGCCACATGAATCCCGTGCCCGACGGGCCGGAGCGGGAGCCGATCACGGTGACGGTCGTTCACGTCATGCCCTTCCTGAAATACCCGGAGCTGCGTGAAGCGGGGCGGGCGGTCGCGCAACGGTATGCGGACAAGATGGCGAAGGCCGGCTTTCAGGTGCAGGAGGCGATGCGGCTCGGCAAGCCGGCGGACGAGATTCTCACGGTGGCGAAACAACACAAGGCGGAGTTGATCGTGACGGGTGCGAAAGGCCTCGGCGCCATCAGTCGGGTGTTGCTCGGCAGCGTCTCGACGCGCGTGGTGCACCACGCTGCCTGTTCGGTGTTGGTCGTCCGGTGAGCGGCTGCGGTCCGCGGCTTCCTGCACCGGAACAAGAGAGCGTCAACGGACCGTTGGGACGGAAGGTGCCGTGGCATGCGCCCCTCGCGCACCCGTTGCGAACCCTATCCACTTGACGATGGGCACTCGAACCCAATAGACTACCGCTCGTCGCGCGCCGATCGTCCAACCGACTTGTTGCGAGGAACTCTATCATGCCGCTACCCAAGCTGGACCAGAACGGGCTCCCCGATCGTCTCGTCGCCGGGCTGTCGAAAATCGGATTGGCGATGAAGAGCCGTCCTTGGCGGCGGCAGGGACAGGAAGGTGTCGGTCCCTTGCAAGTTCAGGTGCTGACGTTCCTGCGCTCGCGCCCCAACCGGTCGGCGACGGTGTCCACGATCGCCAGAGAACTCTCCGTCAAGCTACCGACCGCGTCGGAAGTCATCAGGACGCTGGAGCACAAACGGCTCGTCCGTCGCAAGCGAAACGACGTCGATAACCGAGTCGTGACCGTGCACTTGACGGCCAAGGGCTCGAAAGCCGGACAGGTCCGCGGCCTCCGGTCCGGCCGAGTAGCC
>CAYULI010000014.1:0-67739 GCA_964445795.1 uncultured Nitrospira sp. | reverse complement strand
TAGCGTGGCCGGGAGCTGACCTGACCGCCGCCTCCCTGCGTGAGCGGATGGCCGGAAGTCCTCTCTGCGGCGACCCAACACTTGTCCGCTCAAGAACAGGCCGTTCTGCTGAAGATCCTGGTCAAGCTGATCCGTGGGTTGCAACTGAAGGGAGAAATTCCTGTGGCGCGGATGTGTGTCTCGTGCCAGCACTTCCGGCCCCATGCCCATGCCGATGCGGACGAGCCGCATCACTGCAACTTCGTGGACGCCCCGTTCGGAGACCGCGCGCTCCGCATCGACTGCCCGGATTACGTCCCTGCACCCGCGTCCCAAGCGCAGGAAGCATGGACAGCGTTCCGTCGGGCCACTCCTGCTTGAAACTCAACTCCATTCGTCGAATATCGAAGAGAGTCGAGGCGTTCGAGAGATTGCGAGGGCCTCGTCATTGCGCCGGTGGCGCGCTCGTTACGTAGAGCGCGCGGTTGGCCTCGATCCTGGCGAACAGATCCTCCAGCGCCAGTCGAAGAGCGGCTTCGATGGGATCACGGTCAGAGGCCGTGACCCAGCGGGCGAAACTTCCCTCCACCTCGTGCTCGACCAGATAACGTTTGATCGACCGGGTCTGCTCGCGCATTTCGGCGTCCAGGCGAATCCGATAGCGATACCGCTCGCGAGACTTCATCGAGAGCGTCGTGGAGACGGCGAGGGTGAGATCGGCCGGGCCGGTCGTGATCGAGCTGAACGTGCCCCGTTGCTGCGCATAGCGGACGAGCGCCTGACTCAGGTCGTGATGCGGCCATTCCAGCAGCGCGATCCCCGGCATGTGGTCCGGCCCTTCCGTCGCAAGCTCGCCGACTGCGATCTGTAGCGATCGAGGAATGGTGTGGGAGGCGGGTCCGGACGGGAGCGGATGCACCTGGATGTGATGCACGCATCCGGCGGGGAGGACGGCAAGCAGGATCACCGGAAGGATGCGCCGGCGGGCATGCGCGATCATGAACATCCGTTCGCTCGAGGGGATCAGGGGCTCGTCCGGCCGGGTGCCGGCGCGAGCATATCCAGATCTTTGAGCGCCCGCGCAGCCTGGTCCCGGTAGATCTGCTCCGTTGGATTCGTGTAGGTGTCCACGACGCGCCGGTAGGTCGCGCGGGCGCTGTCCGGTTGTTTCTTGATCGCGAAGTATTGCCCCAGCGCGATCCAGTTTTGCGCGGCGGTCTCCCGTGCCGTCTTCATGAGGGCGAATTCACGCTCCACCTGCGCCGTACCCTGCGACTGGGCCCGTTTGCGGACGGTCTCGGCCATCCGGTCCGCCATGACTTCGATTTGCTCGTTCTCGTGGACGGCGGCTTCTACCCGATTGGCTTTGAGATGGGAGTAAAAGGCGTCGACGTGCTCTTTCATGACGGCCGCCCGCTGCTCGTAGGTATCGTGCGCGCATCCTGATGCGAGCATGGCGGCGATCAATCCACAAAGGATCGCGTGAGCAAAGGAACCGAACACGGTTGTCATATGGGTCCTCACGATGATAGGCATGGACGGGCAACCTCCGTCGGCCAGTCTAACATACCTGGCTACGTGCGCGGAAATTGCCGCCGGCCGCGGAAACGATAAGGAACTCCTGGTTCGCCACAGGACAACGTAGTGACAGCGCCGCAGCGAGTGTGATAAGAGTGCCTCTCCGGTCCGAACCATATGTCCCCATCGTCTAGCCTGGCCTAGGACGCCGGCCTTTCAAGCCGGCAACACGGGTTCGAATCCCGTTGGGGACACCACACCTTCCTTATCGTTGCCGATCAGTAAGATGTGACGAGTCCGGGCGACTGTTCTGCATGCGCCCGATCGTCGTCATCCTTGCTGTGGTGCTTGCCGGCTGTCAGGCCGGACCTGCGACGCTCGATACTCACGGGGTCGAGCATGCGACCGTGATGTCCTCATGGGCCCTGTATCGGGCTTGCATGACCGAGCGCAATTTCAATTCCGTCCGGGCCCTCGCCGTGCAGTTTTCCTCTCTCGCTCTGCAGAAGATCGAACCACCGGCCTGGATGGCATCGTTCGGCGTGCACGTGTCTGGCCAGCCGTTGCGTGTGACGGTCGATCCGCGAGCGCTCGGCGCGGCCTGCTCGTTACGCGCAGCCAGGCTGGCGGCCGACGCGCAACGCTTTTCGGAGGCCGACACGTGCTACCGCGAGATCCTCGATCGGTACGATGAGCGGGACTATGCCTATTATGTCGATCAAGCCCGCCAGGGTTTGACGGATCTTCAGAGTCGCGCTGCCGCTCTCCTCGCTTTCACTTCCTTGAATCCTCGCTGATTGAATCCGGGCTCCCTCCCGCTCATCCCATCAGCCGCCGTCTGTAAGGACTTACGGCCTTGCCGGACCAAGCAGCAGGGCGGCGAGGTGAATGATGAAGACGACATGGTACTGGACGGTTCGACATGTCAGCCGGGCTTTGTACGACATGCGCTGGCGCGCAGCCTGTTGGTGGCTCAGACAACGGGTGGAATTTCTCGCATGGCGCCTGCGCCTCGACGCGCTGCTGCCGGCGGCGACGCCAGAGCCGGTGCCGGTCCGACAAGGCCGCTATGTCCTGCACGCGCGGTGCAAGTCGATACGGGACGAGGAACACGCATCCCGACCAGTCACATGTCCTCACACGACAACCGGAGGGAGGACGCCATGCATTGTCCACATTGTCGTCGCGCGATGATCAGCACCAGCAGTCAGGTCATCGAGGACGACAAGGGAGCCATGACGATCACCCGATGGCGCTGCCGGCCCTGCCACGAAACCGCGGAGGAAATCTGGATGAGTGCCGGCTATCGCGGTCCCGACCCGATCCGTATCCGGTATGCAGTCGCGCCGCTTCGCAAGCGCCGGACGCCAGCGGCGGCGAGAGGCCTTTATGCTTATGCGGGCGCTTTGTGACAGCGCCCGAGCCCATTGGCCGGAATATGCGATGGAGGCGGCCGGACTCGGCCTCTTCATGATGTCGGCGGCGGTCGTCACGACCGCGCTCGAATATCCGCACTCGCCGCTCCGGGCCGCGGTTGCAGATCAGACCACCCGCCGCGTGCTGATCGGGGTCGCGATGGGGCTCACGGCGATCGCTCTCATCTACTCGCCCTGGGGAAAACGATCCGGCGCGCATCTGAACCCGGCCGTGACGCTGACCTTCTTCCGTCTTGGCAAGGTGGATCCGGCCGACGCGGTGTTTTACATTCTCGCACAGTTGTTTGGCGGCGCCGTCGGACTTCTCTCGGCGGCATCGGTCATCGGTATGGCCATCGAACATCCGGCCGTGAACTACGTCGTCACAGTGCCGGGACCGAAGGGGGCCGCCATGGCCTTCGCGGCCGAGACCTGCATCTCGTTCGGCCTGATGCTCATGGTGTTGACAGTGTCGAACCGGCCGAGGCTCAACGCCTGGACCGGCTTCTTCGCCGGCTGTCTCGTGGCAACCTACATCAGTATTGAGGCGCCGCTGTCCGGCATGAGCATGAATCCGGCCCGGACTTTTGCTTCGGCGCTGCCCGCGCAGCTCTGGACGGCCTTCTGGGTGTACCTCACCGCGCCGATTCTCGGCATGTTGCTCGCGGCGGAGTGTTATCTGCGTGTTCGCGGCGCGCACCGCGTGCTCTGCGCGAAGCTCCATCATCAGAACGACGCCCGCTGCATTTTTCGGTGCCGATACATGATGTGACCGTCGTTCGTATCTCGCAAGCGAGCGACGCTTCACGAGACATGCTTCATGTGGCCGGTGTAAGGACTCGCCTCGTCATCAGACAGAGCTGCAGATGCGGGAGCTTCTAACGCTGAGGAGAGTGAGCACCGCACGTTATCCACACAACAAGGAGGGCTGTATGAGTGCGAAGAGTGTGTTCAAGATGGGATTCCTGTCGATGGTCGCCGCGGCGGGATTGTTCGCGGCGTCGAACGGCTTCGCCGCCGACGCGCACACGACCTCGAAGTTCGAGGGCGTGAAGGCCAACAGCGGGACGGCAACCCACGGCCGGTCTGGGAACAATGACACGTTGACCTGGTCGGATGATTTTAAGATTCCCGATACCCCCGCGCCGCATTGGCAGGTGGTCGACACGAAGGGCAACGTGTTCTTGCTGCAACGGCTGAAAATCAAAGGCGACAAGGAGAATCGTACGATCACGCTGCCGTCGTACATCCACGACGTGGCCAAGGTGCAGATCTATTGCGCCTGGGCGGAAGCATTGCTGGGCGAAGCCTCGTTCGCCAAGCCGATCATAACGGCCTCCGGCGAAATGCACGGCAACAGCATGAAGGCCGACAGCGGCATGAAGCATGACGGCATGGCGATGGGGCGGTAACTCATAGGCGAAGGGTGAGTGGCGAGAGGCTAGGGGAAGACATCCAACGGAGCCTCTTGCCCCTTGCCTCGCGCCGATCGGAGCCGAGGAGGCCAGAATGGCACGCATACTGATCCTGTCAATGATGGCGCTGACCCTTTCGCTGGGAGCCGCCGAGGCCCAGCTCATCGAGAAAACTGCGCTGACGTTGGAGGGTGCGAAGAAGATCGCGGCGGCAGCCGAAGCCAAGGCCAAAGCCGAAGGGGCGCGGGTCGTCATCGCGGTCGTGGATGAAGGCGGCAACCTCTTGCTGTTGGAACGGCTGGACGACACGCAGGTCGCGAGCGTGAATGTCGGGATCGACAAGGCCAGAACCGCCGCCATCTATCGCCGGCCGAGCAAAGTCTTCGAGGATCAGGTGAAGAATGGGCGTGTCTCGGCCCTGGCGTTGCACGGGGCCGTGGCCCTGCAAGGCGGCGTGCCGATTACCGTCAACGGGCACGTGATCGGAGCAATCGGTGTTAGTGGCGAGACCCCGCAGCAGGACGAGGACATCGCGATGGCCGGAGCCGCCGTCGTGGCGACGTTTGTGAAACCGTAAGCAGGACCAGGACTGAGTAATGAGGACTGAGGGGCGAAAGAGTTCAATGAGGAGAACTGCCATGAAGCACATCTTGCCTATCGTGACTATCGCGACCACACTGCTTACTTCTGCAAGCTTCGCGGATTCCGTTTCCGACAAACGGGGTCTGACACTCGATGGCGCCAAACATGTCATCGCGGCTGCCGTAGCCGAAGCGAAGCGCGTCAACGCTCCAGGCGGCTCGATCGCGGTCGTGGACGAAGGCGGCAATTTGCTGGCACTCGAGCGACTGGATCAGACGTTCGCCGCGAGCGCGAACATCGCGATCGGCAAGGCGCGGACCGCCGCTCTGTTCAAGAAACCGACGAAGGTCTTCGAAGACGCGATCAAGAGCGGACGCACGTCGATGGTGACGCTCGGCGGGGATCTCCAGAACTTCACGCCGCTGCAGGGTGGTATCCCGCTCGAATGGGAAGGAAAGGTCGTCGGCGCCATCGGCGTCAGCGGCGCGGCCAGCGCGCAACAGGATGAAGATCTCGCCGTTGCCGGAGCCAACTCGCTCGGCTCGATGGAAATGGCCAGCATGACCAACGGCCATGCGCCGTTGCCCGTCACGTACATCGAAAGCCAGAGGGTGGCCGCTTCCTTCGCGAAAGGGGCCGTGCTCGTCGGCGATGACGAAAACATGATGCATGCGGCCCGCAACTACATGGTCCACGCCAGCCATCGGGACAAGCCGGGAGTGGTCGAGATCCATGAGTTCGATACGGACATCGTCTATGTGCTCAAGGGCTCGGCCACCTTGATCACCGGCGGAACGCCCGTCGGCACGAAGACGATCGCGCCGCATGAGTTCCGCGCGCCCACAGCCACCGGCGGCGACCAGCGCACGCTCGTGCCGGGCGATGTGGTGATTATTCCGAACGGGGTGCCGCATTGGTTTAAAGAGGTGGAGGCGCCGTTTGATTATTACGTGGTGAAGGTGAGGTAGGGGCTTCGGGGGAGGGCTCGTCTCCTCGCTCGCTGAACGCGCACGCGGGACTCATCAGATTCGAAGCAATGGGCGGTGCTCGTTCAATGCGCGCGGTTGAGACCAGCCCTCCCCCGAAGCCTCAGGGAGGGGACAGGAAAAGATGACAGCCCGCAGAGCGCTCGTTGCGACAGTTCTCGTATTTGTTACACTCCCTGCCTTTGCGCAGGTCACCTCCGATGTGCCGGGGGTGCGGCCGGACGCGATTGTGGATCTGAAGACCGACGAAGGGATTGCGCTGGTCAAGGGGCAGTGGCGGTATCACGATGCCCGAGTCGTGGATGTGGACCATCGGAGTCCCGGGGCCGATTTTGCGCCGTCCGGTCCGCCGAATCGCACGCAGGATATCGATTTGCATGCCGGCGCTGCGGATTTCGATGATTCGCAATGGGAAGCGTTGAAACCTGCACAATTGGAAGAGCGGCGATCCACCGGACGCCTCTGCTTCAATTGGTATCGGACCAACATCACCATCCCGGACAAGGTCGGCTCGTTCGATCCAGCGGGCGCCACCGTTGTCTTTGAAATCGCCATCGACGATTACGCCGAGGTCTGGGTCGACGGGAGATTGCCGCTGGTCTTGGGACAGCCGGGCGGGCAGCTCATCAAGGGATTCAATGCGCCGAATCGCGTCGTGCTCACGAGCCATGCGCGCCCCGGGCAGAAGTTTCAACTGGCTGTTTTCGGTATCAACGGGCCGCTCTCGAATCCGCCCGGCAATTTCATCTGGGTGCGTTCGGCGACGCTCGATTTCTATAAGGCCAATCAGATCGGGCCGAGGCGGTTCGTCGACACGGAGATCGTGAAAACCGATCCGGCGCTCGATGCTGTCGTTGCGCCAGGCACCCGACTCGAGAAACTCGCCGGTGGCTTTCTGTTCACCGAGGGACCGGTGTGGGTCCCGGCCACCGCCAATACTCCGGGATATCTTCTGTTCAGCGATCCCAACGCTAATACCATTTATCGTTGGTCAGCCGAAGGGCAGGTCTCCGTCTTTCGCATCAAGAGCGGCTATAGCGGCGTGGATGTCGGCGACTATCATCAGCCTGGTTCCAACGGGCTCACGCTCGACAAGCAGGGACGGCTCACGATCAACCAACATGGCAACCGGCGGGTGATTCGTGTGGAGCCGCGCGGCAACATCACGGTGTTGGCGGATCGTTATGACGGCAAGCGGTTGAACAGCCCCAACGATCTCGTCTATCGGTCCGATGGCGCGCTCTACTTTACCGATCCGCCGTTCGGGCTTCCGAAAGCTTTTGACGATCCCCGCAAGGAACTCCCGTACAGCGGAGTCTATTGCGTGAAGGACGGTCAGGTGAAGCTGGTCAGTACAGACCTCGACGCGCCCAACGGCCTGGCGTTTTCGCCGGATGAGAAGCGGCTCTACGTGAACAATTGGAATGACAAGAAGAAGGTGATCCGACGTTACGACGTGCATCCCGACTGTACGCTGTCGAACGGTGGACTGTTCTTCGACATGACCAACGCGCCGGGTTCTGATGCGCTCGACGGGCTCAAGGTCGATCAGCAAGGGAATGTCTATTCGACGGGACCGGGCGGGCTCTGGATCATTTCACCGGAAGGCAAGCAGCTTGGCCTTATCAAAGGTCCGGAGGATCCGCACAACATGGCCTGGGGCGACGACGACGGTAAGACGCTCTACATCACCGCGCTGACCGGCATTTACCGGATCAGGATGAATGTGGCAGGGGTGAGGCCGTGATACGTTCTTTCCGCAGACTCTTGGCAGTCATCCTTGTTGTCGTCTTCTCGCAGAGCGTGACGGTCTGGGCCGAGTTTGTCGCTGTCACAATTACGAGTCTCGACCCCCGCTTCGACCGGCTCGTGCCGAAAGACGCGAGGCTGGAGAAGATCGCCGATGGGTTTACCTGGGTCGAAGGGCCGGTGTGGCACAAACAAGGAGGATATCTGTTATTCTCGGACATTCCGGCGAACCGGGTCTACAAATGGAAGGCCGGTGAAGGTATCACCACGTTCTTGGAGCACAGCGGATACAGCGGCGCGATGCCGTTTGCAGGAAAAGAGCCCGGTTCGAACGGGCTCACGTTCGATGCAAACGGACGGCTCGTCCTCTGTCGTCACGGGGATCGCCAGATCGGCAGGCTCGAAGCGGACGGTCATATTGTCACTTTAGCCGATCGTTACGACGGCCGCCGGATCAACAGCCCAAACGATCTCGTCTTCAAGTCCAACGGCGACCTCTACTTCACCGATCCGCCGTTCGGACTGCCGGGAGTCTTCGAGGACCCGGACAAGGCCCCGGTGCAAGGTGTCTACCGCCTCGCAACGGATGGTACGATCAGCAGGCTGATTGTCGAGATCAAGGCGCCGAACGGCATTGCGTTCTCACCGGATGAGAAAACGCTCTACGTGTCCGACGTCGATCCGAAGCGGGCGGCATGGCTGGCGTACGATGTGCAGCCTGACGGCACTGTCACCAACGGGCGGGTCTTCTTCGATGCGGCCCGGTGGCGCAAAGATCCGTTCTTCGGCCCGGACGGGTTCAAAGTGGATGAGAAGGGAACCATCTTCGGAGCTCGGCCGGGCGGGCTCAGCGTGATCGCGCCGGACGGCACACTCCTTGGGACCATCGAAACCGGCCAGCCCACATCGAATGTGGCGTGGGGAGAAGATGGGAGCACCTTGTTCGTGACAGGTGGAAGCACGGTCTACCGGATCAGGCTCACGACTAGAGGGGCGAAATACTAGCCTCGGGTCGAAACCGGAAATCGGTGGACCTTCTCAAACAATGCGGCCGGATTCCGGAGGTTGGTCCTCCGGATCCGGCCACGCTGTTCCACGCATCCTTGCGCGCTCACTGCGGCGCGGCATTCACCTTGGTGGCTTCCTTCACGGGCGGCTCAATCTTGATGTTCGGGCCTTGAACCTTGGGCAGCACGCCAGCGCCGGGCTTTTCCACGATCCGCTGATCGTTTTGGTTGAGCGACAGATTCTGTTTCACGTGCATATCGTCGAATGTCGCCGCTTGGGCCAGCGAACTCTCGCCCGTCGCATTGGTCTGGCCCGGATCGTTGGCCAATGGCTGCCCTTTCACCGGATCGACGGCTTTGCTCATCGGATAGCCCGGATGCTTCGGCAGCATTGCCGGATTGGCGAAGACCAGAGACGTGCCCACGAGTACAACAGCCACCGCGATGAAGAGACTGAGTGAGGTCTTCATAGGACAACCTCCTTCCTGGAAGGGGAAGACACGACAACGGCGCAGGCGACAAGCCTGCTACCACACAGCGATCCACGGCGGGAAGAATGAAACGGAAGCGCGAACCACGGTAGGACAGTTACCCCGGTTTCATACCTCACCTCCGGGATACCCATTTAACTTGCTCCGCCGGCCGGCCGGAGTCAAGAGGGCCGCCTTGCCGGCTGAAAGCGGGGCTGCCCCGTTCGCCGGTGCTCCTGGTGGCTGGACTCCAGCCGCGCGACTTCGGTAGATATTTACGGGGTGACCGGCCCCGTCAGCGGTGCGCATCTGACCTGTGGCGCTCGCTGATCAGCCGGCTTCAAGAAGGATGGAGGAAGGTATGCTCAGAAAAGGATGTGGAGCCTTGCTTGCCGCGGCGGTCGCGATCGGATCGTTCTCGATCGGGACCGCCGTCGCGGATGAATTGAAGGTGGAGAATCTCCCCGCCGATCCGAAAGCCTATCGCACTCAGGTGGACCAGCTCATCGGCAAAGTGGATGCGCTGATCGGCAAACTCAACGGCAAGGGGGCCTCGCCGGCCCTGCTGGATCTCATCCAGACTCGCGATAACGTCCTGCGCGAGCTTCCCAAGGTCGAGAGTGCGCCGGACGGTGCCAAGTGGACGGCGAAAGATGCGCGCGAAAGCGTGGACGCAATGCTCCGCTTGCTCAAACAACAGTACGAAAAGTTGTCCGGGTAGCGTCGCTTCGCGGTCGTCGTTTCCTCCGGCGACCGGCGATGCGACGGTCGGTGATCAGTTCAACATGGATCGACCACGACGATCTATGGTGTGGGGCCTTGTCTGTTCGGTGACGCTGGCCCCCATCGCGATGGGCCGGGCTGCAGACGAAGCGCCTCGTCCCCCGGCCTCCGCGTCGGTTACCGCTCAAATCTTCCGTGCCGCCGATTGGAAAGGCGGCACCGACGTCGCCTTCGAGGGCTGTAAGGCCAACTCGGGCGAGTACACGCTCTGGGTCTATGCGAAAGGCGACCGGTGCGGCGTGCCGCGCGAGCAAGCCGATCGCGTCGTCATGTTCCGCCAGCCGCTTCCCGGCGTCTCGCCGATCCGGGCGACATCGCGCCTGCCGGAAGGCCGCTATGCCGTCTGGCTCTATGGAGCCGGCGATCCAGGACATCCCTGGGTGAACCTCTGCGGCAAGACCTGCGTGAAGGGCGAGTTGCTCTCGAAGCCAGGGTGGGTCTCGCTGGGATGGATCGAAGTGCGAGAGAATCATTTGTTGTTGCTGAAGACCTGGGAGCAACCAGACGGCCACCAACTGTATGTCCAAGCGATCGTTCTGTCCGCGACCGACGCGAAACCAGACTGGACTCCGTGAGCGGCACGCTACCGGCCGAACAACGTGGCGAGGATGTCCCGGGCCGCGCGCATCACCCGCTCGCGGTCAGCCTGGTTGGCCGTGATCGTCTCCAGACGCGCATGCGTGTCCGCATTGTCCGGTTTGAGCTCAATCGATGTGCGAAGCGACGCCGTCGCGCCGGCCACATCGCCCTGAACCATTTGAACCAGTCCTAAATCGGCATAGGCTTCCGCGTCATCCGGCTTCAGATGGACGGCGGACTGGAGGGCGGTCGCCGCTGCCGTCCAGTTGCCCAGTCCCATGAAACCGAGCCCCAGCCAGTAATACGTCGCGCCATCCTCTTGTCCCAACTGCAGCGTGTGCTCGAGCGCGGCGACCGCGCCGGCGTAATCATGGTAGTCCAGCAAGAGGAGGCCAAGATCGCGATAGGCCTCGACGAAGCGGGGGTTGCGCTGCACGGCAAGACGGTATTCCTCCGCCGCACCGGTTAAGTCCCCGCGATGGTGCAGGGCCTTGCCCAAGTGATAGTGAGCGTCGGCGGTGTCCTCTTGAAATTCCGGCGATGCCCGCAGCGCTTCGCGTCCCCGCCGGAACCCCGCTTCGAGATCTTCTTCGGTCGGCCCCTCCGTGCGTTGCTCGACAAGTTGGCTAGGGGAGGCGCAAGCGTGGTCGGAGGTTGCAGCGACGGGGTGAAGCAGGACAATAGGCAGGACAAGCCAGGAGAAGGCAGTACCCATGAAAGGATTCTAGGGAAGCCCTGCGACTGGTTGCAATGAGGCGGAAGGCAAAGCAACGTCGGCCGCCGCGCCGAGGGATTGGAGCGCAAACCGAGATCGCCATGAAACTCCTCACCGGTTCTGTGAGAGATAGCTCGGCTGCTCGTAGCGGGGACGAATTCATCGCCGATCATCACGCCATCGGCGCGGATGGCGCTCACCGGGCTGTTCAACCTGATCGTGACGCCCATGCGAGCCAGAGCGGTCGTGGCCTTGGCGGAAAGGTCCTCGCTGAACGAGGGCAAAATCCGAGGGCCCCCTTCCACGAGCACGATGGCGAGATCGTCGAGCTGCAGGGTGGGAAAATCCGGTCCCATGGCCTTTCGTCCGATCTCGGCCAGCGCTCCCGCCAACTCCACTCCGGTCGGACCTCCGCCGACAATCACGAAGGTCAGTCGATCCTGCGTGCCGGTCATGATGCGTCGTCGTTCTGCCTCTTCAAAAGCGAGCAGCATCTTCTCGCGCAGTCGGACCGCATCGGCCATCGTCTTGAGTCCTGGCGCAAACGGCTCCCACTCGTCGTGGCCGAAATAGGCGTGACGCGACCCAGGAGCGATGACGAGAATGTCGAAGGCCACCGGCGTGCTGTCCCGCAAACGAACCAGCCGGGCTGCGCGATCGATGGACAGCGCCTCGTCCATCACGACGCGGATGTTGGGCCGCGAGCGGAAGATCGTGCGCAACGGCCAGGCGATATCGCTCGGCGACAACGCGGCGGTGGCCACCTGGTAAAGCAGCGGTTGGAACAGGTGATGATTGGTGCGGTCGATGAGCACCACGTCGGCGCGGCGCAGGGAGCGGGCTACCGACAGGCCTCCAAAACCGCCCCCGATAATCACGACCCGCTTCCTAGTCATAGAGTGCGATCAATAGCCTACGTATCGGCAAGCAGGGTATCAACGGATGAAGGGAGAGAGTGCCGGCTGGTTACACATGTGCCGCCGCGCACCGCGAAACGGAGGCCTCTTAGAGATCTTCTGGTGTAAGACCCGTCACTTTGGCAAGTCGAGCTAACATGCGCGAGCCGATTTCTTCGTGGTCATGGAAGGCAAAGACGACATCGGCCCAACCAGCACGTTGGAGCACACGATGAGAACCAGTCGTTCGTTTGATTTGCCAACCGATGCGGAGAAGTGCGGAGAGAACGCGGGAGGCTTGGGTCGAGGGCCAACGGCTCATGCCGCGATGAACGAGACGTTCAGCAATTCCTCAGGGACAGCTTCATTATGTTCGAGACGATCGGCCATTGCACGAAGAGCCAAGGCCTGGACAGCGGCGAGCGCTGCAGCCTTCGTCTGCCCATACGCCATCACGCCTGGCAGCGTCGGCACTTCGCCGATCCACCGGCCGTCTTCCTCCTGTTCCAGCTCAATCTTGAGTTGTGTGACCTTCGCCATGGGCATTAGGCTAAGCCCCAGCAAGCCAAAAAGCAAGCGGGCCTAGCAACCCCGCCGCGCGCCGCGCAGCTCGGTTCGAGTCGGTTCGTCATTTTGTTTGTAAGGCCCCACCCATTTCCCTGACTACCTCCTAGCACGGAGGTTTCTCATGCCTTCATCCACCCGTTACGACGTCATCATCATCGGGACTGGGCCGGGCGGGGGGACGCTCGCGTTTAAGCTGGCGCCGTCGGGGAAGAAGATCCTGTTGCTGGAACGGGGCGGATACCTACCGCGCGAGAAGGACAACTGGAGCTCCAAGACCGTTTTTATCGACAACAAGTACAAGGCCAAGGAGACTTGGCGTGACAAGGATGGCAACCCCTTTCATCCCGGCATTCACTACTATGTCGGCGGGAACAGCAAAGTGTATGGTGCGGCGCTGTTGCGCATGCGCGAACAGGACTTCGGCGAGGTGAAGCATCACGGCGGCATCTCGCCCGAATGGCCGATCCGCTACGACGACCTGGAACCCTACTACACGCAGGCCGAGCATCTGTACCATGTCCACGGCAATCGTGGCGAAGATCCGACGGAGCCGCCGGCCAGTGCCCCGTACAAGCATCCCGCTCTCACGCATGAACCCCGCATTCAGGAACTACACGAGGACTGGCAGAAGTGCGGCTACAAACCCTTCCATCTGCCGGTCGGTGTGATGCGGAACGAGCAGCGCAAAGAGAAGAGCCCCTGCATCCGCTGCAATACCTGCGACGGGTTTCCCTGCCTCGTGAATGCGAAGGCCGACTCGCAAGTGGTCTGCGTCGATCCCGCATTGCAGTACCCGAACGTGACGATGTTGACCCATGCGTTGGTCCGGAAACTTGCGACGAGCGCGTCAGGCCGTGAAGTCACGGAAGTGATCGTCGAACATAACGGCCAGATGGAAACGTACAAGGCCGATCTCGTCGTGGTGTCCTGCGGCGCGATCAATTCAGCGGCGCTGCTGCTCAAGTCCGCGAACGACAAGCACCCGAACGGCCTGGCGAATTCGTCGGACATGGTCGGCCGCCACTACATGTGCCACAACAACTCGGCCATGCTCGCGATTTCGAAAACGCCGAATCCAACTGTCTTTCAGAAGACGATCGGCTTGAACGACTTCTACTACGCCTCAGCCGATTGGGACCTCCCTATGGGCCATATCTCGATGATCGGGAAGTCGGACATGGATACGTTGCGGGCGGGAGCACCGGCTTTTGCGCCAGGCTTTGCGCTCGATCAGATGGCCAAACATTCGCTCGACTTCTGGATGACCTCGGAAGACTTGCCCGATCCCAACAACCGCGTGCTGGTCGGCAAGGACGGCACCATCACGCTGCACTATACGGAGAACAATCTCGAAGCCCATCGGCGCCTGGCCGCAAAGCTCAAGAGCATGCTCAACCATATCGGCTGCGAGGAGCATCTGCTGCCGACGTATCTTTACCTCGGCAAGAAGATTCCTATCGCCGGAACCGCGCACCAGTGCGGTACGGTGCGGTTCGGCCGCGATCCCAAGACCTCCGTGCTCGACGTAAACTGTAAAGCGCACGATCTGGACAATCTCTACGTCGTCGACGCGAGCTTCTTCGTCTCGAGTAGCGCGGTGAATCCCTCGCTGACGATCATCGCCAACGCGTTGCGGGTTGGGGAGCACTTGCTCGCGCGAGTCGCATGAAGCGCCCCCTCACCCTTCCCTTTCCGCTGAGGGGAGAGGAGGAAGGAGAGAGGCAATCCGGTGAAGTTGCTATGAAACAAACTCCGTTCAAACTCATCGCTTGCCTTGTCATCTCACTCGCTTCCATCACCACTGCCTCGCTTGCCCAACATGCGAATGGCGTCCCCACAGTCGTCCAATCCATTGCGGCCGTGGGCTTTACCGTGTCCGACATGGAGCGGTCGGTTGCGTTTTATCGCGATGCGCTGGCGTTCAAACCGGTCAGCGATGTCGAGGTGGACGGGCCGGAGTACGATCAGCTCTACGGAGTCTTCGGCGTGCGGGCGCGAATCGTCCGGATGCAACTGGGCGAGCAGCAAATCGAATTGACGCAATTTCTTGCGCCACCCGACACGAGACCGATTCCCGTGCCCTCCTACAGTAACGATCTCTGGTTCCAACACTTCGCGATCGTCGTAAGAGACATGGATGCCGCCTGGGCACAATTGCAGAGGCGTCATGTGCGGCAGATTTCCCCGCGCCCACAGACGATTCCATTGTCGAATCCCGCGGCCGCCGGCATCAAGGCGATCAAGTTCCGCGATCCCGACGGCCACAATCTTGAACTGCTCTGGTTTCCGGACGGCAAGGGTAATCCCATCTGGAAAAAGCCCGGCTCCGATTTGTTCTTAGGCATCGACCACACGGCCATGACGGTGCGCAGCACGGAGAACAGTATCAAGTTCTATCGCGATCTGCTTGGCCTGACGGTGGCGGGCGGTACGCTCAATATGGGGACCGAACAGGAGCATCTCGATAGCCTCCCCGGCGCCCGCGCGCGCGTGACCGGCCTGGTGCCCAAGATGGGGCCGCCCGGCGTCGAACTTCTTGAATATGAACTACCGACTGCCGGACGGCCGATCCCACCCGATTCGCTTCCGACCGATCTCTGGCACTGGCAGACGACGCTGGTGGTGCCCGATGCGGAGGCCGCGGCCATGACGCTCAAAGGCAAAGCCCGGATGGTGTCCTCAGGAGCCGTTGCGTTACCGGCCGGTGCCCTGGGGTTCAGAAAAGGGGTCTTGGTTCGCGATCCAGACGGCCACGCGTTGTTGTTGGCGTCTCGGTAAGAAGGGCATCTCTCCACCGTTCCCACTCCCCCTGCGAGGGGGGAAAGGAATCCGTCCGAATCTGTAATGAACCCATTGTCCGGCTCTCTCCTTCGGGAAAAGTCTGACTTGTCGGCCCTAAGGGAATAGTGCTAGGCTTCCGGCCCTGACTCTGCCGTTCCTCCACGCCCCGCTCCATTCAGGCCCGATTTGACGGGAAGGGTTGGCATGCCGCAAGACGCGGTCTCTCGGGACGATCAGCATCCCCCGCGGTCCGCCAGACAAAAAGCCGATGAATTCTTGCGCGCCTTGGTCACGGGCACGATTTCGTCCACGGGCGTGGAGTTTTTGCGCGAGCTGGTCAGGCAGGTTTCCTCCACCCTCGGCATTCGGTACGCCTTCGTCGGCTATTTGCTCCCGGGCGACCGCATCCGCACGCTGGCCTTCTGGAAGGGTGACGGCTACCTCGATCCGGTCGAGTACAGCCTGGAAGGCACGCCCTGCACGAAGGTCATCGCGGGCGAGACCTGCCATTACCCGCAGGATGTTCAGCAACTGTTTCCGCACGATCGAGATCTGGTGACACTGGGTGTGACCAGCTACCTGGCAGTGCCCCTGAAAGATCCGCAAGGCAAAGTTTTGGGGCATTTGGCTGCGATGGATGTTAAGCCGATGCTCCTGACAGCGGAAGAGATCGACGCGTTCAAACTCTTCGGCGAGCGGGCCGGCGTCGAGATCGATCGGCAGGTCATCGAATGGTCTCTCCAGGAACGCGAGGCGACGCTGCGAGCCATTTTTGAAGGAACGGCGGCTCAAGTGGGAGATGAGTTCTTTCGCTCCCTCGTGAAAAATCTGGCGACCGCTCTCAACGTGACCTATGCATTCGTGTCCGAGTTCTGCGTCGATCGGGCCAAGGTGCGGACATTGGCGTTCTGGGCGGGCGAGCGGTTCAGGGACAACTTCGAATATGCGATCGCGGGAACGCCCTGCGAAAAAGTATTGGCCGGAGAACTCTATCACTGTTCTGAGAGGGTCGCCGACCGATTTCCCCTTCACAAAGATGACCTAGAGGGACTGGGAGTCGAGAGCTATCTGGCCATTCCGGTGACGACCGCCGACGGCCGGGTGCTGGGGCATCTGGCGGTGATGGATACGAAGCCGATGCAATTGGCGCAACTCGACCTTTCCGTTTTCAAAATCTTCGGTGCGCGCGCGGGCGCCGAATTGGAGCGCCTCCATATCGAAGCCAAGCTGAAGGAGAACGAAGAGCAATTACGGGACTTGTTCGACGAAGCGCCCATCGCCTATGTGAACGAAGGGATCGATACACGGTTCATCCGCGCCAACAAGATGGCGATGAAGAGTCTGGGCATCACGCCCGAGGAGGTCGAAGGCACCTACTGGCGGACGTTCATCCCTGACACCCCCGATGCCCAGCGGCGTTTGAAGGAGGCGCTCGCCTCCATCGGCAAGAGCATCGACACCAGCGGGGTCGTGCTCGAACTCCGTCGCAAGGACAACGGCAAGCCGCTCTGGATCAAATGGTGGTCCAGGTCCGATCCCAGCGGCACTTATACCCGCACGATGTTCCTCGACATCACCGAGCAAGTGCTGATGGAGCAGGAAAAGGCGCGGCTCGAAGCGCAGAACCTATACCTGCAGGAAGAGATCAAAACGGTCCACAACTTCGAGGAGATCATCGGCACCTCGGCGGCGATCAAGAAGGTGCTGCAATCCGTCGAAAAAGTCGCCGCGACGGATGCGACGGTGCTGGTGACGGGGGAAACCGGGACGGGGAAGGAGTTGATCGCCCGTGCGATCCACGACCTGAGCAAGCGGAAAGACGGCGTGCTGGTCAAGGTGAACTGCGCGGCGATTCCCGCTGGGTTGATCGAGAGCGAGTTGTTCGGCCACGAGAGGGGAGCCTTTACCGGCGCGCTGTCGCGGAAGATCGGCCGCTTCGAACTGGCGGACAACGCGACCATTTTCCTCGACGAGGTCGGCGAGATTCCGCTGGAGCTGCAAACGAAGCTTCTGCGCGTGCTGCAGGAGGGAGAGTTCGAACGGCTGGGCAGCGCCAAGACATGGAAAGTGAACGTCAGGGTCATCGCGGCTACGAACCGGGACCTCGAAAAAGAAGTGCGCGACGGGCGGTTCCGGTCGGACCTCTACTACCGGTTGAACGTCTTTCCCATCGCGTTGCCGGCGTTGCGTGAGCGACAGCAGGATATTCCGCTGCTGGTGTCGTGCTTCGTGAAGAGATTCTCGACCGCGATGGGCAAGAAAGTCGAGTCGGTTCCGGCTGCGGCGATGGAACTCTTGAAGACCTATGCCTGGCCCGGCAACATTCGCGAGCTGGAACATGTGATCGAGCGGGCCGTCATTCTCAGTCAGGGGCCGGCGCTCGAGCTCGGCGACTGGATGCCGAAGAGCGCGGCCGCGTCCGGTGCCGGACCGCTTGTGACACTTGAGGAAGTGGAGCGCGCGCACATCATCCACGTCCTCACGCAGACCAACTGGCGCGTCAGCGGCGAGAAGGGCGCCGCAAAGATTCTTGGGCTCAATCCCACCACGCTGGAAGCCCGCATGAAGAAGCTGGGGATTGCGCGGCCCTCCTGAAAACCGTCAAGCGTCAATCGTCATTGGTCAATCGTCATTCGGTCTGGAGGCTTCACGGTTAACGGTTCACGATTCACGTCTTCTTGGCCATCAGCTATCAGCCATTCGCCATTAGCTCTGCTCCCAACATTTCGTGACCGTCCCAATATTTTGGGAATCGGTTTTGGGATTCTGATTTCCTTCCGCGCGCCTTTCTGAGGCGTCACTTCCCATTCCCCATCAATCTTTCAACGGCTTACCTGTTTGTGCTCATGTCGCCGAAAATCGGGCACGGGCGTTGCTGAATAGCCAGGGCAACGAAGGAGCGAGGCGAGATGCTGAAAATTACGAAAACAGAAACCAACGGCGGCAAGGTGATTTTCAAACTGGAAGGGAAAATCACGGATCAATGGGCCTCGTTGCTCGATGGAGAGTGCCGGGCGGCCCTGCGAACCTGGAACGCCGTCGAGTTGGATTGCGCCGCGGTCGATTTTGTCGATGAACGGGGGATCGAGGTCCTCAAGAACCTTCCCTCGACGCACATCACCCTTGTCAATGCCTCCGGTTACTTGACGGAGTTGCTGCAAACAGGAGGGCGATCATGAACCCAGTGACCACCATCCATACCGAGACGACGGGGCAGGGCGCAGCGCGTCACCGCGCCTCGTCCCTTCAGGAGACGGCGATCATCACAGACGAGCAGAGCCTGATCGGCCGGCTTCGACAGGGCGATGAGCGGGCCTTCGACGAACTGGTCAACCGCCACCACGGCGCACTAGTCCGCATGGCGATGGGGTATGTGACGGACCGGGAAGTCGCGGAGGAAGTCGTGCAGGACACCTGGATGGCGGTCATCGAAGGTTGGGCGCGCTTCGAACGACGGTCGTCCCTCCGCACCTGGATCTTCGGGATCTTGATTCACAAGGCGAAGGACCGGGGCGTGCGCGAGAAACGGCACACGACGTTCTCCGCGTTCGAGTCGTCCGACGACGACAAAGACGTGATCGATCCGGCCCGGTTCCAGCAATCGGGCGAATGGGCTGGACATTGGGCCTTCCCGCCACAGCCCTGGGACGATCAAACCCCCGAGAAGATATTGGCCAGCCAGCAGGCCGTCAACGCGATGAACCGGGCGATCGAAGCGCTGCCGCCCACGCTCAAGAATGTGTTGATCCTTCGCGATGTCGAAGGGGTGGAGGCTAACGAGGTGTGCGAGCTGCTGAAGATCACGGAAACCAACCTTTATGTGCGGTTGCACCGTGCGAGGGAGCGAGTCAGGCAGGCCGTCGAGGCCTATCTTGAGGGGCGGAAACAGGCGATGTAAGAATTGCCTGAGAGGGGCGACTAAGAGCTAATTGGGCCACCAGGCAATTTACAGAATGTCACAAAATTCCTCGGAACAAGCGGTGCCGGAGATTACCTGCCGGGAAGTGGCGGAGTGGACTTCGGCCTACCTGGACGAACACCTGGACGATCCGTTCAAAATCCGCATGGCGCTGCACCTGGCTGTCTGCGCCGGCTGCGAGGCCTATGTGCGGCAGATTGCCGCCGTTCGAGACATAGTCAGGTTCTTACCGAATGAGGATGCGCGGCCAGCCGATACGGACCGGTTGCGAGAGTTGTTTTCGGAGCGATGTCCGCCAAGGACGCCCACGAATGATCCGACGACCGACCAGCGTAAGGAATCAGATCCTGGGGAGACTCTCGGCTGACAACCGCAGGCTCCTGCATGAAAGATCATCCGTCACGATGGACTTCCAGCGGGCTGACCTGTCGGGAGGTCACTGACCGAGTCACCGATTACTTGGAAGGGCGCCTTTCGAACTTCACCAAGATGCGGATCGGTCTCCACCTTGTGTCTTGCGCCGGTTGTCGATCGTATGTGAAGCAGCTCTCACTCCTACAGCACACCGTAGCCCTCCTTCCGAAAATGACCCCTTCACGAATCGACCGGCTTCAGTTGCGCCGGCATTTCGCGGCATTCCATCCGAACTAAGTCGGACGACCATCATGAGGGGCTGTGAGTAGAGGTCTTCATTCTCTGTAAGAGATCACACGTTCAACCGACTCCAAGCACATGAGCGATCACACTACCATGACGATGCTCAGCGCCGAACAGTTGCGGCTTGAACAAACAAAAACACTCGCCGAAACGCTGCACCGTTACGGCTGGCTGGCAAGAATGCTCTTTGGGTTAATGGACCTGCTGTACGGTCGCACCCGTACCTGGAGCAAATTCAAGGTCCTCGAAGTGATCGCACGCGTGCCGTATCAGGCGTGGGAGCATGTGGCGTACATAGCCATCACCCAAAGTTACGAGCACGAAGATTTCGCGCGTCGCGTTTACGAGCGTATCCGGGAAAGCCGCCATCAGCAGGACAACGAACAGTGGCATCTCCTCATTCTGGAAGAGTGGATTCATCGCCGTCGGGTCAAAGAGAATTTCCTTCTGCACCGACTGGTGCCGCAAATCATCGCCTTCATCTACTACCAGATCAGCTTTCTCCTCTATGTCGTCAAGCCGGAATGGAGCTATCGGCTCAACGTCGATTTCGAGGCCCATGCCGAGCATGAATACATGTCGTTTGCGCGCGAGCATCCGGAATTGGAGCAGATGCCGTTCGACAGCGCGTTCAAGAAAGACTATGGCGACTTTGCCACGATGGCCGATGTCGTTCGCCAGATCGGCTACGACGAGCGGGTCCACAAGAACGAGAGCATGGCCAAGCTCGGTATGGCCCGCTTTGCCTGAGTGATAACCAGGCCCTCTCAGCGCTCGCTGAACGCGCACACAAGATTGTTGACAGGTGACATCAGGGCCGGTGCTCGTTCAATGCGTGCGATGTGAGAGAGCCTGGACGCCATTCATCGTGTTGAATACGAAAAGAGGAGGCGCGATGAAAGCCGTAGCCGTCATTCCTGGAAAATCCGACTCGATCCATCTGACCGAATTGCCTAAACCATCCGTTCACGAGATTCCCAATGGCCGCGGCGTGCTGGTGCAAGTGTTGCGGGTGGGTCTCGACGGCACGGACAAGGAGATCAACGCCGGCGAATATGGCCAGGCCCCTCCGGGCTACGATTTTCTCGTGATCGGCCATGAATGTTACGGACGCGTGATCGAGGTTGGCCCGAAGGTCACCGAGTTCACGCCCGGGGATTACGTCGTGCCGACCGTGCGACGCCCCGGTGGGAGTTTTTACGACCAGGTCGGCCAGTACGACATGACATTGGAAGACACCTACTATGAGCGGGGCATCAACCTGCGGCACGGCTATTTGACGGAACTGTTCGTGGACGATCCCGAATATCTGGTGAAGGTGCCGAGGGGCCTGAAAGACGTGGCGGTGTTGCTCGAGCCGGCCTCGATCATCGAAAAAGGCATCATCCAGGCCTACGAGGCGCAGCGACGATTCAAGATCTGGCGGCCGAAGAAGGCGGCGGTGCTGGGAGCGGGAACGGTGGGATTGCTGGCGGCGTTGTCATTGAAAATGAGGGGGCTGGACGTGACGAGCCTCGGCAAACAGAGCGGGCCATCGCGCAACCTCGATCTGTTGGCCCAGTTGGGGGTGCGGTACATCTCGACGAATGATCTCTCGATCAGGGACGCAGCCAAACGGTATGGACCGTTCGATCTGATGTTCGAGGCGACCGGCTATTCGCCGGTCGCCTTCGAAGCGATGGAATCGCTTGGCAAGAACGGCGTGCTCATCCTGGCCAGTGTGACGGGGGGCGACCGGCAGCATCCCATCCCCGCCGACAAAATCAACTTGGATTTCGTGCTCGGCAACAAGCTCGTCGTCGGCACGGTGAACGCCAACCGCGAATACTTCGAAGCGGGCGTGTACGACTTTGCCAGAGCCGAATTGGAGTATCCGAGATGGCTTCCGAAACTGCTGACGCATCCGGTGACGGGATTAGAAAACTATCGGGAGATGATGTCCACGCTGACGACGCAGAAGAATGCCATCAAAGTGTTTGTGAACGTCGCGCACGACTGACGGCGGATTGGACACGTCAATGGTCATGCGTCAAACGTGGGATCTCAAACCAGGGGGTAGTCATGATTGGGAACTTGCGACGGGCTTTTCTCACTCTTGCTCTCCTCTTCGCAGGCATCCCGGCAATTCAGGCCGGAGATTTCTTCGAGCGAGACGGCGTCGCGATCGCCGGCTATGATCCGGTCGCCCATTTTGCGGAGATGAAGCCGGTCAAGGGTTCGGAGCAGCATCGCGCCGAGTATCACGGTTCCGTCTTTCTGTTTTCCTCTGCGGACAACCGCAACGCGTTTGTGGCGCATCCTGACAAGTTTGCTCCCCAGTACGGCGGCTTCTGCGCCTATGGCATGGCGAAGGGCTACAAGGCTGCGACGGATCCGGCCGCCTTCACCGTGGTCGGTGACAAGCTCTATCTCAACTACAATGGGACCGTTCGCGCCCTCTGGGTGCTTGATATTCCAGGCTACGTGAAGAAGGCCGATGCCAACTGGCCTGAGGTCAGCACGACCGCAGACGTCACGCAGTAAGAACCCACTCCTCTTCTCCCCGTAAGAATCGCCATTGATTGCCGACAGAGTCTCATCAGGGTGAGATTCAGATGTTACTGCGATCGGCAAAGGGGAACATCATGGCCAAGTTGATGGAATCGCAAGCCCCGCTGCTCGAAAGGGAGAATGAGGCGGGAGCCGAGCCTCCTCCATCGACGGCGACGGGACTTGATGTTTCGCCAACGCTCGCGCCTCACAGGACGGTTGAACTGGTCTATCGTCATACACTGCCGGTGCGCGTCGGCCATTGGGTCAATGTGGTCTGTCTGTTCATTCTGGTCATGAGCGGCTTGCAGATCTTCAACGCCCATCCAGCGCTCTATTGGGGCGATCGTTCGGACCGCGACAAGCCGTTGCTTTCCATCCGTCCGATGAGGACAGACAGCGGCGAAGTGCGAGGCATCACGACCATTCTCGGTCACCGGTTCGACACAACCGGTGTCCTTGGCTATTCCAATAACAGCGTCAGGGCATTCCCTGCGTGGGCGACCATTCCGAGCGGCAAATGGCTGGCGATGGGGCGGCAGTGGCACCTTTTCTTCGCGTGGGTCTTCGTGATTAACGGGTTGATCTTCGCGACGTATGGATTCATGAGCCGCCACTTCAAGAAGGACCTCTTGCCGACCGGCAAAGATCTGAAAGAGATCCCGCAAGCAGTGAAAGATCATCTCGTCTTACGCCTTCCGAAAGGGGATGAAACCAAGCGCTACAACGTGCTGCAAAAACTCGCCTACATCGGCGTGATCTTCGGGTTGGCGCCGATCATCGTGCTGACCGGGCTTACCATGTCGCCGACCATCGACTCGGCGTTCCCGTGGCTATTGCCGATCTTCGGCGGGCGGCAGGCAGCGCGGACCATCCATTTCGTCGCCTGCGTCTCCTTCGTGGGGTTCATCGGGGTCCACGTTTCGCAAATCGTTCTGACGGGGCTTTTCAACAACATGCGGTCCATGCTCACCGGTTGGTTTGTGGTGAAACATGTAGGAGTCAAACATGAAGCCTAAAACCGCGATGAAACGACGCCAATTCTTGAAGGGCGCGCTCGGCGCGGCGAGCCTGGTTGCGCTGGCCGGCTGTGACAACCTCACGCAGAGCAGGTGGTTCCCCGGCATTCTGAATCAAGCGGAGAAGCTTACCGAGCTGGTGCAGCGGGCGATCACACCGGTCGACGCGTTGGCCAAGGAGTACACGGAAGCCGATCTCTCCGCCGTCTTCCCGGCGAACGGCAATACCGATCCCGGCACGCAAGACTACGCCGAGATGGCTCGGAACAACTTTGCAGACTGGAGCGTGCGCATCGATGGGCTCGTGACCACGCCCATGATGGTGTCCTTGGGCGCCATCAAAGACATGCCGGCCCGCACCCAGATCACGCGACATGATTGCGTGGAAGGCTGGAGCGCCATCGGCAAGTGGACCGGTGTGCCGCTCGGTGATCTCGTGCGCAAAGTTCAGCCGCTTGCTTACGCCAAGTATGCCGTGTTCCACTGCGCCGATATCGACGATGAAGGCATCTCGTATTACGAAAGCATGGCCGTTCAGGACCTCTATCATCCGCAAACGATTCTGGCCTACGAATTGAACGACAGACCACTCGACATACCCCACGGCGCGCCGTTGCGGCTGCGATTTGAACGGCAACTCGGATACAAGCAGGCCAAGTACGTGAAGCGGATCGAATTGGTCGAATCACTGAGGGGCATCGGCGGGGGCAAGGGAGGATATTGGGAAGATCAGGGGTATGAATGGTACGCCGGAATTTGAATCGTGAAATGCGTCAATCGTCAATGGTCAACCGTCAACCGCCTGTTTCGCCTAGCCATTCTCGTACTCGCCGCGATGAGCTTGACCGGCTGCTTGTCGCCGATCGCCATGCACCGAGCGGTGATCGAGTACGATCGCACCGTGAGCTACGTTGAAGCGGATCTGTTGCTCCTGAACATCGCCCGCGCACGCTATCACCGGCCGGTGCACTTTACGGCCGTCTCGAGCGTGGCCGCCACGTTCGATTTTCGCACCAGCGCCGGAATCAACGGAGGGTTCGGTCGCGCGACGGACACCGTCGATCGCCCAATCAACTTGGAATACAGCGCCAGTGTCGCGGAGAACCCGACGATCACGATCGTGCCGATCACGGGAGAGGAGTTTACCAAGCGGGTCCTGCGTCCGTTGGACGAGGACAAGTTCGAGTTCCTCGTCCGGCAGGGGTACGACATCAACATGGTCCTTCGTCTCATGGCCAGAGGGATTGCAATCGAAACCGAGGAAGGTCCGCGCGTGCTGTTCAATCAGCCGTCGCAGGGAGAGGGCTATGTGGAGTTCCGGCGTCGCCTGTTGCATCTTGCCGGTTTGGATGCGGAGCGGAAGCTCTTCGTCGGGCCGATCCTCTTCGAAGAATCACAGACAGTCAGGACGAATCGCGCGCCGAATCCTGACGAGGTCGTCGCGGCTTTGGAAAAGGGATTTCGCTGGGAAGGCGACAACGAGGGAAAAGTCCACACGGTGCGACGCAAAGCCGTGGGACGGTTATTGATCGCCAACTATGATCCGGCTCGACTCCTGAACGATGAACGGCGCCGCTTGCACGAGGAAGCTCAGCGCTTCCCGCCTGACTACGTTATGGTCGACATCAGGCCGGGCTTTCCCGGTGGCGATTACCCGTTGCACGGATCGATCCTCCTTCGCAGCATGAATGCGATCATCGGCTTCGTGGCCAGGAGCATCGAGGAAGAGCCCGAAACGATGGTGTTCCCCGATCCCAGAACCAGGACGGTGGCCCGTAATCCGGTTCGGACGCTGGAAATCGAAGAGTCGGCGTCGAGGCCCGACGATTACGAATTTTCCGTGGCGTTCGACGGCCGCTATTACTCCATTCGCAAGTACCCGGTAAGCCAAGGTATGGTACCGAGCTGGAATCAGGAGGCGTTTGCCGTCCTGTCGAACCTGTTCCAAATGACCGTGACGGATCTCACGAAGTACCCGACGCCGGCCATCGCCATCGCGAAATAACTCCAAGGCCGGCCGTTATTCGCTCATCGTGCGCGCGACTGATGGGACCGGCTTCCGGCAAACGTCGATCGAGCAGGGTCCCGTCCCCGACGGGGCGACGGGACTGCACGAGATTACCGTGCAGGTGGAAGCCTGAAGAAACCGCAGTGTGCCGCCTTCTCTCCATTCCAGGTGCCTGCGCCATAGACCGATATGCTAGATTCTTGCTGGCGGTTCCGCGGGAGCAGCGTGCGGTCGCCACGCTCCCGACCGTCCGCGAAGGCGGTCTCACCCATTGAGTTCGAAGCGTCCACCGGGTACACTTCAACGCTCCAACGGGCCGTGTGATTCTCAGAGGGGTGGAGGTCGAGATGATGTTTCGAGGCTGGTGGCTGGTGGGTGCGTTGATGTTTGCGGGTGTATCCGCGTTGAATGCAGCCGACACGGTTGTCTCGAAAGATGGGGCCTCCGCGACAGTCCAAACGATCAAGGGCAAAGACGGCGCGCCGATGGTCCTGATTCCCGCCGGGCCGTTCTTGATGGGGAGCAACGACGGGCTTCCGAACGAGCGACCGGAACATACCGTCGTGTTGGATGCCTATTACATCGATCAATTCGAGATTACGGCAGGCCGCTACCAAAAGTTTCTCGAATCAGCCAGACATAATCTGCCGCCGACGTGGGACGACGAGGTCGCCCAGGCTATGGGGGATCTGCCGGCCGTGGGCATGTCGTGGAACGACGCGGCGGCGTACTGCAAGTGGGCCGGCAAGCGGTTGCCGACGGAGGCGGAATGGGAAAAGGCCGCCCGCGGGACGGACGGCCGCCGCTATCCTTGGGGACACATGCAACCCTTCGTCGACATCGCCAACTACAATCGCGGCGTCTGGGTCAGCGAAGCCGTGACGCTGGTGCCGGTCAATAGCGGCATTGAAGGGATGAGCGTGCGTCACGGGCTCAAGGAAGGAGGCAAGAGTCCCTACGGCCTGTATCACATGGCAGGCAATGCGGCCGAATGGGTCAACGATTGGTACGACCGCGAATACTACCAAAAGAGTCCAGACAAAAATCCAAAAGGGCCTGAGACGGGAGAGAGAAAGGTGATCCGCGGCGGCTCATGGGCTGATTTGCCGACCGCGCTGCGAGTCACCGCCCGGTTTTCCGCCGAGCCGGATTTCGAGGATCGCACGATCGGATTCCGCTGCGCCATGGACGCGGGGAAGTAGCGCACGCCACAGCCGGTGCACCGCCGCGACCGGTCCGCCGATTCACCGCGCCAACTCACGATGTCTTCTCCTTCAGCTGATCCCCACGCACTGCGCCCCGACCAGCCTGAACCGCCTGCCGGGCTACCCGAGCGCGCCGTCGTGATGATCGTCATCGGCTTGGTCCTGCTGTACGCGCTCTGGACACTGCGTACCCCCAGCCCAACTCCCGGTTCTTCGAAGGCCGGCGACCCTACCGGCAGCGGCGCGCTCGTTCCGGAGAACATTCCGTTGGTGACAGGGGAAGAGCCCATTGCCGACCTGTTCACGAAGGCCGGCTGCCCTGTGTGCCATACCATCCCCGGTATTCCCGGTGCGCACGGCCAAGTCGGGCCGGTGTTGATTCTCGGCACGACCGGGGAGCAGCGTCTCAGCGATCCGTCTTACCAAGGACAGGCGAAAACGGTGCGGGAGTATATCGTGGAGTCGGTGATCGATCCGAGACGATTCGTTGTGCCGGGCTTCCCGGGAAAGACGATGCCGACCTGGTACGGATCGAAGCTCAGCGCACTGGCGTTGGATAAAATCGCCGGCTATCTCGAACGCCAGACCGGCGAGACTGGTGCGCGTGATCGGTGAGTCTCCCGCGCTAGCGTTTCCGGATCGGCGTGACTTTGCCAGACGCGCTGCCCTGGATCCTGAAGGCATCTCCTGTCGCACCGCCTGGTTGCTTGTCGAGCAAGGCGTTGACGGCGTCGTCCCCTTTGAGTCCTTCCAGCTTGATCTTCAACCGGAGATTGTTGGCGCTGTCCGCGTTGATTAACGCCTGCTCCAGGCTGATCTTGTTCGCCTTGTAGAGATGAAAGAGGACATGATCGAACGTCTGGCAGCCTTCGTCAATGCCTTGTTCCATCGCTTCCTTCAAGGTGTCTACCTCGGCCTTTTTGATCAAGTCCTTGATGTGCGGCGTGTCGAGCAGGATTTCGAGCGCGGGGACGCGCTTTCCGTCCACAGAGGGAATGAGCCGCTGGGAAATGATCGCGCGCAGGTTCAACGAGAGTTGCAGGTAGATCTGGGCGTGGCGCTCGACCGGGAAGAAGTTCATGATGCGCTCGATGGCCTGGTTGGCGTTATTCGAGTGCAGGGTTGCGAGGCAGAGGTGGCCGGTTTCGGCGAAAGTGATGGCAGCTTCCATCGTTTCGGTGTCCCGGATTTCGCCGATGAGGATGACGTCCGGCGCCTGCCGCAGCGTGTTCTTCAAGGCGTTCTGAAAGTTGAGCGTGTCGAAGCCGACCTCCCGCTGAGTGACGATTGATTTCTTGTGCTGATGGACGAACTCGATGGGGTCCTCGACCGTGACGATGTGGCCGGGATGGATGGTGTTTCGGTGGTCGATCATCGCTGCCAGGGTAGTGGATTTGCCTGATCCGGTGGCTCCGACCACCAGCACCAAGCCGCGCTTGGTCATCGCGATGTCCTTGATGATCGGCGGAAGCTGCAGTTGCTCCACGGTCTGAATCTCAGCCTTGATATGACGGAAGACCAGCCCGACGTTGCCCTTCTGCCTAAAGATGTTGACGCGGAATCGGCCCAGCTCCTTGTAGTAGAGCGCCAGGTTCATCTCCATCTTTTCTTCGAATTCGCCGCGTTGCTGCCCTCGCATCAGGGCCAGGGCCAGCGCCTCGAGCTGCTCATTCGTGAACGGCGGGGCGTCGGTCTGCTGCGTGGAACCGTGGATGCGGTAGATGGGCGGCGCGTCGACGGTGAGATACAGGTCGGAGGCTTCCCGGTCGACCATCACCTTCAAAAGGCTGCGGATATCCATGACTGCGAGTGGTCCTCCTCGTGTGGAACTAAGCGGCTCCGCCGACGGCCGTGCCGAACAGATTGGGGTTCATGCTGCGTGCTTGTGCCTCGGCTTTGTGCACGACCCCGCGCGTGGCCAGGTCGAGCAGCGCCATGTCCATGGTCTGCATCCCGTCCTTCTGGCTCGCCTGCATGATGCCGGGGATCTGATGCAGCTTCGCTTCACGGATCAGGTTGCGCACGGCGGTGGTGGCCACCATGATCTCAAGGGCGGCGACCCGTCCGCCTGCTTTTCTCTTGAGCAGGGTCTGGGTGATGACAGCTTCCAGCGCTTCCGAGAGCTGGGTCCGGATCTGCGCCTGCTGTGCCGGGGGGAAGGCGTCGATAATACGGTCGATCGTCTTGGGCGCGCTGGAGGTGTGGAGGGTGCCGAAGACCAGGTGACCGGTCTCCGCCGCCGTGAGCGCGAGTTGGATGGTCTCCAGATCCCGCATCTCGCCCACCAGGATGATGTCCGGGTCTTCCCGGAGCGCGGACCTGAGGGCGTTGGCGAAAGACAGTGTGTGGACGCCCAGCTCTCGTTGGTTGACCAGGCACTTCTTCGATTTGTGCACGAACTCGATCGGGTCTTCGATGGTGATGATGTGGCCTTCGAACGTGTTGTTGATGTAGTCGACCATGGCGGCCAGCGTGGTGGACTTACCGGAACCGGTCGGGCCGGTCACCAGAATCAACCCTTTTTCCCGATCACACAACTGCCGGAGAATCGGCGGCATGCCGAGCTTTTCCAGCGGGAGAATTTCCGTCGGGATGTTTCGGAACACCGCTCCGAGTCCTCGGTTCTGCACGAAGACGTTGACGCGGAATCGGGCGATATCGCCGAGTTCGAACGAGAAATCACACTCCCGTTTCTCTTCAAAGTTCTTTCGTTGTGCGTCATTCATCATGTCGTAAATCAGCGCGTGGGTCTCGTCCGGGGTGAGGGCGGGATGGTCGAGTTTTTTCAGGTCGCCGTGGATGCGGATCATCGGTGGCTCGCCGGCGCTGATATGGCAGTCGGATGCACCTTCTTTCACCGAAAATGTGAGGAGCTTGGAAATGTCCATCGAGAGAACTCCGTAATGAAGATGAAGACGATCGAGCGGCCGGGACTTCTCATCAAGCCGGCGAACGGGAACTTGTGTGCATCATGCCATAGCGTTACGGGAAGGCAAGAAAAAGCGGCAAGATGGGCGGCGCGGATGCGGATGCTACAGAATCCGCACCGCCTGTCCCGCGCGTTCGAAGGCGTGAAGCGCTTCGTCGATCTGCGCCTCGGTGTGTTCCGACGTCACGGTGACGCGGATTCGGCTGGTCGAGTTCGGAACGGTCGGGGGTCTGATGGCCGGCGCGAACACTCCGTGTCGGAACAGGTGCTCCGCCAAGGCGAGCGCCTTGCTCGCGTCACCGACCAGCACCGGAAGGATGGGGCTGGCCGTCGTCGTGAGACGGAATCCCAGGCGCTGCAGCCCCTTGAACAGTTTGTCCCGGTTGCTCCACAGACGAGTCCTCCGATCTGGTTCGCGCTGAATCACGGCGAGCGCTTCCGAAACGGACGCGGCCGCGCCCGGCGGCGGGGCCGTGGTAAATATGAAGGGCCGGCTCGTGTTGATCAGATAATCGATCGTGTCCTGCGGTCCCACGACATAGGCGCCGCTGCCGCCGAGCGCCTTTCCGAGCGTGCCCATATGAAAGGGAATCCGATCCTCGAGAAGAAAGTGTTCGATCGTTCCGCGGCCGGTCGCCCCCATGATGCCCGTCCCGTGTGCGTCGTCTACGTACAGGAGGGCGTCGTAGCGCTGAGCGAGTGCAACGAGGTCCGGGAGCGGGGCCAGGTCGCCGTCCATGCTGAACACCCCGTCGGTGACGATCACAGTAGGGCGGCTAGAAGGTCGCCGCTTGAGGAGCGCTTCGACATGGGCACAGTCTCCGTGGCGATAGACCCGGAGATCGGCTCCGCTCAAGCGGCACCCGTCGATGAGACTGGCATGGCAAAGCCGGTCGGCCAGGACCAGCCCGCCGCGTCCAGTCAGGCTCGTGAGGACGCCAAGATTGGCCAGATATCCTGAGCTGAAGACCAGCGCGGCTTCGGTACGTTTGAACGCGGCGAGAGCGGTTTCCAGCGTCTGGTGAGGGGGGAGCGTGCCGCAGACCAGACGGGAAGCCCCGGCCCCAGCCCCGTACTCTTGAGTGGCCCGGACTGCCGCTTGTACGACGTCCCGGTGTGTCGCGAGCCCTAGGTAATCGTTCGAAGATAGAAGGAGGACGGTACGGCCTTCCATCTGGACGGTGGGGCCTGTGGCCGAATCGAGTGTGCGGAGTCGGCGGAGCAGCGACTGGTCTGCGAACTGTTGAAGTCTTGCGCGAAACATCGTGCGGGATGGGATGACTCGCATTGACAAGCCGAATCTTTCCTTAGTATAAGACGCAGATTCTCCCGAAGGGAATGACTATTCTTTCATCGAGACACCTCGCCTGCGATGGCCTATCGAATTAAGGTCCCACCCCGCTCCCTGCCCGTTGATGAGGCGCATCTTGTCAGCGGCATCGAACATTGGCTGATCGGTCTGAAGGAGTATCGGCGGCCTCTGTTGGTCGGCGCGGCGCTCGTCCTCCTCGCCGCAGGCATCGTCGGCGGAGTGTTGTGGTATGACGCGCAGATCGCCCGCAAGGCCCAGGATTTGGAGCGAGAAGCGACGCTCCATTACCTGACGCGACCGGCCGACGATCCTAAGAAAGCCGATATCAACCTGAAGGAAGCGATCGCTCTCTACAGGAAGGTGGTGGACGAATATCCGCGCACACCGGCGGCCCCTCTGGCGCTGTTCAACCTGGGCAATGCGTTACTCCAAGCCAACGATACGGACGGCGCCATCGAGGCATACAAGCGGTTCATCCTCATGTACGGGTCGAACGTCTCTCTCCTCGGGCTCGTGCATCAAAAACTCGGCTATGCCTATCTGTTGAAGGGTGACCGAGACCAGGCTGCAAAAGCCTATGCCACGGTTCTTGAGATCCCCGGCGCGCTGAACCGGGATCAGGCATTATTCGAACTGGCTCGACTCGAAGAAAGCCAGTCGCGGCCCGAAGGGGCCCTGGCGCATTACCAGGAATTGATGAAGACCTACCCGAATTCTCCGTTCGCAAACGAAGCGGCCGTCCGCGTGAAAGTGTTGGAAGTGAAGAAGTCGCCCGAATCGGCGGCTCCGGTCCCTTCTGCCGCTCCGGCTCCGCCTGCGCCCGCGGCTTCCCCCAAGCCATAACAACCGGCGACCTTTGCCGATCCGAAAGGAAGGGCAGGCGAACGTTCGGCTGCAATTTCACCGAGGCTAGCAGGCTGTTGAACAGCCACTTTGGCACCCTGGCAACACGGGGATGCTGGAGATCCGAGACGGGATCAGAATAGCCCGCAGGATGTTCAAGAAGACCGTCCAGCGCGGCCGCAGCGAGCGAAGAGGCGAGGCGTACTCTTTGCCGTACGTTGAGCCTCTAAGCGATGCGAGAACAAAGCTGGCGGGCTTTTTCAACATCCTGCTAGTGGCTAATGATGAGAAACTCGCCCGGCTTGATCACGGGGCTCGACAGATTATTGCGAGCCTTGAGGGTCTTCAACGGGACGCGGAAACGTTTGGAGATTTTTTCGAGGGTGTCGCCGACGCGCACGCGATACCACCGTCCGGTGTCGGCCTTGACACGGTAGGATTTGGTAGGAAGCGGCGGAAACTTGTAGGTGGGCACGCGGTCGAGCACCTGAACGACCTGGGCCGCCGTTCCGACAGGCACTTTCAGGTGATACGCCGAATCGTCAGGCGGTGTAGCATCACGCCGCAACTCCGGATTCAGCAAGCGCAGTTCTTCGTAGGGAATGCCGGTGACCTTGGCGATGGCACGGAAATGCAACGGGCGGTTGACGATGACCTCTTCGAACTGATGCGGCGCGACCGGCTCCTGACTGAACCCATATTGCTCCGGGTTCTTGGCGATAACCGTCGCAGCCATGATCCGCGGCACATACTGTTTTGTTTCCCGGCGGATCAACTTGGTCTTAGAAATATCCCAAAAGGTCTCGGCCTGCGCTTTTTGCAACGCGCGCATCACTTTTCCTTCACCGGCGTTGTACGCGGCCATGGCCAGAGGCCATGTCCCGAAGAGATCGTACAAGTCTCGCAGGTAGCGGGCGGCGGCGACGGTTGACTTGATGGGATCCCGACGTTCGTCGACGTAGTGATCGATCCGCAGGCCGTAGAGCTTCCCGGTTCCCTTCATGAACTGCCAGGGGCCGGTGGCTTTAGCGCGCGAGTAGGCGTAAGGATTGAAACCGCTTTCCACCAGTGACAGATAGACGAGGTCGCTGGGAAGGTTGAACTCGGCGAAAATGTTTTCGACCAACGGCCGATACCGGCTGAGCCGGATGAGCCATTGCTCGAAGCGGCTGCGGATCGATGTATTGAAGAAATGGATATGGCTTTGCACGACTGGATCGATCACGACCGGGATATTATATGGTGAAGCTCCTGAGGCGGCATGGGGCGGTTCCTGCGTCCGCGCGATCGTGTCGGCGGGCGTCTGCCCGTTCGAGTCCCCGGAGGGTTGAGTCGTATCGACGGGGGATGCGACATCCGGAGGGGGGAGGGTCAATTCCGGATCGAGCGGCACCAGATTGGAGTCGAGGTCCTCGTCCTCCTGGGAGGATTCGGACGCCGTCTCATCGGGCGAAACGATCTGGGCTAAACTGCCAGCTGGCGTCGCCCACAGCAAGGCGCCGGCCACGACTGCGACGAGCAGCTCCGCCCCGGGCAACTGTCGAGGTTTCTGTTGCGTGGGTACCATCTGCACGAGACCTCGCGGTGATGAACTGCGTAGAATGCCGTGGCTAGACTATCGATCGGTCATCGGCTTGTCAAGAAATTGAATATCTGAGGCGCCCCCTCTTTTTTGGTGTCAATGGCCGGTGGGCCCATGAGCGCCATCGCATTCCATCATGGTAAACGAGCCGCCCGACTCGTGGACGACTCGCGAAAACTTGCTGAAAACATCATCGCTTGTGGGGTTCGATTTCTTGACAGTGTTCAGGCGCTAATGGTAGCGTACCGCCTCTTTTCCGAGAGCATCCCACCAGGTCACATCGAAGGAGGATCGGTCAATGCTGAAGCGGTATTTGCTGGCTCCCGGCCCGACGCCCGTGCCACCCGAAGTGCTGTTGGCGATGGCCCGCCCCATGATCCATCATCGGGCGCCGGAATTTGATCCCATTTTCGCCGAAGTACGCGAGGGCCTGAAGTGGCTGTTTCAGACGCGCAATGACGTGCTGATGCTGGCCTCTTCGGGGACCGGCGGCATGGAAGGTGCCGTGTCGAATTTCCTGTCCCCGGGCGATAAGGCCCTGGTGGTGAACGGGGGGAAGTTCGGAGAGCGGTGGGGAAAGCTTTGCAAGACGTTCGGTGTTCACACCACCGAAATCAAGGTCGAGTGGGGGCGTGCGGTGAATCCGCAGCAGGTCGCCGATGCCTTGAAAAAGGACCCGGCTATTAAGGCGGTCTACGTCCAGGCCAGCGAAACGTCGACCGGCGTATCGCACGATGTGAAAATCCTGGGCGAGATCGTCAAGGCGCACGACGGCACGATTCTCGTCGTCGATGCCATTACCGCGCTCGGGGTGTTCGACATTAAGACCGATGTCTGGGGACTGGATGTCGTGATTACCGGGTCGCAGAAGGCCTTGATGCTGCCGCCCGGGATGGCCTTCGTGAGCGTCAGCGAAAAGGCCTGGGCCTTGGCCGACAAAGCCAAGAACGCGGCGTTCTATTTCAACTTCAAGAAGGAACGGGAGAATCAGATCAAGAATCAAACTGCGTTCACGCCGACGGTGTCCCTGATCATCGGCCTCCAGGAAGTCCTCAAGATGATGAAGGCGGAGGGACTGGAGAAGATGTTCGCGCGGCAAGGCCGTCTGGCCCATGCGATGCGCGAAGGGGTGAAAGCCGCCGGCTTGACCCTGTTCCCCAAGGAGTCTCCGAGCGACGCCTTGACAGCGGTCTGTGCGCCGGAAGGCATCGATGGGCAGGCGGTCTATAAGAATCTCCGCGTGCAATACGGCATGACGGCTGCCGGCGGACAGGATCATCTCAAAGGAAAGATTTTCCGGCTCTCACACATGGGTTATGCCGACACGTTTGACGTGATTGCCGCCTTGGCGGCGACCGAGATGGTGCTGAAGGGATTGGGCTTTCCGGTGAGGCTGGGAAGCGGGGTCGGTAAAGCGCAGGAAATATTGATGGCCAAGTAACCACGCGAGGGATGCGATGGGCGCAGCGGGGATGAAGATTCTGGTCAGCGACAGTCTGTCGAAGCAGGGCGTCGAGGTGCTCGAGAAGGCGGGATTCACCGTCGTGGTGAAGACCAAGATGCCGAAAGACGAGCTGTTCAAGGAGATCAAGGATGCGGACGGCTTGATTGTTCGCTCCGGAACCAAGGTGACGGCGGAGCTGATCGCCGCGGCCGAGAAACTCAAGGTGATCGGCCGAGCAGGGTCTGGGCTGGACAATGTCGATACGCCGGCCGCCACCCGCCGGGGAATCGTCGTGATGAATACGCCGGGCGGGAACACCGTCACGACCGCCGAGCACACGCTCTCCATGATCTGTGCCATGGCCCGTCGGATTCCTCAGGCGACGGCCTCCATGAAGAGCGGAAAATGGGAAAAAGAAAAGTTCATGGGGGTGGAACTCTACAACAAGGTGCTCGGCGTCGTGGGTATGGGCCAGATCGGCGGTTACCTCTCCAAGCTAGCGCAGGGGATCGGCATGAGCGTGATCGCTTTCGATCCGTACCTCGCGCCGGAGCGCGCCGAAAAGATGGGCGTCACGATGGTCGAGCTCGACGAATTGTTCCGGCGGGCCGATATCATTTCCGTTCATACGCCGCTGACGCCGGAAACGAAAGGGATCATCAATGCTCAGGCGATTGCCAAGATGAAGCCGGGCGTGCTGCTGGTGAATTGCGCGCGCGGCGGCATCGTCAATGAATCGGACCTCGTCGAAGCGCTCAAAACCAAGCGAGTGGCGGCGGCGGCGTTCGATGTCTTCGAAGAAGAGCCGGTCAAACCCGACCATCCTTTGTTGGCCATGGACAACTTCATCTGTACGCCGCACATCGGCGCCAACACGACCGAAGCGCAGGAGAACGTGGCGGTCGGGATCGCGGAGCAGATCGTCGACTACTTCGCCAAGGGTGTCGCCAAGGGCGCGGTGAACATCCCCTCGGTGGCTCCGGAGCTGCTGCCACGGCTCCAGCCCTATCTCACCCTGGCGGAAAATCTGGGCTCCCTTCAGACCCAGCTCTGTCAGGGGGGGATCGAGCGGGTGACGGTCGAATACAGCGGGGAAGTTGCGACCCTGTCCGTCGCTCCCCTCACGATCGCGGTTCTCAAGGGGCTCCTCACGCCGATTATGGAGCATCCCGTCAACTATGTGAACGCTCCGCTCGTCGCGAAGGAGCGGGGCATCGAAGTGAAAGAGGTGAAGAGTTCGGACGCCGGCGACTTTACCAGCCTCATCCGGGTGCGTGTCGAGGTCGGAAAAGCCAGCCACCAGGTGGCGGGTACGCTCTATCATAAGAAGGACGCCCGCATCATCGAGATCGACCAATTCAAGGTGGAAGTGGTGCCGGAGGGATATATGCTACTGATCAAAAACATCGATCGTCCCGGCGTGATCGGGATGGTCGGGAAAGTCCTAGGCGACAACGGCATCAACATCGTCCGGATGCAGTGTGCCCTGGAGAAGCGCGGCGGCAACGCGTTGTTAATCATCGGCTCCGACACGCCGTTCCCGGCCAATGTGTTAGATCAGATCAAGTCGGCCCCCAACATTCTGTCGGTCAAAGTCGCCACGCTGTCCTAGCCCGCGTGATGCGGGCGAACGCTCGTAACCGTCACCGGTCCGTCATGGCGTCTCCTCCCCAGACCCCCGGCATTCCTTCCGGGCAGACACACCTGTTGCGCGAGCGCTCCCTCGTGCCCGTTGGGATGGCGACCATCCTTCCCGAAGCGGCACGGCATGTCCGGCGTCTCGAGGAGCGACTGCTGAGGCTTCTCGACCGGTGGGGCTATGATGAAATCATCCTGCCGACGTTCGAGTATCTGGACGTGCTCGCGCCGGGGCTCGAACCGGAACTCATCGAGCAGTGCTATAAGTTCGCGGACCGGACGACGGGCCGCATGCTGCTGCTCAGGCCCGACGCCACCCCGCAGATCGCCCGCACCGTGGCCATGGGCATGATGGGCAGCCGCCTTCCGCTGCGCTTGTCCTATCGCGCGAACGTGTTTCGCCACGAACCGGAGCATGCCGGTCGGGATCGGGAAATCTTCCAGGTCGGCGCGGAGCTGATTGGGGCGGACGATCCGGCTGCCGACAGCGAGATCGTCGCGCTGCTCATCGAATGCCTGCGCCACGTCGGACTACGCTCCTTCAAGATCTCACTAGGGCATGTCGGATTTTTTAAAGGGCTGCTGATCCGGGCCGGACTCTCGCCGGACGGGCAGAAGCGGGCGGAACAGGCGGCCGCGCGCAAGGATTTGCCGAAGCTTCAGGAGATTCTTGCGGAAGAGCGGGTCGCCAAGTCGTTCGCCCGCACGATCCTGGAGGCGCCGGAGCTGTGCGGGCAGTCTGAGGTACTTGGCAGGGGGCGTGAGCTGGCCGGCGACGACAGATCCGTCAGGCTGGCGCTGGACCGGTTGACGAAAGTCTATCACCAGTTGTGCACCGCCGGGTACCGGGATGCGCTGTTTCTCGACTTGGGCGAATTTCGCGGGTTCGATTACTATGACGGCGTCGTGTTCGACGTCTTCGCTCAGGGGGTCGGCGTCGAATTGGGCGGCGGCGGCCGGTACGATCATCTGATCGGTCGATTCGGGCGCAACATGCCGTCTACCGGGTTTGCCTTGAACGTCGATCGGCTCTTCCGCGGGCTTGCTCCGTCGGGGACGTCGGAGGAGACTTCGCGATCGGACGTGCTTGTCGCGGCTTCCCGTGCGTCGGGTGCGAGGCTGATGTCGGTCGCGAATCAACTCCGCCGGACAGGAGTGCGGGTCGTGCAGCAAACGGTAGCGGCGTCGGGAAAGGACGTCGTCGCGGCGGCGGTGGAAGCCGGCGTAAGGGAAGAGGCGGGCATCGTGGTCGTCGTCGATGTTGACGGAGCCAAAGGCGATCGGGTCTTGGTGATTCAGCGCGATATCCGTGGTAGGCTGGCGCATCGGAACGGTCGGCCGCGCATGAACAAGAAGCTGATGTCGGTTGAGGATCTGATGGCGCGGTTGCGTCGCATCCGGATCGCCGTGGAGGAGGCGCGATGAAATCGCTGACCGCCGTCGATCTTTCCCAACCGAAGCTGCCGCCGCAAAACCTGGAAGCGGAACAGTCGGTGCTCGGCGCGATTCTCCTGGACAATGCCGCCATGCCGAAGGCGATGGAACTTCTCGTCGAGGATGATTTCTATCGTACCGCGCATAAGAAAATCTTCCGGGCGATGCTGGAATTGTCCGAGACCGGCGAAGTGATCGATCAGATCACCCTAACCGAGCGGCTCAAGGCTCAAGGGGAGCTGGAATCCGTCGGCGGCGCCGCCTATCTCGCCGAACTGGTGCAAGTCGTCCCGAGTTCGGCCAATATCCGCTACCATTGCAAGATCGTTCGGGATAAGGCGGTGGCGCGCCAGCTCATCAGCACGTCCACCGAAGTATTGGCCAGAGGCTATGAGGGTTCGGCATCCATCGACGATCTGTTGGACTTTGCGGAGCGGTCGGTGTTCAGCATCGCCCAGGGCAAACTGGAGCGGTCGTTCAGCCCGATCAATCAGATCATCAAAGACAGCCTCGATCTCGTCGATAAACTGTCCAAGCGCAAAGAACATGTCACCGGCGTGCCGACGGGGTACTACGATCTCGATGACCTGACCGCCGGCCTTCAGCCGTCCGATCTGGTGGTCGTGGCGGGACGACCCAGCATGGGCAAGACGAGTCTCGCCCTGGGATTCGCCACCCATGCCGCGATCCATGCGAACGCGGTGGTCGGGATCTTCAGCCTGGAAATGTCCAAACCGCAGATCGTTCTGCGTATGTTGAGCTCCGAAGCGCGGGTCGATTCTCATGCCTTGCGGACCGGAAAACTGCAGAAAGAGGATTGGTGGCGACTGGCCGAAGCGGCGGGGAGATTAGAGCAGGCGCCGGTCTATATCGACGATACTGGGGGAATCACCGTGCAGCAGATGCGCGGCAAGGCCCGACGCCTGAAGGCCGAGAAGGGGCTCGACCTCCTGATCGTAGATTACCTGCAGCTCATGCAGGGGCGGAGCGACGCCGAATCACGGCAACAGGAGATCTCCGACATCTCGCGCTCGCTCAAGGCGCTGGCCAAGGAGTTGAACGTGCCGGTGGTGGCGCTGTCCCAGTTGAGCCGGGCGGTGGAGGCGCGCAAGCCGCCCATTCCCATGCTGGCGGATTTACGTGAAAGCGGCGCCATCGAGCAGGATGCGGACGTGGTCATGTTCATCTACCGGGAGGACGTCTACAACCAGGATACCGAAAGAAAGGGCATCGCCGATATCATCGTCAGCAAGCATCGCAACGGACCGATCGGCAAAAAGGAGCTCTTCTTCCACGACCGCTATGCGAAATTCGAAAGCCTTGATCTTCGGGAATCGTGAAGCGGTTTGCGCATCGTTTCTCCGCTCGGTATAATCTCATTCAGAGTACGCTCTCGCCGCACGCATTTCTGATGGGTAGATCACTGGCGGTCACTGTGGAGGAACTGCACATGTCAACGCGGCGTCCGCCGGCCGGCCTGTTCCGGCTTCCCACGATGGGGAGCGGGATGCTCTCAGTCTTGATTCCGGTGGTCGTCATGGCTTGCGCCGCCGCCCCCCATCCGCAGGAGGCGGCCACCCCCGTGACCTCGAGCAGCAAGCAGCCGACGACGCCCACTCCGGATCCCGCGGCGACGTACCATTTCATGTTGGGATATCAGGCTGAGCTCGCTCAGGACATGGAAACCGCGCTCACGGAGTACCAGGCGGCGCTGAAGGCCGATCCTGCCTCTCGTGAAGTCAAAGCGCGTCTCGCCAACCTGTATTTCAGCCTGGGCGATCTGACCCGGGCGGTGCAGTATGCAGAAGAAGTGGGGGAAGGAACGGGGCAAGATCCCCAGCTTCTGACTCAAATGGCCGGCATCCTGGCGAGCGCGGGAAAGCCGGATCGCGCGGTGTGGTTATTGGACCTCGCGATCGAACGGGACCCCGCCAAACCCGATGCCTATTTCCCTAAGGGCATGGTCCTGCTGAACCAGAAACGGTATGCAGAGGCCGAACAGGCCGTCAAACAAGGTCTCCAGCACGCGGCGGATTCGCCGGCCGGCTATTATTATCTAGGCCGAATCTCGGCCGAAGCCGGCAACGCGGAACAGGCTGTGGCGAGCTACGAACGCGCCATCGCCCTGAACCCGTCGTTCGAACCAGCCTACCTCGCGGAAGCCTCCTTCTTCGAATCACGGCAAGAAAAAGAGAAGGCGATCGCAATACTCCAACGATATCTCCAGCGGGCCAACCCCCACAACAAGGAAATCCGGCAGCACCTCATCCAGCTCTACATCAACACCAAGGACTATGCCGGCGGATTGGCCGAACTCGAGAAAATCCTGGAAGAGGATCCCGGGGACCTGGATGCCCAGCTTCGCATGGCGCTCATCTACGGCGAGAAGAAAGAGTTCGGAAAGGCCATCGATCAGCTCAATGCGGTCCTGAAAGCGCGGCCGGCTGAGCTCAAAGTCCGGGACTATCTCGGCTATCTCTATGAAGAGATGAAAGACTATCCCAAAGCGATCGACGCCTACCGGTTCAATGTGCAGTTGGATCCGACGTATGTCGAGAGTCACATCCACTTGGGCGTCTTGCAGTATCGCCTGAAGAAATTCGCTGAAGCGATCCCTCACTTGAGCGAGGCGGTTCGACTGAATCCGAAACAGGCCGAGCCGCACATTGTGTTGGGGCTGGCCCATCTCCAACTGGACCAGTACGAGAAGGCGGTTCAGGTCTTCGAGGAAGGCATCCGGCACAATCCGAAGAGCGCCGACCTGCATTTCAACCTGGGGACGGCCTATGACAAGCTGAATCGGTTCGACGATGTCGTTCGGGCGATGGAAACGGCCTTGTCGCTCGATCCCCACCATGCCGATGCGCTGAATTATTTAGGGTATAGCTACGCGGACCGTGGTATCAACATCGAGGAGGCGCTGTCTCTGACCAGACAGGCTGTGGCATTGAGACCGGACAACGGATACTATGTCGACAGCCTCGGATGGGCCTTTTTCAAGTCCGGGATGCTGAACGAAGCGTTGGCTGAGATCAAGCGAGCTGTGGCCTTGGTCGGCGACGATCCGGTGATCTACGAACACCTGGGTGAGATTTATATGAAGCAGGACCGTCCGGCCGAGGCCCGTGAAGCCTGGCTCCACTCTTTGGAACTCGATCCCTCCAACGAAAAACTGCTGCAACGGTTCCGCGAGCAGGGCATGGGCGATCCGGCGCAGGAAGATCGTATCCAACAGGCGAAACGGCGCGTATCAGAGAAGATACAGCCGGAACGCTAGCGAGGAGCCCATCGCCGGTCGCGAGGAGCGGATCACAAATCGCGGATAACCCCTCGTCAGGAGATTCGAGAAAAAACGATCGGCTCTTCGCTGTGTTGGGGCTCGCTATCGAAGGTTCATCCCCGCCCCGGCCTTTCAGCCATTCGCTATTGGCTCCTTGCCATGTGCTTCCCCACGAAGTGCCAATTCTTGGCAATCTCGAGCAGAAAGCGGATGATCCGTTCTTCTGGAACGGAGGACCTTTCCGGTTGAATGTTCGTAAGTTGTTGTCTTTCCAGGAGAGGGTGATACAGTCTGCCGTATCACTGACGGGCACCAAACCTGCTAGAGGACAGGCAGGCGGCAAGAGAAGCGCCGCAGGTGATGAACAGGGGCCGTCAGTGAACTATCAACAAGGAGGCAGGACGATGTGTAAGGTATTCCGGAAACAAGAGGGGTTCACCCTCATCGAGCTGATGATCGTCGTGGCGATCATCGGCATCTTGGCGGCCATCGCCATTCCGAACTTCTTGCAGTATCAGATGAAGTCGCGGCAGTCGGAAGCCAAGACGAATCTCATGGCCATTAAGACATCAGAAGTATCGTGGCAAGGTGAGCGTGGATGCTTCTTGGTAGCTACCGCATGGCCTGTTCTCGCCGCACCGGTAGCTGGCACGAAGAGTGCTCCTGTTACCTGGTTTCCTGGTGGTGTTGGGCCGGTCGTCACCAATCCTGCGGCGACGGGATGGTGCTCACAAGCTGGAATGGGAGGCAGTATGGGGACATTTGCCGACCTGGGCTTCCAGCCGACTGGGAATGTTTATTATCAGTATGCCACCGGGACTTACGCGCCTTCTTATACCTCGTGCTTAGGGCCGACGTTGACCCCTGCGGCTTTCACTGTCGCCGAAAATGGTGGCACGGATGCTGGTCCCACCGCCGGTGGCTTCCGCGCGACGGCTACAAGCAATCTTGATGGAGATGCTGCAGCCAACTGGCAGTCTGTCTGGGCCTCGGCAGACGGCACCGGTGCGCAAGACTGCACGACCGGCGTGTTCTAACTCGGTTCGGACGGGCAAGGTGCAGACGAACAGTCCCGCTGGCTGGCAACAGTCGGCGGGACCTTGTATTTAAAGCATCTCGATCGCAGTTGTCATAAACTCCCGCTTTCCGAATGCCCAGACACCTATTCCCAGAGTTCCCACACTCCGTCTTTTTGCTGATCGGATCTATCCTGGCGATGGGCTTCCTGATGGCGATTGTCTCTCTGCAACAGAACCTAGATCGCCGAATCGATCACCAAGCAGTTCGGATCGAGGAACTGGCGCAATTGCCACCAGGCGAGTATCTCAAGCCCGCCCTCTTAGGCTACCATCATCTTGGCGCGGACATCCTGTGGTTGAGAATGCTCCAAGTTTTGGGGAAAAAGCGCAACACCGCCGATGACTATGAGTGGATCTATCATGCGATCGATGTCATTACGACGCTCGACCCTCAGTATGCCTATCCCTATTATGTCGGCGGAGTTGTGCTCACCAATCTTGCCAACCGAGTTGATTTGAGCAACCGTCTGCTCGAACGAGGACATCGGGAGAATCCTGGCGAGTGGAGCCTTCCGTTTCTCTTGGGCTACAATCACTACTTCGTGCTCGGCGATCCAGCCAAGGGGGCGGAGTATATCGGGCGTGCCGCGCGCACCTCAGGGGCTCCGGCGTTTCTCCCCGGGTTGGCGACACGCATGTACGCCGAGGCAGGCAACCCGGATGTGGCACTTGAGTTTCTTGAGGCCCTGTGGAAGGAAAACCCGGACCTCGTCGTCCGGGAGAAGTTGGAGACGCGCGCCAAGGAAGTGATGATCGAGCGCGATCTCAGGTTGCTCGAACGAGCCGTCGAGCACTATCAGAAGACCCATCATCGGCTCCCCAGCACCCTTACCGATCTCGTTGCCGCTGGATTGCTCGCCCGTATTCCGCAGGAGCCGTTCGGCGGTGCCTATCTGCTCGATCCCACGACAGGCCGGGTAACGAGCAGCACTCATCCGAATCGGCTGAAAGTCTTTCGTCGGGATCTGGAAGGCGGAGTGTAACCCCAGAATGGATATGACCTCACACAGCGAACCAGTCGTGACAATTGATCATCTCCGCAAGGTCTTTGCCGTCGGTTTTTGGGGGCGGCGTGTCACCGCGGTTGATGGCTTGTCGCTTGAGGTGCGGCGAGGCGAAGTCTTCGGCTTCCTGGGACCGAACGGGGCCGGCAAGACGACGACGATCAAGATCTTGATGGGGCTGATCTACCCCACGAGCGGCACCGCGACGATCTTCGGTCGTGCGGTCGGTGACCCGGTCGCGAAGGCCAAGGTCGGCTTTCTCCCCGAGTCTCCCTACTTCTACGACTATTTGACCGGTCGAGAGTTCCTGCGCTTCTATGGCCATCTCTTTGGACTGCGGGGGACCGCACTCGACAAACGGACCGATGAATTGTTGGAGTTGGTCGGCATGGCCCATGCCCGCGACTTGCAGTTGCGCAAATTCTCCAAAGGCATGTTGCAACGGGTTGGGATCGCCCAAGCCCTCATCAATGATCCGGAGCTGGTGGTGCTGGACGAGCCGATGTCCGGCCTCGATCCGGTGGGGCGCAAAGAGGTCCGGGATCTGATTTTGCGGCTCAAGGAATCCGGCAAGACCATCCTGTTCAGCTCCCATATCTTGCATGATGCCGAGCTGCTCTGCGACCGCGTGGCCATGATCATGAAAGGACGATTGGTGGCGAGTGGGTCGGTCTCGGATCTGGTCGATGAGGGCGCGACCCGTTCCGTCGAACTCGTGGTGGAGCATGTGTCCCCGGATGGGCTCGAGCATCTCAAGCCCCTCACTGAGAAACTGGTGGTCCAGGGCCATCGCGTGTTGGCCGTGCTCAAGCATCCGAGGGAGGTGGGGCCTGCCCTCGAAGTGATCCGTGCCGCCAAGGCGACCCTGATCTCGGTGACTCCGCACAAGAGTTCCCTCGAAGACCTGTTCATTACGCTCGTGAACCGGACCCAGGCGGACGGGGAGGCGACACGATGAAAATCTTCTCCATCGCCTTCAACACCTTCCGCGAAAATCTGCGGGACAAGCTGCTCTACAACCTCCTCGTCTTCGCGCTCTTGATGATCGGCAGTTCGATTCTCTTGATGCGTCTGACTCTCGGAGAATTTCACCGTTTGATTCTCGACATCGGGCTAGGCAGTATCAATTTCTTCGGCGTGTTGATCGCCATTTTTGTGGGCATCGGCCTGGTCAGCAAGGAGATCGAGAAGAAGACCATCTACACCATTGTGTCCAAGCCGGTGGCCCGGTACGAATTTCTGCTGGGGAAATACCTGGGCTTGCTGGTGACGCTGTTCGTGAACATGGCGGTGATGGTGATCGGCCTCTTGGCCGTGCTGTTTCTCCAGGACGTGCCCATTCATCCGATCCTGTTCACGGCGCTCGGGACGATTTTCTTGGAGTTCATGGTCGTGACCGCCGTGGCGTTGTTGTTCTCGACCTTTACGACGGCCACGCTCAGCGCCATCTTTACCCTCGCCGTGTACGTGATCGGGCATTTGACGCCGGACCTGAAAGCGTTCGGACAGAAGATGGATGTCGTCGGGAGGAATGTGCTGGAAGGGTTGTACTATCTGCTACCGAACCTGGAACGGTTCAATCTCAAGGGGCATGTGACGCATACTATGGCGGTGTCCGTTCAAGATCTTGGTCTCATCGTGGCCTACGGCCTGGCCTATACGGCATTCCTGCTGATGCTCGCTTCGGTGATCTTCCAACGGCGGGACTTCCGTTAAAGTCCATTCTGTTTTCATTCTTGCATGGAGCAAAAGCGTAAAAGATCCCTCGCCCCCACTGGGGGAGAGGGGAAGGGTGAGGGGGGCAAACGCCGTGGGCTTGCCAGAGGGCTGCGAAGACGGCAGACCGACAGTGAGCGGGTACTCTGGCGGCATTTGCGCGATCGGCAGCTCCATCACGCCAAGTTTCGTCGGCAGCACCCCATCGGCCCGTACATCATAGATTTCTGCTGTCCGGCACACCGGCTCGTGGTGGAGGTCGATGGCGGCCACCATGCTGCGCAGATCCGAGCCGATGAGCGACGGACGGCATTCCTCGTGCAGCGGGGGTATCAGGTGCTCCGGTTCTGGGATCACGACGTGTTAGGTCATCGCGAGGCGGTGTTGCAGGCGATTGACTACGCCCTGTCCCACCCTCACCCTCTCCCTCTCCCTCCGAGAGGGAGAGGGCAATGAGAGGGCAGCCCACACGATTTCCGGAAGCGGCATATTCTTATCTCACATTTCCGAGAAGAGGCGACTTATTGGGCGTAATCGCTGGGAAATAGAAACGGCACCGGGAGTTATTTGCCGACGCACACGGCCGAGAGAGGCAAGCGGAAGCGTGCAAACCGGCGGATTCGATTCTCCGCTTGCAATCCGTCGAGCCGCAAGGTATTGAAGGGCCGGTGCTGTGAGAGCGATGAGGGAACCCCTGCGATGAACATTCCGCTGCTCGACCTCAAAGCCCAATTCAAACCGCTTCGCGCCGAGATTCTTTCGGCCATCGAGACGGTCTGCGACGAGCAGGGCTTCGTGCTGGGTCCGCGCGTGGCCGCGTTCGAAGAGGCCATGGCCCGATATGTCGGGGCTCGGTACGCCATCGGGTGCGCGTCCGGAAGCGATGCACTGCTGCTCTCCTTGATGGCTTTCGGTGTGAAGGCGGGCGATGAGGTGATCACGGTCCCGTTCACGTTTTTCGCCACGGCCGGGGCCATTTCCCGTCTCGGTGCCACGCCGGTGTTCGTCGATATTCAACCGGACACGTTCAATCTCGATCCTGCCAAGCTCGAAGAGGCCATCACGCCGCGGACGAAAGCGATCATCCCCGTGCATCTCTTCGGGCAGTGTGCCGACATGGCGGCGATCAATCACATTGCGACGGCCAAACGAATTGCGGTCATCGAGGACGCCTGCCAAGCGATCGGGGCCGCGCAGAACGGCCGGCGAGCCGGTGTGCTCGGCGCGACGGGCTGCTTCAGTTTTTTCCCCTCCAAAAATCTTGGCGGGTTCGGCGATGGCGGGTTGATTACGACCGACGATCGGGGCTTGGCCGATTCGCTCTCCATGTTGCGAGTGCATGGCAGCCGCGTCCGGTATCTGCACGAGGCCATCGGGATCAACAGCCGGCTTGACGCGCTCCAGGCGGCCGTGCTCCACGTGAAGCTCAAATACCTGGATCGATGGGCGGAAGGCCGGCGGAGGAATGCGGCGACGTATGAACGACTGTTCCGCCAGGCAGCCCTGCTCGACCGCGTGACGTTGCCGGCCACGCAGACCGGGAATTTCCACGTGTACAATCAGTTCACGGTTCGTGTCGCCAACCGCGACGACCTCCGCGCGTATCTCAAAGAAAAGGGAGTGGGCACGGAGATTTATTATCCGCTTCCGATGCACCTGCAGAATTGCTACCGATCGTTGGGATACAAGAAGGGCTCGTTCCCCGTGTCCGAGCAGGCTGCCGAACAGGTTCTCTCCTTGCCTATCTATGCGGAACTGTCTGACAGCCAATTGGCCTACGTGGTTGACACGATCGCCGAATTCTATCGGCGTTCTTAGCGTACCCGTCAACCCTGAGCGGGTCCGATCGTTTCCCAGTAGGGCGACGTATTTGTCTCAAGAGGAGAATGCGATGAGAGTCATCTCTGCGGGACTCATCCTGGGGCTGTCTGTCGGCCTGGCGCAGGCAAAGGAACTCACTCCGCGGGAGGTCTATGAGCGGACCTCGCCGGCTGTTGTCATGGTCATGGGGCATTCCGAGAGCGGCAAGAGCGGGAGCGGGGGGACCGGATCGATCATCCAGGCCGATGGGTTGGTGTTGACCAACGCCCATGTGGTCATCGAGGAAAAGACGGGCAAACCGTACCCTCGCCTCGCGGTGTTTTTGAAGCCGACGCGGGTGACTGGAGACATGAAAGCCGATCTCTCCCGCATGGTTCGGGCCAAAGTGGTGGCCTACTCCTCGCCGCTGGATCTGGCCCTGCTGAAACTGGAAGGAATACCCGGACCCTTGCCCACGATCGACCTGGGTGACTCCGAACGGACCAGAATCGGCGACCGCGTTGTCGCGATCGGTCATCCGGAACAGGGAGGTCTCTGGACGCTCACGACGGGCGTGATCAGCGCGGAAGTCGATAATTTTAACGGCGTCAAGGGGAAGAACGTCTTCCAAACTGAAACCGGGTTAAACCGCGGCAACTCCGGCGGTCCGCTCGTCGACAGCGAAGGCCGCATGATCGGCGTCAATACGGCGATCGCCCGGGTGGCGCCGGACGGATTGCCTATCACGAGCATCAGTTTTTCGTTGAAGTCGACTGTCGCAAAGCAGTGGTTGCGCGAGCAGGGCGCCTCGATGCTGCCTGCGTCGTCCCAACCGAGCGCGCCGACGATGAAGGCCGCCACGGAAGCTCCGCCGTCCCCGCCTCCCGCGTCGGCCCAGGCGCCCGCGCCGAAGCCGGGAGTGGCTCCCGCGCCGCCTGGGAAACCCAGCCGGGTGGACCCTCCGATGCCGATCCGTCCCTACAATCTGGATCAGCTCATCAGCGAGCGGAGTCAGGCGGAAGCCGATCTCGAGAACATGATTCTCGAAATGAGAGGGCGGATGAAGGGACGATAGCGGGTTGCTCGGCTATATTGCCGGTTAAACGGGGAACGGACCCTGTGGTTCTGAGAGAGCGAATTCAGCGAGAAACGGATTCCAATTTCCGTTCGTTTTGAATCAGGATGGTCGCAGCGGGGTTCGGTTTTGGAACGGGGAGGTTGCATTCTTTGAGCAACGCAACGTGTTCTTCCATCCCCCATTTTGCTTTATACACGCAATCCTCGATCGAATGCCCCGTTCCGGTGAATCCTTCGAGGTCCGGCGAATAGAACCCGAAAAAAGAGGGATCTTCGGTGGCCTCAATGACGAGAGAATATCTGAGTTCGATCATGGCTATTCGTTCTTACCCTTCAAGCCGGCAGCCTTCAAAATCGCATGGCACGTTCCGGTCGGGATTTCCTTGGAGCCATGGTAGTCAATTCGGATCAATCTGTCCAGCTCTGGTTTCCCATAATAATAGCGAATCGATCCTTTTTCTTTGATTAGCCTGAAGCCATTCTGTTCCAACAGCCGAACCAGTTCGCTGAACTTCATGTCAGCTCGTCACGGCGCCTTCCGACGCGGAAGACACGTGCCGGGCGTACTTCGCCATGACCCCCGACGTGTAGCGGGGAAGCGGCCGCTTCACGTTCTTCAGCCGGGCGGCGATCTCTTTCTGCGTGAGGTTGACGTCTAACCGGCGCTTGGCGATGTCGAAGGTGATCGTATCGCCGTTTTTCACTGCGGCGATCGGCCCGCCCTTGGCCGCTTCGGGAGCGACATGCCCGGCCATCAGGCCGTGAGTGGCACCTGAGAAGCGGCCGTCGGTCAGGAGCGCGACGGAATCGCCGAGTCCCGCCCCGACGATCGCGGCCGTCACTCCGAGCATCTCCCGCATGCCTGGTCCTCCTGATGGGCCTTCGTACCGGATCACGACGACATCCCCGGCCTTGATTTGGCCGGCCTTCACCGCGACAAAGGCATCTTCTTCCCGGTCGTAGACCTTGGCGGGGCCCTGAAACTTCATCATCGAGTGCCCGGCAACTTTGACGACGCAGCCTTCCGGCGCCAGGTTGCCTTTCAGGATCACGAGCCCACCCGTCGGCTTGATCGGATTCGATAGCGGTCGCACCACTTGTTGCCCATATTTCTCCTTGGCGTCGGCCGCTTCCTCTCCGATGGTCCGGCCGGTGACCGTCGGTTGGTTGGCGTGCAGGAGGCCGGCGTCGAGGAGGCGTTTCGCGACCAAAGTGGTCCCCCCCGCCGCGTACAAATCCGCCGCGGTGAAACGGCCGCCCGGTTTCAGATCCGCCAGGAGCGGGACCTTGCGATTGATCTTGTCGAAATCGTCGATGTTCAACCGCAGTCCCATTTCGCGAGCCACGGCGAGCAGGTGCAGCACCGCATTGGTGGAGCCGCCTGTCGTCGCGACCGCCGCGATGGCGTTCTCCAGCGATTTGCGGGTAATGATTTGCTTGGGACGAAGATTGTTCTTGAGCAACTCCATGACCAGTTTGCCGCACTCGAAGGCGACGTCGTCCTTGTGCGAATCCATCGCCGGCACGCCGTTGCGTCCCATCGGCGAGATGCCGAGGAACTCGAACGCAATGGCCATCGTATTCGCCGTGAACTGTCCGCCGCAGGCGCCGGGCCCCGGACAGGCGTGGTCCTCCAGGTCCTTGAGTTCGGCGTTCGTCATCTTGCCGGAGGCGTGCCGGCCGACCGCTTCGAACACGTCCTGAATCGTCACGTCGTGGCCTTGAAATTGCCCCGGCATGATCGAGCCGCCGTAGAGCATGAGCGAGGGCAGGTTGAGCCGGGCCAGCGCCATCACGGTGCCGGGAATCGTCTTGTCGCAGCCGGACAGCGCCACGACGGCGTCGAACAAGTGGCCGCGCGCCACCAACTCGATCGAATCCGCGATCACTTCGCGGCTGATCAAGGAGGCCTTCATGCCCTCGGTGCCCATCGAAATGCCGTCGGAGACGGCGATCGTGTTGTACTCGATCGGAGTGCCTCCGGCCGCGCGGATGCCGGCCTTCACCCGGTCCGCCAAGCGGCGGAGGTGGAAGTTGCAGGGCATGACCTCGATCCAGGTGTTGGCGACGCCGACCAGCGGTTTCGACAAGTCCTCGTCGGTGAACCCGACCGCTTTCAACATCGCCCGGGCCGGCGCTCGGCCAGGACCGACCAGCAGCTCGTGACTCTTCAGCTTCAGCTCAAGGGCCATGGAATCGACTAATCCTTTCCTTTCTTCTTCCCCTCTTTCTTGTGCTCGTCCTTCTTGTCCTTCTTCTCTTTCGCTTCGGTGTCGATCACCGTGCCGGTGGCGGCATCGACATGGACTTCTGTGACCTTGCCGTCGGCGCCGAGGACCTCGACTTCCCAGACGGTCTTGTCATGTTTCTTTTCCAGTTCCGCTTCCACGACCGTCCCGGGCACTTTTTCCGTCGCGGTCTTGATCGCCTGCTCGATCGTCACCTTGGCGTCTTTCGCCATCGCGGCGATCTCACCTTCCTCATCCTTTTTCTCGTCGCTCCAGGCGGGAGACCCAACGGCCAAAACTGTTCCTACCGTCAACGCCAGAATCACACTGAGGTGTCGCATGATCGACCTCCCGGTTGTTGTTGATGACCCCTGCTGGGGTGGTATTACTGCACGGACATCCCGCTGGGGGGAGTGGGGGCGGCGCCGCCCGATCCCTTGTGCGGATTGGTCCCGTGGGGGTTGGCTCCATGGGGATTGGAGCCACGCCCTTTCCCCATGTCCTTGTGCTGCTGCATCATCTTCTCGTGCTCGGCTTGTTCCTTCGCGCGTTGCTCCGGCGTCAACAACGCCAGCACGTCGCGGCGGGTCTTGATCGCGGTCAGGCGCAGGCCCACTTGCAGGTCCTCGCTCTGTTTGAGCTTCGCCTCGATCGCGCCGAGGTCGGACTTCTCGTCCTCGATCAACGCCTTTAATTCGCGCTCGGCGATTTGGATGTCGGCTTCCGCTTTGATGCGGGCCTTGTCCAGATTGAGCTGCATCTCTTTGAGTTTGGCGACCTGGTCGGCTGTGAGTCCGAGATCCTTCTCGTGCTTGAGCAGATGGCGGATGAGATGGCCGGTGCTGCTGTGCATCATGCCCATGCCATGTCCGCCCATCATGCCGTGGCCGCCGCCGTATCCGTCCTTGCCGTAGCCGGGTTCGTTCGCCTGGACGGCGGACAAGCCCAGTGCCAGGGCCAACAGGGTTGCGGCGCCTGCTGCCACCAATTTGCGTGATCCGTGCTTCATGCCATCCTCCTTCGTTGATACGACCGTTGAGTCCGTGGTCGAGCCGGATGATTATCGCACAAACAAGCCCCCTTCGCTTTTCAGCCCGTTGAAGAGGAACTGAACGGCCAGTGCGGCCAACAGGAGTCCCATCAAGCGGGTGATGATTTTCTCCGCGATCGGATTCAGCCATTTGGCGCCGGTCGCGCCGAGGGCCAAGGTGATGTAGCTTGCCAGACCGACGGCGACAAGGCAAGCCAGCAAGACGGCGCGATGGCTCCACGAGGCGGCTTGAGCCTCCAGCAAAATGATCGTCGAGATGGCGGCGGGGCCAGCCAGCATGGGAACCGCCAGCGGCGTGATGGCGATATCATCCTTGCCCGTGCCTACGGCGGTTTCTTCCGCCGTTTCCTGGACGGCCGACCGCTGAGCGCGCAACATATCGAGCGCCACGAGCAACAGGACCAGCGCACCGGCTACTTGAATCGCCGGCAGCGTGATTCCGAGCAGGTGCAAGAGCGTCTTGCCGGCGAGGGCGAAACCGGCGAGCACGCCAACCATGACCAGACAGGCCGTGCGAGCCATGCGCAGCCGGTGCGCGACGGTATCCCGCGCGGTCATCGCGATGAAGGCTGGGACCGTGGCGATTGGATCGACGATGACGAACAAGGAGCTGAACGCGAAGAGGGCGTATTCGGACAGCGTCATCCGCTCACCCGCGCTGGGAAGCGGCGAGGAGTTCGGCGCGCGGGTCCGGGTGCGGCTGCCGCTTCAGCTCCTCGTACAGTTTCCGCTCCTCATCGGATAGCACCGTGGGCATCACGATCTGCAGGGTCAGGAATAAGTCGCCGTGGCCGCCCGATGCGGTGGGCAGGCCTTTGCCTTTGAGCCGGAGCTTGCTGTCTGCGCGACTGCCGGGGGGAATCTTCACGCGGACCGGCCCTTCCAACGTCGGCGCCGTCACTTCCGCGCCCAATACCGCCTCCCAGGGCCAGACAGGCAGGTTGACGAGCAGATCGCTTCCTTGGCGTTGAAACACCTTGTGCGGGGCGATCGAGACCTGCAGGTAGAGGTCCCCGCGCTTGCCCCCGTTCAAGCCGGGTTGGCCCTTGCCGGCGACCCGTACTCTCGTGCCCTCTTGGACGCCGGCTGGGATTCTCACTTCGATCGTCTTGGGCTCCAGCACGGAACCGGTGCCCATGCACGCCGGACAGGGCCGACCCCTCAACCGTCCGCTTCCCTGACAGGTCGTGCAGGGTACGGGTTCCCGCAAGGTGACTCGCTTCGTGACGCCTGTCAGCACCTCGCGCAGCGTCAACTCGACCTGGGTCTCCAGATCCTCGCCTTGCGTCGCAAACCCGCGCGGAGCCCCCCCGTGGGCTCGTCCGCCGAAGAGATTCTCGAAAATATCGGAGAAGGCCTCGGCCCCGAAGCCGCCCGTCGTCTCGCCGCCGAACCCGCGCGCGCCGGCCTGTTGCCGCGCACGCTCGAACGCTTCCGCCTGCTCCCAATCGGCGCCGTACTGGTCGTACTTCTTCCGCTTGTGCGGATCGGACAAGACTTCGTGGGCTTCGTTCAACTCCTTGAATCTCTTTTCCATCTCGGCCTTCTTGGCGCCCGTATGAAGATCGGGATGGTACTGGCGGGCCAATCGGCGAAACGCCTTTTTGATGTCATCGGCGGACGCCGTCCTGGGCAGGCCGAGGACTTGATAATAATCGCGCGCAGTCGTTGCCATAATAAAATGGAGTAAAGCGTCACACAGTCATCGTCAAGAGCCGGGATCGACAAGCGCGATGGTTCCCGCTTCGCACTCGGCACTCACGGCTCAGAACCGACCTACCATCGCAGCTTACGGGGAGCAGAGAGGCTTTGCAAGGGCCGGCATAACAGACTGGCACGTGGGCAGATCGCAGGTAATCAACAGCGATCATGTTCACGGGCAACGCTTGCGGCGTGCCGCCTAGCTGCCCGTGACCACGCTCTTCGCTCGTGCCATCAGTTTGCAGTAGGAGCACACGCCGGCGGTCGTGGGCTGCCGGCAAGTGGAACAGGGCTGGAGCGCCGCCCGGTCTTTTTCTGCCATGGTCGCGGGAGCCGCCTCTCGGTCGTTCTGCCGGTCAAGAAAGCCCCAATAGAATTTCTGCTTGGTGCCCGGTGACTCCGTTTCGAGACGATTCAGCACGTCCTTATACAACAGCGTCCTGGCGCCCTTCGCCATAGGACATTCGTCCACAATGTAGTCGATTCTGTTGATGACGCAGTACGCGGCGAGTTCGCGCTCGGTTAGCCGGTAAAGCGGCTTGACCTTTCTGGCAAAGCCTTCCACCGATGCGGGCAGGTTCGGGCCCTGTTTGTCGAGATACTCGTCCTGCCAATGGAGCACGTTGCCCAGGAGGCGAGCGGCTTCGTCGTCGAGATTGTGACCCGTGGCCATGACATCGTACCGGTGCTCGATCGCGGTGCGATTGAATTGATATCGCTTGATCGTGCCACAGGTAGAGCAGGCAGGGCGATGGACGAGCTCCGCCAATTCCTTGATGCCGGCGCCTTCTTCCTGCTCGACCGTGTGGATGTGAAGCGTCGCACCATGGAGGGCGGGGACTCGGTCGGCGAACCGGCGGACTTTCGCGAGCGACCGTTCCGAATAGCCGCCGATGCCCAGGTCGACATAGAGCCCGTCGGCTTTATAGCCGAGCTTCAGCAAAATATCCCAGAGCCCCAAACTGTCCTTGCCTCCGGAGACGGCCACGAGGATGCGGTCGTCCTTGCCGAACATCTTGTGGGACTTGATCGCTTTGACCACCTGGTCATGGACGAACTCGTTAAAGCAGCCTGTGCAGAAGGCGGCGTTGTGGCGGGGGAGTTTCAGGACCGCCTTGGTTTTGCATTTCGTGCAATTCATTCTTTCACCAAGGCGTCAATCGTCAACCGCCAATCGTCATTCGTGGTAGGCAGATAACAAACGGCTCCGTCGATTGACGAATGACCAAAGACGAATGACGTCCTTTCAGGCGATCCTCCGGAGATCACCGGTCGGATTTCGACCTGATCCTTGTCCGAGAGCACCTCGTCCTCGGTCACGAGCTCATCGCCTCGGATCACCAGGTGCGCTTCGACGACAAGATTCAAGTCCTTGAGCAGGTCCCGCGCTTTCTTTGGGCCCTTGATCTCGACGGTTCTGGACGGATGGCTGAGCTGAACCTGCATGAGGCGATGATATGCCGGCCATCCGGTACGAGGCAAGTGGCATGAGACACACGGCAAGGGGGAGGCCGTTCAAGGCGAGCGCGTGAGCTTGGTTCTTGCGTAGGCCAATCCCTCCTGGAGGGTCGAGAAGATCCCGTCCAGTTGGGCTTCGTAACATTCGTCAAGCACACGCCCCATGTCGGGCCCCGGTTGCAGTCCCATTTCCAACAGATGTCGGCCCATGACGATCGGCGCAGGGGCGTGATCTTCGACATCCAGGCGCCGCGCCTTGTCGAGGAGCCATACGCCGGCTGGAAAACCGTCGAAGGGCTTGGGCGGGCGGCCCGCATGATCGGCTCGCGCGACCCGCACCAGACGGTCGATCCGTTTCACCTGCCTGGCGAGCCGCCGCACGGCGCCGTCCGAGGCCCGCGCATCGTACAAGGCACGCGGGCGCAAGTGGCAGAGGACCAGCGGGACGACTTGGTCGATCAGATCGGTCCGGCCGGTGAGCCGCTCAAGAAAACGTCTGGTCGGCGCTTCGCCTTCCGGTTCGTGACCTCGCGACGTAATGTGCCCGAACTCCTCTTTGGTGGCGGCGGGCTTGCCGAAGTCGTGACAGAGCACGCCGAGGCCGACGACCAGATCGTCCTCCGGATCGCCGGTTCGTTCTGTGGCAAACCAGTCCAGGCAGTGGAGCGTATGGACCCACACATCGCCTTCCGGGTGCCAGGCCGGGTCCTGCGGGCACCCCTTGAGCGCCAGCAGTTCGGGATAGAAGCGCAGCCACCCGCACTGGTCCAGGAAGCGCAGGCCCAGCGACGGCTTGACGCCTTGGATCAGCAGTTTCCTCCATTCTTCCCAGAGCCGTTCGCTCGGCAACCCGTCTTGGGAGAGCGTCCGGCATAGCTCGATCGTATCCGGGGCCGCCGTCAGCTCGAAACGCGCGGCCAGTTGCATGCCGCGGAGCACGCGCGCGCGGTCTTCGGCAAAACGGTCCGACGCATGTCGCAGGCGGCGCGCCTTGAGATCGGCTTGGCCGTTGAATGGATCGCGTAGCTCCAGCGTATCCGGGTCCCAGGCCATCGCGTTCATCGTGAAGTCGCGCCGGGCGAGGGCCTCGTCGATGTCCATGTGGGGATCGGCTTGACGCAGAAGCCCCGGCACGGAGCCTGGGTCGGTGAGGAGGCGCGACGGAATCGAAATGTCGACCGGATGCCCTTGGAGCTTGAAGACCCCGAAGGCCTTTCCGACGAACTGGACGGTGAAGTGTTCCGCCAGCAGCGCGTGCAGTTGGCCGGGGGGGAGTCCGAACACTTCGAGGTCAAGATCGTGCGGCTGGCGTCCAAGGACGAGGTCGCGCACGCATCCGCCCACGAGCCAGGTGCGGCCTCCGGCGCGGCGAACCATCTGTTCGATCCGGCGCAGGAGCCCCGCCAACGTCGGATCTTCGATGCGAAAACGGGTGGGCATTTACGGCTCCGCTTCGCGGAGCGATTTCGCCGATTCCTCGGGCGAGACGGGGTTGATGTAGAACCCCGTGCCCCATTCGAATCCGGCAACCTGCGTCAGCTTGGGGATGATTTCCAGGTGCCAGTGGTAGAACTCGCCGGTGCGCTCGTGCAGCGGCGAACTATGGAGGACGAAGTTGTACGCCGGGCGCGCGAGGGCCTTGTCCATTCTCCGGAGGGACTCGGAGAGGATCGGCGCGAGGAACTCGAATTGGGTCTTCTGGCACTCTTCGAAATAGCCGGCATGGCGTTTGGGAAGAATCCACATCTCGAAGGGGAATCGTGGGGCGAACGGGGTCACGCACAGGAACTCCGGGTTTTCCGCCACCACGCGGTCCCCGTCCGAGAGATCCTGCCGGAGGATGTCGCAGTAGATGCAGCGCTCCTTCTGCTGGAAGTGAGCCCGGCAGCCCTCGATTTCGTTGATCACGCTGGTCGGTACGATCGGCAGGGCGATCAATTGGGAGTGGCTGTGCTCTAACGTCGCGCCGGCCGCCGCGCCGTGGTTCTTGAAGATCAGGATGTACCGCAGCCGGAGATCTTTCTTCAGGTCGATAATCCGGTCGCGGTAGGCCCACAGCACATCCTCGATCTTCTTGGCCGGCATGTCCGCCATAACCTCGGTGTGGATCGGTGTCTCGATAATGACCTCGTGCGCACCGACCCCGTTCATCCGGTCGTACAGCCCCACACCTTCGCGGCCGAGGTCGCCTTCGATTTGCAGGGCCGGAAACTTGTTCGGGACGACGCGGACGGTCCAATTCGGCGAATTCGGCTCGCTGGGCTGCGGCCGGTAGGCCATGATCTCCTTCGGAGTCAGGCGTTCCTGCCCCGGGCAAAAGGGACAGAGTGCCGTGGAGATCGGTCGCGGCGTCTGTAATTGCACAAAGTCGTGCGGGCGGCCGTTCCGCTCCGTCGAAATGATCACCCAGCGGCCGACGACGGGATCGCGACGTAGTTCAGGCATGGACCCTCCTGATCGATGTCATCTTTGAATCATGTGACCACGGATTGATTTCCAAACCCCGGCAGTGAGGATATAAGCAAGTCGGCAGTCGTCATTCGAGATCACACCCGCCACAGGCTTGCTTCAAATTCCGGTCCCGGCACGGTGAGCACGGCGACACCCTGGTGGGGATAGCGGGCTACTTCGAGCCCGTGCTCCGTCACGACGATGAACATGCGAACCTCCTGTCCTTGGTCCAGGAGGAGGTCCTTCCAGGGTACGGCCAGCTCCAGAATCGCTCGTCGGCAAATCGATCGATAGGGGCCGATGTCCTGCCAACGGTCCGGTCCGACCGCTTGGGACAGGATGAAGTGATCCGGTCCGGAGGGCGCCAAGGAAAAGGCCAGTCGGAACGCATGTTGCGGACCTTGCAATGTGACCTCCACGGCCAGGCCGCTTTTCCGAGTCTGCAACGCGTCGTCCGGGTCGAATCGGAGAAAGAGCCGGTCGTGGTTCCAGCCGAACCGAATGGCGGTGAACACACCGTCGGCCTTCCACATCGCCCCGAGCGGCGGCTGCGTTTCGATTCGGCCCGCTCCGCGCCACTCGAAAAAATTCGTGACGAGCCCGTCCACGGTCGCGGTAATGAGCGCGCATGGTTGCGCGACGCGGGCGCCTTCGAGCGGCGGGGCCGTAGTGCAGATCGGCTCATTCAACAGCTCGGGCGGGGTCAAGCCCATGTGCCTCCACACGTTGCGGAGATGCGTGCGGAAGAGGCGGTCGAATTCCGCCTTGAAATCGGTGTCGAAATCGTCGCCGTACCACCAGAACCAGTCGCTGCCTTCGGCGGCGTACAGTTCGTCCCAGGCCGCCTTGGCTCGCTCGGGCGGGAGATTGGGCCCCATATCCACCAGGCGCGCCCGCGTATGTCCGAGGAGATCCCATCCGCGATTGTCCTCCGGATGGCCGATCCAGATCTTGAAGTCCTGGTTGATCCACGATCCCGAATGCAGATACGGCAGGTGCTGGGTCGGGGGAGCCGCGGCGATCGCCTCGGAGACCGTCGATGCGAGGACCCGCACAACGTCGCCTTGGTCGAGCACCCGCTTGCTCAGGGCCTGGTACAGGAGCGAGAGGAAGCGCTCGCCGCTCTCGTGGTAGTGCTCCCAGGGATTTTCCCCGTCCAGAATGATTGCGACGATAATCTCCCCATCCGGCGCGTCGTGGATGATGCTCCGCAGCCGGCGCAGCACGTCCTCGGCCGCCGATTCCGGCTGGGTCTTGTGGTAGACGAACCCGAAGGCATCGGAGAGGTCTCGGTCGCGGAACAGCACCGTCAATTCCCGCCCTTCCTCTCCTACTCGATAAGGCCGGTAGAGCGCGCTGTGTCGATGCCAGGGCCGGCCGCTGGTTTCGAGCGAACGGGCCAGCACGCCTTCGTCTGTCGCGAGCCAGCGCAGGCCGGTCCGATGCACAAGCGGGAGCATCTCCGGACAGACGGATCCTTCCGACGGCCACAAGCCGGTAGCCGGCCGTCCGAACGTCGCCGTGTGGAACTCGATGGCGCGCTGGAGCTGCGCCTCGGCGTCTTCCGGCGCCCGGAACCGTGCCGGCAACGGCAGATCGGGTCGCGCGCGACGGGCGATCTCGGTGTCGATGACGAGCGGGAGAATCGGATGGAAGAACGGGGTCGTCGTCAGCTCCACCTGGCCCTGTTCCATGAGCCGCCTGTAGAGCGGAACGATCTCCTGCACCGCCATGCGCTGGAGCGCCAGCACTTCCTGCTTGTCGTCCTCCGTGAATCCTCGATTCTTGGTTCGCAGGGCGGCGAGGCGAGGGTACCGATGGACCGTGCCGTATCCGAACCAGGCGAGGTTGTGCCACACCTGCAAATCCAGAAAATCCTGGGTGGAGAACTGGCGGACGAGTCGCTCGAGATCCGGTCCACGGACGTCGATCCCGCGTTTCACGAGCAGTTCATGGTAGCGCGGGTACGGGCGCACCATGGTGGCCCAGTTGGCAGAAAAAAAATGCCGGACGAGGAAGGCCTTCTCTTCTGCCGTCAGGTCCGCGGCAGGGCGCTGCGCATGTTCCAGAAACAGATCGCGCACCGTGCCGGCGGCGATTTCTTGGAGTTGGAGGAGCAGGGACGGGGTGAAGTTGAACGTCGACCGGACGGCCGGATATTTCTCCAGCAGAAACGCCATGTCATAGTAGGCTTTCGTGGCGTGAAGGCGCACCCAGGGCATGCTGGCCGACCCTGTCACCGGATCGGTGTAGTAGGGTTGGTGCATGTGCCAGAGGAAACAGACGTGGACGTTTTTCATCGGCGCGTGCGTTTTAGGACAATTTGAAGTATGTCATAGGGGTCGAGGGCGTGCAATCAACGGAACAATTGTCTCTCATGGCCAGTCGAACGGAGTTGCGGGTGATCCTTACGGTGGGTCGGTACTGGGTGCCGGTCTGGGCCTATGCCGGCGTGATATTCTATCTCTCCTCGCTACCTCATCCTGAGCAGGCGTTGCCATCCTTCGTGCAGCTCTTCAGCGATAAGGCGCTCCACGCCATGGAATACGCCCTGTTGGGAGGACTTTGCTATCGGGCCTTCCGTTGGGGGGCGACGGAGGCGGCGGCGCGCCATGCCCTGTGGCTGGCAATCGCGTCGGCGTCGCTGTACGGCATCGGCGACGAAGTGCACCAGGCCTCCGTGCCGTTCCGGGACTCGAGTTGGATCGATTGGGTCGCGGATACGGTCGGCGCAACGGTGGGAACTCTTGCGCTCCATCGTCTCCAACGCGTTTCAGTCACGCCTCCCGGGGATGCCCCGCCTCAGGCGCTGCGCCAGCCCTGACCGATTCGCCGCGGTTCGTGACAAGTTTTCATCCTCCCGTTATAATTCGGCCGGTATGTCCACCGCCAACCCCGCTCTTCCGAACGCTCCGCTCGCTCCGCCGGATCAAACCCTCGTCGCACGGACTATCGAAGCGCATCTGCCTCCCGGCTTGGTGTTACGCGGGGTGACGCCGCTCGCCGGCGACGCCTCGAACCGGAGGTACTATCGCGCCACGGTGGCTGGAGGCCCGCCGCATTCCATGGTCATCATGCAGTTGGCGGAACCGGAAGGGTTCAAGCAATCCGAGGAAGCGGTAAGCGGCCCCACTCACCGGATCGCGGAGCTGCCGTTCTTGAACATCCTGTCGCATTTGGCGAAGGCCGGAGTGCCCGTGCCGACCCTCTATTACTACGATGCGTCGGCGGGGTTGCTCTATCTGGAGGATTTCGGCGATCTGACGCTGGCCGAAGCGGTGCGCCAGGCCGACGCCGCCACGCTGGAGTCCCGCTACAAACAGGCGATCAACATTCTGGTACACATCCAGGTACGTGCAACCACCCCGGTGGATCCGGGCTGTCTGGCCTTTCATCGCAGCTTCGATGTGCCGCTGCTGATGTGGGAGTTCGACCATTTCTTGGAATACGGCATCGTGGCCCGCCGGGGGAAACCGATGTGCTCGGACGACTGGACGGCCATCCGAGAGGAATTCAAGACGATTGCCGAGATCCTCGCCGGGCAACCGCGGGTCTTCACGCATCGGGACTACCATTCGCGGAATCTGATGATCGACGGTCTGCGGCTTGGCGTAATCGATTTCCAGGATGCCTTGATGGGCCCGGCCACGTACGATCTGGCCTCGCTTCTGCGAGACGCCTACATCAGCCTCGACGAGGCGCTGGTCGACGATCTCATCGCCTATTACCTCGATCAACTTGCCGAGCAGCGCTATGTCTGGACTAACCGGGACGCCTTCCGCCGCCTTTTCGACTTCACGAGCATCCAGCGCAATCTGAAGGCGGCCGGCCGGTTCGTCTATATCGATCGCGTCAAAGGGAACCCCAAGTTCCTCGCCGATATTCCCCGTGTTCTGGGCTATGTCAAACGCAATCTCGAGAAGTATCCGGAATTGGGAGCGCTCCGGAAGCACCTGGCGCCGTACGTGCCGGAGTTGCAATAGTCCTCGGGTCTGTCCGCGCCTCCAACCAACCGCTCAGACCTGAGAGCTGAGAGCTGATCGCTGAAAGCCATCCGAATGAAGGCGATGATCCTTGCGGCGGGGTTGGGGACCCGCCTCAGACCCCTCACGAACACCATTCCGAAGCCGTTGCTGCCGGTCGCCGGTACTCCGCTTATCATTTGGAACCTGCTTCTGCTCAAACGTCACGGTTTCCGTGATGTGGTGATCAACCTGCATCATCTGGGACCGATGATCGAACAAGCGCTGGGTGACGGGAGCAGGTTCGGCCTCCGGATCGTCTATTCTCGCGAACCGGTGATTCTCGGGACGGGCGGTGGGATCAAACAGGCCGAGCCGTATTTTTCCGGAGAGCCTGTGCTCGTGTTGAACGGGGATACTCTGTTCGAGTTGGATCTGGAGGCGCTGTGCGCGTTCCACCGTGCGCGGAAGGCGGCCGCCACGCTCGTGCTGCGGGAAGATCCCGATGCCGCCCGGTGGGGTCTGGTCGAAGTGGGCGCGGATGATCGGATCGTGCGGATCACCGGAAGAGGACGGTCCACGGACGAGCCGACGAAACCGCGGATGTTCGCCGGCATCCACATTCTCACGCCGCGGTTGCTGCGCGATGCGCCGAAGGGCACCGCTTTTTCCATCATCGATTCGTATGTGGCGGCCATCGATCGCGGGGAAGACGTGCTGGGGTTCGATCTAAAAGGGTACTGGTCGGACATAGGGACGGCCGAACGCTATTCGCAGGCGGAGCAGGACGCCCGCGCCGGGCTCATTCGGTTGGATGACCGCCGTCTCGCGGGGTGTTGAAGCAGTCTGCCGGCATTCTCGCGATGGCTTCCTTCCTCAATCACTCCGTCCGACCGACCGTACGTCCTGTCGCTCCCTCTGTCGTTTGAGCAGGCGGGCTAGGTAGGTGCGTTGCAGCCGGAGAAACTCCGCGGCCTTGGTTTGATTGCCCTGCGCCTGCTCGATCGCCCGATTGATGATGTACCGGCTGTGGGCCTCCATCGAGTCGTGATACGGCCAATCGAGGTAGGGCAGATGCCCCTCCGCTCTCGGGGAAGGGCCGGCCTCGTCCGGTGACAACGCCAGCAGATCCGGTTCGATGACGTCGGTAGGGCTCAGCACCACGGCCCGCGCGATGGCGTTGTCCAGCTCGCGGATGTTGCCGGGCCAGGAGTAGCGGGTGAGGGCGTCTAGGGCGGCGTCGCTCAACGTGATCCCCGGCCGTTTCGCGTCCTTCGCATGCCGGTCCAGGAAGAAGCGGGCCAGCGCGACGATATCGCCGCGCCGCTCGCGCAGGGGTGGGAGCGTGAACGTGATGACGTTCAGCCGGAAGTAGAGATCTTCGCGGAACCGTCCGGCTTTCACCGCCTGCCGCAGGTCTTTGTTGGTGGCGGCGATGATGCGGATGTTGACCGATACCGTCTTGGAGCCGCCGACGCGGTGAAACTCGCGGTCCTGCAGCACGCGGAGGAGCTTCGCTTGGAGCGGCAGCGACATGTCGCCGATCTCGTCGAGAAAGACCGTCCCGCCGTCCGCCATTTCCAGCTTGCCCTTCTGCTGCCGGTCGGCCCCCGTGAAGGCGCCGCGCTCGTGCCCGAAGAGCTCGTTCTCCAGCAGCGTTTCGGTCAACGCCACGCAGTTGATGACGACCAACGGCATCGCGTGCCGGGGGCTCCATTGGTGGATGGAACGGGCGAAGAGCTCCTTGCCGGTGCCGCTTTCGCCGAGGAGCAGCACGCTGGCGTCGGACCTCGCGGCCCGCCGCGCGGCCGTGACGACGGACTGGATCGCGGGGCTGTCCCCGACGATCGAGGCGTATTTGCCGGCGACCTCCGATCGCAAGCAGGCGACCTGCCGCTTGAGGGAGTCCCGCTCCAGCGCTTTGCGGATGACGATGAGCAGGTGGTCTTTATCCAAGGGCTTCGTCAGGAAGTCGTACGCGCCGGCCTTCATGGCTTCGACGGCGGCGTGGATCGAGCCGTAAGCGGTCATGACCACGACGGGAAGCTCCTCCGTCCGCTTGAGATGGGAGAGTTGTTTTAACACCTCGAGGCCGGAGAGTTTAGGCAGATCCAGGTCGAGGAGTACGAGGTGGGGCGATTCCTGCTCGATCTGATCCAGAGCCTGCCGGCCGTTGCGCGCGACCACCGTGTTGTACCCGGACGCCTGCAGTCGATCCTCCAGCATCGTCACGATGTCCGCGTCGTCGTCGACGATAAGTAATTTTGCCTTCATGAGCATCAGCGTTCCTAAATTATCTTGGCGTTCGAGCGCGTGTCCCGGAAGCGTTCCGGGCGCCGCTATCCTTCCATGACGTTGATGACCAAACCGGTGAGTGGCTTCGGGAAGAAATAGGTCGACTTGTGCGGCATACGCTCGCCGGCCGTCGCGACCGCCTGCACTTCGCTGACCTTCGTGGCGTTGAGCAGGAGGGCGCCGGTTCCCGTGCCCTGAGCCACCCAGTCCAGGGCTTCGTGGTCGTCCTTCGTGTAGAGGATCGCCTCCTGCTCCTGCTGGGTCGGGCAGAGCTTTGTCACGATGTGCTGTTGCAGCAGCGAGACGTCCAGCCTCGAACGGGGAGAGGCCTGGACCGACGGACGATGGGCCGGTTTCAGCGTCAGCAGGACGTACCGGTCTTCTCCCTTGAGCGCGAGCCCAAACACGGGCGTGCGCTGTCCGTTCGTCCGCAATGTCGACAAGAACTGCGTGCGCACGGTTGTGCGAGTGGAAGGAGTCACGGGGAATTCCTGTAGGTCGAAGGTTTCAGCCAACATCCCCTTGATCTGCTCGTACGTCGGCAGCGGCGCGGTGGTCACCCGGTGCGTGGGCAGCACGGTCAGACCGGGGTCCTCCAGAGGGGCAAGCAGCATCAACACGCCGTCGTAGGGTTGCAGTCCGTCGGGCGAGCCGGCCTGCTGCCGGCGGAGCTGTTGATACTTCAAGGCGGTCTCGTACCGGTGGTGGCCGTCCGCGATGAAGAGCGGCTTGCTCCGCATCGTATCGGCGACTTGTTCGAGTGTTGCCGGGTCCGTCACGGCCCAGAGGCGCTGACGGCTGCCTTCGTCGTCATGAAAGTCGTACTGGGCCGGCACGCCCTTCACCGCCGCCTCGATCAGCCCGATGACGGCACCCTCCGGATCCGAATAGAGCGACCAGATAGGGCTGAAATTCGCGCGGCAGGCTTTCAGAAGATTCAACCGGTCGGTCTTCGCTGCGGCGCGGGTGTTCTCGTGAGGGTAGATATGGCCGGAGTCCAGGGCTTCGAGTTTAACGACGGTCAGAAATCCGCGGAGCACCTTCCTCGGCATGCCCGGAGCCGAGGCGGGAGGCAGATAGTCGATGGTGTGATAGTAGACGGCCGGGCGGGTGTCTCGCTTGAGGACTCCGCTCGTGAGCCAGGCCTTCAGCGTGGCTGCGGCGCGGGTATATCGGTTATGCGTGGGACTGTCTCCGGTTCGGTCGAGTCCCAATTCGAGCCTGATAATGTTGTAAGGATGGCGGTCGTGCAGGGCCTGTTGGCCGGCGGCGTCGATGACATCGTAGGGAGGGGCCACGACATTCTTGATGTCGCCCACGACGTCCGTATCGTACCGTGTCCCCTGAAACGGAATGATCTGTGACATGCCGAGCGCCCCTTGTTTCGTTGAGGTTTGTCTGGAGATGTTGTATTGACGACTGGAGGGAGCCGATCCGCTCGCTGTGCCGGTCGCTCTTTCGAGCCCGACGGAGAGAGCCGGGAAGACGGGCTACCGGTCGCGGGTAATCATGTAGTCGGCGGCGACGGCCAACGCCCGCCGCGCCGTGCAGTCCTCAAACAATTCGAGTTCGTGTTTTGCCGCGGCGACATAGGTCCGGGCCCGGTCCATCGCGTATGCGATCGACCCGTATTCCGTCATGAGCGAGAGGATCCGTTCCAGGTCGGCCTCGCTCAATGTTCTCGTTTCCATCCGGTCTTTGATCATATGCCGGTCGCGATCCGGACAGTGCTCGAGCAGGTGCAGCAGCGGAAGCGTGGCTTTCCCCTGTCGCAGGTCTTGGCCCAGCGTTTTACCCAGCCGCTCGCCGTTGGCCGTGTAATCCAAGGTGTCGTCAGCGACCTGAAACGCGATGCCAAGGTACTGGCCGAACCGGAAGAGCGCCGCTTGCTTGTCCTCAGAGCCGTCGGCGATGATCGCGCCGATGCGGCAGGCCGCGGCGATCAGCCCGGCGGTCTTATGCTCGACGATCTTGACGTAGTCCGACTCCGGCATCGCGGGGTTGCCGTTGTAATGGAGTTGCAGCACTTCGCCTTCCGCCATCTTCGTGCAGGCCTCGGCGAGGACTTCGTTGATCCCCTGGCTGCGAAACTCGACCACCTGGGCCATCGCCTTTGAATAGAGGTAATCGCCGACGAGGATGCTGATCTGGTTGCCCCACACCTTGCGCGCGGTGCGCCGGCCCCGTCGGATGTCCGCCTCGTCGACCACGTCGTCGTGGAGCAGGGTGGCGGTGTGGATGAATTCGATCAGACTCCCGAGCTGATGATGATCGCGCCCCGGGTAGCCGCAGAGGCGGGCGGAGAGTAAGAGGAGGAGGGGCCGGATGCGCTTACCCCCGCTATTCAGGATGTGGGCGGCGACGGTATTGACGAGCGTGACGCTGGAATCGAGGTTCCTACGGACTTGGTCTTCGACCCCTTCCAGTTCTTCGCGGTACGCTTCCCAAACGTCCGCGATACTATTGATGGTCAAGGTTACCGGTCCGTTCGGCATGCGGCGGATGGTAGGGCAGCGGAGTAAACAATGTCAAGCAAACGCGGCTCTCTACGGGCACCGCAATCTTGACAGGGCCGGAGCCCATCCAGTAAGGTGCGGCGCACAAGAACACGAGAGGGAGCCTACCGAGAAAACGACAAGATATCGCGTGCTTGCCTCTTCGCACGAGTGGCCTCTGACCGCGACGTAGTTTCCTGCCCCGTCACACGAGTATGGAATGATGATACCAGGACTGCCACCGAAACAAGGCCTTTACGACCCTGAGCGGGAAAAGGATTCCTGCGGAATCGGGTTCGTCGTCAATATCAAGGGACAGAAGTCCCACGACATCGTCCTCAAAGGTCTTCAAGTTTTGGAAAACCTCACACACCGGGGCGCTCAGGGGTGCGACCCCTGTACGGGCGACGGCGCGGGGATTCTTCTGCAAGTTCCCCATGAGTTCATGAAGCGGGCGGCCGGGGACGCAGGCGTCAAGCTCCCGGGCGCCGGCGAGTACGGAGTCGGACAGGTCTTTCTGCCTCCGCTGGCGGACGCGCGCCAGCAGTGCGAACGGCTTCTCGCCCGGATCATCGAACAGGAGGGGGCGCGGTTGCTGGGCTGGCGCGACGTGCCGGTGAAGAGCGACGCCATCGGCGCCCAGGCGCGCAAGACCGAGCCGTTCATGCGCCAGTTCTTCATCGCCCGAGACGCACTGAACGACGCCCAGTTCGAGCGGAAACTCTATGTGATCCGCAAGCTGGTCGAAAAGGCCGTTCGTGAATCGGCGATCCAGGGCCGCGAGCATTTTTACGTTTCGAGCCTCTCGGCCAACACGATCGTTTATAAGGGGCTGTTGCTGCCCCACCAGATGGCGGCCTACTATCAGGACCTCACGGACCCCAGCATGGTCAGCGCGCTGGCGCTCGTCCATTCACGCTTCAGCACGAACACGTTTCCGACCTGGCCGCTCGCGCATCCCTACCGGTACATCTGCCATAACGGCGAGATCAACACGTTGAAGGGCAACGTCAACTGGATGAAGGCCCGGCAAGGCCGGCTCAAGTCCGATCTGTTCGGGAGCGACCTGGAAAAGCTCTATCCCATCGTCTACGAAAATCAAAGCGACTCCGCCTGCCTCGACAATGCGCTCGAATTTCTGGTGCTGGGCGGCCGGTCGCTCCCGCACGCGATGATGATGCTGATTCCGGAACCCTGGGTGGCGAATCCGCATATGGATCTGGACCGTCGCGGCTTCTACCAGTACCACGCGGCCATGATGGAACCGTGGGACGGTCCCGCCGCCGTGTGTTTCACCGACGGGAAGCTGATCGGCGCGACGCTGGACCGTAACGGCCTGCGGCCCTGCCGTTATCAGGTGACGACGGACGGGTTCGTCGTGCTGGCGTCGGAAGCCGGCGTGCTTCCCGCGGATGCGAAAGACATCCGGCTGAAGGGCCGGCTCCAGCCGGGCCGCATGTTTCTCGTCGACACGGTGCAGGGCCGCATCATCGACGACGAGGAGATCAAGGCCGACATCGTCAGGCGCAAGCCGTACCGCAGTTGGGTGACGCAGTACGGCGTCTCGCTCGACGAGTTGCCGGAACCGTTGAACGTCCCCCAACCGGACCATCCCACGATCCGCCAACGCCAGCAGGCTTTCGGCTACACGGTCGAGGAACTCAAGATGGTCATCACGCCGATGATCGTGACAGGCGAAGAGGCCGTCTCGTCGATGGGGACGGACACGCCGCTCGCGGTGCTGTCGGATCGGCCGCAGTTGCTCTTCAAATACTTCAAGCAGCTGTTCGCGCAGGTCACGAACCCGCCGATCGACCCAATCCGCGAGCAACTCGTGATGTCGCTTGTCACGAACATCGGCCCCAAGCCGAATCTAATGGACGAGTCGCCCGAATCCTGCCGCCGCATCAAGGTGCAGCAGCCGATTCTGACGAATGCGGACCTCCAGAAGATCCGAGGGATCTCCGATCCTCACTTCAAGAGCAAGACGCTCCGCATGTTGTTCCGCGTGGCCGAAGGGCCGGACGGGCTCGGCGCGGCGGTGGACGAGTTGTGCAAGCAGGCGTCGCGGGCGATCAAAGAGGGCTACAAGTTCCTGATCCTGAGTGACCGCGGCGTCGACGAGCACTGGGCGCCGATTCCGAGCCTTCTCGGCATCTCGGCGGTCCACCACCATCTCGT
>CAYULI010000013.1:39106-77432 GCA_964445795.1 uncultured Nitrospira sp. | reverse complement strand
AGCGGCTGACTCATAATCAGCTGGTCCTAGGTTCGAGTCCTAGTGGGCCCACCAGAGTGCGGGCCGTCGCGTCCGCGCGGGCGCCGGGACATCGAGACTGTGAAAAGGGTCCGTTGAACGTCAAGCTCACACCTCTCGTCGAGTTGCAGAAAATCGATCTCCGAATCATGGAGATCACTGAGCTCCGCCGAAAAATCCCCGATCGCCTCCACACCGCCGAGGTCCCCCTCCGGGAAGCTGCTCAAGCCCTCACTGACACCACGACCGCGATGGATGCGCTGGTGAAAGAGCGCCGGTCGCACGAGAAAGATCTGGAAGCACATGAGGCGCAGACGGAGAAAATGAAAGCACGGCTGTCCGAGCTCAAAACGAACAAGGAATATCAGGCATATCTCTTCGAGATCGAGCTGGCGAACAAGAAACGCGGCGATTTCGAGGAAAGGATTCTGGTCTGCATGGAGAAGATCGATCAGCTCCAGCGGACGGCAAAAGACGCCCAAGAGAAGGTGAACGCGTTGGAAGCCGTATTCGCCCGTGAAAAACAAGCCCTTGAGGAACAGGATCGGACACTCGCCGGCGAACTGGCTCAGCTCGAACGGCAGCGACGCGACGTGGCGGCCCGTGTGGAGAAAGGGCTGCTGGAGCGGTACAACCAAATCAAGGCGTCGCGCAAGGACCAGGCGCTGGCCGCCGTCCGCGACGGGATGTGCCTTGGATGCCGGCTTCAGATCCCGCCTCAGTTGATCGCACAGGTCAAGCGATCCGAGGAGCTGCAGATCTGCCCCTATTGTCATCGGATCCTGTACTGGGACGGGGAGGTGACGGTCGACACGCCCTCCGCCGCTGGGGGCAATGTCCCCGATCTCGAAGTCGGCGAGTCCGTTTAGGTCAGTCCTGCGAGCACGGCCTGCGTGGTCTTGAAGTGCAGCTTCGCTACCGAATCCAGTCGTTCCCGTCCATGCTTCTTGATGACCATGCGGGCAGCCAACTCGACGGCGGGTGAAGCGCCTTTCGGCAACGTCATGCCCACCTCGTCGGACAAGCGTTTCAGGCGGATGAGAAATTCGGCTCTGGCCAGGATCGACGCGGCGGCCACTGCCAGGTCCGATTCCGCCCTCGTCCGCTGTTCCAGGATGATTTTGCGTCCCTTTTCTTGAAGCGCCTGCTGAATGAACCGCTCGTCGCCGAATTGATCGGCGATGGCCCGTTCGCAGGAGACCGTTTCAAGAAGGTTTTCGAGGGCGCGCGCGTGCCCCCATGCGAGGAGCCGGTTGAGGTTTCGGATCTTCGCGTAGAGTTCATTGTATTTCTTGGGTCCGATGGCCACGATGCTGTGGGGGCAGATCATCTTGATGTCCGGTGCCATTTCAAGGATGCGCCCATCCGAGATTTTCTTGCTGTCACGTACCGCCATGAGGGCCAGCTCGCCCTGCGTCGTCGCGTCGACGAAGACGGCGGCGATCACAAGGGGACCGAAATAGTCCCCCTTTCCGGATTCGTCGATGCCGATTCGTTCGATCGCGTGGCGTTCGTGCGGCGCGGTCATGGGCTCTGCTCCCCATAGAAAATTTTCCTAGGGCGCGGTAATCTACCCAATCTGCCGCAGGCGGTCAATTTTTTCGACACGACGCGATATCGCATATGGTGGCGGAGAAGGGTGACTGATGACGATGAGCCGACGACTCTTCACGAGAAACGCCGTGGCTGGTCTCCTGCTCGTGTCGCTCGGACTGTCGGGTTGCGAGACCAATCCCTATACGGGCCGGAGTCAGTTGTTGATGATCTCCGTCGCCCAGGAGATGGATCTCGGAGCGCAGGCATATAGCCAAGTCAAAAATGACCCCAAGGTGAAATTGTCGCAGGATCCGAGAGAAATCGAGCCGGTCAAGCGTGTGGCCAATCGCATCATTGAAGCGGCGAAGCGCTCGAAGTATGCAGTGATGGCCCGACAGTTTCAGTGGGAAGTGGTGGTGATCAAGGACGATAAGACGATGAACGCGTTTGCGCTGCCGGGTGGCAAGATCGCCGTATACACCGGTATTTTCCCCGTGGCGAAAACCGAAGCCGGCCTTGCGGCGGTCATGGGGCATGAGGTGGTGCATGCCCTAGCCCGGCACGGCGCCGAACGGATGAGCCAGGGACAGTTGACGAACGCCGCGCTGCAGGTTGCCAGCGTCGCCATCGGCGCCAGCGGGAGCAGTCCGCTCCTCAGTCAGGCCGCGATGGCGGCGTTAGGCGCCGGTGTACAGGTGGGTGTGCTTCTGCCATTTAGCCGTTCGCACGAATCGGAGGCCGATTATGTCGGTCTCCTCCTGGCGGCCGATGCGGGCTACGATCCCCGCGAAGCCGTTCACCTGTGGGAGCGCATGGAACAACTGTCCGGTGGTGGCGGGCCGGCGGAATTTCTCTCAACGCATCCCGGGCACAATACCCGAATTCAGCAGCTCAAGAAGTGGATGCCGGAAGCGCTGGCGATCTATCAGGCGAGGGCGCCGGTTCCTGTGGCGGAGTTGCCGATGGTAGGCGGCCGTTAAGTCCGGTTGGTCAGCCTCCGTCCATCGTCGGACCGGTTCTTGTTGGCCTGATTAGGGAACATTTTATATATACTCCAGTAGTTGGCTAGGGGAAATCGAGATCGTCGTCGCCGGGAACTAGCCTACCGGTCTGCCTCAATTCGTGAGCTTGTCAGGAGATCCGGCCTTTCGTATACTGTCGTTGCGCGGGGACGAAGATCGGGCGATCGCCCGGTCCCGACGGCATCGGGAGGAAAGTCCGGACTCCAAGGGCAGGGCGCTGGGTAATTCCCAGGCGGAGCAATCCGACACCAGCACCACAGAGAACAGACCGCCGATGGCCAAGGCAACGGGATCCCATCTGGTTGCCGAGGATCAGGCAAGGGTGAAACGGTGGGGTAAGAGCCCACCGCGGTGATGGTGACATCGCCGGCACGGTAAGCGTCGCCCGGTGCAAGGCCAAATAGGAAGACATCTGCCGGCTCGACAGAGCCGGCAGAACGGCCGGCCCGGCCGAGGTCTTCGGGTAGGTCGCTTGAGGTTCGGGGTAACTCGAATCCCAGAGAAATGATCGCCCGTGCAGGGGAGCGATCCCTTGCATGACAGAATCCGGCTTATAGATTTTCGCCTCCGCGCTCTTTTTCCCCACCCCCTCTGCCCAAGCACTGACAATCAGGACAGCCTGATCAGCCTGGTCGCCCAGCAAGTCTTTACCCGTAGCGACTGGGCGGGCAGTTCATCGGCCCTCAAGTCATCGGCCCTCAAGACAGCAATCGAGATGGACCGGACAGGGCTCCTATTGACGCTTCCCAGACAGGATGGTAGGATCGCACATTCTTAACCATTGATATTTCAGAAAGTTCTGAGACAGACCGGGGTGGTGCCACCTCGTGTGGGCAAGTGAGCCGTTCCCCCCGCAGGGCATCCTCCGATAGACCGGGAGGGAGGTTGGATTATGAAGCTGACTGGATCGGAGATCTTCATCGAATGCCTTCGCCGCGAGGGCGTGAAGACCATTTTTGCCCTCCCCGGTGGGGTAGTGCTCAAGATATTCGACATGCTGCATCAGCAACAGGACATTCAAGTGATCCTGACGCGGCATGAGCAGGGTGCCGGCCATATGGCCGAAGGGTTTGCGAAAGCTACTGGTAAGGCGGGCGTCTGTCTCGTCACATCCGGACCGGGTATGACCAACGTGATTACTGCGTTGGCCGATGCCTACATGGACTCGGTTCCACTCGTCTGCTTCAGTGGCCAGGTGCCGACGAGTTTGATCGGCAACGACGCGTTCCAAGAAGCCGACAACGTCGGATTGAGCCGGCCGTGTACGAAATATAACTTCCTGGTCAAAGACGTAAACGATCTTGCGGCGACGATCAAGGAGGCCTTCTACATCGCGACGACCGGCCGGCCCGGACCCGTGCTGGTCGACATCCCCAAAGATGTGTCAATGGCCAAAGCGGAGTTCGTCTATCCGAACGCCGTATCCATCCGCGGCTACAACCCGACGTACGACGGGAACAAGTGGCAGATCAAGCAGGCGGCCGAGGCGATCATGAAGGCCAAGAAGCCGGTTCTCTATGTCGGCGGCGGCGTGATCTTCTCCGGTGCCTCCCAGGAACTGCTCGAATTGGCCGAGATGACGCAGATCCCGGTCGACATGACGCTCATGGGGCTGGGCGCGTTTCCGGGTGAACACCCGCTGTCCCTGGGCATGCTGGGCATGCACGGGACGTATCAGGCCAATATGGCGGTGCACTACTCGGATCTCGTCATCGCCGTCGGCGCGCGGTTCGACGATCGGGTGACGGGAAAGGTTTCTGAGTTTTGTCCCTATGCGAAGGTCATCCACATCGACATCGACCCTACCTCGATCCGCAAGAACATCCACGTCGACATTCCGATCGTCGGCGACTGCAAGAGCGTGCTTCGCGAGCTGAACCAGATTCTGCGCGCCACCGTGAACGGCGACCAGAAGGATCTGCGCAAGCCCTGGTGGGATCAGATCAGAGAGTGGCAAGCCGCCCACCCGTTAACGTATCACCAGGACGCCGACGGTCCGATCAAGCCTCAGCATGTGATCAAACGGCTGTACGAGCTTACCAAGGACCGCGATCCGATCGTGTCCACTGACGTTGGCCAGCACCAGATGTGGGCGGCCCAGTACTTCAAGCTAGCCAAACCCAATCGCTGGTTGACTTCGGGAGGGCTGGGGACGATGGGGTTTGGGTTCCCGGCCGCGATGGGCGCCCAAGCGGCCTTTCCGGGACGGCTCGTGCTCTGCATCGCTGGCGACGGCAGCGTCCAGATGAACATGCAGGAAATGGCGACGGCGGTGGTGAGCAAGCTGCCGGTTAAGATCATCGTGCTCAACAATCGTTTCCATGGAATGGTGCGCCAGTGGCAGGATCTATTCTACGAAGGACGGTATGCCTCCAGCTACCTAGGCACGACGCCGGATTTCGTGAAGCTGGCCGAGGCCTACGGAGCCGTCGGCTTGCGGGCGAACAAGGTGGCTGACCTCGACGGGGTATTGAAGGAAGCGATCGCTGTCGACAAGCCCGTGATCGTCGATGTGCCGACCTATCAATTCGAGAATTGCTACCCGATGATTCCGGCCGGCGGCTGCAACCATGAGATGATCCTCGATGACCCGCCGGAATTGAAGAAGAAACAGGCGACCGCCGCCAAGGTGACGCCTGAAGATAAAGACACGGTATTGACAGCGTGATCAAGACGGCGGCAAGTGGTCAATAGCCGGTAGCCCACAGCGTCATCAGCGACTCGCTGTTCGGGGTCTCCTCAAGATGGAACACATCATTTCCGTAACGGTCGAAAACAAGTTCGGGGTGCTCTCACGAGTGGCAGGCCTGTTCAGCGGGCGTGGGTTCAACATCGAAAGTCTGTCCGTTGCACCGACGCTCGACCCGTCCATGTCCCAGATGACGATCGTCACCTCAGGCGACGATCGCATCATCGAACAGATCATCAAACAGCTCAACAAGCTGATCGACGTCATCAAGGTGGTGGATTTGAACGAGACGGATTTCGTCTCACGCGAAACCGCGCTCATCAAAGTGCATACGAAGGCTGAGGACCGGGCCGAGGCACTCAGGATCGTGGATATCTTCCGCGCCAACGTCATCGATTCGACCCCGGGGACCTATACGATCGAAGTCACCGGCGATCCCAAAAAAATTGAGGCTATCATCAACCTGCTGCAGCCGCTCGGGATCAAAGAGTTGATCCGCACGGGGCGGGTGGCCGTAGCCCGCGAGCCGATTCGGTCGGTCGCTCCGCAAGCCAAGAGGGTAGCCCGCGAATAGCATCTGTGGCTCATCCCATCGGGACAGTTTGAGCATCAGCATTGCGCCAAGGAGTAGAGCATGAAGATTTACTACGACAAGGATGCAGACATTCAACAGATTCGCAGCAAGAAAGTGGCCGTTATCGGGTACGGCAGCCAGGGGCACGCGCACGCGCTGAACATGAAGGACAGCGGCGTCACCGTGGTTGTCGGGTTGCGCGAAGGGGCGTCGTGGAAGAAGGCGGAACAGAGCGGGCTGAAAGTCATGCCGGTGGCCGATGCCGTCAAGGCTTCCGACGTCGTCATGATTTTGGCTCCGGATGAGGCCCAGGCCGCCATCTACCGGCAGGAGGTGGCGCCGTACCTCAAGCCCGACTCCTATCTGGCCTTTGGTCACGGGTTCAATATTCACTTCGGGCAGATCGTGCCACCGGCATCCATCAACGTTTTTATGGTGGCCCCGAAAGGCCCCGGCCATCTGGTCCGATCGGAATATGTGAAGGGAAGCGGCGTGCCGTGTCTGCTCGCGATCCATCAGGATCCCAGCGGTACAACGAGACAGGTGGGGCTGGCCTACGCCAGCGCGATCGGCGGGGGCCGTGCCGGGGTGATCGAGACGACCTTCCGCGAGGAAACGGAAACTGACCTGTTCGGGGAGCAGGCGGTCTTGTGCGGCGGGTTGACCTCCCTTATTCAGGCCGGGTTCGAAACGCTCGTGGAGGCCGGATATTCTCCGGAAATGGCCTACTTCGAGTGCTTGCACGAAGTGAAGCTCATCGTCGACTTGATCTACCAAGGTGGGATCGCCAACATGCGCTACTCGATCAGCACCACAGCAAAGTACGGTGACGTCACCCGCGGCCCCAGAGTGGTAACCGAGCAGACGAAGCAGGAGATGAAGAAAATCCTGAAGGAGATCCAGACCGGCCAGTTCGCCAAGGAATGGGTCTTGGAGAATCAAGCCAACCGTCCCGTCTACAACGCACTGCTCGCCAAAGGCGAGGCACATCCGATCGAGACCGTAGGAGCTAAGCTGCGGGCGATGATGCCCTGGCTTAAGAAGGATCAGCTGGTCGACAAGACCAAAAACTGAGGGTAACAACTCCGTGGCTGATCGCGCCGTCGGTGTCCCCTTTGCCAAAGAAGGATTTCCCTTCATCGGTGCTGCGGCCGGCGTTACACTGCTCGTAGGTTCGCTCGGGTGGACCGTTGCGGCGGCCGGGGCCGGACTGGTGACGCTCTTCTTCGCCTGGTTCTTCCGCAACCCGGTTCGGACCGTCCCACAGGGGCCGAATCTGGTCGTGGCGCCGGGCGATGGGAAAGTGATCGCCATCGAAGAGGAATACGAGCCGCGATTTCTAAAAGCACGCAGCATTCGGCTCACGATTTTCCTGAACGTGTTCGATGTGCACATCAACCGGACGCCCTGCGAAGGTGTCGTGCAGGACGTGCAGTATCAGCCCGGACTGTTCCTGGTGGCCAGCAGACCGGAGGCGACAATGAAGAACGAACAGAACGCGCTGCTGCTCCGGACGCCGGGGGGCGTGAAGATTCTCTGCGTGCAAGTGGCGGGACTGCTCGCACGCCGCATCGTCTGTTGGGTTGCGGCAGGAGATCGGGTGCAGCGGGGCGAGCGGTTCGGCTTGATACGGTTCGGTTCGCGGATGGACACATTTCTCCCTCTGGGGACGGCCGTCAAGGTGGCGGTCGGCGACCGGGTTAAAGGTGGAGAAACCGTTCTGGGAGAACTCCGATGAAAACGACGGGCCTTCGCAACGCGTTTGGAAGGGACGGCAAGCGACGGAAAGCGGCAATGCACTTGATCCCGAATCTGTTCACCACCGGCAATTTGTTTTGCGGGGTTTACGCGATTCTGTCGGTGTTCAATGCGAATTACATGGCGGCCGCCATCGCGATTCTGGTCGCGATGGTCTTCGATGTCTTGGACGGCAAGTCTGCACGTCTGACGCACAGCACGAGTCATTTCGGTCTGGAGTACGACTCGCTCTCTGACGTGGTGTCATTCGGAGTGGCGCCGGGGCTGCTGATCTATTCTTGGGCCTTGAGTGCCCAGGGCACATTCGGGGTCGCCGTCATGTTCGCGTACGTCGCGATGGGTGCGGTACGGCTCGCCCGCTTCAATTCGACCGTGGCGGTGTCGGACAGCAAATATTTTACCGGGCTTGCCATTCCCGCGGCTGCGGGGGTGATCGCCTCGCTGGTGGTTTTCGATCATCATATTGTCCGCATGGGCGGCGAGGTCAAACCGCTCCTGGTGTTGATCATTACTCTCACGTTGTCGTTCTTAATGGTCAGCACGATCAAGTACCGCAGCTTTAAGGATTTGAAATTCAAGGGCCGCCAGCAGATTACCTATCTGGTCTGGGGCATCCTGACGCTGATGCTAGTGGCAGCGTGGCCCCAAGTTATGCTATTTGTCGTCTTCGCCGGCTATGCGTTATTGGGGCCGGTGGAGCGGCTGCTCTGGCTGATAGCGCGAGCGATCGGGAAGAAGAGCATCGGAAAGGTCGAGCCACCGCCAGCCGAGTCGAAGTTGTGAGGGCCGTGACGAGGAGTAGTAGGCGATCTGGACAGAATTAATAACAGGATGGCCGAAACGGCTGTCGGCGCTGCCGCGGTGAGCGAAAAGGCGAAGCGTACGTCGTCTGTACGGTGAGCCTTCGAGCAAGGCGAGAACAGGGCCGGTTGGTGTTGTCACCATCCTGTCAGAGAGCTGGTGGTATGGTGCAAACCAGCCTGTACCTCGCCGAACTCGCCTCCGAGCCAGAGTCCCTGAACCATCAGTAGGGGATTCCGCCTCGCCCCCGTGATCGGGCGTAATGAAGGGTTCTGAACGACGGATGCCGTTCAGACCGAAGCAGGGTGGTACCACGAAGCGCGTCGAGCCTTCGTCCCTGAGACAGATAGGGATGGAGGCTTTTGTGTTTTTGCAGGTTGCTGAAAAAGCCGTCCAGTCATGTTCTCAGCTATTGGCACTTCTCAACGTACCGGAAGCGTATGCCGCGCGGTTCTCGTTCCTGGCGGCCTTGCCGGAAGGACTTGTTGAGCGGCTGGTGTCTGGAGGTATGTCATGACACGAATGATTAAAATTTTCGATACGACGTTGCGCGACGGCGAGCAGTCGCCGGGCGCCAGCATGAATGTGGAAGAAAAGGTCATGATCGCCAAACAGCTCGCCCGGCTCGGCGTGGATATCATCGAGGCCGGATTCGCCTATAGCTCGCCCGGCGACTTCGAGGCCGTTCGTCGGATTGCTCAGGAGGTAGAAGGGCCGACGATTTGCAGTCTGGCGCGGGCACGCCCGGAGGACATCGATCGGGCCTGGGAGGCGCTGAAGGGGGCGCCGAAGGTCCGCATCCATACGTTTCTCTCTACGTCCGACATCCACTTAAAGCACCAGTTCCGGATGACGCGCGAGGAAGCGAAGAAACGAGCCGTGGAGATGGTGCAGCGGGCGCGGAGTTACGTGGACGACGTGGAGTTTTCTCCGATGGACGCAAGCCGGTCCGATCCTACGTACCTCTACGAAGTGATCGAGGCGGTCATCGCGGCCGGAGCCGGGACCGTTAATATTCCGGACACGGTCGGGTACGCGGTCCCGCAGGAGTTCGGGGCATTGATCAGGGGAATTTGCGAGAAGGTGCCGAACGCCAACCAGGCGGTGATCTCGGTCCATTGCCACAACGACCTGGGCATGGCGGTCGCGAACAGTCTGGCAGCCGTCATCAACGGAGCGGGGCAGGTCGAATGCACGATTAACGGCATCGGGGAGCGCGCGGGCAATACCTCCCTGGAAGAAATCGTCATGGGACTCCGGACCAGGAAGGATTTCTACGGGGCCGACACGAGAATCCGGACGGAAGAGATCGCGAAAACGAGCCGTCTAGTCAGCAAGATCACCGGCATGGTTGTGCAGCCGAACAAGGCCATCGTCGGTGCCAACGCCTTCGCGCATACATCGGGCATTCATCAGGATGGTCTGCTGAAAGAGAAAACGACCTATGAAATCATGCGACCGGAATCGATCGGCCTGGTCGAAAGCAAGATGGTGATGGGCAAGCTCTCCGGGCGGCACGCGTTCCGGCAGCGGCTGGAAGAACTGGGCTATAAGCTCACGGACGATGAGCTCAACCATGCCTTCGAGCGATTCAAGAAACTGGCCGATCAGAAGAAAGAAATTTACGAAGAGGACCTCGAGGTCATCGTGTCGGAAGAACTGGCGAAGATGGCGGAGCGCATCGTCCTGAAGTCGTTCCACGTGGAGAGCGGGACCGACCGGATTCCGACGGCGACCGTGGAACTGGAGATCGACGGCAAGCCGGTGAAACAATCGGGGTCCGGGGACGGCCCGGTGGATGCGATCTATCGGACTATCGCGGCGATGACGCAGACGAAGAGCAAATTGCTCATGTTCGCCGTCAACGCCGTGACCAGCGGCACGGACGCGCAGGGGGAGGTGTCCGTTCGGGTTGAAGAAAATGGAAAGACGGTCTCGGGCCACGGGGCGGACACCGACATCATCACGGCGGCAGCCCGGGCTTACCTGAACGCCTTGAATCGGCTGGCCTACCTGGCCTCCAAACAGGGCGAGGGCGAGCCGAAGGTTCGCTTGATTTGATCGTTCCTGCCAGGCTAGAGTGACAGCCCCACCGTCGTACAAGGGGCTGTCCGCAATGCTGAAGCGATCCCTCTTCGAGTGCCAGGAATTCTTGGCCGGCGACCACACCGTTCTCCGGGAGTTGCTGCATCCGGCGAAACAGGCCGTCGATCTCGGCTACAGCCTCGCTCACGGTAAGCTGGGGCCGGGACGGCGATCGAAGTGGCACCGGCTGGCGTCGTCCGAAGTGTATTATTTCCTAGCCGGGGAAGGGACCTTCACGGTCGACGGACAGTCCTGTCCCGTCGAGGCGGGAAGCGTGGTGTACGTGCCACCGGGTGGTACCCAGTCGCTGGAAAACCGCGGTTCGGCGGAGATCGAGTTCCTCTGCTTGGTCGACCCGGCTTGGCGCGCAGAGGACGAGGACGTGCTCGAATAGGTGCGGGCGGCAAGAGCAAGGAGAAGAATGACGTGAAGGCGAAGATTGCGGTGTTGGCCGGCGACGGTGTCGGTCGCGAAATCGTTCCGGAAGCGGTCAAGATCCTCAAGGCGGTGGCGGAGAAATATCATCATTCGTTCGAATTCGCCCATGGTGATATCGGCGGCCAAGCCATCGACAAGGTAGGTGTGCCGCTTCCTCAAGAGACGTTGGCCCTGGCCAAGCAAAGCGACGCTGTACTGCTCGGGGCGGTGGGAGGGCCGAAGTGGGAAGGGCTCGAGTACAGTCTCCGTCCTGAGCGCGCGCTCCTGGGCATCCGTGAAGCTCTGGGACTCTATGCGAATCTCAGACCGGCGAAGCTCTATCCCAACTTGGTCGAGGCGTCCACGCTGAAGCGCGAGGTGGTCGAGGGAATCGATATCCTGGTCGTGAGGGAACTCACCGGCGGCATCTATTTCGGCAAACCGAAAGGAATCGAGAAGCTGCCAAACGGGGAAGAGCGCGGCATCAATACCGAAGTGTATACGACCGAGGAAGTGCGCCGGATCGCCAAGGTGGCCTTCGAAGCGGCGCGGAAGCGACGCCGGAAGGTCACGTCCGTCGATAAAGCTAATGTGCTCGAATCGTCCGAGCTCTGGCGCAAAGTGGTGATCGAAGTCCACACATCCTACCCGGACGTGGAATTGGGGCATATGTACGTGGACAACGCCGCCATGCAACTGGTCCGCAATCCGCGGCAGTTCGACGTGATGGTGTGCAATAACATGTTCGGCGATATTCTGAGCGACGAGGCGGCGATGTTGACCGGCTCTATCGGCATGCTACCGTCGGCCAGCATCGGGGCGAAGGTCGGGCTCTTCGAGCCCATTCACGGGAGCGCGCCCGATATTGCGGGGAAGAACATCGCAAACCCGATCGCGACCATCGCCTCAGCCGCGATGATGCTCTCGTACGCGTTTGGGCTCGACAAGGAAGCGGAGGCTATCGAGCAGGCCATCGTGAAGACGCTGGACTTGGGCTACCGGACGAAAGATATCCAAAGCCCGGGTGCCCGCATCGTCGGCACGGCGGAGATGGGCGACGCGATTCTGCGGAACCTGAACTGACGGCTTCATGGCTACGGATATGACGACGTGTCCCTCCTGGATGATCGTGACGCTGGCCGGAACGGGAGAACCCGGTTTCGCCGGGGATGGCTGCCCGGCGGTCCAAGCCTTGCTCAACGAGCCGAAGGGGCTGGCTATCGACGACCTCGGCGATATCTACATCGCCGATTCGGAGAATCATGTCATCCGGAAGATCGACCGGAGGACCGGTATCATCACGACCGTCGCTGGCGTGGCAGCGGGGGAATCGGATCGATTCGGTGCTCAATCGGAATCGGAAGCGGGATTGCCAGCCGAGGAAGATCCCTTCGCCGACATGACTCAGGCTGCTACGCAGAAGTATATCCCGCAGGCGGATTTGAGCGGGACAGTCCGCTATCTCGTCAATGGCGCGGCCGTACCGAAGCGGTTCGGCGGGGACGGAGGGGCGGCAACTTCGGCTCAGTTGAACTTTCCGACGGCGGTGGCCGTCGACAAGAACGGCGACCTCTACATTGCCGACACGATGAATCATCGGGTGCGGCGCGTGGAGGCGGCGACCGGAACGATCACCACTCTCGCCGGGACCGGCCAGGCACGGTTCTCCGGCGACGGAGGTCCGGCCGCCCAGGCGGGGCTCAACGAACCGGCTGCGCTGGCGCTCGACGGGCTGGGCCGGCTTTTCATTGCGGATCAGAGCAACAACCGCGTGCGCGTGGTCGATCTGACGACAGGCGTCATCACGACGTTTGCGGGTACGGGTTCAGCGACGTATGATGGAGACGGAGTTCCAGCCGCCAACGCGAGTCTGGCCGGTCCGAGCGGCATTGTGGTGCGGGACGGCGTGCTTTATATTGCCGATACGTTCAACGGGCGGATTAGGGCCGTCGATCTCGCCGTTGGCGTGATTGCGACAGTTGCGGGTGACGGCGGCGAGTACCGGTTTCACTCGCCGGCTGAGCCGCCCTCGACCAGCCTGTCACGGCCATCGGGTATCGCGGTCGATGCGCACGGTGCCCTGTTTGTGACCGATTCCGACAGTCACGTGGTGCGCCGGTGGGATCGGGGGTTGCGCATCATCGTCCGGCTGGCCGGGTGCGGGACGGCAACCTACGGAGGAGACGGGGGATCGGCCTTGGAGAGCGGTTTGAGCTATCCGTTCGGGATCGTCGCCGCGCCGGATGGCTCCTTGCTGGTCGCGGATACGTTCAATCATCGTATTCGCCGCCTGTATTCGGAGTAACTGGACCTACACGTCATGTTGAAGAAAAAGTCCGCCTATACCATCGCGATTCTCGGCGCCACCGGCGCGGTCGGGAAAGAAACGCTGGAGATCCTGGAAGAGCGCAAATTTCCGCTGAGCGGGCTGCGCCTCTTTGCGTCGAAGCGATCAGCCGGCGAAGTGATGGAATGCCAGGGCAAAGAATGGAAAGTCGAGGAACTGACGCCGGAGTCGTCGTTCGCGGGCGTCGACTTCGCGCTGATTTCCGCGACCGACGAGATCAGCCGCGACTACGGCCGTCGCTTGGGTGCGGCCGGCATCGTCGTCATCGACGACAGCGGGGTGTTCCGCATGGAGGAAGACGTTCCGCTGGTCGTGCCGGAAGTCAACGCTCACGCGCTTCACGCGATGCCCCGCGGCATCGTCTCCATTCCCAATTGCACCACGACCCCGTTGGTCATGGCGCTCAAGCCTCTGCAGGATGCCGTGGGTGTGAAACGGGTGGTGGTCACGACGTTCCAATCGGTGTCGGGAACCGGCGCCGCGGCGATGGACGAGCTGATGACGCAGACCAAAGATCTGCTCGCGTTTCGCGACCCCAAGGTCGAAGTCTATCCCTATCAAATTGCGTTCAACCTGTTGCCGCACATCGGATCGTTCAACGAAGGGGGCGATTGTTCCGAAGAAGTGAAGATCGTACGCGAGACGAGAAAAATTCTCGCCGCACCGGCCTTGCGTCTCACCGCAACGACGGTGCGGGTGCCGGTGCTCCGGTGCCACTCGGAAGCGATCAACCTTGAACTCGAACGTCCCCTCAAGGCGAACGAGGCCCGGGCCTTGCTGGCTGCGATGCCGGGCGTGATCGTGTATGACGACCCCGCTCGGAAGCTCTATCCGATGCCGTTGGACGCGACGGGCGAAGATGAAGTGTATGTCGGCCGCATCAGGGAAGACGAGTCCGTGCCCAACGGGCTCAATCTCTGGGTGGTGTCCGACAATCTTCGCAAGGGAGCGGCGCTCAATGCCGTGCAGATTGCCGAATGTCTGGTGAAGGATTGACGCCCGAATGGACATCCCTGGGCAAGTTGTTGATCGGAATCGGGGCCGGCATCGTCATCCTGGGAGCCCTGTTGCTGGCGGCGGACCGTTTCCCCGGGTTCAGCGGCCTGTTCAGTTGGCTGGGCAGGCTCCCCGGCGATCTGTCCTACAAGCGAGATAACTTCAGCTTTTATTTCCCGATTGCGACCAGCCTGCTCATCAGCGTCGTCCTGAGTCTGCTATTCTATTTGATCGGGTGGCTCTTCCGTCGATGAGAACCGTTCTCCCGTGGGCCGCGAAAGTCGGCCTAGCCATCGGAATGACCTGCGCCGTCACTCCGACGGAGGCGGCGCAATCGATCCGCGTTCTGTTGGCGTCCGACGTGCAGCGGATCGAAGTGCGCGCCGAGCGCACGGTATGGGTGACGGACGAGCAGGATCGCGCGCGCTCCTTCCACTCGGCACTCTCCGTCGAAGTGCGCGGCCCGGCCATGTTCGTAAACGGGGTTCGTGCCACCGGCGATCAACTGACGGTGCGGTCAGGCGAGCAGGATTTGAAAGTCTCGCTACCGCGGCGGAACGGCGCTTCCAACGGAATCTCCGCCCAGCCGAACGACGACAAGTCAGCCCTCCAAGTCAGCGGACTGGTCCAACTGGTGCGTCGGGGGAAGGGCCTGCTGGTCATCAATCACGTCGATCTTGAAGAGTATGTGAAGGGCGTGGTACCGGCCGAGGTCAATTCGGCCTGGCATCCGGAGATGCTCAAGGCACAGGCGGTCGCCGCCAGAACCTATGCGCTCTATCAACACATGCTCAGCGCCTCGCGCGACTACGATGTCGCCGCGAGCATTCAGGACCAAGTCTATCGTGGGCGGCAAGGCATCGACGCACGCGTCGAGCAGGCGGTGGAGGCAACGAGGGGACTGGTCGTCACGCATGAAGGGGCACCGATCTACGCCGCGTTCTCGTCGACGGCGGCGGGCATCACGGAAGATTCGGTGGTTGTTTGGTCGAAAGACCTCCCATACTTGAAGGGGGTTGAGTGCCCGTTCGATGTGGAGTCGCCGTACTATCAGTGGAAAGCGTCGTTCAAAATCGACACGTTGGAGCAGAATCTCCGGCAACAGGGAGTGGCCGTCGGGACCATCGCCACGTTGGCACCGCTGACCTACAGCCGCGCCGGCCGGGTGGCGACCTTGCGCATCCTGCACTCGAAGGGGGAGCTGATCCTGCGCGGGGAAGAACTCCGCAAGGCGGTAGGTTACACGGTCATCCCAAGCACCCAATTCACGATCGAATCCATCGGTCCCGAGGTCGTGCTCGTCGGCTATGGTGCGGGTCATGCTGTCGGTCTTTGCCAGTGGGGCGCGAAAGAACTGGCGGAGCTCGGGTATTCCTTTTCGACCATTCTTCGGTACTACTATCCGGGGACAGAGCTGCAGCACATGTCTCTGACCAAGAGGCCTCCGGTTCCCACGTCCTGATGCGCTTAACCGATTTCGATTTTCCGTTCGATTCCGCTCTGGTCGCTTCTCAGCCGGTCGTGCCTCGGGATCATGCACGGCTGCTCGTGCTGAACCGGCAGGACGGCCGGCTCGCGCACCATCACGTTTTCGATCTACCCGACCTGCTGGACTCGGGCGATCTACTGGTCGTGAATGACACGAAGGTGCTCGCGGCGCGGGTAACGGGGACGAAGCGGCCCGGCGGCATGACGGTCGAGGTGTTGTTCGTGAAGGATCTCGGTGCTGGCGTCTGGGAAGTGCTGATCAAAGGCACGTTCTGCGTGGGACAAGTCATTGAGTTCGGCACCGACGCCCGTGCTACGATTGTGAAGCGGGACACCGCCGGGACTCGGGTGATGATGGACGGCGGGATTCCGGTTATGCAGCTCATCAGAGAACGGGGCGCGATGCCGCTGCCGCCTTACATCAAGCGTCCCGCGACCCAGGAAGACCACCGATGGTATCAGACCCTCTTTGCCAAACAGGAAGGCGCGATTGCGGCGCCGACGGCTGGGCTGCACTTCACGGAAGAACTGCTGGCGCGACTGGACCGCCGCGGGATCCGGCTCGCGACGATCACGCTCCATGTGGGTCCCGGGACATTCAAGGCCGTCTCGGAAGAACGCATCGAAGATCACCGGATGGGAGAAGAGGTCTTTCATATCAGGGAGGAGGCGGTGAAGGCCGTTGTGCAGGCGAAGCATACAGGTCGGCGGATCGTCGCCGTCGGCACGACGGTGGTGCGAGCGTTGGAAACCGCGGCCATGACGACGGGGCAGCTTGTGCCGGCGTCGGGCGAAAGCCGGCTGTTCATCACGCCGGGATTCCGGTTCAAAGTGGTGGACGCCCTCATGACAAACTTTCATCTGCCGCGGACGACGTTGTTGATGCTGGTCTCGGCCTTTGCGGGGCTGGAGCCGGTGCGGCAGGCCTACGTTGAAGCGATCGAGCGGCGGTATCGCTTCTACAGCTACGGCGATGCGATGCTGATCTTATGAACGGCTTGGAGGTGGGGGGATGAGGCGAGAAGTAAGAGGGGAAACCAAACCGGGGTGACGTTTTGCCCAGTGCCCGTTGCCTGGGGGCCCGAGCCTTCTCACTAGAGCCGCTATAACAATTCACGATGAATTTTGATCGGGACCCTGGTTTTGAGTGACTCCTCGAACGCCACCAGCGCCCGTTGTTGTTTCTGGAGCAACATATCTTGGAGAATGCGATCCTTGGCGGTGGCCGCCTTGGTCGGATCCGAATCCTGGGGTCTCGTCATGAGCGCCTGCGCTTCGGAGATTTCCGCGGGCGTGAGGGCGACGGACTCCCGCACGACCATGCGGGCTTTGTTGCCGAGGATTTCTTTGTATTGCGCGGCTTCGAAGATAGCCGGTGTCAGATGGTTGGCCGCGAGCAGCCGCTGGTATAGCTCAGGATCGAAGGCCCCGTTCTTTTGGAAATCGGGAATGTTGACGATCATGTCTCGCAAGTCCTCGTCGGACACGGTGAGGCCCATGTCTTTGGCGGCAATGAGCCAGAGACGATTGGCCACGAGCTGATCGATGACGAACTGTTTGATGGCTTCATCCTTGAACTCGCCGGGCACTTTTTCCTTGTAGAACCGGTACATGTTTTCGTAGGCCCGGCGGAACTCATCGCGCGACACCGTCAGGTCTCCCACGTTGGCGACGGCATTGCCCGTTTGCTCCCCGAATCCCCACCAACCCATCGTGATGACGAAGGCGACCGCCAGGAGCCCCATCATGGATTTAAGCAGCCAGGGGTGGTCGTGTGCGGCACTTCGCATGATTTTGATCATGACATCCTCTCGATCATACTGGAGTGCGGGGATTGTACTTGTGGCCAGGCCTGAAGGCAAGATCGTGCCACACTCGATCGTGGGTTTATCCGATTGCGGGAAAGAACAGGGGCATCGCAACGATGCGCGCTTTCGTTTGTGCAAGATGTTGGATTTTGTTATACTTTGCCACTAATTAGAAGGAGATCCCTTGACGGGGGAGGGGCCAAGCGCGAAGTCGCTCGAGCGAACGGTCTATCCGAAGGCCCACGTCCTGAATCGGTTCATCGCAAAGCTGATCGACCTGTTCCTCGTCGTTGCCGCAGACGAGATTGCACCTCCGGTCGGGTTCCTTGCCGGTCTGGCCTACATCTTGATTGCCGACGGGTTTGCGGGTGGAAGAAGTATCGGGAAGCGGGTGGTCGGCCTTCAGACCATGCGACTGGATGGACGAGAAGCTGCGGGGTTTCGTGAATCGATCATTCGCAATCTGCCGTTTGGTGCCGCCCAGATCGTCTTTGCCGTGCCCTATATCGGCTGGCTGGTATCGGTCGCGATTCTCGCCTTCGAGGGGCTCCTGATAATCGGGAACGAACAGGGACGGCGCCTGGGCGACGAGATTGCGCACACGCAAGTGCTCGATGCCGGGCAGTTGGCACTGCCGGATTGAAGACGACCGAGGGGGAAGAATCGTACCGGCCCGGCGATGCGTCGTCCGGCCAAGAGAAGGGAGAGATGCCGTGGGGTTCCCGGGAGACGTGTTCGGGTGGTTCTCCAACGATCTGGCGATCGATTTAGGCACAGCCACGACCCTGGTGTACGTCCACGGGAAAGGGATCGTCCTGAACGAGCCCTCCGTGGTGGCGGTGGAAAAGAAGAGCGAAAAGGTGCTGGCCGTCGGGGCCGACGCGAAGAAAATGCTCGGACGCACGCCCGGTAACATCGTCGCGGTCCGCCCGATGAAGGAAGGTGTCATCGCCGACTTCGAGATGGCCGAGCAGATGCTCAAGCATTTCATCCGCAAGGCCCACAACCGGAGCGCCTTTGTCCGGCCGCGGATCATCATCGGAGTCCCCTCCCGCATCACGCAAGTCGAACAGCGGGCGGTGCGCGATTCCGCCGAATTGGCCGGGGCGCGCGAGGTCTATCTGATCGAAGAACCAGTGGCTGCGGCGATCGGGGCGGGCCTGCCCATCACGGAGCCTTCCGGCAACATGGTCGTCGACGTCGGCGGCGGCACGACGGATATCGCCGTCATCTCGCTCGGCGGGATCGTCTACAGCGAGTCGGTCAAAGTGGCCGGCGACCGGATGGACGAAGCGATCATGAACTACATCAAGAAGAAATATAATTTACTCATCGGCGAGCACATGGCGGAGCGAATCAAGTTCGAAATCGGTTCGGCCTATCCGTTCGAGGAACGGAAGACGATGATGATCAAGGGCCGCGACCTGATTTCTGGCATTCCGCGCACGCTGGTGGTGGACGACGCCGAGGTGCGCGAAGCGTTGCAGGAACCCATTGGAACCATCGTCAATGCGATCAAGGTGGCCTTGGAAAACACGCCGCCCGAGCTGGCGGGGGATATTATCGACCGCGGAATTGTGTTGACCGGCGGAGGCTCCCTCCTGAAAGGGATGGATACGCGGTTCCGCGAAGAAACGAACTTGCCGATTATCACGGTGGACGATCCGCTCACCTCCGTCGTCCTGGGAGTAGGCAAGATTCTGGACGAGCTGGATCTGCTCCGGAAGGTATCGGTCATGTCGCAGGCCAACAGCCTCCGGTAAGGTCCCATCCCGTATGTGGATGGTCAATTTGCGTGCGCCCTACAATGCGAGGCGGTTCGCCCTCGCGCTCGCGGTGGTTCTTCTGCTCGGCTTCTTCCTCATGCCCAGCCAGACCCAAGACCTATTCGAACAGCTTGGCGGACCGGTCGGATGGGTGGTGAGCTGGCCCCTCCGCGCCGTGGCCACCATCCACGACCGTGTCGGCGAGCTGTGGAACGGATACGTGGCGCTGCAGGGATTGGAAGAGGAGAACAGGCGGCTTCGCAAGGAGCTTGAACGTCTGCAGGGGCAAAACAACCAGCTACGGGAGGCGGCGGCGGCTACCGAACGGCTCACGACGCTCCTGGAATTCAAGGCGCAGGCACTCCCGACCATGATCGCCGCCCAGGTGATCGGACGCGACACCGGAAACTGGTACCGGACGCTCATCTTGAATAAAGGAGAGTCCGACGGCATTCAACCCGAGATGGGCGTGATCACGCCCGCGGGGGTGGTGGGCCGGGTGGTCAAGACGACGGCGGCCACGTCGGTGGTCCTCCTGGTGACGGATCCCAATAACGCGATCGCTGGGTTGATTCAACGCACGAGAGACGAGGGTATTGTCGAAGGAACGACGCAAGGGCTGGCGCGGCTCAAGTACATCCCGCTTCTGTCGAGCGTGCGCCCGGGCGATCGCGTGGTGACATCCGGGCTCGTCGGAGGGTTTCCGCGCGGTCTGGCCATCGGAACCATTACCCGAATCGACAAGGAAGAAGGGGCGCTGTTCCAGTCGGCCGAACTGATGCCGGATGTGGACCCTAACCGAGTCGAAGAAGTCCTGGTGATCCAATCGCCCTATGTGCCGAGCGAAGAAGAGCGCCTCAGCCCTCCGAGCGGGAAGCCCAAGTCATGAAACTGTTGCTGTACGTGCTCCTCATTGCAGGGCTGGTGCCGATGCAGGCCGTCGTGCTGCCGCATCTCACCGTCTGGAACGTGAAGCCGGATCTCGGGTTGATCGCCGTCTGCTTGATCGGATTGTTCGGCGGGGAACTCGATGGGCTTTTGTTCGGCCTTGTGCTGGGCTGGGTCATGAGCCTATTTTCCGCTGGCGATCCGACGTACAGTATGCTGACGAAAGGTGGCGCCGGCTTTGTGGCCGGGCTGGCCGGGCGCCAGGTGGCGCATGTGACCCCCCTCGTGCTGGTGATGGGACTGCTCGTCGCCTCGCTCCTGACCGGCCTCCTGACAGGCGTGTCGCTCAAGCTCAACGAGGAACAAGATCTGTGGTGGGCAATCCGCGCCGTCGTGCTGCCGCAGGCTTGCTTCGACACCGTGGTAGGAGGCACGCTCTACTGGCTGGCCTGGAGCCGGCTGAACATCGATCGGTTGGGGTTGGATCAACGGATCTAAACGATACAGGCCGACGCATGGCTACGACGGGATACCCCGAAGCAGAACTCAGTGAGCTCCAACGCAGGCTGGCCGTGCTGCGGATCGGGCTCCTCCTCATCGTTGCGCTTCTCGGGATCCGGTTGTGGCATCTGCAGGTCCGCGAAGGCCCCTACTATCGCGACCTCTCGGAGAACAACCGGACCAGGCAGGTCCTGCTCGAACCGGCCCGCGGGCTGATCTATGACCGGCACGGTGTGCTGCTGGCGAACAACGTGCCGAGCTTCAGCCTCTACGTGACGCTTGAAGACGTGAAGGACCGAGAGGCGTTGATTCAGAAGCTCACCGACCTGCTCGGCTTGGATCCCGCCCTAGTCCGGAAGAAACTCACGGGGAAAGGGAGCAAGCTGCTGCCGCGCAAGATCAAGGACCGGTTGACATTGCGCGACGCGACGGTCATCGAATCGCACCGCCTCGACCTGCCGGGCGTCATGATCCAGGTGGAGTCGCAGCGCAACTATCCCGGTGGGGTGACTGCCGCGCACGTGCTCGGGTACGTCGGAGAAATTTCGGCGGAGCAGTTGGAGAAGCCGGAGTTCGCGGATTTGCACCAAGGCAGCATCGTGGGTCAGTACGGCGTCGAGAAATCCTATGATCGGCACGTCCGGGGCCAAGCCGGCCAGAAGAGCGTCGAAGTCGATGCGCTCGGCCATGAGAAGAAGGCCGTGGTGGTCGAGCCGCCGCAGGCGGGAAACGATCTTTATCTCACGATCGACGTCCGGTTGCAGAAGGTCGCCGAATCGCTCTTAGGAGAGGAGTCCGGCGCGATCGTCGCCTTGGACCCGACCAATGGGGACATCCTGGCGATGGCGAGCCGGCCAGCGTTCGATCCGAACGTCCTGTCGCGGGAGCTGACCGCGAAACAATGGGTGGAGATCGTGCAGGACGAAGGGCGTCCGCTCAATAACCGCGCGTCCCAGGGCCAGTACCCGCCCGGCTCGACCTTCAAAGTGCCAATGGCCGTGGCGGCGTTGGAAACGCACACGATGTCTCCGTCGAGCACGGTGCGATGCAATGGAGGCTATCAATTCGGGAAACGGCTGTATCACGATTGGAAGGCGGGGGGCCACGGCCTCGTCGATCTCCATGCGGCCCTCGTCCACTCGTGTGACGTGTACTTTTATACCGTCGGACAGCGGATGGGTATCGATGTGATGGCCGAGTACGGGAAGGAGTTCGGACTGGGACAGGGGACAGGCGTGGAGCTGCCGTCGGAACGGACCGGCATCATGCCCTCTACGGCCTGGAAGCAAAAAACGAAGAATGAACCTTGGCTGCCCGGCGAGACGATTTCCGCGGCGATCGGACAAGGTTACGTGACGGTCACTCCTCTGCAGATGGCGAGCCTGATCGGGACGGTGGCGAACGACGGCGTCAGTTTCCGCCCCCGCCTCGTGCAGGCGATAATGGATCGGACAACGGGCCATCTGCAGGAATTGCCCGCAGTCCCGCGCGGCAAGGTGAACGCGAAGCCGGAGACCTTCCGATTGATCAAGGAAGCGCTCGCCGACGTGGTGAAGGTGGGAACCGCCACCAGAGCCAAATCGTCCATCGTGACGATCGCGGGGAAAACCGGGACGGCCCAGACCGCCGCGTTGCGGGCCGGTCCGGAAAAAGATATTCCGAAAAAGTTCCGCGACCACGCCTGGTTCGTGGCTTTTGCGCCGGTCGAATCGCCAAAAATCGCTGTGGCGGTGCTGGCCGAGCACATGGGGCACGGAGGGTCGGCCGCCGCCCCGCTGGCGAAGGAAGTCATCGAAACGTACATGAAGTTGACGCCGCAAGCGCCCGTCGTGACGTCGGCGGGAACGAGCTTATCGTCGGAGCAGTCATGATCGACCGGCTCATCGACAATCGGGGGCTGGACAGTTTCGACCTGCGATATCTGGGGTTGGTTGTAGCGATCCTCGGCATCGGCGTGCTGTCGATCCACAGCGTGACCCACGCGCAGCAGGGCGGCGTGCCCTATTACCTGAAGCAGTTGGTGTGGATCGCACTCGGAGCCGCCGCCTTCGTCGTCATGCTGGTGTCGGATTATCACCGGATCGCCCGGTTGGCCTATCCGGCCTATGCCGTGGTCCTGCTCATGCTCGCGTACGTGCTCGTGGAAGGACGAACGAGCAAGGGCGCGCAGCGGTGGATCGCGTTGGGCCCCTTCAGTTTCCAACCGTCAGAGTTCGCGAAGCTCGTCCTGATCCTCGTCCTAGCGCATTATTATTCGAAGGCACCGCGCGTGGGGTGGCTGCAGCGGGTGATCGTGCCGGGGTTCCTGATGCTGCCGGGGCTGGTCCTGATCCTCAAACAGCCGGACCTTGGTAGCGGATTGAGCTTCGTCGCTGTGTACGGGGCCATGCTGTTGATGGTCGGTGTGCGCTCCCAGGCGTTGGGGGTCATCCTTTTATTCTCGGTCATGTTGTTTCCCTTTGCCTGGGAAGCGGTGTGGGGGTCCTTGCATGATTACCAGCGACAGCGCATTATGGCGTTCGTCGATCCGGACTACGACCCGGCGGGCAAAGGCTATCACGCATTGCAATCGAGAATCGCGATCGGTTCGGGCGAGCTGACGGGCAAAGGGTTGTACGGGGGAACGCAAAGCCAGTTGAAATTCCTGCCTGAAGGGCATACGGATTTCGTGTTTGCCGTTTATGCGGAGGAGTGGGGGTTCCTGGGAGTGTTGTTGCTGTTGGCGTTGTTCGTGGGGCTCATCTGGCTATCGCTGGAGATCGCCGCGAAAGCGAAAGACCAGCTCGGCGCGCTGCTCGCAGCGGGAATCGTGGCCATGCTCTGCTTTTGCGTCGTGGTCAACATCGGAATGACGGCGGGCATGTTTCCGATCGTCGGCATTCCCCTCCCGCTGATGAGTTACGGCGGCAGCGCCACGATCATGACCATGGCCTCGTTGGGACTGCTCTTGAACGTAAAGCGGCGGCGCTTGAGTTTGTTCTATTGACAGTGTGCGGACTATCGTCGCGTCCGAATGTGCGGCGCGGCGCGTTAAAATATGTTGTGCGGAACGTGCGGGCGGAGTGAGCCTTCGCGGGTGATCGGATTGTCGGACTTGGGCTGCACGCCCGCGTCTTTCGCTCCCCGCGGATGGGCGACGCGCGCATACAAAGGAGTGTGTCATGGGTGTTGAGATTGCCATTACGGTAGCCCGGGAGGAAACCCGGGTGGCGGTGCTGGATAACGGGGTGGTCACCGATCTGTTCGGCGACCGTGCCAAGCACAAAGATTTCGTCGGAAATATCTATAAAGGAAAGGTAGCCAAAGTTCTGCCGGGTATGCAGGCGGCGTTCGTGGATATCGGAATGGAGAAGGCGGCCTTCATGCACGTCTCCGACGTCTCGATGGACGCTGAGCCGGGCGACATGCTGGTCGACGCGGAGGAGGACGAGAAAGATTCGGATGTGCTTCGGCCCAAGCGGCAGAGCGCCAAACCGATCGAACAACTGTTGAGCGAGGGGCAGGAGGTGATGGTCCAGATTTCGAAAGGGCCGATCGGGACCAAAGGCCCTCGCGTCACCACGTACATTTCGCTGCCGGGGCGGTATCTGGTCTTCATGCCGAATGTGGACCACATCGGCGTCTCCCGGCGGATTCCGCGTGACGAGGAGCGGGCCAGGCTGAAGGACATCATGCGTCGGCTCCGCTGCCCCGGCTTCGGCTACATCGTGCGGACCGTCAGCGAAGGCGTGAAGGAGGAGGAACTCAAGTCCGACGTGGATTTCCTGCACGTGCTCTGGCAGGACATTCTCGCCAACCGGGACAAGCTGGCGGCGCCCGCTCTGCTGCACAGCGACCTCAGCCTGAGCTTCCGGGTCGTGCGCGATCTCTTCGGCAAGAAAGTAGACCGACTGTGGATCGATTCGCGGGAGGAGTACGAGGCTATCCGTGACTTCGTGCAGCGGTTCTCCCCGGAACAGACCTCGCGGATTCATTTTTACGACAAAGACGAGAGTCTGTTCGACTATCTGGGGGTCGAGCAGGAAATCTCGCGCGCGATGAGTCGGAAGGTGTGGTTGAAGTCGGGTGGCTACCTGGTGATCGATCATACGGAAGCGATGACCGTGATCGACGTGAACACCGGACGGTTCGTCGGCAAGCGCGATCAGGAGGAGACGATTCTCCGGAACAACCTGGAAGCGGCCAAGGAAGTTGCGTACCAGATCAAGCTCCGCGGGATCGGTGGCATCATCATCGTCGACTTCATCGACATGGAGCGGGAAAAGAACCGCGAGAAAGTCTACCATGCCCTGGTCGATGCGATGGCGTCGGATAAGGCCCGGACGAGAATTTCAAGGATTTCAGACCTCGGTCTGATCGAGATTTCGCGCGAGCGCGTCCGCGAAGACCTGCTGCGCTCGTTGTCCGAACCCTGCCACTACTGCGAAGGACGGGGCTACACGAAGTCACCCACGACGGTGGCCTACGAAATCTTCCGCGAGATCCGCCGGATCGGACCCTCAACAGAGCACCAGCGGATCGTGATCGGGGCGCACCCGATGGTGGCGGACCTGCTCCAGGACGAAGAGCGTCAGGGAGTCGAAAATCTCGAGCGGGAGTGTTCGGCGAAAATTATCATCACACCGGACGAGCGATTGCACCTCGAACAGTACGACCTGGTCGTGATGTAGCGGTGGCTGCTCGCGTGCGACGTCACGACGCGCTCGATCGAACGACGGTCCCGCCGGTTCCCGTACTCCAGCACCCACTCGATGACGCACATGGACGCCGTGTCGCTGACTGCCTGGCTGACGCTTCAAGCGGTCGATGGCGTCGGGGATCGAACGCTGGTGAGGATGGTCCAGGCGTTCGGCTCGCCCGAAGCCGTCTTGGCCGCGTCCGCGGACGATCTTGTCGGAAGAGGGTGCACTCCCGAGATGGCCGCGAACGTCCGGCAAGGGCCGGACGCGAAGGTCCGGCAGCAGATCGATCGACAGGTCAAGACCGTCGAGCGGCTGCGTATCCGGGTGCTCACGATTTTCGACCGGACGTATCCCGAGCGGCTCAGAACGATTGCGGATCCTCCGCCGCTGCTCTACGTCACGGGCCGGTTGACGCAGGACGATCATGTCGCCGTGGCGATCGTGGGGGGGCGCCGCGCCACCCCGGTCGGACGAAGCGTCACGGAAGAGATTGCGAGAGATTTGGCTGCGGCCGGCGTGACGATCGTGAGCGGGCTCGCGCGCGGAATCGACGCGTCGGCCCATCGAGGAGCCTTGGCCGCAAAAGGACGTACCATCGCCGTGTTGGGATGCGGAATCGACCGGACCTATCCGCCAGAACATGACGCGCTCCGGCGGAGCATCGAATCGCACGGTGCGGTGATCTCCGAGCTGCCGGTGGGCGCCCCTCCGCAGAGTCATCATTTCCCCCGGCGCAACCGGATCATCAGCGGCCTTTCTCTGGGCGTGCTGGTGAGCGAGGCGGCGACAGATAGCGGGTCGCTGATCACGGCGAAGCTCGCGCTGGAGCAAGGCCGCGAAGTGTTCGCCGTGCCGGGTTCCGTCAGAGAGGCGGAATGCCGCGGATCGAACGCTCTCATCAGGGACGGCGCCAAGTTGACGGAACGGGCGCAGGACATCCTTGAAGAAATCTTGCCGCAAGTGGAAACGCGCTTGCGGGCAAGCGCATCCGGCGAGACGTCCCAGGGCGCGTGGCGCGGTGATCTCGAGGGTGAGGACGCACTGGTGTATGACGCGCTCTCGTACGAAGCGCAGGCTGTTGACGCAGTGATCGAGCGTACCGGACTGAGCCCTGCCAAGGTGGTGTCCGTCTTGCTGTCGCTGGAATTGCGCGGACGCGTCCGTCAATTGCCGGGCCAGCACTATATTCGCGCGTGATCAGCGCGCTCCGCCATTCTAGTTGCAGGATTCGCCGATATTTGGTACGGATGGTACACTGGTTCACGTGCGGATGGAGTTCACATGGCGAAATCGCTGATCATTGTTGAGTCGCCGACCAAGGCGAAAACGATCACTAAGTATCTGGGGCGCGGCTATACCGTCGTCGCATCGGTCGGACACATCAAGGATCTTCCCACTAGCAAACTCGGCGTCGACATCGAACACGACTTCGAGCCGCAGTACGTCACCATCAAAGGCAAGTCGAAGGTGCTGGCCGAGATCAAGAAGAAGGCCGAGGAAGCAGACAAGGTGTTTTTGGCCCCGGACCCGGATCGCGAGGGGGAAGCGATCGCCTGGCATATTGCGCAGGAGCTGAAGGGAAAATCCAAGAAGAAGAAAGACGGAAAGGTATATCGCGTATTGTTCAACGAGATCACCGAATCGGCCATCAAGCGTGCGTTGCAGTCACCCGGCGAGATCGACATGAAGCTGGTCAATGCCCAGCAGGCCCGGCGTGTGCTCGACCGCATCGTCGGTTATCAAGGCAGCCAGTTGCTCTGGAACAAAGTACGGCGCGGCCTCAGCATGGGGCGCGTGCAGTCCGTTGCCTTGCGGTTGATCTGTGAGCGCGAGGCAGAACGCGAGGCGTTCAGGCCGGAAGAATATTGGTCGATCACCGCGCTGCTCGCGGGACAGAATCCTCCGCCGTTCGAAGCGAAATTGCACAGCATCAACGGCGAAGAGGCCTCGATTGAGAATGCGGAGCAAGCGGCCAGCATCGTGCGCGCAATCGAAGGCAAATCGTTCGTCGTGGAGTCGATTGAGCGGCGGGAGAAAAAGCGCAACCCTGTGGCGCCGTTCATCACCAGCCGGTTGCAACAGGAGGCCGCGCGCAAGCTGCATTTCTCGCCGAAAAAAACGATGACGCTGGCACAACAGCTCTACGAAGGCGTGGAAATCGGCGCCGAGGGCCCGACAGGCCTGATTACCTATATGAGGACCGACTCCCCCCGCATTTCGAACGAAGCGATGGCCGAGGCACGGGACGTAATCCGGGCGCGCTACGGGTCGGAATATCTGCCGTCTGCGCCGAACGTCTATAAGACCCAGAAAGCCGCGCAAGAAGCTCACGAGGCCATCAGGCCGACCTCCGCCGCGCGTGACCCCGAATCGATCCGGCAGTATCTCGACCCGGACCAGTACAACCTCTACAAACTCATCTGGAATCGCTTCATCGCGTCGCAGATGGTGCCGGCGATTCTTGACGTGACCCGCATCGATTCGACACCAGTGGGCACGAAGGACAAGTACGTTTTTCGCTCGACCGGGACGGTCGTGAAGTTTCCCGGACATACCATCGTTTACATGGAGGGGGTCGACAAGGAGGCGCCGACGCATAAGCCGAAGGCCGATCAGGAGCCGGAGGAGGACAACGAGCGCCAACTGCCGGTCCTCGCGGAGGGCGAGCGCCTGCGGCTGGTCCAGCAGGAGGGGCAGACGGTGCCGGGCCTCACTTCCAAACAGCATTTCACGCAGCCGCCGCCGCGATACAACGAAGCGCTGCTGATCAAGGAGCTGGAAGAGAAAGGGATCGGTCGCCCGTCCACCTACGCGACGATCATCTCGACGATCCAGGACAGAAAGTACGTCGAGAAGATTGAGGGACGGCTGGTGCCGACAGAGACTGGGAAGACCGTGAACGATTTTCTGATGAAAGGGTTTCCGGAACTCGTCAACGTCGATTTTACGTCGCACTTGGAAGAGCAGCTCGACGAAGTGGAGGAAGGGAACAAACAGTGGGTTGACGCAGTGCGAGAATTCTATACCCCGTTTTCACGGGATATGGAGCACGCCAAAACGATCCCCGGTCCGAAGGATACGGTAGAGCCTCCGACGAATATTCCCTGCGAGAAATGCGGACGAATGATGGAAATCAAGTGGGGGCGGAACGGGAAGTTCCTGGCCTGTCCCGGATACAAGGTGGATCCGCCCTGTAAGAACACGCAAAATTTCGAAAAGCTGGCCGACGGGACGATCAAGATCGTGCCGAAGCAGGAGCTCACCACGGACGAGAAGTGCGAGAAATGCGGCAGTCCCATGGTGGTGAAGAGCGGCCGGTTCGGAAAGTTCATCGCCTGTTCCGCCTATCCCGAGTGCAAGACCACGAAGCCGCTTGCTCTGGGCGTGAAGTGTCCGCAGCCCGGTTGCGGTGGGGATCTGGTCCAGAAGCGGACCAGAAAGGGCCGTTCGTTTTACGCCTGCAGCCGCTACCCGAAGTGCGAGTTCGCCCTCTGGGATCGTCCGGTCGCCAAGAGTTGTCCGACCTGCCAGGCGCCGTTCCTCGTCGAAAAGGTCAGTAAGCAGGCCGGCCGCAGCGTGCAGTGCCGCAACGAAGAGTGCGGTTATCGGGAAGCGGGATAACGAGTTCGTCTTTAATTATTATTCTCCCATCCAACTCCTGCACAGTCTCTTCAAGCCGGAACGCATTCTGTCGTCTCCTCGCCGTCGTGCGCGGTCTACGCCGCAGAGATGGAGAAATCATGACATCGAAGCTGCGATGAGGAATCAAGAAGCCGTCGTCGTCGAGTTGACGGAGGGAGTGGCGGTATTGATAATGACACTGCAAGCCGAATTTTCAGACGGCTGACCAACCACCCAAGAGCCCCTAATGGCGAGGGCCTATCAGATCTAGGAAAGGGGAGTGAGCTATGAAGGCGAAAGAGGGAGTGCTCAACATTCTGAACAAGATTCTGACCGCTGATCTGACCGCCATCAACCAATATTTCGTGCATGCCAAAATGTGCGCGAACTGGGGCTATGAGCGGCTCCACCATAAAATCCGCGAGCGCAGCATCGACGAAATGAAGGATGCGGACGAACTCATCGGGCACATCCTCTATCTTGAAGGCGTGCCGAACGTCCAGCGCATGAATACCGTGCATATCGGAGAGACCGTGCCGGAGCAATTCAAGCTCGATCTCAAGGCGGAACAGGAGATGCTGGCCTTGCTCAGCGACGGGGTCGTGCATTGCACGAAGGTCGGCGACTTCACCACTCGCCATATGCTCGAAGACATGGCAAAGGACGTCGATGCCCACATCGACTGGATCGAAACGCAGTTGGAAACCATCAAGCAGGTCGGGCTGGAAAATTATCTGGCCGAACAGATCAAGAAAGAAAGCTGAGAATGAAGGCTAAAGAAGGGGTCGTCGATTTGCTCAATCACGTGCTCAAGGCGGAACTCACCGCCGTCCACCAGTATCTGCTCCATGCGGCCATGTGCAAAAACTGGGGGTATGAGCGACTCCATGAGCAATTCAGCCGCCTCGCGCACGAAGAATTGGGGCATTCGTCGGGCCTGATCGATCACATTCTGTATTTGGAAGGGACGCCCGACGTCGATCACCTGGACGTGGTGAGCCGAGGGCGGACCGTCGCGGATCTCTTCATCAGCGACCTCAATTTCGAGCGTAACGATGTTGAGTTCTTGCGGAAAGCCATCGCACACTGCGCGAAGGTCATGGACTTCACTACCCGGCACAAGCTGGAGGACATGGTCAAGGATTCAGAGGAGCATGTTGATTGGTTCGAGACCCAGCTCCGGGCCATCGAGCAAGTCGGGCTGGACAAGTTCCTCTCAGAGCAGATCAAGAAGTAACCGCACGCGCCATTCCTTCATGCCGGAAAAGAAAGGCGGGGGGCCTCAGGAGAAAGAGAGGGCCCCCGCCGCGCGAAGTGGGAGGGCACAACTCCCACCTCGGAGCCGGCCGCGGATCATGCCGGCTGGTCGTTTGGCTGACTCCGGTTGTTCAGTCCTACTGGTAGTCCTCATTCAACGATCTCAGGAAAGCCGCGAGAGGCGCGATGTCAGTTGCCGGCTGCAGGGCAATCCCCCTGAGCGCCTTAGCCCCATTGCGCAGCGTGCCCGCCCGGGCTAGATCCGACATCCCGATGTAGAAGCCGATGACATCTTCCAATGTGTCGAACTGTCCGTTGTGCATGTACGGAGCGGAATGGCTCAGGTCACGGAGCCCGGGAGTCTTGAATCGGGCTATCGCACGATCCAGGAGCACGGCGTCCGCCAAGGGGCAGGGCACCTGATCATCGCAGAGAATAGACCTGATTTTGGCTTGAGGGTTCGGCATGTCGGGATTGAGAAACACGTTCCATAGGCCCAGATCGGTCAACGTGGTTCCGTCAGACGGGATTGAGCGGAACCGCTCGCTGGCGCCAGGATTCTGTTCCGATGCTGGGAGGTCGTGGGCCGTCCTCGTTGCCAGGGAGGGAATGGAAAGAGCCAGGAATGCTCCTGCTCTATGGGATGGCAGATCGTCATACTCTTTCTGCGTGACTCCCGTGTTATGGAACTTGAAGTCGGTAAAGTTCGGTGCGGGATGGCAGGCGATGCAGTTTCCAATTTTGCCTGCCAGCAATTCTGCTGGCGAGGCAGGAAGCGCTGCCGGTTCTGAAAGGAACATCTTCAGACCTTCCAGTTCTTGCGCCCCAAACACAAAGGGCTGAGTGTGGAACTGGAACTGCCCGTTCGGCCAGTTGGGATTGGATGTCACGAATCGAGGAGCAAAGCCAGGCGCGTTCAGAAGGGTTACGAGTCGACGGCTGTAATCGAGGTCGGATTCGTTCGGATCCGGCTGCTGAGGAAGCCCGTTGATCTGTAAGAAGACATCGAAGGGGGAACGAATGAGATTCCCCGCATCGTCGCTCTGGGAAAAGAGCAATTGTTTCACATAGGCCGCGACGACTTTCACGACTGCGTCGAAAATCTCCTGATCGGTGGCTGATCCGACGAGCACACGAAATTCAGGCGGTAGGCGGAGGTCATCCGGTATGGCGGGGTTTTCTCCAGTAAAGAGTATCCGGTAAGGGAGTCCGTCGAATTGTTGAGCGATCGCCCCGGTCCCGTCATCACCCCGTACGACTCGCGCGATATGGGCAACGGCCTGAGCCTTCTCTCCTGGCAGCCAGCCGAAGTTTCTTCCGGTAAAGGTGGCTGCGACTAGATCCTCCATCGAATTGAACTCCGCGTCGAAATGGAACAGGACTCCGCCTGGCCGGTCCAGCGCAGAGTTCACAAGGGGAGGCGAATTGCGCGGAGTGTGGGTCTTCCCATCTGGTCTCTTAGTGATCGGACTTCTTCGAGCGAAGTCCGCATAAGTCCGCATCCCGCCTCCCTGAGCCGTTGACACGTCGTCAACCATGTGGCAGGCGCGACAGTTCATGGACATGCCTTTGAAGGGCCCTGGATCGATGGGGATGCCGGGCGTCGTGGTTTCGACGGTATCCACCACGGGATCACCGGCATTGTGATCATTAAGATCGCCGCCGTTATCCAGGAATACCTTGAAGGCCTGCGCGAAGCGGGTTTCCACGAATAAGCGCTCACCGACTGAGACTTCAGCGCCGGGCGTGCCTGTATTGACTGGATTGGCAGGTTTGGGCGCAGGTTGGCTGGTGCCCCCCGAGCAACCCGTGAACAAGAAGACAACCGTTATGAAGCCTCCGGCTGCCGCTAGGATTCTGGGAGCCTGTCTGTGTCGTGGAATGGCGCTTGTCATAATGAAACCTCCTGGTTCTTCACATCCCGCTCATGACACTGCCGGAAAACCCGTGCGAGTGAGCGTCGAAAAATAACTCGGAGAGCCGGTCAATAAGTTCAGGATCGAACTGTGTGCCGGCCCTGACCCGGAGGATTCGAAGGGCAATCCTTGACCGACGTTCAGGATCCGATACGTGCGGCACCTGAATGGCGTCAAACGCGTCGGCGATCGCGAGAATCCGCGCGCCGACCGGAATGAACGCGCCCCTGATTCCATAGGGATAGCCGGAACCGTCCCAGCGCTCGTGATGGTGAGCAACGAGGACCGCTGCTTCTTTCAAGAAGCTGAACGGCTCTAGCAGCGTTGCGCCGAGCCGGGGATGGTTTTGGACAACCTCGTAGGATGCGGGTTCCAGTGGGCCTCTGCCGGTGGTAAGCCATTCCGGACGCATCAACAATCCGACGTCGTGCAGCAGAGCGGCCAGCTTGAGATGGTGCAAGGCGTCAGCATCCATGTTGAGCGCCCGACCGATGTCGAGCGCGATCGCCGCAGTCCGTCTTCCGTGTCCGGCCTGCCAGGGCAAGGCGCGGTCGATTTCCTTGCTGGCTTGACGGACGAGGATGCTTTCCACATCGCGGCGTGACGGCGGCGGAAGAATGAGGTGATCGATCTTTCTGAGCAACGCTTGGATGCTTAAAATGGTCGGATGGACCGGCGTGCTGACAGTCAATGGCGTCATGACTTTCTCCTCAAATAAAAAGCCCAAGACCACCGGCGTGATCTTGGGCTCTGGGTGAACAACCTCTGGCCGCGACTACCTGTCAAACTGTATGAGCGACTTAGGTCGGATCAGGGTGTTTCCCTGCCATCAAGGGTTGTTTCGAAATCCACATTTCGTAGAGTGGTATCCACATCATGATCAGAAAGGTCCCCATCATCAGCAGGTCGCCGGTCAGCATCGTCAGCACGAAGACGGGTGACACGTAACTGATCAGCCAGGGAGAAGCGAGATCCAAGCCGACGCCGGCGAACGACAACCACGTCATCCAGACCTTCAATGAGTGGCTGGCGCCGGTCAAGTACAGCACGTGCACCAGGATCATGAAGACTACCGGCATGGTAAACAGGTGAAAGTGCGTCACTTCCGCGAGCTCTCGGAATGACATCGGTTCGCCGAAGGTCGCATCGGATCCCCGGTAGTGTTCCGCGATGCCCTGTGGGGTCAATCCCGTCATGCTGTGCGCCCAAAAGAACGAGAACAAAAACCCGACCAGCATCAACAACAAGAACTGCGTGTACAGCAGCCTGATGTGGCGATCGGAATCGCGAAGCTTAAAGCGCTGATTGAAATTTCTCATGCCGGGATGTTCGATCCGCTCGTCTCAATTGCCGAAAATAGACGTAAAGAATCCCTTGTCGGACTTCCGCGCGGCGACGGTGTCGCTACCGATCCCGGCTGGCTTCAAGTAAAACTCGTCGATCAAGACCAGCACCCGCTTCACGCCCGCGCTCATGGAGCGGACCGACATCGTGGCGCCGCTGATGTTAATAATGTCTTTGTTGATCCGGATGGGATCGGCGACCGTTTTCCCCTCATACTGGACGTTAAAACGCTTCCGTCCGACCTCGCTCCCTTTGGCGTCTCGAAACACCAACAACTCCACGTCGGTGCAGCTCCCCTTGGCATCGACACCGACCATGTAGGTCATGGCCTTGTACTTGCCGATGGTGTTCTGAATCATGGCGTAGCCGTCGATGGTGTCGCCGGTCTGGCCAACATACACCTCGAACGACTCCTCGGGAAATTTCCAGCCGATTCGCTGCTCGATCAGTTCTTTCTTTTCCGTGGTCAGTCGAATCAGCTCCTTGCGAATCTCCTTGGATTTTGGGAGCACGAGTTTCAGCGCTTCTTCTTCCGTCATGAATTCTTCGTACTTGAAGTCGTCATCTTTCAGATAGCGGCGCAATTCGTTGTCCCAGATCTTCTCGCCCGCCAATACGGGAACGGTCGAGGAGAGGAACAAGGCGAGACCGAGAGCGGTGCGGAGCGCACTCATGTTGACGAACATCCGTGCTCCTTTAGTTTGGCGTCTAAACGATCCTGAAGGTCGCGCAGTACCTCCTCGGAAGGGTCCGCCGGAGCCCAGCCGAAGAGGCGCGATCCCCCGCGAAAGGCCCAGCGTTGGCGTTCCTCGGCGTAGGAGATTTTCGTCACGTCGTCGAGTCGTTTCACGGTGAGGGTGATCCGGGACCGATCTTTGCTGTCCGCCAAGTCACGTTGGAGGGCACCAAAGGTCCGTCCCGGCATCGGGATCTCCAGCCAACCGGTGACGATCAGGCCGGCGTCCTTGTCTTTCGTGTTGATGGAGCGATCTTTCACAGCCTCAAGGGCCGCCTCCCAGGCATGGTCGTAACTGCACACGGCAAACCGCTGCTGCATGCCGCTCATGGAAGCACAAGCGGTGGTGATCGCAATGACGGGCAAGATGAAAGCCATTCGCGTCATGAACAAGCTCCGGCGCTCGTCCGATGGCCCCTCGCCCTGGAATTCCAGGACGAGGGGGGCACACTCGTCAGAAATACGTCGCCGCCATGAACAAGAAGCCATTGCCGTCGATCGGCTGACCGGCGAATCCACTCGTGTTATAGTTCGGGTTGGCTGAGGGCGTCAGCCCCCTGGCGTTCTGCTGGGTGTTGAACTGCCAGTCGAACTTGAACACCGTGTCCTCGATCGGCCGGAAATTGAGGCCGATCGTCAGGCGCTGCAACTCCCCCCGGTTTCCACTCGACAAGAGCCGCGTGCGATCGTCCGTGTCCGTGTCGACATCCTCCCACCGGATCACGGCCGTGAAGGTCGACGCGTCCGTGAAATGGGTCGGGGCGAGCTTCTTTAGCCATTCCGGCATGAAGTGATAGTTCCCCTGGATGTAGTAGCCTCGCATGCCGGCTGGGCCGGTCCCGTTTTGGCTGATGCGAGCCCAGGCTGATTCGCCGATGACTTCAAACGGTCCTCGCTGGAGGGTCCAGTCTACAGCAAAGAGATCGATATAGCCGGCTGCCGCTGTGCCCACCGGTCTCTTCCATTGACCATGGTAGCCGGACCCCGCCACCTCGATTCCCAACATCGGGCTAAAGGCGAGGCGGCCGACGATGGCCTTGCTCGCGTCCCGATCACGGGAGATGCTGCCCTTGACGTCCCGCAGGCCTTGAGAGTCACTGGGTAAACTGCCCGTGCCAGGAAGCCCGTTGGCATTCTCGGACATGCCATTGATGGCATACAGTTCATAGTCGAGCTTCGACAGCCGCGTCGGGTACAGCGTGCCGTAGATGCCGGCGCCGGCATCGAACCACGTGCTCGGAATGATCAGTCGGGAGACCATCGGCCGATCGACGAGGTCGTTCAGGGGGGAATCGTGTAGCAAGTTAAACTTGCCCACCGGCATGAGAAGAATGCCGGCCCGGAGGTTCAACGCCTCAGTGACAAGATAATCGATCTGGGCGAACTCGAGATTCACGCCGCCGTCAGTTCCAGTCGGCGCGTTAGGTCCGCCGCGTTCGAATTCGATTTCCGTCGCGAACTTCACGCGGTCGGTGATGTCGGCGTAGATGAACGGCACCATCCTGAATGAATTAAAGCTCTGGCGGCTCCGGTTATCGAGGTTCGGCCGGGAAAGCGTGTTGAACATCGCGTCCGCATAGCCACCGACCGTGGCCTTGGGCGCGGCCAGGAACGGCTTGGCATAGACCAGTTTGCCCGACCCCGTTGAGCCGAACCCTAACGGGACCTTTTCTTCCCCGGGCCGCTCGACTTTGATTTCGGTAATCGGGCCGGCAGGGATAGGATATTGGCCGGCCCCAGGCTGGCCCTCCTTCATCTCCATAGCCCGCTCAGTCTGGCTCTCGCGGCGTTCGTGTTCCTGCATCCGCTTCGTCACCGCTTCATCGACCATTTTTTGGATTTCGTCCGGGGTCATCTCCGCCCAAACCGGCGTGACCGGCAAACCGGCAATGATCAGAGCCCCGAGGATTGACCTGATCCTCATTGTGAAAACCCTCCTTGAGTAAGAATGGGTGAATGGTCTGACTCGGGACTCGATGGTCTCTGGTCTTCAGTTCAACAGTTCCTGCGAACACGCGTCGATTGAATGAATGCCGTTCCGATGCCTCCTTTCTTGCGAGACGGATCATAATGTGGTGGTGCTCCATCCTTCGATGGACGAAAAGGGGATGATGACGATGCGCTTGCATCGTTTGCACTTAAGTTCAAGGCCTCGGCCGCAGACCTTCGCGATAAGCTGCCCGCACTCGCAGCGGGTTTCCCGGTTCTGGCGACCAGGAAGCGCCGACGATTTCGTTTCGACCATTGCGTCAATCTGTTCGTTGATGAAATTGAGAACAATTATTAAAATCGTCCGTGAGTGTAGCTTACCGCGCCACGAAGTGTCAATAGGTCCGTATGAACCGTAGGGCTCTGCGATCCGGGGCCTCATCACGTATAATGCCGGCATGCGTAGAGCATGCACAGCCAGTTACACGCGTCGGTATCTGGAGCTTCCTGGAAGAGCGGTAGCCAAAGTTAGGAGGGCATACGATTGGGTGAAGCGCTTCCTCGGCCGTCTCACATGGAAGCCAGGTTGTATGGGGTCGTGCCCTTTTCTCGTTATTTCCGCGGTCATGTGTCGTAAGACCATTCGCCCAATCCGATTCCGATGTGCCGGTGCCATCTCGCGTGCGGTGCTCAGCCTCATCGTGCTGTGGTCCGCCGGTTGTGTAGGAATGCCGCCGGAGTCCGGGCCAGTGGTTGTGAAACGGGCTCAAATCCACATGGGCACGCTCGTGTCCATCACGGCTGTTGCGTCGACCGACGCAACGGCGCAAGCGGCCATCACAGCAGGATTCCACGAGATCAAGCGGCTGGAGCGACTGTTGAGCACGTGGCGCGCGGACAGCGAGTTGTCCCGGGTCAATGCGGCGGCCGGGGCTGAGCCCGTCGCGGTCAGTCCGGAAACGCTGGAGCTGGTCCTTCGCGCGCTGGACATAGCCCGCATGACCGACGGGGGATTCAACATCGCGATCGGGCCGGCGGTGGAGGCATGGAGTGTCACGGAGCGGCAGCATGTGCCGAGCGAGGCGGAACTGCAAGCCTTGAAGTCGCTTGTTGACTGGTCGAGTATTCGGATCGATGAGCGGGCCCGAACCATCTTTCTGCCGCAGCGCGGTATGCGGCTGGACGTGGGCGGAATCGGAAAGGGCTATGCGGCGGATCGCGCAGCCGAGGCAATGAAACGGGCCGGCGCCCGGGCCGGCGTCGTGGCGCTGTCCGGTGACATCAAGGCCTTCGGAGCGCTGCCTGACGCAGATGGCTTTCCGGTGGGCATCCGGCATCCGCGCGAAGATGGGGCGCTGCTCGCGACCATCGATCTGCGCGACGAGGCGATTTCGACCGCCGGAGATTACGAACGCTTTTTTGAGCGGGACGGTATCCGATACCACCACATCCTGGATCCGCAGACCTTGCAGCCCGCCAGGTTGTGCCAAAGCGTCACGATAGTCGCGGAGGAAGGGACTGTGGCGGACGGGTTGGATACCGGCATCTTCATCCTGGGACCGGTGCGCGGTATGGAACTGGTCGAACGGTTGCCCGGCGTGGAAGCCGTGATTGTGGACCATGAAGGACGCATGACGGTGTCGTCCGGGCTTCGCGGGCGGTTGCGAATTCCTTTGCCAAAGGTGAAGGCGCCGTGAAGATGCCGGTCCGGAAGCTGCAGTCGATCCTGCGCCTGTCCGTGGCAGTGGCCGGCCTATCGGGGTGCAGCGAGTTTGAGACGAAGTATTTCAAGGATCGAGTGGACGAAGTTTCGCAGGAGATCGTGGCGCGACGGTACGGTGCTCCTCATCGCGCTGAACACCTGGCGGACGGCCGGTCCGTCTGGACCTATTTCGATCGCGGCAGCGGCACCAGCGGCTACGCCGGGACCGCGAGGTCCAGCTATTGCCGCGCCTATCTGCTCACCTTTGATCAGCAGAATGTGCTGCGAGAGTGGCGCCAGCAGGACTGCAGTGGCCGTCCGGACTAGCTACCGGACGGTCTTCAGGTCGTACACGATCGAAAACTTGACTGGTATCTGGGGCTTGTCCAAGGCACGGGAGAGTTTGACGGGCGGGCCTTTCTTGACATCCTCCAGAGCTACTTGA
>CAYULI010000013.1:0-39096 GCA_964445795.1 uncultured Nitrospira sp. | reverse complement strand
TGATCGAGCACGGCATGGCCGGAACTCTTGGCCACCCGCACGTCGGTCAAGAGGCCGTCCGCATGTAATACGGCGGTCAGCGTGACTTTGCCCTGCACCCCCTCCGTTCGCAAGACGGCGGGATACCGCTTCTCGAGGTCTTCGATCCAGCGCGTCATCTGCTCAGCAAGCCATCCGTAGTCCGGTTTTGCGCTTTTCGGTTGTCCCGCGGGCGCGAGCGAGGCTACCTGAGGGCTCATCGTCGGATGTTGGGGTGTGGGCGGCTCATGGTGAATGGGTGCCGACTCACCACGCGGAGCTTTAGCATCAACCGGCTCGACCGATCCACGGTGCGCCGGCATATCCACCATCGGCCCCCGCGTAGGGGTCGATACACTCTGCAGCGCAGGAAGCACCGGTGTTTCCTCCACGGCTTGTGACGAAGTCGCCTGGGCGTGGGGTGGTGCGGACACTCCAACCACGGATGCGGGAGCGGGAAGTGCGTCGAGCTGCTTCACGATAGGGTCAACGCTTTCAGAGGTCACTGAAGAGTGCGAGACCTGGTCAGGAACCGGTTCGCGAAGAAGTTCCGGATTTGCGGGCATTGGAGGCGGAGGTTCTTTGGCGGGTTGCTCGATAGAAGGAACAGGTGAAGGGGTCGGCTTTTCGACAGCCGGTGCAACGGGAGCCGGAGCGTGAGCCGGAGATACGGGCGTATCGATCCGCTCCTGGGGCTTGTCGGTCACCAAATGCGAAGCCGATTCCGGTGGCGGTGACGGCCGAGCGGGCGTCGCAGACGGGGGATTCACCGGGCTCGATGGCGCTGATTGTTCAGTCGGTGAGGCCGTTGCAGTCTGCGAGGACATCACCATGGCGACATTCCACGTGAACGGTTCCGGTTGAGGTGCCAGTTGGATGCGCTGAACAAAGAGCACGGCAGCCAGCACGAGGCTTCCGTGGAGCAGACAGGATACCAACCAGCCAGTCGTGGCTCGGCTCGTTGCGCCAGTTCGTTGGAAAAGAGACGGGGCGTTCATAGCCGAATGACTTCGAGGCTGACTTGCTGGAATCCAAGCCCCCGAACTTCGTCCACGACCGCCACGAACCTTTCTAGAAGGGTCGCTTTATCGGCGCGGACGACCACCGCCGAGTCTCTGGATTCCGAAAGGAGTGCGGCCGGCAGCCCGCCGTCCGCCACCGGGGCGTTATTGAGAAACAGCCTGCCCTCCGGCGTGAGGGTGATCACCAGGGGAACGTCTTTCCGGTCGCCGACGGCTTTGGCTTTCGCCAGGTTGACGGGTATCTGCCCCGTGCTGATGAACGTGGCGGTCGTGAGCACGATGACGAGCAGCACGAGCATGACGTCGACGAGCGGGATGACGTTGATTTGATCAATGTTCCGGTCCATGTTGCGCCTTGTATTGGCTAAGTAGTTCGGTGACCCGCCGGCGGAGCATGTTATTCATCACCACGCAGGGGATGGCCACCAACAGGCCGACGGCGGTCGCCTTCAAGGCGAGGCTCAACCCGATCATGATTGTGTTGACCGCCATCGTGCCGGAGGTCCCCATCGTATGGAACGTCAGCATGATGCCCAAGACCGTGCCCAGCAGTCCGATGTAGGGGGCGTTGGCTGCGACGGTCCCGATGACGACGAGCCGTCTTGTGAGGGCCATTTCCAGCAGTTGGGCATTCGGGAATTCCGACAGCTTCACCTGCCGGTAGAACAGCCAGCGCTCCACGGCTACGGCCACCGACCAGAGGCTCAAGGCCAGCAAGAGGCCGATAATTCCGTAATCCACGGCATGTTTCAACGCATCCATCGACGACTCCTTGCATCCTGTGACGTGAGGCGAGCCCGGCGGGGCGGGAGCCGGAGTGCTAACCCATCAATCAATGCCAGATCGCCGTGAAGCCTGTCAATCGGTGCCCAACGGGATGGGCATCATCGGGGCAATTGATGCTCACGGAAGAGCACGGTGTGGGTCGCCGAGACGCGGAGTTCGACCGCCGTTCCCTCGTGATAGACGCTGGTCGAGCTTTCACTACTGTGCACGATCTGGCCGGATGGCAGTCGCACTGTATAGAGATTTTCCGACCCCCGGAACTGCCGCGCCACGATGCGCGATCCGGCTGATTTATTGGGGATGAGGTGGATATCGTCAGGGCGGATCATCACCACGACCGAGGTCCCATCCTCGCCGCCCAAGGTATTGGGAAACTCGCCGAGTTCCGTGTGGACCATACCCTGTTGAATCTCCCCCGAAATGAAGTCGGCCTGCCCGACGAAGTCGGCGACGAACGGCGTAGCCGGCATGTGATAGATCGTTTCCGGCGTATCCATTTGTTCGAGAAGACCTCTATTGAGCACCGCAATCCGGTCCGCCATCGCGAACGCTTCATCGTGGTCGTGTGTGACCAAAATAGTCGTGGTCTTCATCCGGCGCAAGAGCGCGTGAAGCTCCTGGCGCATGTGGCTGGCCATGTCCGGGTCGAGATTGCTGAAGGGTTCGTCCAACAACAGCACGACCGGGTTCTGGACGAGCGCCCGGGAGAGCGCCACCCGCTGCTGTTGTCCGCCGGACAATTCATGTGGGTAGCGCCGTTCGAACCCTTCCAGCCCGGTCAGACGGAGCATGTCCTGGACGCGGCTTCTGCGCTCAGCCCGCGAGAGATGGCGGAGTCCGAAGGCGATGTTATCGGCCACACGGAGATGTGGGAAGAGCGCGTATTCCTGGAAGACCATCCCGACCCGGCGTTCCTCGGTCGGCACGGTTTCCCGAGGCGACGATACCAGCCGTCCTGAAAGATAGATTTCACCGGAGCGTACCGGTTCGAATCCGGCGATCGCCCGCAGGATCGTCGTCTTTCCGCAGCCGGATGGCCCGAGCAGGCACAGGATTTCGCCTTCGCGCGCGGAAAAGGAAATGTCCCGAACGGCGGGATGATGCGGCTCGTAGGCGCAGGACACCGATCGGAGTTCCAGGATCGAAGACGCCGGCATAAACAGATGGATCTGCTCTTTGAGCGAGTCGGCGACCGGTGTGGTGTGTGTATCCATAATCGTCGCGTCGTTCGGTGTTAGGCCGCGCGCCAATCGCGCGAGAGTAGGAGCACCAGGGCCGGCAGGCCCACAAGCACGATCAGGAGTGCGGATGGGGCTGCCAGCCGATAATATTCCTCGCTCGCTTCCAGCCAGACGCGGATGGCCAGCGTGTCGAACCCGACCGGCCGCAGAAGCAACGTGGCCGGTAGCTCCTTCATTGTTTGGAGGAACATCAGCACCCATGCGACGATTACCCCGTTACGCACCAGCGGCAGCGTCACGCGCCACCATGTCTGGCGCACGCCGAGACCCAGCGTGCGGGCGACTTCCTCCAGATTCGGGGTGATCTGCTGCAACGAAGGTTCGAGCGACTGCAGGCCGGCCGGGAGGAAGTGAATGACATAGGCCACGACCAACACGATCGCCGTGCCGTAGAGGACCGGCATCAGCTTGAGAAACAGGACCAGGACCGCCAAAGCCGCGACCGGTCCCGGCAGCACATAGCCCGCATAGGCCGCCTGCAGACAGCCGAGATTCAACAGCGTCGGTTTGCGGCTTGCGAGGTAGGCGAGGGGGAGACCGATCAACACGCTTGCAGTCGCGGCGAAAGCCGATAGCGTGGCGCTGTTCCACACGAAGCCGAAAAAGCGGGCATCCAGAATGGCCTGCGCTTCCGGCGACAGACTCCACTCGACGAGCAGATACGCCGGGATCCCGAACGAGGCGCCGACAATGGCCGCCAGATAGCCGGTTGCGGCGGCGCTTTTGAGCCAGCCGCACCGGAGGCGCTCCGGCGAGCGGTAGCGCCCTGTCGTCTGGTAGAAGCGGCTCTTGTGCCGGAACCAGCGTTCCGTCACCAGAAACGCCAGCGCCAGCACGACCAGCAGGATGCTGAGGATGCCGGCCGCCGTGTTGTCCGAGCGGCCCGTCATCTGTTGGAACACGGCGTACGTCAGTGTTTGATAGCGGAGCAGCGAAACCGCGCCGAAATCCGACACGACATAGAGAATGACCAGGGCGAGACCCGCGACGATGGACGGACGCAGCAGCGGGAGCGTCACGCGCCATAACGTCTGTGTGCGGGAAGCGCCGCAGGTGCGGGCGACTTCCTCGAACGAGACGTTGAGACTCAACAACGCGCTGCGCGTCAGCAGATAGACGAAGGGAAAGGTATCGAGCGCCATGACGAGCGTGGCGCCCCAGAAGCTCTGCGGGGAAAAAATGCGGGCCTCCGGGCCGGCGACGGCCTGCCAGAGGAGTTCCACCGGTCCCCCGAAGCCCAGCAGATAATTGTAGATGTAGGCCAGCACGTACGTCGGCATGGCCAGCGGCAGGACGAGGGCCACTTCCCAGAGCCGACGTCCGGGGAATTCGAATCGCGTGACCAGCCAAGCGGTCGAGACGCCCAGAAGCAGGGTCAGCAGGGCGACGGCCCCGGCTAGCGATACGGTGTTGGTCAGGAGCTCCGGGATGCGGGTTGCACAGAGACGACGCCAGACGGCCGTGTCCGCCGAGATGGCTAGGGTCATCACATAGCCGAGCGGGAGGAGAATGAGCGTCGCGCTTGCTAGGGCGACCAGTTGGAGCGGCGAAGCGAGTTGTTGGCGTAAGGTGGTCACAAGCGGGCTCGCGGGTTATCGGAGGCCCACTTGTTCGATGAGCGTCAGTGTGGGCTCCCGCAGTTCGGCGAGCCTAGTCAGCGGGACCATCGCCACGCGAAAGCTCTTTCGTTCGATGAGCGCGGGATCGGGCTTCACCTCGGGGTGGAGCGGGTATTCCTTATCGAGGTCGGCGAACATTTTTTGTCCGGCCTGCGCCACGAGGAACTCCACCAGCAGTTTGGCGCTGTCGAGGTGGGCCGTGTGTTTGAGGACGCCGATCCCGGCCACGTTCATGATGGCGCCCATGCCGCCCTCCTGTTGATCGGGCATGAGTACGCCGAGCGGAGCCGTGGGCTGCGCCGCAAGGTGGCGGTAGACATAGTAATGATTCACAATCCCCAAGACGACCTGGCCCTTGGCCACCGCCTCGACGATTTGCGAGCTTTTCTGGTACACGTGAGTTCCGGCGTTGTCCCGAAGCCCCTCGAGAAACCTCTTGGTGCGTTCGTCGCCGATCGAAGCCCGGATCACCGACACGCCAGCCTGCAAATATTCGCTGCCGGCATTGGGAATGGCGATCTTGTCTTTCCATTTGGGATCGGCAAGGTCGAGCAAGGACTTGACCTGGTCGGGCTTCACCATCGCCGTGTTGTAGACGATGATCCAGAAACGTCCGGAGAGCCCGATCCAACTATTGTCGGGGGCGCGAAACTGCGGCGGAATCGCGCGCTCTATTTCGCGCATGTTCAAGGGGCGGAGCAGCCCTGCGGCGCGCGCCGTTTCCAGGCTGCCAGCATCGTTGGTGATCAGGAGGTCGGCGGGACTGCGGTCGCCCTCGGCTTTCAGTCTGTTGACCAACTCAGTGGTGCCGGAAGACAGCAGTTCCACTTGAATGCCGGTCTTCGCCGTAAAGGCGTCCAATACGGGTTTGATCAGCCGTTCGGCCCGGCCGGAGTAGATGACCAGTTTCTCAGCTGCGGGAGCCGGTTCCGGCGCCAACCACCAAGTCAGAGCCAAGAAGAGGGTCAGGACAGTGCTCAACGACGCCAGGCGGGGAATCTTGTGATACGCAATGGGTCGGCGTCGATCGCAACGGCTCATAAGGGTAACCCTTGCAGAATAATTGAAATTGATAAATCGTCTCAAAAAGACTATCAAAAAAAACTGCCGCGGTCAATGACGGCAGCGGGAGCAGAGGCCGTAGAGCTCGAGCCGGTGAGTCTGGATTGTAAACCCGTTGCGGGCGGCGACTTCCTCCTGCAGCTTTTCAATCTGGCAATTTTCAAATTCGACGATCTTGCCGCAGCCGGTGCAGATCAAGTGGTCGTGGTGGCCTTTGTGCGACACGTTGTCGTACTGGGTCTGAGTGCCGAAATGCCGGGCCTGTGCCAAGCCGGCTTCGCAGAAAAGGTTCAGGGTCCGGTAGATCGTGGCGAGCCCCAGATGGGGGTCCTTCTTCGCCAACTGGTGGTACATCTCCTCGGCCGTAATGTGTTCTTGTTTGAGGAACGCGTCGAGAATCAGTTCGCGCTGGCGGGTGAACTTGAGCTGGTGTTTGCCCAAATGCTCCTTGAGGACCTCCATTTCTTTGCTGTGCTTCGGCATGATGGACCTGCGTGTCCTCCCTGTCGGGGAGGTCATTAAAAACCAACGTCGTGCAGGCGGTCAAGGGGGGCGATCGACCCGGCGGACGGGTTTGACGGCTGTCGCACCGGCTGGCTATAGTGCAAGCCTCACGACAAGACGAGGGATGATCCGATGAGAAAGCCGAGTCAGATCACGGTCGACCGGGCCCTGCTGCTCTATGTCTTGCAGCTCGCGGAGCCGTACGGCCTGCTCAGCGATGTGAAGCTGCAGCAGTTGTGTTTCTTGTGCGAGCTGCAGATGTTCGGGAAGGGGTACAGGGGCTTTCACTTCGAGTTCTTCCGGTTCGCCTATGGGGCGTTCAGCAAGGATCTCGACAACGATCTCACGTCGCTTCGCCGCAAGGAGCGTGTAGAGAATTTCACGCTGTCCGACCAGGCAAAGGAGGAAGTGATCCCGCTCGTGCTCAAGGGGATCGAGGGAGTAGAGGCGAATGAGAAGGTCAAAGAGATCATCGACGCGGTGATCGCGACTTATGGACCGCAGGATAGCGGTGCCATCACGAATTCCGTCGAAGCGGTCGAGCTCAGCACGCCCCAGCAGCCTGAATTCAAGATCCCCATCCGCGACATCGTGTTCCATACCACGCTGCTCGTTCCGCACCGCATCGAAGTCCAGGCCGAGTTCGTCTTCCCGCCGCAGTTGCTGTCGAAGATCAACGCCGCGATGGGGTACGACGGCGCGACGGCGGTCAACATTCAGAGCTGGTAGAGTTCGCCGTATTTCTTCTCGACATAGGCGAGGAACGGGTCCGGGCTCAGGCCTGTGCCGGTGACGCGCCGAGTGAGATGGTCCGGGGTGAACATGCGGCCCCAGCGGTGAATCTTCTGTTCCAGCCATCGGCGCAGCACCATCAACTGGCCTGCCGCGATTTCGTCTTCCAGGTGGGGGATCTCCAGTTTGGCCTGTTCGTAGAATTGCACCGCGTAGAGGTTGCCCAGGGTGTACGTGGGAAAATAGCCGAACGCACCCATTGACCAGTGCACGTCTTGCAACACGCCTTCCGCGTCCTGTTTCGGCCTGATGCCGAGGTACTCTTCCATCTTGTCGTTCCAGATCGCCGGAAGGTCGTCGGGCTGGGACCGGCCTTCGATCAAGTCCTGCTCGATTTCGAACCGCAGCATGATATGGAGGTTGTAGGTGAGTTCGTCGGCTTCGACCCGGATGAGCGAAGGCTTCACGCAGTTGATGGCGGCGTAGAACTGCTCCGCGTCGACGCCGCGCAGTTGGTGATGGAACGTCTGCTGAAGAATCGGGTAGAAGAAACGCCAGAAGGCCCGCGATCGACCGACGCAGTTCTCCCACAGGCGTGACTGGCTCTCGTGGATACCGAGTGACACCGACTCCCCGAGGGGCGTCCCGTAATATCGGGGATCGAGCCCCTGCTCGTACAGGCCGTGTCCGCCTTCGTGGATACAACTGAACAGGCAGGACTGCAACTCGTGTTCGTGCACCCGGGTCGTTACGCGTACGTCGGTGGGATGAAACGAGGTCGTAAATGGATGCGCCGACAAGTCGAGCCGGCCACGCTCGAAGTCATAGCCCATGGCGATCAGCACCAGCCGCCCGAATTCCAGTTGACGGGCTTGGTCGTAGGAGTACCGGAGGACGCCGTCGTCGATCCGCACGGGGCCGTTGGTGATGCGCTTGAGCAAGGGCACCAGGCGGGCCTTCAGTTGCGCGAATACCGGCCTGAGGGCGGCGATCGTCGAGCCGGGTTCGTAGACGTCCAGCAGCGCGTCATAGGGAGATCCCTTATAGCCCAGGTATTGCGCCTCTTCGCGCTTGAGCGACAATACGGTCCGGAGCTTCGGAAGGAATTGGGCAAACTTGCTTTGTTCCCTGGCCTCCGCCCACACTTGTTGGGCCAGGGAGCATTCCCGGCCGAGCGTGATCACGAACTCGGAAGGCAACTTTCTGGCTCGACTGAAGTCCCGCCACACCTCGCGCAGGAGCGAGCGGGACGGTTCATCCCACCCGTCGCCCGGCTGTTCGTACACCTGGCCGGTCGCAGGATCGATCCATTGCCGCAGCAACTTTTCGATTTCGTTGGAGGCAAGCTTCTGATGCGCAAGACCCTGCAGCACCGCGATCTGCTCGGCCCGTGCCTCTCCGCCGCCGGCGGGCATATAGGTTTCTTGGTCCCACGACAAGACCGAGGCGGCGCTGTTGATCCGCTGAATCTCCAACAGTCGCTCAGTCAAGGGGGCCAATGCGGCGATCGTCTTCACGCGGATGCTCCTCTCGAGATCATGGAGTCGCGAGAAAGGCTCTGGGAGCCGTTTGGTAGATCCAGGAGTCCGCCCGGCCTCGCGCTCCATCGGTGTGCAATGCTATGGTCAGTCTACGTAACGGTACGGGCAAATTTCAAACCGCAGGAAGGGAGGGACGCAGGATGTCGCTGGTGCCGGAGGAAATCGAGGCCTATGCTGAGAGCCATTCGATGCCGGAATCGCCGGTTTGCCGCGCACTTCGGGAGGAAACCCAGCGCACGATGCCATATCCGCAGATGCTGGTCGGCCCTCTGGAAGGGGCCTTTCTCAAGATGTTCGTCCACCTGGTGGGCGCAAGGCGGGTGCTTGAAATCGGCACCTTTACCGGCTACAGCGCCCTGTGCTTTGCCGAAGCCTTGCCCGAGGACGGGACGGTGCTCACTTGCGAGGTGGATGAGCAGTCGGCGGCCATGGCTCGTCGATACTTCGCCCGGACGCCCATCGGTAAGAAAATTGAAATCCGGATGGGGCCGGCGCTGGATACGATGCGCGAGCTGGACGGCTCGTTTGACGTGATCTTCATCGATGCGGACAAGCAGAATTACGTGAACTACTATCGGCGCGCGGTCGATCTGCTCGCGCCGAGGGGCGTCATTCTCGTCGACAACGTGCTGTGGGACGGCGATGTGCTGAAACAGCCGCCGCCGGATGAGCGGACCGCGGCGATCCAGGAGTTGAACCGCACGGTGGCGGGCGATCCTCGAGTGGAGGCCGTCCTCGTCACGATGCGCGACGGGGTATTGGTGGTCAGGAAGAGAACGTGACGAGTTCGCGTTGATCGGCCACACGAATGAGAAGGCGAAGAGATTCGTATCGATCGAACCTCCTAACCTCGTCACCCATCCGCAGATCGCTCTTCAAGAAGTCTTGACGTCTGCTTCCCACGACACGCTGGCCGGACACCACTGCCAGATGCCGAGGCTGATGATGCGGGTCAACGCCGCCGGTATGCAGCCGGTACGATTGATCTCCACATGGCGGTTGATCAACTTGCCGGGCTCGCCGCATCGTTTCAGGATAGTCGTCGGCTTTGATGTCGTGCAGATTCCAGTGGGGCACGAAGAAGGCGACCACGGGAATGGGCAGAACCGCGAGCGAGGAATCGTCCACGCTCTCGGAGCCCGAACAATGGGCCCCGGTTTGCGGATATTTGACGTCATCATGGATCAAGGCTTTGGTGCATCCGCTCAGAACCAACAGCGACGAGAGGAGCACACACACCGCTCCTCTTCCATGGCATGGCTGGCACATACTCCCTCTCCTCTGGTCGACCTCGCCAAATGGACGCAATCTATGTGAGAACGTAAACGGAGTCAAGTTGGAGGGAAACGCAGAATATGCCTTGACCGCAGAGATGAAGCAGGGTATCCCCTTGCTCATGATGCAGCCATCAAGCAGCGTCGCCTATGGATCGGTCATCCTGGCCGCCGTGCTCTGGGGCGGATCGATCGTCGCGCAAAAACTCGCGCTCGGTTCCTTTTCGGCGGTCGAGGCGTCCGTGCTCCGCGACGTCGGCGGGCTCGCGATTCTCGTTGTAACCTGGTGGTGGCAGGAAGGCACCTTGTCGAAGCTAGCCGGCCGGGATTTCGGCGCGCTGGCTCTGCTGGGGATCGGAGTGCTCGGCAATCATCTGCTGATCCTGATGGGGCTCAAATACGTGAGCGGGGCGGTCGCCGGCGTTATCATCGGATCGAGCCCGGTGGTGACGGCGCTGTTATCGGCCGTGCTGATTCAGGATGTGCCGCTTCGCGCGGTCTGGCTGGGAGCCATCCTGTCGTTTGCCGGGGTGGGGCTCGTCTCGGTAGCAGGATTCCAGTCGATCGGCGAAGAGCCGCTGCTCGGCAGTACGCTCGTGTTCCTGGGCGTCGCAAGCTGGGCGCTGTATAGCATCGGCAGCCGTCCAATGATGGAACGGATGTCGCCTCTCACGGTCAACTGGACGACTCTACTGGTCGCCACCACGCTCCAAATTCCGCTGCTCTGGACCGATCGAAAGATGTTGGATGCCGGTGCCAGCTCCGTGAGCGCGGCTGACTGGCTGGCGTTGGCCTACCTGGTGGTGTTTGCGACGGCTGTGGCGCAGCAGGCTTGGCTGTTCGGCGTGAAGGGCATCGGGCCCTCGCGAGCCTCCGTCCTGGGGAATTTGACACCCGTGGCGGCGGTGGGCCTGTCGGCCCTGATTCTCCACGAGTCTGTCGGTCCCGTGGAAATCGCCGGCATTGTCCTAATTCTGGCCGGTGTGTGGGTCGTCAATCGTCAGACGGCAAGGTACGAGAATTAAGCGAGTTCGGTCCTATTCTCTTGCTCCATCACTCGCCCGCATAAGTCGTGACGGTTCGTCACGAAATCGCCTGTCTACGTATCCGCACAGGCAGGCGCGGAGCCTCAAGAGGACGAGGTCTCCTTGAAACAGGAGGATGCGGCCGCGCTGGACGGCCTTTTTGAACATTCTGCGGGCTATTCCGATCTCGTTTCGGATCTCTCCAGTACCCCTGTGTTGCCAGGGTGCCAAAATGGTTTTTCGACAGCCTGCTAGGAAACAGCCTGGTCATCCTTCTTGCTCGCCGCCCGCGCACGATGATGGTGTGCTCGGTCATTACCCGCAGGGAAGACTCAACCCGGCTATCCCCTGTTTCCCCTCGCCCTCTTCTCCGCGTTTGCAGTATGATATGGCTCTTTTTCTGACCAGAGGCGCATGCTGGAACAGCGGATCGAGGAAGTCACCAAGGCGAACCAGCGGTTCTACGAGGCCTTCGAAAGCCTCGATATCGCCAAGATGGACGAGGTCTGGACGCATCAGGAATATGTCACCTGCGTCCATCCCGGCTGGTCGCTTCGCTCCGGCTGGCCGGCCGTACGCGACTCCTGGGTGCTGATCTTCAACAATACCTTTTCCATGAAGTTTGAATTGACCGAAGTGATGGTGCAGGTGGCGGGCGATCTGGCCTGGGTGATCTGCGTGGAGAACATCACGAGCCAGCAATCCGAAGAGCCCCAGCAGGCGAAAGTCCTCGCGACGAACCTCTTCGAGCGCATCGGCGACGAGTGGCTGATGATTCATCATCACGGCAGTGCGGTGATGGGCTAGGAGAAGGGCGTGGGCGATCGGCCGTCTTCTTTGTTCGCTGCGCGCGCATGTCCTACTCAGACGTTCGTGACGGAAGCAGACGGCACTTCTTCGGGGCGGACGGTTTTCTGCCATTCGGCGGCGAAGGGGTTGCCGCTGAGGGGAAAGAGGGGCGGGATTATTTGTGGAGACCGGCTCGTATCGGCTGGTCCAAGATTCCTGTTTGGTGTAGAATGCGCTCATGAGTATCAAGAAACTTGAAGCCGAGGCATTGAAGCTCGACCTAAAAGCCCGAGCGCGTTTAGCGAGGAAGCTCTTAGAGAGTTTGGAAAATCTTTCCGAAGAGGAAAATGCCGGGCTCTGGGCTGAGGAGGCTCAGCGCAGAGATGCGGATATGGACGCCCATTTGGACTCCAGCGCTTCCGCGAGGGACGTGTTTCGTGAAGCACGGGCCAAGCTGAAGTGAATGGAGCGAGTCTCCTATCATCGATTAGCCCGCCGTGAGTTGAACGAAGCCACACAGTATTACGAGTCAGAAAGTCCAGGGCTCGGAGCGGCGTTTCTTGACGAGGTCGAGCGTTGTACTCAAGCCATCGTCAATTTCCCTGAGGCCGGTCCGCTGATCACCGAGACCATCCGTCGTCGACTAGTTCCCAGATTTCCCTACGCACTTCTCTATTCCGTTAAACCGGACAGCGTGCGGGTGCTTGCGGTCATGAACCTGCACCGCCGTCCTATGTATTGGGTTGGCCGGGAGTAATCGGGCGAGGACTGAAGATTGATGCCATCGTGTTAAGCAGATTGGTAAGAAAAAGCGCCCGCCCAACGCGCGGCCTCGGAAGGCCCTCGTTGGACCCGCGCCGGGAACTCATCAAGCCGCCCTGCTCGAAGGGGAGGAGGACGAGACGGAGCGGTGCTCCCGCTCTTACTCAGACGTTCGTGACGGAAGCAGACGGCACTTCTTCGGGGCGGAGGGTTTTCTGCCATTCGGCGCAAACGGTGTCGCGTTCTTCCATGGTCATCGCCGCGTACTTCAGAAACATCTGTGGGCCTTTGCGGCGGCGCCACGTGAGGAAGCTCAAAAAATGATCCTTGCAAATGGACTGCGTGCCTGCGGGGGCGTACGGACGACTTTGGCAATTGGCAACGCAACAGCGTGTGTCGTGCACGGTCTGCCTCGTCTAACGGGTGTCAGTATGCCGGATCGTTCGGGAGATTTTCAACCGGCGTGACCGGCATCGCCTATTGCCTCCCGTTATCTCAACTTGACCCGCTTCTCTCTATTAGGATAAGGACTGCCCCATGCGATCTCTGTGCGTGCTTGCGAGTTCACTTGTCTTGTCACTGATATCAATCGGCTGCACCGCGGCTTCGCGCGAAGGACTTCCACCCGATAGTCCATTCCGAGAACCGGTGGTCCTGGCCGCGGATCTTCTGCCTCAAGGCGTTGCCGTTGGCGATGTGACCGCTCACGGGGCGCTGCTGTGGCTGCGTACGGAGGGGCCGGCCATGGTTCAGGTGGAATGGGCACCGCCGTCGGTGTGGGAGGTGACGTCAAAGGTGGCGACGGCGGTCGCCCCGGTCGCCAGGACGGCGCGCCTTCAGACGACGGCCGAGACGGATTTCACCCTGACGATTCCTTTGGAGGGAGCGGTGCCGGGCACGCGCTACCGCTATCACGTGTTGGTCGGGCGCGCGACCGATGCCAGGAACCATATCGAAGCCCGCCTTGCCGCACGGGGAGAATTCACCACGCTGCCCGATGCAAAGAGTTCGGTTCCTGTCACGTTCGCCTGGAGTGGCGATCTCGGCGGGCAGGAACGCTGCCGGCAGGGTCCCCGCGGGTATCCCATTTTTGATGTCCTTCGCGCGCAGCCGCTCGATTTCTTCCTATTCCTGGGCGATACGATCTATGCCGATGATGTCTGTCCGTCTCCGCCCAACGAACCGGGCGCGGAGTTTAAGGCGGCGACGTTCGCCGAGTATCGCGCGCGGCACCGGTATCAACGCGGCGCCGAAGCCCTTCGTCAGTTTCTTGAAACGGTGCCGGTCTATGTAATCTGGGACGATCATGAAGTGCGCAACAACTTCGCCGGGCCGTTCGACGACCGGATGCCGGCCGGCCGGCAGGCCTTGCGGGAATATTGGCCGATCGCCTCACCGCCGGACGATCCGCACCGGATGTACCGGTCCGTTCGCTACGGGTCCGATCTGGAATTGTTCATTTTGGACACGAGGCAATACCGCAGCCGCAATGCCGATCCTGACGGCCCGGCCAAGACGATGCTGGGTGCGGCTCAATTGAAATGGTTGCTTGACGGACTGGTACAGTCGTCGGCGACGTGGAAGGTCGTGGCCACAACGGTGCCGCTCTCCGTTCCCAAAGGCGGCGGTGCGAGCGCACCAGGTTACGACGGATGGGCCGGCGGTCCCGACGGTACCGGATTCGAGCGCGAGCGACAGGTGATCGTCGACGCGATTCTTGCAAAGAAACTGAACAATGTCGTATTCATCGCTGGCGACGTTCACTGGGTACAGGCCAACGCCTACGATCCCGATGGGGACGGCGTCGTCGACTTTCACGAATTCGTCGCCGGGCCTCTCTCGGCTCGACCGGGCCGGCTTACGGCGGCGAGCGAGACGTTGCATCCTCGCCGGCTGATCAACGAAGCGGGATACTACAACTTCGGCCTTGCCAGGGTTACGAAGACATTGTTCGATCTTGCCGTGATCGACGGGGAGGGCCGGACGCGATTCTCTCACCGTATCACGGCCCGGTAGCCGCGGCCGTGCCCCAACCGGCCCTTGCAATCTTAGCCGGCAGCCGGTTACGGTACGTCACGCCAGGTACTGGCGCGGGGCACGAGATAAAGCGAGGCGCGATCGGAGAGAGTTCTCTCATGTCTTGCGTCATGTCCCCGTCGTCATCGTGTGGCCGATGCCTGACGGCTGATCGCATGCCCCTAGGAGTGGTGGCCTACTCATGATGATGCAGGTCATGTCGGTGACCGGGGCCCTGATGGTACTGGGCGCCTATGGTTTACTACAAAGCGGGGTCTGGCGCGAGCTCGACACGGGGTACCTGGCGTTGAACATCATCGGGTCGTTGCTGCTGGGCATCGTGGCCATCGCCGATCGCCAGGCCGGCTTCATTCTGCTGGAATTCTCCTGGGCCGGAATCGCCATGATCGGGGTGGTTAGAGCGCTTCGGGCCAGGCGGACGATCCACGTGACGTCATAAGCAATCATGCCACCAAGAGCAAGGAGTGTGAATCATGCCAGGGTTGATGTCGGCGGACGAAATTTTTGCGAAAGCGGAAGCGGCGGCGCTGGCCGCTACGGGGCCGGATGAGAGGGCGCTGCAGATCGATTATCCGGCGTTGAAGGAGAAGATCCGCGCGGCGCTTGGCGACCGCAAGGTCGCGCTCTGTCATGTCAACCGGTTCTTGCCGGAGGGCTATGAGGATCAGGGGCGGTTAAACCTGGTGCTACTCACGGCGGGGAACGTCGTGTTCGATATCGTCATCGGCGATTCCTATTTCCGATACGATGTGGTGTCGGTCGGCCAGTTGGACAAGGTGCAGGTGATCGACGCGATGTGGGACAACAAGGAAAAGCGCCGAGAAGAGCCGTTCTTGAGCTTACGCCTCATGCACGGCGAAGAAGCCCACCTGTTGCTGGCTCTGGACGATGAGGAGCGGGCGAGCGTGCTCGCCTTCGCGAAGGCCGTTTCGGCCGCTCGGAATCCGGAGCGCTGAGTGCTCAATCGAGCCATTCCATCCTGGGGGTGAACATCCGGCATCGGGTGCGGTGCCACGCCTTCCGCTGCCCGCCGTTGCTGGCTCCCTCCTATTTCAAATGAGGACCTGGGCGAATGTGCAAATGGAATATGTAATGAACGCAAGTTTTTGGCACCACCGGTGGGAGAAGAACGACATTGCCTTCCACGAAGGCAAGCCCAACGAGTTGCTGGTCAAACATTTCCACGAGCTGTCTTTGGCGAAAGGCCGTCGGCCCGCAGCGTCCGAAGTGGCCTTACCAAGCGTGGCGGATCTTATCGTCATGCTCCTCAATTCTCAGCGTGTGCGCTGCTCGACCGGGGGACGGAGTTTCCCTTGGTCTCCTGCACGTGTCGATAGCGGTTCCCATAGAGCGACGCCGTTCGAAACGACGCCCCCCTTGGGCCAGGTCTCTTCTAGCGCTCTCGCCTCTCCGAAATATGTTGAGGTCACTTATGGCATTTTGCTCAAGGGCGTGGGCCTAGAAGTGCCGCAGGATTCTGTGCTAGCCATAGGCTTCTTGGGCAGTGCCTTTTTGGGGCTGGGCATGCGGCGGTTCCGTACACAACTCGAGTAGAAGAATCCGTCGCGAGGTGGAGCATTGCGCCCCCCTGTACATCGAGGAGTGAACAACCGCCATAGAGCGAGCAATGGAGCGGGAGAAAAGGAGCTTGTCGTGATGGATGGATCGGTGGCTCATCAGGCGGGAAGCGAGCAACCCTTAGTCGCCTATTTTTCAATGGAGATCGGGATTGCTGCGGGAATGCCCACCTATGCGGGCGGATTAGGGATGCTGGCGGGCGATACGATCCGATCCGCTGCCGATCTGGACATTCCCATGGTGGCTGTGACGTTGCTGCACCGCCGGGGCTACTTTTATCAGCGGCTGGATGAGCACGGTTCCCAGCGCGAGGAGCCAGTGGCATGGCCGATCGACGACTTCTGCCGCCCGATTCCTCAGCGCGTGACGATCGAGATCGAAAATCGCACGGTCCATGTCGGGGCCTGGCAGATTCCGGTGCGCGGCGAAACTGGCGGGATCGTGCCGGTCTATCTACTCGATACCGATCTCCCTGAGAACGACCCGTGGGATCGGACCCTGACCGATTCGCTGTATGGCGGCGATGATCGGTACCGACTCTGTCAGGAGGTGGTATTGGGATTCGGGGGATACCGACTGCTGAAGGCGATCGGATATCACCACATCCGGCGCTTTCATCTCAACGAGGGCCACGCGGCCTTGCTCGTGCTGGCCATCTTGGAAGAAAAGCTGACCTGTCGCGCGTCCGAGCAGACGGTTCCCCGCGACTTGATCGAGGCCGTCCGCGAACAGTGCGTTTTCACCACCCATACGCCGGTGCCCGCCGGTCATGATCAATTTGATTCGGATCTCGCGCGCCGCGTGCTCGGCGAGCGGCGTTGTTTGTGGCTCGATGCCTGTCACCAGACCCCCACGTTGAACATGACGCAATTGGCCCTGCGCGGCTCTCGGTTCATCAACGGCGTGGCGATGAAACACGGCGAGGTCTCCACCAGTTTGTTCCCGGGCTATCCCATTCATTCAATTACCAACGGCGTCCATGCCGTCACATGGGCGGCTCCGTCTTTTCAGGCTCTCTTCGACCGTCGGCTGCCGGATTGGCGCCGCGATCAGCTCTCTCTGCGGTGCGCGATCGGAATTCCCACCGCTGAGATATGGGATGCCCATACCGCCGCGAAGCGGGACCTGATCGACTATGTGAACCGAGAAGCCAACGGCGGATTCGACCGTGATGTGTTGACGATCGGATGCGCCAGGCGGGCGACAGCCTATAAGCGATGCACCTTGATCTTTCGTGATCTCGAACGGCTGATTCGCATCGTGGAGCGGGCGGGACCCGTTCAGATCATCTTCGGCGGGAAAGCCCATCCGAGAGATTTCGAGGGCAAGGCGATGATCCGCCGGATTCATGAGATCAGCAGTGCGTTGCGCGGTAGGGTCCCGGTGGTCTATTTGCCTAATTATGATATGGCGCTTGCGCGGTTGATGTGCGCCGGTTGCGATGTATGGCTCAATACGCCCCTCCCTCCGATGGAGGCGTCGGGTACGAGCGGGATGAAGGCGGCCGTCAATGGTGTGCCGAGTTTAAGTGTGCTGGACGGGTGGTGGATCGAAGGACATCTCGAAGACGTGACGGGCTGGTCGATCGGCGACGTTGTGGATGGCGATCCAGACGTCAAACGCGATATCGATGACCGGCATGCCGCGGAACTCTGTCGCAAACTCGAAACGAAGATCATTCCCACCTTTTATCACGAGCGGGATCGATTTCTTCGGATCATGCGATATGCGATTGCCGTCAATGGTGGGTTCTTCAATAGTCAGCGGATGGTACTGCAGTATCTGCACAAGGCATACCGACTGACCGGGGAGTATGTCCGTCGGCGATAATCGAGGCACCGATGTCATTTGCGAATCGAGACGAGCGCTCGATGGGACAAGAGGAGAGGCCATCGGGCGTCAGCGTGATCCTGGTCCTGAACGAAGGATCAGCTTGCTCAAGTTCCCTCTAGCACCCTCTCTCGCGAGTCCAATGCGTCCGGATCCGAAGAGATCGAGAGATGTATCGCAGTGCGGGTGACTGCGCTACCCCTTCTTGTAGAAGGGCAGGCTCGTGACGGCGGCTTCGTGTCGTTGCCCTTCGAATTCCACGGTGAGCATGGTGCCGGGCTTGCCGAAGTCGCGGAGCGGGAAGGCGAGGGCGATGGGAGTCTTGAGCTGCGGGGAGTATACGGCGCTACTGACCCAGCCGACCTCGCGGTCGCCGCTGAAGAGTCTGGCGCCCGTCGGGGGGATGACCGAATCTTTGAGAGATAGGCCGACGAGACGGCGGCGGACATTCCCGTAGGTGTCCATCCGCGCCACGACTTCCTGGCCCGGGTAACAGCCCTTGGTCAGGCTGAAGGCTTTCTCTTCCAGGTTGGCTTCCGGGGGGACGATTTCTTCGTTCAACTCCGTGCCGGCTTTCGGGAGGCCCGCTTCGATCCGCAGGGCTTCGCGCGCCTGACTCCCGATGGCCTTGATGCCGAGCGAGGTACCGGCCTCCAGCAACGAGCCCCACGCGGCGGGGAGGCCGTCCGCCGGAAGCATCACTTCGAGGTCGATTTCCCCGGTTTCCTCTGTGCGCATCACGAGGGCGGTCTGTCCGCCGATCTGAGCGGTGACAAAATTCACGGGCGTGAGGTCGGCGACATCGACGCCAAAGGCGGAGCGGACCACCGCCGGAGCCTTGGGCCCGCTGACCAGGAGTAGTCCCCAGCTCTCCCTGCAGTTCTCCATCTTGGCGTTGGTGCCATAGAGCAGGAATTTGCGCAAAGCCTGAAACGTTGTGTCGCCGATCTCCCCGACATCTTCCACCATGACCGCGTCGGCCTGTATGTACAGGCGAAAATAGGTGAGCATCTTGCCCTTGTGGGTCAGTAGGCTCGAATAGCGGCCTTGCCCCGGTTGGAGCGGCAGGATGTCGTTGCTGATGACGCTCTGCAGCCATTTCACTCGGTCGTCGCCGGTGACGCGGATTTTGCCGCGATGGGAGAGGTCGGCGAGGCCGACGGCCTCACGCACGGCGCGGTGCTCCGCGGCCATGTCGCCGTAGTGTACCGGCATCTCCCAGCCCGTCACCTCTTCAAACGACGCGCCGAGTTGGGCATGTTGGGCGTGCAGGCGGGATTGTTTCATGTCACAAGACAAGCTGGCGGCCCGTACGCTAACAGCGAGGTTCTCCGAGCTGCTCACTGCTCGCTGTTACCTGTTGGCCGATCACTTCCTCAACCAATTCTCGTGTGCGTGACGAGAAGTCGTTGCGCGAGACGATCTTCGTGACCCCGAGGGCCTTCGCCCGGTTCCATGTGTCGACCTCTTCGTGGTTCGCGAAGGCCAGCACGGGAACGGTCTTCGACTTCGAATCGGCTCGAAGGGTTTCCAGCGCCTGCAGCCCGTCGATCGTCGGATCGTTCATGTTCAGCACCACCGCTGCCGGTCGAAGCGCGGCGGCCTTTTCGCGCACCTCCGCCTGGGCCCGCGCTCGTTCCAAGGCATAGCCGTGTGGTTTCAACGCGTCTCGGAGTTTGGTGTAAAAGAAGATATCGTTGATCGCAACAAGAATGGTCTTCTGGTTCATTTGGATTGTCTCGTCCGGGAGGCTCCTGTGAAGATTGCTTGCGTGCCGCTCATCATACCGACGCTGATAGACCGGGCAGACCGGTTTCAGTTCAACGAACTGATAAGCCGCCCCAAAGACTTCATTGCGAGCGCATAGTCCGGATTGAGCGAGAGGGCCTTCTTGTAGCACTCAATCGCTTCGGTCCACATGCCTTTTCGTTCGTAGACGCGACCGAGGTTCAAATGAGGAAAGGCGGGGCTTTCGTAGCGGCGGGCCTGCATCGCCTTCTGGAACCAGGGAATCGCTTCGTCGAATTCGCCCTTCTCGATCAAGTAGGCGCCGATATCGTTGTAGGGGTTTCCGAAGTCGGGATCCTGCAGGATCGCCTTGTGGCATTCTTCGATCGCCTCGTCGATCCGCCCCATGAAACTATAGGTCCATCCCAGAAAGGTATGGGCTTCCGCGGTCGGATGCGCCTCAAGCGACTTCTTGTAAAGATTGACCGCCTGCTCCAACTCGCCCTTCATCTGGTGCTCGTAGGCCTGCTGGAACAAGGACCACGCTTCACGCTTGTCTTCCTCGCGACCTTCGCCTTGGACTAGAAAGTCTTGGACGTCCATGATCGGTGACCGTCGATCGTCATTCGCGTCTCGCAGCTTCTCCTGCCGGTTGACGCGCGCCGTTACTCCTGCTTCAACTTCTTCTTGATCAACTCCGCCCCATACCGGCCGGAGAGCAGCATCGACCCGAAGGCCGGCCCCATACGCGGGGTGCCGTACACGGCGGCGACGGCCAGGCCGATGACAAAACAGTTCGGGTAGACTTCACCCGTCCGGTCCATGACTTCTTCCTCCGATCGCGATACCCACATGGCGCCGTTGCCGGGCACCGTCGTGTAGAGATTCCGCTTGTGCAGCAGCTCGACGACCACCGCGTCGTGCCCCGTGGCATCGACGACGACCTTGCTCTCCAGGGCGATCGGGTCCACGTGAATGACGTCATGGCCGGCCATCTCCGCCGTCGTGTTGTTCACGACGACGCCTTCTAGTAACCCGTTCTGGCGAAGAATCAAGTCCACGACGCGTGTCAGGTTCAAGACCTTGGCACCGGCCCGGTAGGCGGCGGCCACCAGCGCGCCGGTGGCGTGCGGGGGATCGACCATGTACATGCCGGCGCAGTCCTTGATCTTTTTGCACGGCACGCCGAACTCTTCGAGAATCTCGTTGGCCGGTTCGCAGATGGTCGCCTTGTTCATGAGATAGCCGCCGTGCCAGAACCCGCCGCCCAAGGCGAGACTTTGCTCGACGACCAGGGTGCGGAACCCCATCTTGGCCAAGTCGTGGGCGCAGATCAATCCGGATGGCCCCGCGCCGACGATGATGACGTCGCTCTCGATGAGCTGGTCGAATTCTTTATAGTACTCCCGTGCAATGTGCCGGGTGATGTCTCTTTCCCGCAAAGGAGCTGGGTTAGGCTTCTTCATGGCAATTCCTTCACAGCCAATAGCTGGGAGCCAATAGCGAGTAGTGCCGAGCCATTCGTTGTTCCGTATCTGCTGCTGGCTCAGCGATAAATTTCCGCTCCTCCCTTGAGGAACTCTTCCGCCTTCTCTTTCATCCCCACTTCGAGGGCCTGCTGTTCGTCGATCCGTTTTTGAGCGGCGTAGTCCCGCACATCCTGCGTGATCTTCATCGAACAGAAATGCGGGCCGCACATGCTGCAGAAGTGCGAAACCTTTGCCGCATTGTCCGGCAACGTCGCGTCATGGAACTGCCTGGCCGTGTCGGGGTCCAACGAAAGGTTGAACTGATCCTCCCAGCGGAACTCGAAGCGGGCCTTCGACAGGGCGTTATCCCGGATCTGGGCGCCGGGATGGCCCTTCGCCAGGTCGGCCGCGTGTGCGGCGATCTTGTATGCGATGACGCCGGCTTTCACGTCGTCGCGGTCCGGCAGGCCCAAATGCTCCTTCGGCGTCACGTAGCAGAGCATGGCGCAGCCGTACCAGCCGATCATTGCGGCGCCGATACCGGAGGTGATGTGGTCGTAGCCCGGCGCGATGTCGGTCGTTAGCGGTCCGAGCGTATAGAACGGCGCTTCATGGCAGGCCTTGAGCTGCTTCTCCATGTTGGCCTGGATCAGATGCATCGGAACGTGGCCGGGGCCCTCGATCATGACCTGCACGTCGTGTTTCCAGGCGATCTGGGTTAGTTCGCCGAGCGTCTCGAGTTCGGCGAATTGTGCCGCGTCGTTCGCATCGGCAATAGAGCCGGGCCGGAGGCCGTCGCCCAGGCTGAAGGCCACGTCGTAGGCCTTCATGATTTCGCAGATTTCCTCGAAGTGTGTATAAGCGAAGTTTTCCTGGTGGTGAGCCAGGCACCACTTCGCGTGGATCGAGCCCCCGCGTGAGACGATGCCGGTCATCCGGTTAGCGGTTAGAGGAATATAGGCCAGCCGCACGCCGGCGTGGATAGTGAAGTAGTCTACGCCCTGTTCGGCCTGTTCGATCAGCGTGTCTCGGTAGATCTCCCAGGTCAGGTCTTCGGCCTTGCCACCGACTTTTTCGAGCGCCTGGTAGATCGGCACGGTGCCGATGGGCACCGGCGCGTTGCGGATGATCCATTCGCGGGTCTCATGGATGTTCTTGCCGGTCGACAGGTCCATCACGGTGTCGGAACCCCAACGGATGGCCCAGATCATCTTCTCGACTTCCTCCTCGATCGAAGAGGCGACGGCCGAGTTGCCGATGTTGGCGTTGATCTTCACCAGGAAGTTGCGACCGATGATCATCGGCTCGCTCTCCGGATGGTTGATGTTCGAGGGAATGATCGCGCGTCCGCGGGCGACCTCGTCGCGGACGAACTCGGGGGTGATGATCGGTGGAATACTGGCGCCCCATGCGAATCCCGGATGTTGCGCCACGCCGCCGCCGTGGCCGTTGCGCGCAGCCAGTTCGCGGGCGACCTCGCGCGATTGATTCTCGCGGATCGCGATGTATTCCATCTCCGGCGTGATGATGCCCTTTCGCGCATAGTGCAATTGCGTGACGTTCATGCCTGGCTTGGCCCGCAGAGGTTTGCGGATGTGTTGAAACCGGAGTTCGGCCAGTTTGGGGTCGTTCGCACGCAAGCGGCCGTAGGCAGATGTGACCATAGGGAGTTCCTCGACATCCTGCCGGTCGAGCACCCATTGGCGCCGCAACGGAGGGAGGCCGGCCCGCAGGTCGATCGTCACGGCGGGGTCCGTATAAGGGCCTGACGTATCATAGACGGTAATGGGAGGATTGGGGATCAGCCCGGCGCCATTGGTCGATCGCGTCGGCGTCAGACTGATCTCGCGCATCGGCACCCGCACCCCGGGGCGCGTGCCTTCAACATACACCTTGCGGGACGCCGGAAAGGGCGTCGTCGAAAGCAAGGAGATCGGGACGCTGTGTCCGTTCCGATTGGTCAATCCGTTTGTCCGTGTATGGTCGACCATGCGTGGGTCCTTTCGCTCGGATGTTGCGTTCCGGTGCAATAAAAAAGCCGCACCACCGAAGGGAGGATGCGGCTGATTGCTCACAATGACCGCTGTGCTCGGCTTCCCTACGCTGGTATTACCCAGGTCAGGTTGTGAGGGTTGTCCGATCGTTCGGACTCTCAGCCTTAGGGCTCCCCTAGCTATAGACACGATCGTATGCTTCATCATGGAGCGAAGTCAATCGGCTATTAGGCCTACCGGACGACAACCCATTTGGCTATTCTGTCTCTGGGACTTCTTGCCACGGTCTCCTTCGTTGATTGTGCGCGGTCCCCGTCGTAGAATGAACCCCTTCATTGCCTCTGAGGGACCGATGAAAACCGTCGCAACGCCGCCAAGACCGATCACGGACTATCAGACGCTCTCTGCGGCTGAACTGTGCCGCCGGACCGCCGCCGCGAAACAGGTCCTTGGCGAGCAAGTGATGGTCCTGGGCCACAATTACCAGCGGGATGAAGTCATCCAGCACGCTGATTTCCGAGGCGACTCACTGCTGCTCGCCAAGATTGCCGCCGAGCGGTCGGATCGTCCCTATGTCGTGTTTTGCGGTGTCCACTTCATGGCGGAGACGGCGGACATCCTCAGCCGGTCCAATCAGACGGTGATCCTGCCCGACATGGCCGCCGGCTGTTCCATGGCGGACATGGCGGCGATCGAGCAGGTCGATCAGTGTTGGGAGGCGTTAGGGCGCGTGATTCCAGTCGAAGCAGCGGTTATGCCGGTGGTCTATGTAAACTCTGCGGCTGTTCTGAAGGCCTTTTGCGGTGAGCACGGCGGTATCACCTGTACCTCGTCCAACGCCAAGGCCGTCCTCGAATGGTCCTGGGGGCGGCGCGAGAAAGTCCTGTTCTTTCCGGACGAACATCTCGGCCGCAACACGGCCAACAGGATGGGAATCCCGCGCGAGCTGATGATCGTCTGGGACCCATATCAACCCAACGGGGGCAACACCAGAGACGCCATCGCGCGCGCCAAGTTGATCCTGTGGAAAGGGCATTGCAGCGTGCACCAGATGTTTCAGCCGGCGCATGTCGCTCATTTCCGCAAGCAGTATCCGGACGGCACGGTCATCGTGCATCCCGAGTGCCATGAGGACGTGGTGAACAAGGCAGATCTGGTCGGCTCCACCGAGTACATCATCCGGACGGTCACCGCTGCGCCTCCGGGCACGATCTGGGCGGTGGGCACCGAACTGAATCTGGTCAATCGCCTAAAGCGCGAGCTGACGGACAAGAAAGTGTTCTTCCTCTCGTCCACCATCTGCCAGTGCGCCACCATGTTCCGCATCGACGCCCCGCATCTCTGCTGGGCCATGGAAAACCTTGCAGAGGGCCACGTCGTGAACCACATTGTCGTGCCTCCGGACGAAAAAACATGGGCGAAGGTGGCCCTGGACCGTATGATGGCCGTCAGTTAAGGCTAGTCCTTCCCCCCGCCATTCCGGTATATTCACCCGTTAATTCCGTCGCACGTGAGGGCAGTACTACCCCATGGACTATAAACCCACGCTGAATTTGCCGAAGACGGATTTCCCGATGAAGGCGAACCTGCCGCAGCGGGAACCGGAGATGCTCGCCTGGTGGGAGCAGCAGAAGTTGTACGAGCGGATCCAGGAGGCTGGCAAGGAGCGGCCCCGCTATGTGCTCCACGACGGTCCTCCCTACGCCAACGGCCGGATTCACATCGGCCACGCGCTGAACAAAATCCTTAAAGACATCGTCGTGAAGTCCAAGACGATGGCGGGGTTCCACGCGCCCTACGTGCCCGGGTGGGATTGTCATGGTCTCCCGATCGAGCACCAGGTGATGAAAGAACTAGGCGATAAGAAGAAAGACCTGGATGCCTCGGCGATCCGTAGGCTCTGCCGCGACTATGCCGACAAGTACGTCGGCATCCAGCGCGGGGAGTTTCAGCGACTCGGCGTGTTGGGTGATTGGCAGCAACCCTATCTGACCATGACGCCGGCCTACGAGGCCGCCATCATTCGAGAGTTCGGCAAGTTTGTGGAGCGAGGAGGGGTCTACAAGGGCCTCAAGCCGGTCTTATGGTGCACGCAAGATCAGACGGCGCTGGCGGAAGCCGAAGTCGAGTACGACGATCATACCTCGCCCTCGGTCTACGTAAAATTTGCCATTGCCGGGGCGCCGGGCGTGATCGCCGCGAAGTTCCCCGATGTGCAGATTCCGGCATCGGTCAAGGCGGTGTCCGTGGTGATCTGGACTACCACACCCTGGACCCTGCCGGCTAACCAGGCGGTTTGTCTCCATCCGGACATCGACTATGCCTTCGCGCTGTCCGGTCAGGATGTGCTGATCGTTGCCCATAAACTGCTCGACAGCGTCGCCAAGGCCTGCAAGTTGGACGATGTGTCGGTGCTGGCCGTGAAAAAAGGGTCGGCGGGCTTCGAGGGGCTGGAAACGCAACGTCCGCTTACGGCCGGCCTGTCGCCCGTGCTGCTTGGCGATTTCGTCACCATCGAGCAGGGGACCGGCTGTGTGCACATCGCCCCGGGTCACGGGATGGAAGACTACATGCTGGTCCTCGATCATAACGCTCGGGCCTCTGTCGGGGAAAAGCTGGAGATCCTCGCACCGGTGGACGACAGCGGCCGCTTCACCGACGCTGTCCCGGAATTGGCCGGGCAGCACGTGTTCAAAGCCAATCCGGAAATTGTGGAGCGATTGCGGGTGAACGGACGGTTGCTCGGCCATGGATCGCTGAACCATTCCTATCCGCACTGTTGGCGCTGCAAGAGCCCGGTGATCTTCCGGGCGACCGAACAATGGTTCGTGTCGATGGAGAGGAATGAGCTGCGCAAGGAGGCGCTGGCGGAGATCGAGCGGGTACGATGGATTCCAGCCTACGGGCGCGACCGGATCACCGGCATGATCGAAAATCGTCCCGACTGGTGCCTCTCGCGCCAGCGCGTCTGGGGCGTGCCGATCCCCGGGTTTACCTGTTCCGGTTGCCGTACGGTGCTGGCTGATCCGCACGTCATCGAGCACATCGCCGGTCTCATGGAGTCGAAGGGCGCCGATGTGTGGTTCGAGCGATCGGCGGCGGAGCTCTTGCCGGACGGAACGGCCTGTTCGCAATGTGGTGGGACCTCGTTCGAGAAGGAACGGGATATCCTCGATGTCTGGTTCGAGTCCGGGGTGAGCTATGCGGCCGTGCTGAAGCCACGTAAGTGGTGGCCGGCTGATCTTTACCTGGAGGGATCCGATCAGCACCGCGGGTGGTTTCACAGTGCCCTGCTGGCCGGCGTGACGACCGATCGGCGCGCCCCTTATAAAGCGGTCCTCACGCACGGGTTCGTCGTCGACGGACAGGGGAAGAAGATGTCCAAGTCGGCCGGCAACGTCGTCGCCCCGCAGGACGTGATCAGACAGTCTGGCGCCGAGATTCTCCGATTGTGGGTCGCCGCACAGGACTATCGGGAAGATCTCCGTATCTCGCAGGAGATTTTGAATCACCTGGTCGAAGCCTATCGCAAGATCAGAAATACCTGCCGATTTCTCCTGGGCAACCTGTACGACTTCGATCCTGCCACCGATCGGGTACCCTACGAGCGATTGCCTGAGCTGGACCGCTGGGCTTTGCTCCGGCTGGGGGAACTGATTCCGCGGGTTCGCAAGGGCTATGAGGAGTTTGAGTTCCACACGATCTTCCATGCACTCAACAATTTCTGCTCGGTCGATCTCAGTGCCATCTATCTCGACATTCTGAAAGACCGTCTGTACACCTTTCGGGCCGATTCGCCTCTCCGCCGGGGTTCGCAAACCGTGCTCTTCGACGTGCTGGTCGCGATGACCAAGCTGATGGCGCCGATTCTGAGCTTTACGGCGGACGAGATTTGGCGAACCTTATCCGCTCAAATCCCTGGAGGGATGGGCTTGCAGAGCGTTCACCTGGCGGAATTTCCCAAGGTTGAACCGGCTTGGGACGACGCATTGTTGAGGCAGCGATGGGAGCGACTTTTGAGAGTCAGAGAAGCCGTACAGGGAGCGCTGGAGGTGTCTCGCAGCAAGAAGACCATTGGCTCCTCGCTCGAGGCCAAGGTTGCGATTGATTGTGCACCCGGTCTCTATAGTCTGCTCAAGGGATACGAAAGGGAGCTGCCGAGTCTCTTCATCGTTTCCCATGTTTCGCTGAAGGCGGACCCCCACCTGTCGTCGGATAAGGAATTGCTTATTGGAATCTCTCCCGCGGAGGGAAAGAAGTGCGAACGTTGCTGGAACTACCGGCCGGCGGTGGGCACGTTCGCGGACCATCCGACCTTATGCGATCGCTGTGTGGAGGCGGTCCGGTGACAAGGCCTGCATTTCGGAATGTGCTTCTCGCGTCCGTCGCCGGGCTGGTCATCGTTCTCGATCAGCTCACCAAACTGTATATCATGCAGACCATGCGGTTGCACGAGTCCATTCCGATCATCCCGAATGTGTTCAGCCTCACGTATATCCGCAACCCCGGCGCGGCGTTCGGTCTGCTGGCCGGGAGCAGCAATGCGTTCCGCATGGTCTTCTTCGGGCTCACGTCGGTCTTTGCGTTGGGTCTGTTGGGCACGATTCTGTTCCGGATGCCCGAGCAGGATTGGGTGGGACGTTTGAGCGTGGCGGGGATTCTGGGAGGAGCGATCGGGAATCTCATCGACCGGCTACGGTACGGAGAGGTGATCGACTTTCTCGACGTCTATGTCGATACCTACCACTGGCCCGCCTTCAATGTGGCGGATTCCGCGATCACTGTCGGGGTCATTTTTCTCATTGTCCACTTTGCGTTCGAAAAGAAAGACCCGACTCCCGCTGCACCGGAGGACTCCTCTGCCTCGACGGTTTAGCCCGACAGCGGCACGATAAATCCCCCCTTCTCTTGCACCTGCTTCTGCTGCTCCGCCGTGAACATCACCAGCGGCTCGCTGTGGCAGAACCGGCATTCCTTGACGGTCACCGGCACGTCGCCCTCGCCGAGGCTCTCCAGATACTCCTTGGCCAGCCTCAGCGCCGTGGTCTCATCCGTCGTCACGACATCGAAATGAATGGGGCCTCTCTTGCCGGTCACCCAGGTGTCGTAGACATGAATCGTGTCGGAAGGCATGGATACGGCGCTCCTTTCAGCGAAACACCAGCAATACGACGATGCCGAGAACGATACGATAGTAGGCGAAGACACGCAACGTGTGGCGCTGCACGTATGTCAGAAAGGCTGCGATGACGGCCCAGGCCACAAGGAACGAGACGAGCATGCCGATGCCCAAGGCGATGAAATCCTGATCGGTGAAGGTGTCCCTGGCTTTCATGGTTTCGTACAGGGTGGCGGCGACGATCGTTGGCAGCGCGAGAAAGAACGAGTATTCCGTCGCCACCTTACGGTCAAGGCCTGCCAGCAGTCCCCCGATGATGGTGGAGCCGGAGCGTGACATGCCTGGAATCAGCGAGGCGCATTGGGCCACGCCGACCCAGAACGCATCGACGATCGACACGTGATCCAAACTCATCGCCCGGCTCGTCCGTTTCGTTGCCTCGACGACGAGAATGACGATGCCGCCAAGGATGGAGGTCGCTGCGACGGTCTGGGGTGTAAACAAATGAGCTTTGATCCAGCCGTGCGCCAGGAGGCCGACGACGGCGGCCGGCAGGAACGCGATCCCCAGGCCGAGCAAGAACCAGAGATTGGGATGCGCCTTCATGGACGCCTGTAGGAGCGCGGACCATGTGGAACGTTGCTGGGCCCGCAGGAACGAACCGAGTCCGGATTGTTCCTGCCAGGCCCCCGACACCAGTCGTCCGAGCTTCTCCCGCTCGAACACGATCACCGCCAGGATCGCGCCGAGTTGAATGGCGATCTCGGCGTTTGCCGCGATGTCTCCCGTGAAGCCGAGGGCGTGGCCGGCCAGGATCAGATGGCCGGTCGACGAGACTGGCAGATATTCGGTGAATCCCTCGACGATGCCGAGGATGACCGCCAGCCCCGGGCCCCATTCATTCATCGGGTGTACCTCATCGCTGCGTGAACGAGAAAGACCAGCGCGATCATCACAGAGATGTTGCGATCCGTCAAGCGGAGGCTCGATCGGTGCCGCCGATGTGACTGTAGAGAAACCTCCATGGAGACCCAACCGCAAATGTATTGACAAAGATCGGGTGATGGCATACACACAATTTCAAAGAGCGCCAGGAACCGGAGTGAGGTCGCCGCCGTGTGCACTCGGTCATTGTGCCGGCCAGCGGCTCGCATCGGGTTTGTTCATGGGGGATGAGACGAAGAGGGAGGATCGTATGGGACGGGAGTGGTTGTCATTGATCGTCGTCGGCGCCATGCTGGCGACTGGGTGTGTCTCGACCAAGAAGTACGAAGAAGCTCTGGCCGAGGCGGAGAACGCCAAGATGGAACTGGAACGAACCCGTCAGCAGAAGAACGCCTTGGAACAACAGGTGAAGACCCTGAAGGAGCTGAACGTGAAGTTCGGCAACGAGGCGCAGGCGGCCCGTGATGAGCTGCAGCGCATCGAGCATGGCCGCGATAAGGAGCGCAGTGCGATCGAGGCTAGGACGAAGGAACTAGAGGAGAAGGTCAAAGCCCTCTCGGCGCAGAATCGCAACGTCCGCCAGGAGTTCGAGGACCTCAAGCGCCACAACGAGACGCTCAAGTCGCTGGTTGCGCGGTATCAGAAGGAACTCAAAGACCGATCGCACGCGGTCCCGGGGGCTCTGACCCCATCCGCCTCCCTGACGCCGAAACCGAGTGCCGCCCCTTCCGTGCCGGTGCCGTCGGCTCCGGTTGGCGCGTCGGCAGCCATGAATATCAATAAGGCGTCGGCGAGCGATCTGGTGCTCTTCCTGGGGCTAAAGAAGGAAGAGGCCGACCGGATCGTGAGTAACCGGCCCTATCGGGTGAAGGGCGAGTTGGTCGCGAAGAACGTGGTACCTAAAGAAACCTTCGACATGATCAAAGACCGGATTTCTGTCAGCCCGTAGACCTTTTCAACCAGGATCTGGTGCAGTGAAGGGCCGCTCTCCTTAAACGGAGAGCGGCCCTTCGTGTTTTCCGCGGCGGGAGGTGCAGGAGCGTCTCCTCCGCGGTGGTGTCTGCCTGTAGGCGTGCCATGGAAGTGGTTCCGAAACTTCCTGTACAATGGCGAAATGCGGCGTGTCGGGTTGATCATCGGCGTGGCGGCGATTGCGCTGGCCATTGGCGGTTATGTGTTCTTCACCGGGGAGCGCAAAGCCCCGGTCCGATACCGCACGGCCAGCGTCGAACGTGGCGCGATCGTGTCGGTGGTGAGCGCCACCGGCACGATCAATCCTGTTGTGTCTGTCCAGGTTGGCACGCAGGTGTCCGGCATGATCAAAAGTCTGCACGCCGACTTCAACTCGCGGGTGAAAGCCGGCGACACTGTCGCAATCATCGACCCGGAACCGTTCAAAGCCCGGCGTGATCAGGCCGCGAGCAATCTTGAAATGGGCCGCGCAAACGTGGTCCGCGCCAAGGTGGATCGCGCCCAGCGCAGACGCGAGCTGGACCGCGTCCGGTCGTTGGCTAAGCAGCAGTTCGTCTCGCAGAACGACGTGGACGTCGCCGTGACGAACTACGAGAGCGCGGAAGCCCAGGTGAGAGTGGCCGAGGCGCAGGTTAAGCAGGCGGAGGCGGCCTTGAATGCTGCCGAGCTGGACCTGAAATACACGGTGATCCGCTCGCCCGTCGACGGCATCGTGGTCGCGCGTAACGTCGAAGTGGGTCAGACGGTCGCGGCGAGTTTCGCCACGCCGAACCTCTTCTTGATTGCGCTCGACCTGACTAAGATGCAAGTCGATACGAACGTCAGCGAGTCGGACATCGGCGGGATTACCGAGGGCAAGGAAGCGGTCTTCACGGTGGATGCGTATCCCGGCGTTCAATTCTCGGGCACCATCCGGCAGGTGAGGCTCGCTCCGATCAACGTGCAAAACGTTGTTACATACAACGTGGTCGTCGCGGTCGATAATCAGGATCTCCGGCTCAAGCCGGGGATGACGGCTAACGTCTCGATCATGGTGGCGCAGAAGGACCACGTGTTGAAAGTGCCCAACGCAGCCTTGCGGTTCACCCCGCCGCAGGGGGAACGGTCGGAACTCCACGGCCGCGACGTAAAATCGGTGAAGGCGGAAGGGCGCGGCGGGGGACGCCAGGCGGCCGCAACCGGAGAGCCGGATGGCCCGACGAGGACAATCTGGAAATTGAGCGCGGTGGGCGAGCTTGAGCCGGTCACCGTTCATACCGGCATCTCTGATGGAATCTCGACGGAAGTGGTGTCCGGCCAGTTGTCCGAGGGCGATACAATCGTTGTGGGTATCGAGACCCCGCGCGGCGAGCGGCGGAGCAGCGATCTGCCGCCCGGATTCAGCGGCGGGCAACGGCGTTCGTCGCGGGACCGCGGCTTGTAAAGCCGTTCGCAGGGGTCGGCGGCGCGGCCGTAACGGATTGGGGCGCATGGGCGCATTCATTCAATGTGAAGGCCTCTGGAAGATTTATCGCGTCGGAGACGTGGAAGTTCAAGCGCTGCGCGGACTGGACTTGGCCATCGAGCGGGGCGAATTCGTGGCGGTTATGGGTGCGTCGGGGTCTGGGAAGTCGACGCTCATGAACATTCTCGGCTGTTTGGACTGTCCGACCAAAGGTCGCTATTGGCTCAACGGCATCGATGTCGGGGGCTTGCGTCCCGATCAACTGGCCGACATCAGAAATCAGCAGATCGGCTTCGTCTTCCAGAGTTTCAACCTGATTCCCAGGACCAGCGCATTGGAGAATGCGCAGTTGCCTCTCTTCTACCGAGGGCTGCCCCTTCGAGAACAGCGGACGCTGGCCGCGGCGGCGCTGGCCCGCGTGGGCCTTCAAGGACGCGAGCATCACTATCCCACACAATTGTCCGGAGGACAGCAACAGCGTGTGGCGATCGCACGGGCGCTGGTGGGCTCGCCCTCTCTTCTTCTGGCCGACGAGCCGACCGGCAATCTGGACACCGAGTCGAGCCGGGAGATCATGACGATCCTGGACCGTTTGAACAAGGAGCAGGGCATCACCGTCATTCTCGTAACCCACGAGCCGGATATTGCGGCCTACGCGTCCAGGGAAATCATCATCAAAGACGGGCAGGTCTTGACCGATCGAAGAACTAAGCCGTACCTGGCTCGTTCTGCGGCAGCGGAGGCCTAATGCCGGCGTTCATCCTGCTCACCGTGCTGACCGCCGTCCGGATTTTGAGTCGCAACCGGCTCAGGGCCGGACTGACCATGCTGGGTATCGTGATCGGGGTCGGGGCCGTGATTGCGATGGTCAGCATCGGGGAAGGAGCGAAGGCGGTGGTGGCCCAGCGGGTTGCCAGCATGGGGACTAACGTCATCATCATCCTGCCGGGCGCGACCACGACCAGCGGGGTGCGCGGAGGGCAGGGAGGCGCCGTGACACTGACGGTGGCAGATGCGTTGGATTTGAAGAAGCGCGTGCCGTTATTGGTGGAGACCGCCTGGGCCAAGCGCGATGTGATGCAGATCGTCAACGGCAACAAGAATTGGAATGGGCCCGTGAACGGCATTTCTCCGAGCTACCTGACGATCCGCGACTGGTCGTTCGCCAGCGGAGGTCCCTTCACCCAGTTGGACATGGACGTGGCCGCCCGCGTCGCGCTGGTGGGACAGACCGTCGTCGACAATCTGTTCGATCCGGGAGAGGAACCGGTCGGCGGCGTGATCCGGATCAAGAACGTCCCCTTCCGGGTAATCGGCGTGCTCGCTCCCAAGGGACAATCGGCGCAAGGCTCCGACCAAGACGATATCATCTTCATTCCCTTCACCACCGCTGAACGGAAAGTGTTCGGCACGCAGTTCCTGGGCTCGGTGGGGGCCGTGTTCGCGTCGGCCGAACGGGTCGAGGACCTCGCTCCCGCAGTCGAACAGATTCGTGAGGTGTTGAGGCTCCGACACCGTCTGCAGCCGGACCAGGACGACGACTTCACGATCAGGACGCAGGTCGACATCGGCCGGGTGCAGGAAGGAACCAACCGGACCCTGACGATCATGTTGTTCGCGATCGCGTCGGTGTCGTTGCTGGTCGGGGGCATCGGCATCATGAACATTCTGCTGGTGTCGGTTACGGAGCGGACGAGGGAGATCGGTGTCCGGATGGCGGTGGGGGCGAAGCGGCGGCACATCCTGATGCAATTTCTCATCGAGGCGGTGACGCTGAGCCTGGTGGGCGGCTGCGTCGGGATTGTGTTCGGCATGCTGGGCGCGCGGATCACGACGGTGATCGCGGGCTGGCCGACGATCATCTCCGGGCAGACGGTGGCGGCGGCGTTCCTGTTTTCCGCGGCGGTGGGCCTGTTGTTCGGACTCTACCCGGCGAACAAGGCAGCTCGGCTCAACCCCATCGACGCCCTGCGGTACGAATGAGGAGGATGTGGAGGAAATGTTGGAATCTGTTATCGGCCGTTCAACATCATTCGCTCCTCGTCGCTAATTCTCAAGAGCTTCAGTTGAGTGGGAGGAAAGGATTGGTCAAGGTCGCGTTGAGGGACTTCGTTCGGGCAGGTTCGGACGCCACGATGCGAGCTCCTGTTCGGTCGCTCCTTTCCATGGCCAGCTTTGGCGTGGGAATTGCAGCCGTGGTTGTGACGATGGCACTCGGGGACGGTGCCAAGATAGTGGTGATTGAGCAGATCCTTGCGCTCGGCACGAACGCCATTTTCATCAATCCTGGATCCCCGATTGTTCAAGGTGTCCGGCAGCCGCGGGAACGATCCCCAGCGTTGACGGTCGCCGATGGTATGGCCCTGAGAGAGGCCGTCTCCTTGTTGAAGTTGACGTGCTGGACGGCCGGGGAGGATGTGCACGTCGTCCACGGACATAACAATTGGACAACCCGAGTCGTCGGGATTACGCCGTCTTGTCTGGACATCCGCAACTGGAAGTTTGTCGAGGGCGGGCCATTCTTTGAAGACGATCTCGCCCGTTACAATGCAGTGGCGATCATAGGACAGACGGTCGCCAAGCAGCTCTTCGGTCCCGAGACCAATCCGATGGCCGCCCGTATACGGCTTTCCAAGGTCGCGACCTCTCATGCAGGGATTGTGGGCGCAATGGACGGGCGTTTCCAGAGAGGAGTCGGTTGTGCGGAGAATGGTCTGTCTGCACGGCCGCCGTTCATGGACTGGTTCGCGCAGGCCGGCCTTTCCAATCCACTTGCCTGCGGGGTTGGTGCTGCGCCCTGGTCTTGCTCTGGTGGGAACGATCGTGCGCCGTATGAATCTGTCAGAAGAGCGGGAGTCTATGAAGGCGATAAATCAACGGGTCCATCCGCCTGTATGACTCCTGCGTGGGAATTTGAAGTTGTCGGGGTCCTGGCTCCCAAAGGCATGAACTCCTTCGGAATCGATTTGGACGATGTGGTGTACGTGCCGTTTTCCACCACTCTGCAGAAGGTGAAAGGCCGGGTTCTGGCTGACTCGGTCGAGGCGATTTTGGCCTCCACGGAAAGTCGGGAAGAAGTGGATCCGGCGATCGAGCAAATTCGTGCCGTGCTGCGCGAACGCCATGGACTGGAGGCGGGAGAGGCCGACGATTTTACGATCAAGACCGATGCCGAAATGAGCGGTGTCAGTCACTCGGCTGATGCGGATCTGGTCAAGATGTTGGTAGCTATCGCCGCTGTGTCTCTGATCGGGGCTGGGATCGGCATCATGAACATTCTGCTGGTGTCGGTTACGGAGCGGACGAGGGAGATCGGTGTCCGGATGGCGGTGGGGGCGAAGCGGCGGCACATCCTGATGCAATTTCTCATCGAGGCGGTGACGCTGAGCCTGGTGGGCGGCTGCGTCGGGATTGTGTTCGGCATGCTGGGCGCGCGGATCACGACGGTGATCGCGGGCTGGCCGACGATCATCTCCGGGCAGACGGTGGCGGCGGCGTTCCTGTTTTCCGCGGCGGTGGGCCTGTTGTTCGGACTCTACCCGGCGAACAAGGCGGCTCGGCTCAACCCCATCGACGCCCTGCGGTACGAATAACCTTCGGCGGTGCATTTCCCGCTCATTCTCATCTTTTCTTTATCAACACAGCCGGCTGTTAGAGCGAAGTGTTGGCTGTCAAGCAGCCTGCGAGGTATCTGACGTGATAGTTGTCGGTACCCGGTCGAGCACGGATTCGATGGCTCGTTCAGGCTGTCGGCCTTCCTGGAGAGCGAGATCGACGACCAGCGGAGTTGGATAGCCCGTCCCTTGTGGATCGTGAGTGATCGCGACAACTGGTTGATGGAGCGTGGCAGGGTTGAGAGAAGCGACGACCCCGATCTCTTTGGTGTTGAGCTGCACGTAGCTGTGCACAGGATAAATACCCACCAGCTTGATGAGCCGCGTCAGGATGTCGTGGTCGAGTTTGCCCTCCCGCGCTTCCTGGTAGAGGCGTTGCAGCGCTTGATGCGGCCCCAGGGGCGAGGCCCCTCCGAATCCCGTAACGAATTCGTCGTACCGGTCTGCAATGATGAGGATGCGGGTCCGGTCCGATGTGAACTCGCCTCGGGTCTCGGAGGGATAGCCGCTGCCGTCGAGGAGCGCATGGTGTTCGGCGATGAAGTGGAGAATCGACGCGTCGAATCCGCCCTGTCGTTCCAGCGCGAGGATGCTGAGCCGCGGATGGGCCTGAAATTGCCGTTGCTCGAGAGATGACAACGGCGAAGAAGTTGTACGGGACCGCCTGACGACCGCGCTTGGAATCTGCAACAGACCAAGATCGTGCAGCAGAGCGGCGGTGCCGAGCTGTTGCAGCTCCAACGGATTGAATTGGAATGTCTGGCCCAGCACCAGTGAAAGCGTACAGGTCGCGAGGGCATGACGGCTCAGGGTGGAATCTCCGGCCCGGTTCTGGCTCAAAGCCATGAACAGGGCCGCCTTCGAGATCGTCCGCGCGGCGATCGTGATCTCCTGGACGGCTTCTGCGGCCAGTCTGGCCTCTATGGTTCCATGTTGCGAGAAAATGGCGAAGATGGATTGTACCGCCCGATCCAGCTGCTCCTTGGCCAGCTTGGCCTGGGCATATTCCTCGTTCAGCCGGGCCAGTGATTTCTGCGCCTGGAGGGCGAGCGGCGTTGCCGTTGATGAGGTCTGTGCGGTCTTCTGCAGAGACTGCTTCGAATGCCTCGCGTCTGGAACGTCCGCTCCTCTTTCCAGGTCTATTTCCACCGTCTTCACGCCCGCACGGATCAATCTCGATATTTGGGCGATATCCTCGATGAGAAACGAATGGCGGAGAAAGGGTGAGCGGAACCATGAAAGGTCCAGCCTGGCCACGTACATGCCGATCTGCAGCTCGTAGACAGGGACTCGTTTGGTTGACATAGATCGACGGCTCCGCCAACGGCGGGCCACAGCGGGCATCGCTCTCGTATCGGCAAAACAAGGCGTGGACTGTAGCGAACCCTGAACCGAGGTTAGGAGGTCATGGCGGGAGGGGCGGCCGGAGCCAGGATGACTTCGATGCGCGGGTTCGACCGGTCGAGATCTTTGTAGAGGTGCGTTTCCACGATCCGGTTATCGTTGAGCCCGAGACCTTCGCACAGAGCGTCCTGAGCGATCTTGAGTCCACCGTCGACATCCCGCCGGAGCGCCGAGGTGAAGAAGAACCGGATGGATAGAGCCAGCGGACCAGACCGGAGCCGGTTCAGGAGGCCGGCCCGTGCGGGCGACTGTGCCACGGCACCCCAGACCTGCAGGCCCACCTGCGTCTTGTACGCGCGTCCGGCGGACGACAAGATCCGGCGGCCATTCACCGTCGCATATTGGTGATTGACGCTCGGAGGAATGGGAAGCGTGATCGACAGGCTTTCGGGAGTCACCCGCGAAGCGGGCAGCGGAACTCGGAAGGAAGCATTCTTTGTCGATGTCCTGATCTGTGCCAGGATTGCCGAACGATCAAGCAAGGACGGCCTTGCGGGGGGCGATGAGGAACCGTGCGGGTTTGACGATCGGTACGACGTGAGCCGAACAGGCAGCCTGGATGGACGGGAACTGGGACGGCGTCGGCTGGATGCCATGGAGGCGGGCTACAAAAGATTCAGGATCTTGGCCATGTTCTGTTCGTAGCGGTCTTCCGTGCGGGCGAGATAGCGGCGCCACTCGCTGGGATTCCAGAGTTCCATGCGGTGGTAAAGACCCACTAGGATGATCTCCTGATCGTCGTCGACCGGTACCATCTTCCGCAATCGGCCGGGGATCAGGATCCGCCCAGTCTTGTCGATTTCGGACGTGCCGGCTTCGGACACGATAAAGTGCATGAAGAGGCGGCTCTGGTCCTCGTCCAGCGAGGACTTCGTGCGCTCCAGAACTTTGTCCCATTCCTTTGTCGAATAGAGTAGGAGGGACTGCTCCGGTCCCTTGAGGAACACGACGGCTTGCCCGTCGGCTTCGATCTGCTCGCGGATCGGCGAGGGCACGATAAATCGGCCCTTTTCGTCGACCTTGCAGAGGTATTCACCGGCGAACATGGATGATCAACGTCCTAGTTTAGGAGGTCACGGCGGTTCTGGTGCGGTTTCGGATCCACTGTTCCAGATCCGAACGTACGAAGCGCCATTCTTTTCCAAGCTTGAAGGCGGGAATCTGCCGATTCCGCAAATAGCGATAGAGCGTGCGCGGAGTGATCTTCAGGTAGCGGCAGGTCTCCGTCACCGTCATGAGTTCGCTCTTCGGGGCTGTCCCCATCCGACCACCTGCGTTCGTCGGTGAGAAGGCTCATAGGACTCCTACTCTGGGCGTATTCTATGGATCGAAGGCCGGATGTCAAGTGAAAATATGTGACAATGTCTGTCACAGACTGTCAGAACCGTCTGTTGTTTCCCCCCCGTCTGCTGCCTCCTCCATCATCTGTTCCATCTCGTCGCCGAAGTCTTCGCCCATCTCCTCGCCCATTTTCTTCATGAACCGGGCGACGCTCTGCGGATCGTTCTCGTCCATGCCACCGAGATTGTCTGGGTCAGCCAGGGATTCGAGTCGGGCCTCCTCCGACTTGGGTGCGGCGAACCGGGACAGGATGCGCTCCAGTTTCATGCTTCCGCAATGCCGGCACGAGGCTGGAGCGGGATTGCGCAGGTTGAGCACCAGGATCGAGTTGCGCTTGCGACAGTCCTGGCAGAGAAATTCATAGATCGGCATTCATGAACCTCCAGGCTGTTCGACCGGCCGACGGGCACGGCCGGCCAGGATCCGGTCAGGGACAAGGTTGATGTCCACCGTCCGCGCGAGGGTCAGGGCGAAGACGTCGCCGGCTCCGGCTTTGCGCAGAGTCTTGGCGCACTCGTTCACCGTGGCGCCGGTGGTGAACACATCGTCGATGAGCAGGATGCGTTTGCCCGCGATGGAATCGGGGCGGCGCACCGCAAACGCCCCGCGAAGGTTCTTCAATCGTCTTTTCCGCGAAAGCGTCGTTTGCGGCGTGGCCGGCGCGATCCGGACGAGGTTTGCATAGGACAGTGGAAGCCCGAGTCGGCGCGCGATCCGGTCGGCCAGCAGCAGCGATTGATTAAATTCCCGCTCGCGCAGCCGTTCCGGATGAAGCGGCACGGGAATCACAAGGTCTACGGAGTCGAACAACGGGAGTCGGTCGACCATGAGCTGCGCCAGCGCCGGCGCCAGCGCGACTTTCCCACGGAATTTGAACAGACAGATGGCCTCTTGCAACGGAGGCAGATAGGGGTAGAGCGTCCAGGCTCTCGTATAGGAAGGCGGACGCTCGTCGCAACTGTGACATACATGGGTCGGACTGTGCCTGGTCGCTGCGGACGAGGCAAAGGGACGATCACAGCGGGCGCACGTGACATGCGCGAGAGGTGCGATCGCTCCCCAGCACCCGGCGCAGAAGAGCGGAGTCGGATCGTCGGTGAGCGCGGCGCCGCACGCGGCGCAATCCACCGGGAGGAGCATGCGTGCGGCCTGCCGCAGGAATCGGGGGACGGACAGGGAAAGCGTGGTGATCATGAACCTATCTCAAAATTGCTTGAGCAGCATGGTGATCGATGCAAGCTGCACA
>CAYULI010000012.1:0-81321 GCA_964445795.1 uncultured Nitrospira sp. | reverse complement strand
GCCAGCTTGAGCTCATCGTGACCGATGGCTGTGCGGGCCTGGCGGCGGCGTTGCAAACGGTCTATCCCCGCGTGGCCCATCAGCGCTGCTGGGTCCATAAGCTCCGGAATCTCCTCAGCGCGGCCCGGCGGCGGGACCACGCGGCGATGAAGGCGGATGCCCAGGCGATCTATCAGGCGGCGAGTCGCTCGGAGGCGGTGGCGCAGGCGCAGGCCTTCGCGCGCCGATGGCAGGACGCGTATCCGCAGCTGGTCGCCCGGCTGCTCCGGGATCTGCCGGAGTTGCTGGCGTTCTTCCACTGTCCGCGGACACTCTGGCGGAAGCTGCGCACCACCAATGTGATTGAGCGCTGCTTCGTCGAAGTCCGCCGTCGCACCCGCCCAATGGTGTGCTTTGTGAACGTGCAGAGCGTGGAGCGGATTATCTTCTCGATCTTTAACCGGTTTAACTTACAGTGGCGCCAACGCACCCTTCGCCAATTTACACAGGCAGCTTGACATCACCCCAACGGAGGAATTTCAATGCGCGCGGTCTGTCTGAAACACGTTCCCATTGAAGGATTTGGCGCGTTTGCGACAGCACTGACGGCTCGCGGCGCGAGCCCGCCGCGACCGCCCGGGGACGGTCCCGACGGTCCAGCCCCGGGCCGCTGGGACCCCCACTAGCTCGCGTTGCGGGGTCTGCCGAGCCCGATGCTCTCGCACGCTTCCTTCGCGCCTTGGACCTGCGCCCGCGATCGACGTCAAGCTGTTCTACCCCTTTCCTCTCGCCCCCTGTCCTTCTAACGAGAACGCTCAGCAGCGGCGGGGCACGCTGAACCATGAAGTCCCAGAAACGAATCATGCCCCGCCGTCTGCTGCGGCGCCTGGATCGGCATCGGTCAACTTTGCCCTCCCTGCGATCCCGTTGAGCACCGCCGCCACCTCGCGCGGGCGGTCGAGCATGGCGTAGTGACACGCATCGAGTGCCACCACCTGCACGTCCGCACCCAGTTTGGCCGCCATCCGATCCTGGTGGCGGGGCAAGAGTGGACCCCGGTCTCGGAGGCACTTGACGTATATACATGGGGCCGGAGGTTTCCCGCTCCACCGGACCGGCTCCTGGACCAAAGCGGACGACTCCTTCGTGAGCCGGTCGCAAGCCCGGCCTGCCCGCGCGGGGTCAAGGCCGTTGAACAGCGTCCACTCGCTCGTGCGGCGCCCTGGCGAGAACGCCGCGCCGGAAAACCGCAACACGAGCCAACTCGCCAAGCGCATCACGAGCGGGAACGTGTCGACGACCGACTCTCCTGGGCGGGGGCCAAGCAAACGACGTGGGCGACCCGGTCGGCGAGCCGATCAGCCAACGGCAGGACGACTGTTGCCCCGAGGGAATGACCGACCAGGATGAGCTGGTCTGCCACCGGCAACTCCGCGATGATCCCGCGAACGCACTCGGCAAAGGTGAGCGTGGCGAGGTCGCCGGGGCGGGAGCCTTGTCCCGGCAGATCGACGGCGATAGCGGGGAGGGCCAGAAGCGGGATCACGTCGTCCCACACCCACCCGCCAGCCTGACCCCCATGCACCAGGACAAACGCTCCTCGCGCTTCGCCCATCCGCAAGCCCTCCGCCGCCGAACCTAACGATCACGCTAACCGGCGCGCAGCAGTTCCGCGCGCGACAGACTTGAAAGGGAGAAACGGGGTCGGGAGTCGATTTGCGAGGCACGCTCTCCGTTCTTGTCGGAACGCATTTGGACTCTGTTGTCCTTTCGTGGCTGATGATAGTTTGGCCGAACATGAGTTGTGGACAATAAGACTCCCGACCCCTTTTCGACCCCTTTCAGCGCCTGGCGGGATAGGCTGCGACTTCCGCAGGCGATCCGGCGATCAGCCCGAAGTATATCCCAGCCAACAAATCGCAGTCAGAAGCGGTCCGCGGGGCTGGCCACCCCCTGCCCGCCTCGGTTCAAGACGTGCGTGTAAATCATCGTCGTGCTCACATCCCTGTGGCCCAGGAGTTCCTGAACCGTCCGGATGTCGTACCCGTCCTCGAGGAGATGGGTGGCGAAGGAATGGCGGAATGTGTGGCAACGGGCGGAGGAAGAGGGGGTGCAACGAGTGCCTCGCATCCGCGGCGATCTCAGCGGAGGCGCAACGGTGGCGCTCCGAGTAGCCTGGCGTGGCCTCTTTCCGCTAATGGGGAGGCGACCATCCTGGCGGATATGTCAGTGCTGACACATACTGGCGTTGATGGCACCGGCTGACAAGCCGCTCGTCTGGCTGCATGGAGAGGGAAAGAGCCCACCCTTTTCGCTCGAGGGTGGTGTGCTGCTCCGCCGGTTGCAACGAGGCGAGAAGCTGGGGATGCCGCATTCGAGGCCGATGCCCAGCGTCGGCCCGCGGTGCCATGAACTGAGGATTCAGGACGAACAGGCGACATGGCGTCTTGTGTACCGCGGGGATGCCGACGTAATCGTGATCGCGGGGGTCTTCAGCAAGAAGACGCAGGCCACGCCGCGACAGGTGATAGAGGTGTGTCAGCGGCGCTTTCACGCGTACGATCAGGCAGCGCGCGAGGAGGAGTGACGATGGACAAGGCAAGGCGGAAGCGCCGTGAGGCGCAGGCCAGCCACAAAGGCCCGGCGGCTGCTCACAGCTCTCCTGCTGATTGGCTGGCAGGTTAGAACCTATCTCAAAATCGATTTTTAGGGAGATCGGTATCTCAACGCCTAGCCGTGCGCATCGGAAAGGATCGAGTCGGGCCGAAAACACGTGTCTTGGTTTCTCGGTATCACAAGTCTGCACTCGTTCGGGACATCGACCTTCGATTTTGAGATAGGTTCTAAACAGGTTCCGGCTCGCATCGGACGTTCAATCGCGACGGCTGGCCAGCCGTCGTGTTTGCATTTCACGATGACGAGGAGATTGGGCCTCACATGCTCGCTCGCATCGTGAAGAAGACCGGTCGGACGCCCGACGATCTCTGCCCCCATCGCTTGTCCCCGCTGTGACCCGGCACAGAGACACAACCGCTGCCGGGCGAGTACGCGGAAGGACGGGGGCCAGCCATGCCTCTTGACTTAGACAGAATCAACAAACGACCCTTAGTTCTCCGGCATCTTCTCCACCACCCGATCCCATTCCTTGATGGCGGGTTTCACATGGTGATCGAGATGAGTGAGCGCCACATACAGCCGCCCTTCGTACTCGTCGCGCTTGGCATCCGTGAGTGACAACGTTTTCAAGATCGCCACGAGCCCAAGAATCTCCTCGGCAGTTTCCACAATCTCGTCAAGGTGGTTGTCCAGTAGCGGGCTCGACGGCACCACGAGCGAGCCTTGGTCGGCCACCGTCGGCTGTCGTGTTTTCTTAATCATGGCGTTTCTCCTTCTTCAGCCGCCGCTCTATATTCCCCACGGTTTCTTCCCACGCCTGGATCTCGACTTCCCAGTGCCTGATGAGCCTACGATTGGGATGCGCCCTCTGCTGCTCAAGAGCGATCTTGATTCGATGATCCGTAATCCGTCGCTTCAAACTTTCCAGTCGGATTCGCAACTTCTTGTTACGTCCCATGCCTCTCCATAGACCTGCCACCGTACCGCCGACCGCCACAGGCTGTCAACGAGCCTGTACGACGAGATCATAATAAATCCTCCCTCCAAACTTGCTCGCCTCCCCCTCCCCTCGGGTGAGAAGTGTGTTCTTCACGGGTGGCGTGGCGAACGGAGCGCCCAGGATATGTGCTCCTCAGGAGTTCGCTGATTTTTCTATTTCAAGGGGGGGGCGATCGGTCTCGTACTGCGCCCAAATTTCTCACCTGCTATCGCAGCGTGCCAATACGCGGTCTTCCACAGAAGAGCACCGCCCTCCGCTTTTCCTCCTACGCTTACAGAGGTGGTCCTAATGCGCATCGTTCATGACGGTTCTTCGCAAAATCGTGAAGTCGCCACGCGAGACAGACGCACGAAGCCGTAAGGGAGGGAGACATACTTGAAACAGAACAGTATGTTGACCGACCGAGCGGCGAGCCCGCCTGCGTGCTGAAAGGCCACACGCACGCTTGTCGCAGCGGCGAATCCGCGATGGCAGCAGAAGCGTTCATGTGCGCGTTAGGCAAGTCCATCCTGACCTTCCTTGCAAGGCACGGCGCCGCTTGCGGGCCGGCTTAGGGACGGTGTATGTATCGCTTCCTACGAAAGACTCGTCGAGCACTGCTTCTATTCCGCTCGCGTCAGGCTATGCGAATGCCAAGGATCGTCTGCCTCCAACATGTGCCCTTTGAAGGGCCTGGGGCTTTTGCGACTGCGCTAATGGAGCGTGGCTTGGGCCTCGAACGCTATCTGGTTCCTCAAGATGGCTTACCCAAAGACCCCGGCGATCTGCTGATCGTCATGGGCGGCTCGATGTCGGTGAACGATCCCGATCCATGGATTGCGGAGGAAACCGCGTTCATTCGATCTGCGCTGCTGGCCGGCAAGCCGGTGATCGGAGTCTGCTTGGGCAGCCAATTCATGGCGAAGGCGTTAGGAGCGACGGTGCGTCCGGGCAAGACGTTGGAAATCGGCATGACGCAAATCCGACTCACTCCCGACGCCATGCAAGACCCGGTCTTCAAGACGTTGCCCGACTCCTTCGACGTGTTCGAGTGGCATGGGGAAGTCTTCGACCTGCCCAGCGACTGTGTGCCGCTGGCCGGCTCCGCCATCGCACCGCTGCAAGCCTTTCGCTACGGCGCTCGCGCCTACGGGCTCCTGTTCCATCTGGAGATGGAAGAGGCGGGGATCGATTCACTTTGTCACGAATGCGCTCCGGACCTCGTGAAAGCGAAGCTGACCGCGCAAGCAGTCAAAGCCGCAGCGACTCCGCACCTCCCCACCCTGCACCGGTTTGCCGACCGGCTGATCGACCGCTTGCTGACCGCTGAGCGTTGATTGCGGACGCATTCCTCTAGTAACCTACCGGCTCCCCCCTCACCTAGCCTCTCCCTGACGGGGAGAGGGAAGGGAGAGGGGATCAGCCCCCAGCCTTCAGCTAAGAGGTAGAGCCGATCGCTGATCGCTGATGGCTGAAAGCTCTATCCACGAAAGGAGTTCGTTCGAATGGCTGGTTTCCCGATCGAAGTTGCAACACGAATCAAGACGCTACCCCCCTATCTGTTCGCTGCCATCGATAAGATGAAGCAGGAGGCGATCGCCCGGGGGGTGGATATCATCAACTTGGGCGTCGGCGATCCCGATCTCCCTACCCCCACCCCGATCGTGGAGAGTCTAGCGCAGGCCGCCAAGAATCCGAAGCACCATCAATATCCCTCCTACGAAGGCATGCTCGCGTTTCGCAAAGCAGTGGCCGATTGGTACAAGCGGCGCTTCAACGTGACGCTCGATCCGGCCAGCGAAGTGTTGACCCTGATCGGCTCGAAGGAAGGCATCGGCCACATCCATTTCGCCTTCGTCGATCCGGGAGACCTCGTGCTCGTGCCGAGCCCGGGGTATCCGGTCTATCCGGTTGGAACGAGCTTTGCCGGCGGCGTCTCGCACATCATGCCGCTCACGAAGGCTAACGGCTTCCTGCCCGACCTGAACGCGATTCCGAAGGACGTGGCCAAGAAGGCCAAGCTGATGTGGCTGAATTCGCCGAATAACCCGACCTCCGTCATCATGACGAAGGACTACTTCAAGCGGGCGATCGAGTTCGCGCAGGAGAACCAAGTCATCATCTGCCACGATGCGGCCTATTCGGAAATCTATTACGACGGCAAGCGACCGGCGAGCTTCATGGAAGTGGAGGGTGCCAAGGATGTGGGCGTCGAATTTCACTCCCTCTCCAAGACCTACAACATGACCGGCTGGCGCATCGGATTCGTGGTCGGCAACAAAGACGTGTTGGCCGCGCTGGGTAAGGTGAAAAGCCAATTGGACTCGGGCGTGTTCGAAGCGGTGCAGGCCGCCGGCATCACCGCGCTGGGGCTCGACGATTCCGTCACCGACGGCATCCGGAAGATTTATCAGGAGCGCCGTGACACGATTATCCCCGGGCTCAAGAAGCTGGGGTTGGAAGTGGACGCGCCGCCTGCAGCCTTCTACATCTGGGTGGCCGTGCCGAAGGGCTACACCTCCGCCTCGTTCACCGCCCACTTGCTGGAGAGAGCCGGCATCGTCACCACTCCGGGCAACGGGTTCGGCGCCCCGGGCGAGGGCTACATCCGGATGACGGTCTGCACGACGAAGGAACGGCTAGCCGAAGCGGTGGAACGCATGAAGAAGGCGGGATTCTGAAGAAGACGTCATTCGTCACCCGTCGACCGCGGAGGTGATTCGCGAACGACGTATAAGGCATGACACTTGACGCGCATGCGCGAAACGGTCTACATCGGCTTCGGCTCAAATGTGGGGAATCGAGTCGATTTCTGCGATCGGGCGGTCACGCTCTTGAGCCTGCTCCCGCACTCGCGGCTCACAGGTGTGTCGCTCCTCTACGAAGCGGAACCGGTGAAGGACGGCACCGATCCCGGCGACGGATGGTTTCTGAACGGCGTGGTTCGGCTCGAGACGGACCTCCCGCCCAGAAACCTGCTGGACCTGCTGCGGGAAATCGAGCGGTCGCTGGGGCGGGACGAGGACAACCGTTCGGGGCCGCGCACGATCGATCTGGACATCTTGTTCTACGGCGATCGGGTGATCGACGAGCCGGGCCTGAGGATTCCCCATCCGCGCCTTCACGAACGCCGGTTCGTTCTGATGCCATTGAGCGAACTCGATCCCCTGCTGGTCCACCCCGTCAGACATCGGTCGGTGAACCACATGCTGGCCGAAACCACCGACCGATCGGAGGTCCGTCTGCTGTTCCCCCAACCATCGACTCGGTGCGGGTCGAGGCCGGCCTGTAGTCCGCACTCCGGTTCATGAAGATCATCCGGTCTCCGATAGCCATGACGGCTTGGAGCGAGCGGTTCCGGCGCGAAGGCGTGACGATCGGGTTCGTGCCCACGATGGGCGCGCTGCACGACGGCCATCGCGCCCTGATCCGCGCGGCACGGCTCCGATGCGACGCGCTCGTCGTCAGCATTTTCGTCAACCCGACCCAGTTCGGCCCCGCCGAAGACTTGGCCAAGTATCCTCGACCGATTTCGAAGGACCGCGCGCTGTGCCGGACGGAAGGTGTCGACGTCTGTTTCGAGCCGTCGGCCGCCGCCATGTATCCCGAGGGGTTTCAGACCGTCGTGACGGTTCCCGCCATCGCCCGCCGATGGGAAGGAGAAGCCCGGCCCCATCATTTCGCGGGCGTGGCGACCGTCGTGACGAAGCTCTTCGGGATCGTCCGCCCGCACCTCGCCCTGTTCGGGCAGAAGGATTATCAGCAGGCCGCGTTGGTCCGGCAGCTCGTGAAGGACTTGAATCTGGGCGTGAAGATCGTCTTGCGCCCGACCGTCCGGGAACGCGACGGACTGGCGTTGAGTTCGCGCAACCTCTATCTTTCGCCGGAGGCACGGGCGGTGGCGGCTACGTTGTATCGCAGTCTGCGGACCGGCGCCGATGTGATTGGGCGGGGCTGTCGAGACGGGCAGGCGATTCAGGCAGCCATGACACAGGTTGTCCGGCGGGAACCGACTATGGCGATAGACTATCTGGCAGTCTGCGACCCGGTGACGCTGGAGCCGCTCGCTTCCGTCGACTCACGCGCTGTGCTGCTCGGCGCCGTGCGCCTCGGTTCGGTGCGTTTGATCGATAACCTGGTCGTGACGGCCCCCCCTGCGGGGGACCGATGCCAGCGGGTCTGCGGAGCGGATGCGATGACGTTCAGGAAAAGAGATTGGGATGGACGCTTTGCCCCACCAGGAGACTGAGGACAACCTGGCTGAGTCTACGTTTGTCTCCGGCCTGCAATTCGAGGAACCGCACGCCCATCGATTCCGGCCGCACCGAGCAGACCACGGCCGTATCCACTTTGATGGCCTGTTCGTCCGACGCCGGCTTGATCATCAGCTCGACGAAGGTGCCCCGTGGGAGCGGGGCGGCTGTTTCCAGGGCGCACCCTCCCATCGAAATATCCGTGACACGGCTGTCCAACCGGACGGCATTGTCCGCGAGGAGATTGGCGTGAAACGACGCGGCCAGCCGTTTGTACTGGCGCCGGTCGACTGCCTGGGTCCCATCGGGCGATCCGGACCAGAAGGCGTGGAAGCGCGCCGTGCAGAGCTGGCAGCGAAACGGAAAGACCTTCAAGCGGTTGAGCACCCGCTCGACGGTCCCTTCGTGATGGGTCACACGGACGAAGGGCGTTCCACAACTCGGGCAGTGAAGAGTTTTCATGGAATCCGTCGCGGCTCCGGCAGGATGGAGCCGACGGACGATTCGCCGGCCAGCGCGGGCTCCCGCTGCGCAGCCAATATCGGTCCAAGACTCGCCGGCGAATACGTCGGCGGCTTTACCCATTTCCCGTCCTCCCGCTTGTACCCTCCGACCTTGCTCAGATTCGAGCGGTGGACTTCGCGGAACACCGGCTCCATATCGATCCCGCACGACACCGCAGTGCCGTAGACGACGTACAAAAGATCGGCCACCTCCTTGGCGACGGCCACAAGGTCATCCTGCGACAAGGCCTCCTTCAGCTCATCGAACTCTTCCTGAATCAGCCGCACCCGAAGCTCTTTGGTCGATCCGTCGGGAATGGCCGGCGTGTCCTGCACCAGGATGCCGAACTTGCGGTGAAACTCTTCGACCATCGACTGCTCGTCGGTCATGCGGCTCCTTTACTCGTCCTCGAACGGCAACGATTTCCGCGGAACAATCTCGGCCGGCTCGAGCCGCGGAATCTCCTTGTCCGACGAGACGCCCAGTTCCTTGAACTTACGCGCCGCGGGCAGGATGCGCGTCTCCAGCGACCCCACCGCGCGATTGTACGCGGACACGCTTTTCCCGAGGGCCTGGCCGATGTCGTTGAAGTGCTCCGCCAGCACGGCCATGCGCTCGTAAAGGTCCTTGCCCAGCTTGCCGGCCTGTTCCGCGTGGGCATTGAGTTGTTCCTGCCGCCAGCCATAGGCGACGGCGCGCAGGAGCGCAACGAGCGTGGCCGGGGTCGCCAGCACGACGCCGCGGGCGAAGCCCTCTTCGATGAGTCGCGGGTCCTGATCCAACGCCGCCCCCAGGAACTGTTCTCCGGGCAGAAACAGGACGACGAACTCCGGTGACCTGTCAAATTGCGTCCAGTAGGCCTTGAGGGACAATTCGTCCATCCGGCTCCGGACCTGCTCGGCGTGGCGGCGCAGGGCCTCGGCCCGCTGGATATCGTCCTGCGCTTCGTGGGCGTCCAGATACGCAGCGAGCACGGTCTTCGCATCGACGACGATCTGCCGCCCACCCGGAAGCTGTACGATCATGTCGGGACGGAACCGACCGTCTTCGCCCGTGACGGATTCCTGCTCCAGAAAATCGCAGTGGCCGACCATGCCGGCGAGCTCCGCGACCCGTTTCAACGTGATCTCTCCCCACCGCCCGCGAACGGCCGGAGCGCGCAGGGCCTTCACCAGATTGCCCGTCTCCTGTTGCAGCCGGTGATGCGATTCCGCGAGCGTCTTGAGGTGCTGATCCAAGCCTCCGTACGCCGCCTGGCGAGACTGTTCGAGCTGCCGCACCTGCTCCTCGTACCGCTGCAGCGACTCTTGCAGGGGGCGCACGAGCCCGTCGATGGCCTGCTGCCGCTGAGCCAGATCGCCCTCCGCCTTGGCGTGCAGCGCCTCGAACGTAACGGCGGCAAGTTTCAGGAAGGCCTCGTTGTTTTGTTTCAGCGCTTCGCCGGAGAGAGCTTGGAAGGCCCCTACCAGCTCCTGACGAGCTTGATCGAGCAGTTGCTTTTGGTCGGCAAGCTGCTTGACCGATTCGGCGAGGCGCGTCTCGGCTGCTACGCGGGCCTGCTGCGCCTCCGTCAGTTCCCGCCGGACGGCCGTCGCGGCGTCCCGTTCACGATCCAGTTGCGCCCGCAGCTCGTCGACCGTCGCTTGGGCTCGCTGGGACTGCGCGCGCAAACGCGCCGCCCAGAAACCGGCCAACGCCCCGCCGAGGAGAAGACCGATCCCCAGACCTGCCACGAGAGCGATCGTCTCGTTCATAAGCCCACCTCGCTATCGACGCACCGCACAATGCTCGTCTGCGACCGCTGTGGTGAAAATACAAGGCGAGAAGTCGGCGGAAAGCCTACGCAAGTGTCCCACAAACGTCAAGCAGGCTGACGCCTAGGACCGAACGGCCCTGGTTCCTTTGCTCTGGGTTCCGAATCTCGCGGCCTGCGGTCGAGACGAATGATGCCCGTTCCCGCGTCCACCGTCACTCGCTGCCCGTCCCGAAGGAGCGTCGTCGCGCCCTCGACATTGGCCACCGTCGGCAGTCCGTACTCGCGCGCGATGATCGCGCCGTGCGACAATGTCCCGCCCATTTCCGCGATCAACCCGGCGGCGATCCCGAAGAGCGGCGCCATGCCGGGATCGATGACCGGGACGACCAGGATTTCGCCCGCGACGACCTTCCGCCAATCGGCCGCCGAACGCACCACACGAACGGACCCGATCGCGCGACCGACGCTGATCGGGATACCGCGCAGGATGCCGTCATCCGACGGCCCGTTCGGCTCGACCGTTTCCGCGAGCGCTTCTTCCCAATCCCTGACAGTGTCGGGAACCGGCATGGCGGCATGACGTGAGCGGTCGGCCCGCCGACGGTCGACCAAGGCCCTCCAGTTCTCCCCGTCGCCAGCGAGCAGTCTGGCCTGCTCGTCGAGCGTCACGAAGAAAATGTCGTCGGCCGTTCGGAGCCGTCCCTCTGCGGCGAGCAGTTCTCCGATCCGGAGCACCAGATGACGCATGGCCGTCGCGTGGTACATCAGATGGTGCCGGTTCGCTTCGCGCAGCGCGAAGAATCTCGTCAGCCTCCGGTACCACCAGAGAAAGATCGCCCACCGGTCCCACCGCCATCCCAGACGACGGCGAATTTCCGCCAACGCCTCCCGGCGGCACCGCTCCTGGCGCATGAGGATGTCGGCGGGCGTTGCAATGGTGGGCGCGCGCACCTGCGCACGAACCGCGGCCAGCACCGATTCCGGCTCCTCGGCCATCCGGGGCGACATGATGTCCGATTCGCCCACCGCGCGGTGTCCATAGTCTTCCAAGAAACTCTCGAAAACCCGGAAAAACTCCGTGCCGACCAGCCGATTCCGAAAACCCGAAGGGTCCCACGGTTCCGAGAAAAACCACTGCCGAACAGTCGGTTCTTGACGCGCCACCTGCACGAGTTCGGCAAGGCGGACGATCTGCTGCGCGCTCACGACCGCGCCCTGTCCTTGCAAGGCGGCATTGAACAGACCTCTCCAATCGTCACCCAACCATCGCGGCAACAGGCGGCTGAAGGCCTGCAGGCACTGGCCGACCGCTCCGGCGATGCCGAACGTGACTTCATGCCGGTCGAGCCAACGACCAAGCTCGTCCAGATGTTGGGTGAGTTCACCGAGCGTCAACTGCCTGATGCGGTCCGGGCGATAGGCGGCGGCCTGTCGTTTCATGGCGGCGAACCAGGCCGGTCCATGTTTCTCGCAGCGCCGCATCTCCTTGAACATCAACCACCCGGCTCGCACGAATGCAAGCCATCCGATGCGCCGGACGATCGGCGGCGACTGTAGCGCCACGCCGCCCATTTGTTCCACGTTCAGCGCGGGGTCGCCGCCCAACTGCCCGACCAAGCTGTAAAAGAGCGTCATGTTCAGATAGGGTCGTCCGTGCAGGACACGAACGGAGGAGAGTCCCGCGGGAATCCGGCAGCCCAGCCGGCGGTAGTGCTCCAAAATGTACGCGCCCATGAAGCGGCGCAGAAACGAGAGGCCCAGCGGGCTGGGCACCTCCGGCATCGTTTCCTTGAAGTTGGCCCGCGTCCACTCGCACTCGTCGTCCGTCAGGTCGGATACCGAGTGGACGGGGGTGATCGGCCGGGCCTGGACGATCCACAACTGCTGCGCATCGAAGACCCACTCGACATCGACGGGACGCCCGAACATCCGCTCGATCTGCTTCGCCGCCACCGCGAGCGCGAACAGCCGCTCGTCCGAGAGCGACGACGCTCGCCGTCCAGGTTCCGGAATCGGGACGCGTGTCAGACCCCGCTCTCCGACGACCAGTCGCTCCGTTTTGTCGGCAAGCCAGCGCCGATGGATGGAGACCGGCTCCCCGCTGTCGTTTATCTGCACGACATACTGATCCGGCTTGACCAGCCCATCGACCAGCGGCGCGGCCAGGCCCGGGATCGCATTCACGGCCACATGAGTCGAGCGACCGGTGAGAGGGTGAGTCGAATAGGCGACCCCCGAGACCTCGGCGACAATGGTCGGTTGGATCACCACGGCCATCGCAGGAACGTCTCGGCCGCCTCCCCGTTCAAGCACATACCGTACGACGCGCTCATTCCACAGCGACACCCAGAGGTCCGTGATCCCCGGAGCGAGCTGCTCGAGCGCCAGACCGAGATGGGTCCGATAGAGACCGGCGAAGCTGGCCTGACCGGCATCCTCGTTGGTGGCCGACGAACGTACCGCCCACCGTACTCCGGCTGGAAGACCGAGCTTTTGCAGAGCCGTTTCCGCTTGCCGCGCAAGGTCGGAAACCGGTGCCTGACGAATGCGTGCCCGGCAGTCAGCCAGCAATTGCTCTCGGTCCGTGCCGGCTGCCTTCACGACCGCACGCCACTCGTCGGCCGGGGAAAACGCCAACGCCTGCAGGCTTCGATGGTAAGCCCCAGTGGTGAGGCAGATGCCGGGCGGAACGTGAAACCCCGCCGCCAGGAGCCGGGCGAGCCCGGTCGCCTTCCCGCCTACAAGCGTGGGGTCGGTACATTCGGATAACGGGAGAATCAGCGGACGCGGCATCGGCCCGGATCCTACCTAGAGGAGGAGCAGGAGGTAAAGATCGTTCACGTTGGTTCCGGTCGGGCCGGTCCGGATATGACAGCGGAGCCGTTTCAGCGCCGGGTACGTATCGTGCCGATTCAATGCGCGAAGGAAACTCACTCCTGCCTGCTTCGCCCGCGCGACCGTGTAGCCGTCGACGACCGCGCCGGCCACGTCGGTCGGTCCGTCGGTTCCATCGCTACCAATAGCCGCCACCCAGGCGTCGGGAATCCCGGCGAGTTCGACCGCCGCAGCCGCCGCGAATTCCTGCGCGCGCCCCCCCTTTCCCCGGCCGCTCACGGTGACGGTCGTTTCGCCGCCCGCCACCACACAGCAGGGACGTCGCAGCACATCCGATCCGCTCGCAATGCGCCGCGCCAGACAGCCCAGTTGCCGGGCCGCCTGCCGTGACTCTCCGGTGACCGCCCCGGAGAGGAGCATCGTGCGAAGTCCCGCCTGGCGGGCCGCCTGAGTGACCGCGCTCAACATACCGGCATTGTTGCCGATGATCTCGTGCTGCACACGGCGCAGCCTATATGAACCGGGTTTCAGCGTTTCGGGGACTTTTCCCCGACGCCCGAGCAGGAGATGGCGCCGCACCGATGCCGGAACGTCGCGCCAGATCCTATGGCGCCGCAACACCTCGATCGCGTCGGCAAAGGTGGAGGGGTCGGGAGCCGTCGGTCCGGAGCCGATCGAGCCGAGATCGTCGTCGATCACGTCGGACACAATGAGCGTCACGATCGTCGCACGGGTCGAAGCGGCAAGGCCCCCGCCTTTCAGCCGGGAGAGATGTTTGCGCACGGTGTTGATGTCTTGAATAGCGGCGCCGCTTCTGAGGAGCAGCTTCGTCGTCGTCTGCTTGTCCGCCAAGGTTAGCCCCGGCGCAGGAGCCGGCAGGAGGCTCGACGCGCCTCCGGACAGCAGGACGAACAGGAGATCGCGAGCGCTCAGCTCGGAGACCGCGGCGCGAAGTCGTTCCGCCGCCCTCAGTCCGGCGCGATCCGGAACCGGATGGCCGGCCTCAACGAGGGTAATCCGCCGAGTCGGTGCCTTGTGCCCGGCCTTGACCACGACCAGCCCGCCTTCCAGCCTGGCCCCGAGGATCCGCTCCAACGCCCGCGCCAATTTGGCCGACGCCTTGCCCGCGCCGACCGCCAGCACTCGCTCATAGCGTCTCAAGTCGTAGGGCCGACGGCCCACCCACAGGACGGAGCCCTCCCGCGCCACCGCTCGCAGAAGCATGCGACAGGGATCGGCCGCGTGCAGTCCGGCTGCGATCATCTTCCGCAGCAGCGGCTCAGCACGGGAGGCCGGAAGCGAGAGACGCATGCCGCGGCGCTATGGAGCCTTGTCCTGTTTGAAACAGCGGTTCGGGCAGGTCTGGCGCGGCACCTTGATCTGGTAGGTACCGCGCGGCAGGACGTCCTTCTTGAACTCGGGGTTCAGCATCTTGAGCTCGAGGAAGTACGTGCCGAACTCTTCCGCAACGGACGTGAGGGTACGGTGCGCTTCTTTCACGTTGACCGTCACGGTTTCGGTCTCGACCGGCATGTAGAGATCCTTCTTCGTCAGCCCGAGGTACTTTTCGGGCTGCGAATAGATCTCCTTGGCGGCGATGATGCGCGGCACATAGCGCATCGTTTCGCGGGGACCGTACATCTTCCAGTAATCCGTGACTTTTTGTTCCTTGAGCAGCTTGCGGATGCGGTCTTCACCGGCGTTGTAGGAGGCCATGGCCAAAAACCAATCGCCCTGCTGGAAGTCTTTCAGGTAGCGCAGGTACTTGATCGCCGCTTCCGTCGACATCTCCAGGTTGCGGCGTTCGTCGCGCACCGCGTCGCTCTTCAAGTGATAACGCCGTCCGGTTGACCCGATAAACTGCCAGGGTCCTGAGGCCCTCGCCCGGGAATAGGAAGCCGCAATGCATTTGCTTTCTACCAGCAACATGTATTTGAGATCGTCGGGCAATCCGGCTTCCGCCAGTTGTTTTTCGACGGGGGGGAAGCAGCGTCCGGTCCGTTTCGCCAAGATGATGCTCTCCCCCTCATCTTCGAGGAACTGATAGAACTCGTATTCGATCCGTTCGCGCACCTGCCAGTTTTCCAGTGGAACGGTTTGGCCCGCAAAGGTGAGCTTGTCCGGCAGCTTGAAGGAGCTGAGAAAAAACCGTTCGCCCTCTCGTTTGATCTCCGGCAGGATGACGAGGCGATCCTCCGGCTCCGGTTGCGCATCCAGCGGCTCCGGCAGGATGAGCTCCCGATCTGACTCCGTTCTCTGATAGTCTCTGGCGTCAGCGTGATCCGTCGATGCCTGTGCCGAGGGAAGCGCCGCCAAAAAGAGCCCGCTCAGCGCGATCGCCGGAAACAGAGCTCGCGCCTGCGCAACGATCATCCGGACGCTCCTCTTCATCTTCCTACCGTTGTTCGCCTCAGCCCGGCAAAATCATGCTAACAGCTCGCCCACGGACCGGCAAGCGGATTGCCGTTCCCGTTCATGCTACACTGTCGTCCCCTATGCGGACCCTTCGCCTGCTCAACGCCACCATTACCGAGTGCACCGCCTGCCCGCGTTTGGTCGCCTACCGGCAAAAAATCGCCGAGACGAAACGCCGTCAGTTCCAGGATTGGACCTATTGGGGGCGGCCGGTCCCCGGGTTCGGTGATCCCAACGCGCGCGTTTATGTCCTCGGGCTGGCACCGGCGGCCCACGGCGGGAATCGGACGGGGCGCGTGTTCACCGGCGATCGCAGCGGGGACTGGCTCTATGAAGCCCTGCACCGGTACGGGTTCGCGAATCAGCCGTCGTCGACGCACCGGGGCGACGGGCTCGTGCTCAGGGATTGCTACGTCGGCGCCACTGTCCGTTGCGCGCCGCCCGGAAACAAGCCGGCGCCCGGCGAATTCGAACGGTGCCGCCGGTTCCTTCGCGACGAGTTGCGGCTTCTTTCTCGCCTGCGCGTGGTGATCGCACTGGGCAAGATCGCCTTCGACCACTACTTGAGAACGTGCCGACTGGAGGGACGACTCGGCCCGTCGCCCGCGCCCAAGTTCAGGCACGGCGCGGCGTACCGTTTGCCGTGGGGAGTGACGCTCATCGGCTCCTACCACCCGAGCCAGCAGAACACCTTCACCGGCAAGCTGACGCGCTCGATGTTCCATGCCGTCTTCGCCCGCGCCCGCCGGGAGCTGAGCCGCCCGGCGCGAAGGGAGCCGATTATTTTTTCGACAGCGTGTCCCAGTCGGCTAGGAACTTCTTCAGGCCGATATCGGTCAAGGGATGCTTGACCAACTGCTGGAACACCGCGTAGGGCATCGTGCAGATGTGGCCGCCGGCCAACGCGGCTTCGACCACGTGCTGGGGATGCCGCACGCTGGCGACCAGTACGTAGGTCCTGTAGTCGTAATTCTTGTAGATCGTCACGATCTGGCGAACCAGCTCCATGCCGTTGGAGCTGACATCGTCGAGCCGCCCGATGAAGGGAGACACGCACCAGGCGCCGGCTTTTGCCGCGAGAATCGCCTGCGTGGGAGAGAAGCAGAGTGTCACGTTCACCTTGATCCCTTCAGCCGCCAGGCGCTTCGTCGCCTTGAGTCCCTCCGGAATCAACGGCACCTTGACGACGATATTCTTGTGAATCTTCGCCAGCGACTTGCCTTCCCTGACCATTGCGTCCGCTTCGATGCTGACCACCTCGGCGCTGATGGGCCCGTCCACGAGGTTGCAAATTTCCAGGAGCACTTCCGCGAAGCTGCGCCCTTCCTTGGCGACAAGCGAGGGATTCGTCGTGACGCCGTCGAGCAACCCCAGGCTGGCCGCCTCCTGAATTTCTTTCACGTTGGCTGTGTCGAGATAGAATTTCATGTGCGGGTCCTTTCTTTCCGCATACGCCGGCCGGCGCTGCTATTCTTTTCGGCTATTGTAGGAAGAACTCGAGATTACCGCAACGTTTTCCGCAGGCACGTTTGACAGCCCTCCGAGCGGCAGTTAGAATCCGCTCGTCAACCGATCGGGCCTCAGCCCATGACACGCTACGACCATCTGGAGACTTCATGATGCGACGCGCTGCTTGGCTCCTCTTTCTGTGCTTCGCTCTGACTGCATGCGGCGGGAGCAACCCCTATCTCGAGGCCTCGTTGAAGCCGGCCGAACTTCAGGGAAAGGACAAGGCCTGGTTCGAAAAGAACTGGGGCGCCCCGGACGGGAAAGCTTCCCGGTTCTTCGGCGGCGAGACCTGGACCTACTATCGCATCGCAGGCGGAAAGTCCGGCCTCCCTCTGTTCAACTTTTCACCGAATCAATGCCAGATCACGCTCAAGTTCGACAAGGACGACAAACTGTCTGACTATAGCTACTCGGGCTGCTAGCCCGAACGCTGCTTTTGAAAGTCGGCCGCGCACTGGCTGCTGCAGAACCAATAGGTCTGCTCGCCAACCCGCTCCTCCACGGCAATCTTTTTCGGTACGAACGTTAGGCATACAGGATCTTGCACCATCTGGTCCTGATCCACCGACAAGCCACGCCTGTCTAGATGCCCGCTTTTGAACTCACGGACCACACGCCGCACCAAGAAATAGAGCACCATCAAGAGACCGAGGATGACCAGAAGTCTATACATAGTAGGCCACTGTCAGAAAGGCCACAATCCTATGGGACAGGGTGGGGTCTGTCAAGCGCTCGGCCGATCTTTCCCTCGTAGTGCTACGTGGTACGTAGGCGGCCCGAATGACCCATGTCCGCGCGAGGTCGATGGGGATTCTTCCCCGGTCTATCCAGTACTTCCGGAGGATATGCTTCCATTTCAGCGCATGGTAGAGTGCCGCCATGAAGACTTGCGATAAGTGCCGCGGAACGATGTTGCCGGAACGGGCAGTGGATTTGGACGCAGGACTGGCGATCACGGTGTTTGCGTGTTTGAATTGTGGTCGTCGTAAAGCAGCGGACCAGGAACCTCGGCCCCTTACGGCTCGACATTGACCGCGCGATGACGGAACCGAAACCCCTGACCTATGATAAGCAGGAAGCCGGAGAGGCGGCTTTCCGGGGAATGAGTGCGTCCTGTTCCGCAGTGAAGAAAACCTACCGAATACCGAGCACGTCCATCATGTCATAGATTCCCGGAGGCTGGCGTACCACCCACCGAGCCGCCCGCAAGGCCCCACGGGCAAAGGTGTCCCGGCTGCTGGCCCGATGCGTGACCTCGATCCGTTCGCCCATGCCACCGAAGAGCACCGTGTGATCACCCACGATGTCGCCGGCCCGGATCGTTTGAATGCCGATCTCGCCTTTCTTCCGCTCGCCGATCAGCCCCTTTCGTGCATATACCCCGACTTGATTGAGGTCGCGATTCACCGCGCGCGCGAGCACTTCGGCGATCTTGAGCGCAGTCCCGCTCGGTGCGTCTTTTTTCAACCGGTGGTGCGCCTCGATGACTTCGATGTCGTAATCGTCCCCGAGCGCCTTTGCCATCTCGGCAATGACCTTGTAGATCACGTTCACCCCGACACTCATATTAGGAGAAAAGACGCAGGGGACCTGGCGGGCCAGCAACCGGAGTTCGTCGAGTTCCTGTCCGGAGAAGCCTGTCGTCCCGATGACGATCGCCCGCCGATGCTGCACCACGGCCCGCATGTGCTCGAGCGTGGCTTCGGGCGTGGTGAAATCGATGACGACTTCGCCTCGTTCCAGCAGGGCCGCGAGATCGTCCGTGATCGGAACGCCGGCGCGGCCGCACCCCGCTGTCTCTCCGGCGTCCTCACCCAGTGCGTGATGGCCCTTGCCTTCGAGGGCTCCGACCAGGGTCAACGCCGTCGAGTCGCGGACCAACGACACCAATCTGCCGCCCATGCGCCCCGCCGCCCCGGCGATGATGACTTTGATCATGCTCCCTGCTACCTCGAGGGTGTCCGTTAGATCAGCCCCATGTCCTTCAGCACACGGACCAGCTTTTCCCGATTGTCCTGGGCCATCGGGCACAAGGGCAGGCGCAGCTCCGGATCGATCTTGCCCATCATGCCCAGCGCCTCTTTCACGGGGATGGGATTGGTTTCGTAGAACAACGCGGCAAACAACGGCGAGAGCTTGAAGTGGAGCCGACGGGCCTCTTCCAGCTTTCCGTCGGCAAAGGACTTGACGAGTTGGGCCATTTCGGCGGGGAGGAGATTGGCGGTCACCGTGATGACGCCCTTCCCGCCGACCGCCATCATCGGCAAAGTCAGCGCGTCATCCCCGGCCAGTAGGGTCAGCCGGTCGCCGCACAACTGCACGATGTCCGACGCCTGCTGCACCGAGCCACTGCCCTCTTTCACACCGACGATGGTTTTGATGGACGACAACCGCGCAATCGTGGCGGGCAGCATGTTGACGCCGGTGCGCCCAGGAATGTTGTACAAGACCAGCGGCAGATCGACCGACTCCGCCACTGCTTTGTAATGCCGATAGAGCCCCTCTTGCGTGGGCTTATTGTAGTACGGCGTGATCAGCAGGGCGGCATCCGCTCCAGCCTGTTTGGCATGTCTGGTCAGCGCGATGGCTTCATCGGTGCTGTTGGAGCCGGTCCCCGCAATCACAGGGACGCGCCGGTTGACCACCTCGACGGTCAATTCAATGACCCGGTTGTGCTCTTCGTGGGACAACGTGGCGGATTCGCCGGTGGTGCCGCAAGGAACGATGCCGTTCGTACCCTTGGCGATCTGCCACTCAATCAACTCGGCCAAGGCCCGTTCATCGACTCTACCTTTGCGGAACGGCGTGACAATGGCTACCAGCGAGCCGGTAAACATACGTCTTTCCTCTACTGCAGGAACGAGGGGATCGTCTCGCCCCTGATCAAGTCGTCATACGTTTCTCTGGCGCGGATGACGTGGATCTCCCCGTCCTTCACCAGCACTTCGGGCACGCGCGGCCGGGAATTGTAATTCGACGACATCACGAAGCCGTAGGCTCCGGCGCTCATGACGGCCAGCACCTCGCCCGGTTTCACCTCCGCCAACAACCGGTCCTTCGCCAGAAAATCCCCGGACTCGCAGACCGGCCCGACGATGTCCACCTGGTGCTTGGTCCGATGCGCGGCTTCTTCCTTCAGCGGCCGGATTTCATGGTAGGCGCCGTACAGGCTCGGACGGATCAGGTCGTTCATAGCCGCATCCACGATGACAAATCGTTTGGCCTCTCCTTCCTTGAGGTAGAGCGCCTTCGTCACGAGGATGCCGGCGTTCCCGACGATCACCCGGCCCGGTTCCATGATGAGGGTCACCTTCAAATCGCGCACGAGCGGAAAAATCGCATCCGCCAGATCCTGCGGCAGCGGCGGCGTTTCGTCGGCATACGTAATCCCGAGTCCCCCGCCGATGTTGATGTACCGGATATCGATGCCGTCGCGCTTGAGAGCCTCCACCAGAGTGAGGATTTTCTTGAGCGCCTCGACGAACGGCGTCACCTCGGTCAATTGCGACCCGATGTGCTTGTGGACGCCCACGACATCGATGTGGCTCGACGCGGCGGCGGTCTTGAACTCCTCGAGTGCGCGATCCGCGGCGATGCCGAACTTGCTCTTCTTGAGCCCGGTGGAAATGTACGGATGGGTCTTGGGATCGATGTCTGGATTGATCCGGAGCGCGACGCGGGCTTTCTTCCCGACCGAGGCCGCCACTTCGTTGATTGCGTGCACCTCAGCCGACGACTCGACGTTGAACATGAGGATGTCCGCCTTGAGCGCATCGCGAATCTCGTCGGGACTCTTGCCGACGCCCGCGAATACGATCTTGGAGGGAGAGACGCCCGCCTTCAAGGCGCGGAACAGCTCGCCGCCGGACACGATATCAACTCCACTGCCCTCCCTCGCCATCAGCCGCAGAACCGCCAGGTTGGAATTCGCCTTCATGGCAAAGGCGATCATGTGCGGAATGCGCTGAAACGCATTGTCGTAGGCGCGGAAGTGCCGGACCAGCGTGGCATGGCTATAGACGTAGCAGGGCGTGCCGACTTCCTTGACGATCCGGCTCACCGGCACCTGCTCGCAATGCAACTCCCCTTGACGGTACTGAAAATCATGCATCTTGAATATCCTCGCAGAGAAACTCGACTCCGGACAACGACAACCCCTGCAACGCGGCTTCGAAGGCGTCCCGGAACTTCCGGTACCGGACCCTGACGTTCGGGATGGCTGCCTTGATCGCATTGGAATCGATCAGCGCCTGGAGCGCGTCGGGCGTCGCGTGCTTCAGATGCTCGAAATTAACGATGATGTCGAGCCTCGCCTTCTCCGCCGCCTCTTTGATACGCCGGATCAATTCCTGCGCGGTGATCCGGTCCAGCGTGCCTTCCAAGTCGACAAAGAGGGCGGCGAACTTATCGTGCCGCTTGGCTTTGATGGTGAGCGCGGCGTGCTGGGGCGCCGGCCGCTGATCGAACCGCTGCTTGATGGCATGCAACGCGTTCGGAATCAGATTGTCCGTGTCGAACGCCGGCAGCTTCGCCTGGAGATTCTTGAGCACCTTGGCCAGTGGCGAGAGCCGCCCTTTGGGACAGGCCCGCTTCACGAGCTTGCGGAACTCGCGGTTCATTTCCCAACGCGCGATCAGCCGTTGCTTGGTCCCCGCGAGGCGATACCAAATGTTGGGCAGGGAGTAAAACTGGTGATTGGCCCAGTGGAACCCTTCCTGCAATTGCTCCGGGCTCATACGGCTGGGCTGGAACACGACGTGCTTGCCGTCGTATTTCGCCCAGTCGCGGTCGAAAATCCTTCCAGCCTTATCGTACCGGTCGAACAACGCCGTACCCGGCAGCGGCGTGAGCACGTTGAAGTAGGCCAGCTCCACCCGATTCTTCGTCAGGAACTCGACGGCCCGCTCGAACACGGACTCGTCGTCGTTGTCGAACCCGAACACGATGCCCGGGTTCACCATGATCCCGTAGTCGTGAAACATCTTGATCTCTTGCGAGAACTTCTGGACGCGGTTGAACGGCTTGTTGGTTTCCTCGAGGCAGTCCTCGTCGAGCGACTCCATTCCGACGAATACGGACACGCAACCGCTCTCCGCCGCCAGCTTCACCATCTCCTCGTCGTCGCCGAGAAACAGCGTGGACTGGCAGCCCCACTTGATCTTGAGCGGCTTGAGCGCGTTCCAGAGCTCGCGACAATAGGCCCGGTTGCTGTTGTGCAGGTCGTCCACGAAAGCGACGATGCCGCCGTCTTCGATCCCGACCCGGATCCGGAACGTCGTTCGCAACGCCTGCCAGAACGGCTCGTTCGAAATACGCTCGATCAGCTCGCTGCGCACCCATCGCTGAACCTGCACGATCTCCCGTACCACTTCCTGGACCGGCCGCCGCCTGGTGGTCTTCCCGTTGAACGGCGAGACGCTGCAGAACTCGCAGTCGAAATGACAGCCCCGCGTGGTAAAGGTACACTGACGCGTCATATAGGCGTCGGGACTGAGCAATTCCACCCGGGGGCTCCGGTAATTTTCCAGGGAGGGGAACGCCGTCATCCGGTACTCGCGCTTCATACGGCCGGCTTCGTAGTCCGCGATCAGCTCCGGCCACAGATCCTCCGCCTCGCCACAGACGATCGCGTCGCAGTGCCGCAACGCTTCCTCAGGACAATAGGTCGGATGGACGCCGCCCATCACCACCGTCTTCCCCCGCTTCCGAAATTCCGCGGCGATCTCATAGGCGCGCGGCGCGTAACAGGTCATGATCGAGAGCCCGACCAATTCGCACGGATCATCGAAATCGATATCCTCCACAGCTTCATCGACCAGATCGACGTCCCAGGTGTCCGGCGTATAGGCGGCAATCGTGGGAAGACTTAGCTTGGGAAACCAGACCGCGCGGCGCTCGGCAGCCGTCAGGTGATACGGATTGTTCCGAGGATAGGGGTCGACCAGTAGCAACCGTCGTTTCGGAGCGACCCGTCCCTGTTCCTGTATTCCCCGTACCGGCTGAATGAGCTGCATAGAAAGTCCCTCCTGGCTCGACGCCGCACCGCTCGTTCGACGATACCCACACGGCGCGGCCGTCGCACACGTTTCCGTTTCCGACTCGGCTATCTGGTCCCGATGGGTCTCACCGGGGGCAATTCCTCGTCCTGTCCTTTCGGCTCAATGGCGAGTGGAGCATCAGGCTGCGCACTTTCCGCCTCTTGGGCGTGCTGCTTCTTCTGTTGCTCGATCAGCGGCGCTACGCCTACATTTTCCGGCGGAATCGGCGCCCCGACAACGCCACATCCGCTGACGGCGATCACTATCACGTACAGCATCGGAGCGCCCGGCCCTCCTCGTCGGCTCATCTGGCCAGCGCCCTCTCCCACTCCCGGAGCTGGCGATCGACCTGCTTATAGGCCGTTCCGCCGATCTGGGCCTTTCGCTCGATCGCGCTCCGCACGGTCAGCCGCTCCAGGACGGACGGCTCGAACTTCGGTGAAAACCTCCGCAAGTCCTCGACGGAAAGCTCGCTCAATTCTATCCCCCGATCCAGCGCCCACCGGACGATGCGGCCGGTGATGACGTGCGCCTCCCGGAAGGGCACGCCCTTGGTCACGAGGTAATCCGCCAACTCCGTCGCCAACATTCCGCCACCGCTGACCGACCGAGTCAGCGCTTCCCGGTCCACCGCGAGGCGACGGATCAACCCCGTCATGACCTCGACAGAGTCGTGCACCGTATCGAGCGCATCGAACAGCGCCGGCTTATCCTCTTGCAGGTCACGATTATAGCTTAACGGCAATCCCTTCAGCGTCGTCAGCAAACTCATCAAATGGCCATAGACCCGGCCGGTCTTGCCGCGCACCAGTTCGGGCACGTCCGGATTCTTCTTCTGCGGCATCATGCTGCTGCCCGTGCAAAAGCCGTCCGGCAACTCGACGAAATGAAATTCCTGCGTCGACCAGACGACCAATTCTTCGCTGAGTCGAGACAAATGCATCATCACCATGGCAAGCGCCGCCGCCACTTCGACGGCGAAGTCCCGGTCCGACACGGCGTCCAGACTGTTCTGGGTCACGGCAGGAAAACCCAACAGCGTAGCGGTGAATCGGCGATCCACCGGGTAATTCGTTCCGGCCAGAGCGCCCGAACCCAGCGGCATCACGTTCAGCCGTGTGCGCGCGTCCCGCAAGCGGTCCTTGTCGCGCTCGAGCATTTCGACATAGGCGAGAAGATGATGGGCGAACAGCACCGGCTGCGCCCGCTGCAGGTGTGTGTAGCCCGGCATCGGCACGTCGCGATTGGCCTTGGCCTGCTCGATGAGCGCGCGCTGGCAGGCTGCGAGCCGGCCAACCAGCGCCGCCAGTTGATCGCGCAGATACAGCCGCACGTCCAGCGACACCTGGTCGTTGCGGCTTCGGCCTGTGTGCAGCTTGCCCCCCAGCGGGCCGATGAGTTCGGTGAGCCGCCGTTCGATCGCCATGTGGATGTCCTCGTCCTCGGGCAGGAACTTGAACCGCTCCCGCTGGAGTTCGTGCTGCACGAGCTGCAGACCTCGGATGATCCTCGCCGTTTCCCGCCGGTTCAGCACGCCCGCCTTGGCCAGAGTTCGGCAATGCGCGATGCTCCCCTGGATGTCATGGGCATACAGGCGCCGATCGACCTCGACGGACCGGGTGAATCGCTCCACAAGCCGGTCTGTGCGTTCCCGAAACCGGCCGATCCAGGCCTTTTTCCCGCCGGAACGGACCCCCTGTGCCATCAGGACGCAACCTTCTTCCGCTGCGCCCGGATTTTCAACCGCAACGCATTCAAGCGGATAAAACCCTCGGCATCTTTCTGGTTATAGGCGTCGTCCTCTTCGAATGTGGCGATGTCGAGACGATAGAGCGAGTGCTTCGATTTCCGCCCGACCAGCGCGCAATTACCCTTGTACAACTTCACCCGGGCGGTGCCGGTCACGTCCTTCTGCGCCTCGTCGATCGCCGCCTGCAGCATTTCCCGCTCGGGGCTGAACCAATAGCCGTTGTAGATCAGATCGGCATACCGCGGGATCAGGCTGTCTCTCAGGTGCAAGACTTCCCGATCCATCGTCAGGGATTCCAGGCCGCGATGGGCCACGTGCAGAATCGTCCCGCCCGGCGTCTCGTACACCCCGCGTGACTTCATGCCGACGTAGCGGTTCTCGACCAGATCCACGCGGCCGATGCCGTGCGCCCCGCCGAGCTTGTTCAGATGGGCCAGCAGCGTAGCGGGGCTCATTCGCTTTCCATCCACGGCCACCGGATTGCCGCCTTCGTAGTCGATTTGGACTTCGAGTGCCTTGTCCGGCGCCCGTTCTGGCGAGACGGTCATTTGGAAGATTTCCTCCGGGGGCGCTTCCCAGGGGTCCTCGAGGATGCCCCCTTCGTAACTCACATGGAACAAATTGAGATCCATGCTGTAGGGCCTGGCTTTCGTCGCCGTCACGGGAATACCGTGACGCTCGGCGTACTCGATCAACTCGCGCCGCGACCGCATTGTCCATTCGCGCCACGGGGCGATGATCTTGAGATGAGGGGCCAGGGCTGTATAGGTCAATTCGAACCGGACCTGGTCGTTCCCCTTGCCGGTCGCCCCGTGCGACACCGCATCGGCCCCTTCTTTCAGCGCGATTTCGGCCTGCCGGCGGGCGATCAAGGGTCGGGCAATCGACGTGCCCAGCAGATAGCACCCTTCGTACACGGCGTTGGCCCGCAGCATCGGGAATACGTAGTCCCGGACGAACGTCTCGCGGAGGTCCTCCACATAGACCTTCTTCACACCGAGCTTCTGCGCCTTTGCCTTGATGGCCCGCAGGTCTTCCCCCTGGCCTAGGTCGGCGCAAAAGGCAACGATTTCGGCCCCGTAGGTTTCCTGGAGCCACTTCAAGATGACGGAGGTGTCGAGTCCTCCGGAATAGGCCAGCACAATTTTCTTGATCGGTTTCACTTTCATCGTCGTCGTCTCTATCGAGCACTTTTCTTGCGCGTGAGCAGTTGTACTAAGATCGCCTTCTGCATGTGCAGGCGATTTTCGGCCTGATCGATTACCACCGACTGCGGCCCGTCGAGGACCTCCGCCGTGATCTCCTCACCGCGATGGGCCGGCAGACAATGCATCACGATGGCATCCGGCCTGGCCCATTGCAACAAACGGCTGTTTAACTGATAGGGCGACAGGATCTTCAATCGCCGGGCCTGTTCCCGTTCGCGTCCCATGCTGATCCAGACATCCGTGTACACCACATCCGCTTCCTTAACGGCCACCTGCGGATTCTCCATGACCTCGATGACGGCGCCGGTCGTTTCCGCTTCGGCTCGCGCGCGATCGATGACATGTTGATCCGGCTGGTAGCCGACCGGAGCCCCCACCGCAATCCGCATTCCCATCTTCGCCGCCGCCTCGATGAGCGAATTGGCGACGTTATTGCCGTCGCCGACGTAGGCAATGCTGAGGCCTTTCAGCCGCCCTTTGAACTCTTGGATCGTGAGGAGGTCGGACAGCGCCTGACAGGGATGGCTGTGGTCCGTCAACCCGTTGATCACCGGCATCGTGGCTTCCCGCGCCCACTCCTCCACGCTGGCATGATCGTAGGTGCGGATCACGATCCCGTCCAGATAGCGGGACAGCACTCGCGCCGTGTCCGCCACGGTTTCGCCGCGCGACAACTGGATCTCCGCCATCGGAAGCACCAGCGCATGCCCGCCCAGTTGGTTCATCCCCGCTTCGAACGACACGCGCGTGCGGGTAGACGGTTTTTGAAAGAGCAGCCCCAGCGTTTTACCCGGAAGGAGTTGGTGCGCTTGACCTCGCCGGTGCTTTGCTTTCAGCGTAGTGGCCAATCGGAGCAGCGCTTCGACTTGCTCGCGCGGCATCGCCGCCACATCCAGGAGGTCCTTCGCGTGACCGACCGAGCGGCCGCGCTGTCCGCTGTTCCCCGCCATCAGTAGTGGGTGTCCTTGTCCGCGACGGCCCGCCGGTTGAAAATGGCCGTCAGCGTCTCGGTCAATTTATCGATCTCCCGCTGGGTGATGACCAACGGCGGCACGAAGCGGAGTACCCGATCGCTCGTCGCGTTCACGAGGACTCCTCGGGCCAGACAATCCCCGACGACCGCCTTGGCGTCGATGTCAACCTCCATCCCCTGCAACAGACCGAGGCCGCGCACGTCCCTCACGACCCGATGGCGATCCTTGCAGTCGGCCAGTCCCTTTGCCAGATACTCACCCATGCGCCTGGCCTGCTCCAGCACCCGTCCTTCCAGCAACGCGCGGCACACCGTCAGGGCCGCAGCGCAGGCGAGCGGATTGCCCCCGAACGTCGAGGCATGGGTGCCGGGAGTGAACACGGCGGCGACGGATTCTTTCGCAAGGCAGGCGCCGACCGGCACACCGCCTCCGAGACCCTTCGCCAAGGTCATGATATCCGGCTCGATACCCAACTGTTCGTAGGCAAAGAGGGTGCCGGTTCGGCCCATGCCCGTCTGGACTTCGTCGAAGATCAAGAGGATGTCCTGCTGCGTGCAGAGTTCACGCAGATGCTTGAGATATTCCCGGTCCGCCACATAGACCCCGCCTTCACCCTGGACGGGCTCCAGCATGATCGCGGCCGTCTTCCTGCTGACCATGCCGGCGATCGCGCCGAAATCGTTGAACGGTGCATGGGCAAACCCCGGTACCAGCGGCTCGAACCCTTTCTGGACTTTCTCCTGTCCCGTCGCCGTGATCGTCGCCAGCGTCCGGCCATGGAAGGAATTCTTCATCGTGATGATTTCGAACCGCTCGGCCCCGTACTTTTCGTGACCGTAGCGACGGGCTAGCTTGATTGCCGCCTCGTTGGCTTCCGCCCCGCTGTTGCAGAAGAAGACCCGGTCGGCAAAAGAATGGTCCACCAGAACCTGCGCCAGTTTCACTTGCGGTTCGGTATAGTAAAGGTTCGATGTATGGATCAGTTGGGCAGCCTGTCGTTGAATTGCGTGCACCAGATCCGGATGCCCGTGCCCCAGTACGTTGACAGCGATTCCCCCGACAAAGTCGAGGTATTCCCGCCCTTCTAGATCCCACACCTTGGCACCCCGCCCGCGTACAATCGACACCGGCTGGCGGGCATAGGTCTGCATCAGATACTTGGCGGCTGCGTCTTTCAGTTCTTCAGTCGGCATGGCAGGCGTATCCCCTCAGAAATTAAGGGAAGTTAGCACAGGGACTCTATGAAAGCAATAAGAGAAGCGGTGACAGGTGTCTGTTTGGCGGAAGCAGCCTCCTCTTGAATTCCGCTATCAATGCTCTGCTCTTGAGCTGTCTACTACCCACCATTCGCTATCAGCTCATCCTCGGACTTGTGGTAAGCTGCGCCGCGATGAAACTCTGCAGCCAGTGCCGTCAAGAGAATCTCGACGACGCCAACTTCTGCCACCAATGCGGAACAGCCTTCGCGACATCTGGCGCCACGCCGGATACAGCGACAGCAACGGTTGCGGACATTCCCGGCCTCGCTCCGATGGGGGGCAACGAGGCGCTCTGGCGACAATTCATCGGCCCGAACGCCGATCGCTATCTCGCACAATTCAAGAAGTTCTCCTCTAATAACGGTCAGCCCAAGTTCGCGCTGAGCTGGAACTGGCCAGCCTTTCTCTTCATCCCATTCCTCTGGTTTCTCTATCGTAAGATGTATCTGCACGCCTTCGTGTACGCCGTTGGACCCGTGATTTCGACCTATCTGACCGGCGATCTCACCGCCGGCATGGTCTGGAGCATCATGGCCGGAGCCACGGCGAACTATCTGTATTATTGGCACTGTAAGGAACAGATTGCGGAGATCAAGAAGTCCCGCTGGCTGAATCACACGGCCCAGGACGCAGCGCTGAAGGAAGCGGGCGGGGTCCAACCCTACGTCATCTGGGTGGGCGTCGCACTCTACGTCATTTTCCTAGCCACGGTGGCGAAGATGATCGCCGAAGGCCCCCCGGATTCCGACAAGCTGCCGACCAGACCGGCGAAACCGGTTTCGGTGACCAGTACAAGAAACGATCCAACCTGACGAACTATCTGTCTCTCTGCCACGTGATCCAGGCTCGGTACCATTGAAAGTCCTGCTCATAGGCAGCGCCGCCGGAATCGGGCGATTCCTGTTTCTGCTCCAACTGAGTGTAGGTGCGCGGCCAGTTCTTCTGCCACCAGGATTTAAGTTCGTCGGGATTGTAAGGTTGCCCGTTCTGATTCAGAATGCCTGCCGCCGTGCACAACGGCGCGACCAACGGCCAGTACCGGTCTTTCCCCAGGCCGAGACTGCGGAAATGTTCGCGTAAGAGAAACACCACCCACAATTCCGCGCTGTGTTTCTTATTGTGCTTGAAGGGCTGCGATTGCCTGAGGGGAACCGGATCGAACGCCTTCACGATGGAGGTATAGTCCGGCCCTCCGTAACTGCCGGCGGCTTCGGCGATGCCTTCGACGACGTTGGCCAAATCGAGCTCCACCACCGGCGACTGCGCGAGATTCCTGGCCGCCGGCGATTCGACCAGCGGAGTCGGCGTGGTCAGAAGCTCGATCAACGGCTTCAGTTCGCGCAGACGGGCGGCCGCCGTTTTGAGTACCTGCTCCGACTCGAGCCAGTAATCCGGATCGTTCTTGGTGACCCGCTCGCGGCCCGGGGGCGGCAGAACGGTCGGCACCCAATACCGCATGAGAACGAAGAGGACATAGTCCACCTCCCCGCCGACCTGAGCGATCCGGTCGAGAAGCTGCCCCGCGCGGACACCCTTGAAGAATGCCTGCGCTCGGTCGGCCACATGCAGACGCTCGCTCATCTCGGTCCACCAGGCTTCACGCGCTGGCCAGTTTGTCTCAGGAAGCGGAGCGGTCATGCAGCGTTCGAGTCCTTGGTGGGTAGATTTGGCCGGCATGGTACTGCCGGCCCCATTCGAAAGCAACGGCTTGACTTGATGCGGCGATCCAGTATTCTTGGCCTGACTCGGAACGGGCCACAGTCGAGAGGAGGACCCGATGGGGCGTCTTGTGCTGCTGCGTCATGGTGAATCGCAATGGAATCTCGAAAACCGCTTCACCGGCTGGGTCGATGTGCCCCTGTCACCGCGCGGCATTCAGGAAGCCAAGAACGCCGGAGACAAACTGCGGGGATTCAAATTCGACCGGGCGTTTACATCTGTCCTGACACGGGCGAACGAGACGCTGCGCCTGGTCCTTGAGGCGATCGGCCAAACGAACATTCCGATCGAGAAAGACAAAGCGCTCAACGAGCGGATGTACGGCGAGTTGCAGGGGTTGAACAAAGCCGAAACGGCGAAGAAGTACGGGGAAGACCAGGTCAAGATCTGGCGGCGCAGCTATGACGTCCGGCCCCCGGGCGGTGAGAGCTTGAAAGACACGGCCGAGCGTGTGCTCCCTTACTATGAGGCGAAGATCAAGCCGTCCTTGCTGAAGGGCGAGACGATTCTGATCGTCGCGCACGGGAACAGCCTGCGCGCGCTCGTGATGGAACTGGAACAATTGTCGAAAGAACAGGTGCTGGAACTGAACATCCCAACCGGCGAGCCGTTGCTCTACGAGTTCGACAGCAACGGAAAGGTTGTTTCTCGCCGGTATCTGTAGTTTCATCCCACCATGTCGAGCAGCTGACCGTACTGCGCGGCCGGAGCGTAATCGATCAACAAAACAAGCAGCTTCTGCCGATCCTCGGAAGGAAGGATCCCCTGATCCTCGATCATGGACGCGGCTTCGGCGCTGACGGCCATGTGACTCATTCCTTCTTCATCGACCAAACGTGCGTAATGAACCCGACGCTCATCGAGTTCCTTTAGATAGACTTCCCACGTGCCCTCCCCGAGTTGGCCCGACTCCCACCAATGCGACCTGATCGTGTCGAATAGCGTCTGGGTGATCGCCGGCCGGTATTTCTTCGGAATGTGCGCATCGATGGCGGCCAGGATCCAATATAGATTGAGCGACAGAATTTCGCGGGCCACCTGTCGCGCCTGCAGCTCGGTTGCGTCGATGCCATATTCCGCGAGCTGCGCGACGGAGACCGGTTTCGGCATGACCTCGAACAACGCTAGAGCGGCTTCTGCTGGAGTCATGGCGTATAACCTCTTGTGGACGCCGGCGGTTAAAGATACTGCAGCGCCTCGCCCGGCCTCAAGCGGCTTGTCCACTCCATCGCACTGTGCTAGAGTCCGCTCGCTTTTCACCGGGAGGAGGCGAGGATGCGGCGGTGTGTGCGACGAGTCCCGACGCCCGCCTTGGCGTTGGTGCTCTCGATCTGCTTCTGGACTCAGCCGGCATGGGCTGAAGGGAATTGGGGCTTCGGGACAGACATCGGGTTCTCCGCCGGAACGGTCAACGAGACGGTCTTCACGCTAGGGGTGAATCTCGACTACTACCCGGACCGGAATTTTTCGTTCGGCCCGATGCTCCTGCTCAGCCCGATGGGTGACCTCACCCAAATCGCCATGGCAGGCGCAGCCAAATTCCACCTGCGATTCAACAACGGGATCAACCTGGTTCCCTTCGCCGGCTTCGGGCTGATCCATGCAGACCTGGACAAGGGGAGCGGGCCGGGACGAATCGACCGCAACGATACCAGTTGGTACCTCCCGATCGGGCTGTCGCTCGAATATCAGACCAGCCGGAATATCGCGGTGGCTTCCACACTCATCGTCAACCTGCACGACATCAACCTGCAACCCTCCCTACCGGAGAAAGACCAGTCGAGCATCACACTCATGTTCGGGCTGCGCTGGGGCCCGTAATCACCTTTCCCCTTTCCCATAGCACGTCACACGGCCAGACCGTCCTCAAGCAGGAGATGGGAGTCTGGCAGAGGCTCACTCGGGGTTCCCCCGACGATGTGACGGAACAGCGGCTGTCTGCTTATGCAACTTTGGCCGGTCGCCACCGTAGACCGATTTGCAGCAGCTCTTGCAGCAGGTCTTTGTAGGAGTAGTTGGCTTTTTCTGCAGAGTCCGCGAAGTCTTCCCCGTGAGCGATCTGCGGATTCGGATTGGCTTCCAGTACGTACAGTCGCCCCTCGGCATCCATGCGCATGTCGATCCGGGCATAGCCGTTGAGTCCGAGCGCACGGTACACCCGCTTTGCCAGATGCTGCATCTCTTGGGTTTTCCCGTCGGGGAGATTTTTCGCCTCCCGCGACGTGATTCCGTACTTCTCCTGATACTTGCGGCTCCACTTGACCCGTTCGGTCGCGATCCGCTTCGCGTCCTCCGGGAGCTTGTCCATGATGAGCTCCCAGACCGGCAGGACGTGCAACTGTCCGTTCCCGATCACGCCCACGTAGAACTCGCGGCCTTCGATATACCGCTCGATTAAGGCTCCGGTGCCGACACTGTGGTGGATAAACCCGACGCGCTCCCTCAGCTTCTCGTCGTCCTCCACGATGGAGGCCTGTGAAATCCCGAGGGAGGCTTCTTCGCTGATCGACTTGACGATCAATGGGAAGGGCAGCCTCTTGGGCCGTTTCACGGCGCGGGCCTGCGGCGCCACCATGAACTCCGGATATGGAATGCGATGGAAGGACAGGACCTTTTTCGTCAGGGCCTTGTCGCGCGCGATCATGAGCCCGCGCGGATTGCAGCCGGTATACGGAACGCGCAACAGTTCGAGATAGGAGACGACGTTTTGATCGTAGACCGCCATGCCGTCGAACTCCTCGAGCAGGTTGAAGGCGATATGGGGTCTCCATTCTTCGACGGCGGACCGGATGACGCCAAGGTCGCTCTTCACGCCGAGCGGTCGTACCTCGTGCCGCAGCTTCCGCAACGTCGAGACGACGTCGTATTCCGTCTTCCACTCGACCACCTTCAGATCATGCCCGTTGAGGTGTTCGGGCGGGACGAGGTCCTCGTGCATGAGGACAAGCACGCGCAGCCGTTTCATAGCGCCACCCGGTGCCGCCCGCTACGCAGGAAGTTCATCGTGTGCACGGTCAGGAGAATCGTAAAATCGAGTTTCGCCTGCTCTTCGGCCACCGGCACCCGCAGATTCAACTCACGGGCCCGCCGGATCATGTCCTCCAAGACCTGATCGATCGTGTACTGATATTCCCCGGTCCAGCTTGCCACCTTTCTCCGGACCTCCCGCCGGAACCGGTTGAGAAAGGTGGCCGCGCTCGGCTTTCCCGCATGGATCGGCGCATCCGAAAAGAGGCGCTTCAAGTCGGGGTCGTATTGCGAGGGCCGTTCAACTCCATAATGGCTCCGCTTGTGGGTGTAGTGATCCCGCAGCGTTTTCTTGAGACTGGGGAGGGGGTCGACTTCTTCGCGCACCGTAACCGGCGGAGCAACTCCGGCAAGTTCCTTCATCAGACCATCTACATACCGGAGCTTTTTGAGGACCGGCCAGCCTTTGTACCGCTCTTCCCAGTGCGAATCCGGCGTGAGCCACACGGCGAAGGTTTCAGCAAAGTCCTCGTCCGGATGACTCTGCGCGTACCACAAGTCTAAGTGACGGACGAAGCTCCGGCTGTAGGGGCGCGGCGAGTAATACTTCGGATAGGCTTGCGAAGACCGGCCGAATATCTGTTGGCGAGTCTTCCGCCGGCGGATCTTGTAGGCATTCTCGATGGCGTGTCCCGCTTCATGACGGAGGATGCGGAGGCACCAATCACGCGTCCCGCCTTCCACTTCCAGCATTTGATTCAATTCGAGCTTGGCCAACCGGGGATGCGCCAGATAGAAGGGGACCGCAATGCCGGGAACCCCGTCCGGCGTGAACCATTCGTTCGACAGCCAGAAGTGTGGGCGGAACAGTAGGCCCCGCATTTCCAGCTCACGCGAGAGCTCGGCAATGGGCTCATCCAGAAAACTCCCCTTGATCTCTAAGCGAAGTTCGCACATCGGGAGTTCCAAGAGCGCATCGTCCGACCAGGATGCCCACTGAGGCCCTCCCTCTCCATCGATCGGCATCTTCAACACATCCGGCATCATCCGTTGCATACAACCACTCGAATCTCCGCCTCTTTGGGGCCACCAGAAAAATATAGCACGCAGCGACGCGGAGGCGTCCCAAGAGCCAAAAAAACCGGGTATGACGACGGTCTAATAAAAAGGAGGAAATTGTCCTGAAGAGTTCAAGATTGAACCGATCTGTGGCCTGGGCCCACTCTCGGTTCAGAGAAAAGCCCAAAGAGCCGGCGTCACGTCTCCAATCCGTCGACAGAACGACACAGGGACGGGTACAATTCCGCTCATGCGCAGCTCGACCACCCATCCGATTCCTTCGCTGATTCCTTCGCCGAAATTGGACGAAGAAACCGAAAAACTCCAGACGCGCCTCTGCCGGCTGGTCGGGCAGACCATCGCCGACTACCGACTTATTGAAGACGGCGACAAAGTGATGGTCTGCCTGTCCGGCGGCAAGGACAGTTACGGCTTACTCGATATCCTGCTTGTCCTGCAGCGGCGGGCCCCCGTTCACTTTGAGCTGGTCGCTGTGAACCTGGATCAGAAGCAGCCTGGCTTTCCGGCTCACGTTCTCCCCGATTATCTGAAAGCACGGGGCGTCCCCTTTCACATTGAAACCCGCGACACCTATTCGATCGTGAAACGCCTCATCCCCGAGGGAGAAACCATGTGTTCGCTCTGTTCCCGCCTGCGCCGCGGGCATCTCTATCGCATCGCCGTGGAATTGGGCGCCACCAAAATCGCGCTAGGTCACCATCGGGATGATATCATCGAGACATTGTTCCTGAATCTCTTCTACACGGGGAAATTGAAAGCGATCCCGCCCAAGCTCCGCTCGAAAGATGGGCGGCATCTGGTGATCAGGCCGCTGGCCTTTGTCAAGGAAGCCGACCTGGCGCGGTATGCCGAGCTGCGGGCCTTTCCGATCATTCCCTGCAACCTCTGCGGTTCACAGGAAGATCTGAAACGAAAGAAAGTGAAATCGTTTCTCCGCGTCTGGGAGGAAGGGTCCCCCGGATGTTTGGACAGCATCGCAGCGGCGCTGGCCAACGTCGCTCCTTCGCTCCTGATGGACCGTCGGTTGTTCGACTTCGCGTCACTCGGACGCGACGAGACCCAATCCCCTGAAGGCGATGCATGGCTTGATGAAGAACCGGCCGGTGGGCACTAAGAGTGGGGGTCGTCGAGGGATCCTTCGCAGCCGCCCGCTTTGATCCGGTAACAGGTCATGACATGAGCGTAGAATCGTGTGAAGATAACGGGAACCGGTCGGAGCCACCGCTGTGGTCGATCGGATTGGCAGTGGTGGTGATCTTGATGGCTCCCGTGGTGCTGTACTCTCTGGCTCCCACCGGTCCGCTTCGCGAAGGGGATACCGTGTTTTCGGACGGCGAGCAGCGCGTTCGGCTGTCCGAAACCGGACCGGGGTTTTGGTCCCGCTCGGATGATTCGTGCCTCCTGGACCCCGGCCATCCCCTGATCATCGTGCAACCACCGACCGAGACACTGGACGGAACAATCCTCGCCCAAGTGCAGGGCCCCCCCTCGATCGAATGGCCCTTCTGCCCTTCTCATGCCGAGGTTCTGCTCAACCCGCGCCAGATTTATCAGAAGCCCGCCTTGTTAAGCGGTGTCAGGGACGCGCTGGCGAGCGTATTGGGGCAGTAGCTCCGAGTCGTTGGTTAAGACTTGAGCCGGTTCGCGAACTGCTTGCGAAATTTCGCGACCTTCGGACCGACGACGAATTGACAATACCCTTGAAATGGGTTCCTCATGAAGTATTTCTGGTGGTAGTCCTCAGCTTTGTACCACTGAGTCGCAGGAACCACTTGCGTCACGATCGGAGCCGAATAGAGTTTTTCTTCGTTCAAGGTTGCGATGAGTGACTCGGCCACCTCTTTCTGATCGAGAGAGTGATAGAAAATCGCCGACCGGTACTGGGTACCCACATCGTTTCCTTGACGATTGAGGGTGGTCGGGTCGTGAATCACGAAGAAGAGTTCGAGCAGTTCCCTGTATGAAATCACCTGCGGATCGAAGGTGACGCGGACCGCCTCTGCATGACCCGTGCGCCCGCTGCACACCGCTTCGTAGGTCGGATTCTCGGTTTCTCCTCCGATGTATCCCGACTCGACCGTGTCAACCCCCTTTAGCTGATCGTAAACCGCCTCGAGACACCAAAAGCAGCCACCCGCCAGCGTGGCCACCTCCCCGCCGGTATGACTGGATCGCGCGTTGGCTCCCATGGTACCCCTTGAGTCAACTGGGCATGTCACTCTTTCCCCGGACCGATCGAGCTATTCTTCCTCTTCCTCCTCGATGTCCTCGATCCCTTCGTAGCTTATCTCAGGAAACGAAGCCGTCGCTTTTTCGCAGACCGTTTCCACCATCTCTTCGGCATCCTCGGCCGAATCGGCGCTTACCAGAAACTTCACCGTAATCGCGTACCGTTGTTCCACTCCGGACTCCTTTCTCCGTCCCCGAACATCAATCACAATGAGCGCAAGACCCCTCTGCGCTCACCTCGCGGGATGAGACCGTACTTTCTGCCAGGAGCCAGTCGGGTGTCAACCACGTTTCATTGGGGAGGAAAGGACGCTGGGGAGTGCGGGCTGCCAGTGGGTACGGGGGCTCGGGGATAGAAGGTGAAAAGGAGTGTATCGGTGAACCTACTCGTCTTCATCGAGATCGGCCAACACCTTGTTCAACTTAGCAGTCTCTTCCGGGCGAATGCGAGTGAATTCGATGCCGAACGTATTGCCGTCAACCCACCGGACGGTGGCTTCATCGATCCGAAGCGGCCAGTCCAGCCCCGGAACATGGAGCCGACATTCAAACGTAGTCCCCTGCGCCACCGTCATTTCGCTTTCGATCTTGCAGCCACCGCCAGATATGTCCACCGTGCGGCCCTGGCCTTCTTCGTGACGACCCGAGAAGGTGCTGCGAAACTGGGTGGTGAACCTGGGCTGAACGCGCCGTTCGCGGGACTGCGATGCAGGGAGTGTAATCCCGGCCTTGTCGGTCTTCTTGAGGAGGGACACAAGTTTTCGAACCGTCGTAGATGGCATCTATCGCTCCGACGCGTTTGCAGCCTTGCTAGACGAGGCCATGCCCAGCAGGTCTCGCATGACTGAAGCCCGTTTCCTCTTCCAGCGAGGCAACCGACCCGGCCCCCTTACTTCTTGGTACTCAACAACATGTGGCCCCGTCGATTCTGCTGGTAGCAGGATTCATCGTGCTCAAAGCAGAACGGACGTTCCTTGCCGTAGGAGACAATGGCAATCTGTTTAGGGTTGACACCAGCCTCGATCAAATACGCCCTGGCAGCTTTGGCCCGCTTGTCCCCTAGTACCATGTTATAGTCGCCGGTACCGCGTTCGTCACAGTGTCCTTCGATCTTGAGGACCGCCCCAGGGTGGTCCTTGAGATAATTGGCATCCCGGTTTAGGGCTTCCATCCCCAGGTTGGAGAGAATCCACTGATCGTAGCCGAAAAAGACATCCTGGAGGCCGGCCTCGAGCGCGGCTTTTTCCTCCTTCGTCAATTCGGCTCTTCGTCTCGCACTCATATCCGAGGGTGAAAGCGAGGCCGCAACACCCGCTTGCGCCAGTGCAAGACGCTCCTCCGATGGATTCTGAGAAAATCCGCTCAGTTCACCGCTCGATTTACCTGGAGAAAACCCAGGGAAGTCGGAATTCGCGTTGGCATCACCGGACCCTGCCCCTCCAGCATTTTGAGCGTTCGAGCCCTGAGGGCTGGATTCCGAACTGCCATCCGACTGGAGCCACTTCATCCCGCAGCCTTGGCTGGCCATGAGAGCTATGCCGATTAGGCTAACAAAGATCGCCGTCTCAACAACTCTGTTCATAACCACCCTCTCCTCTTGGTATTTGCTACTTGCCGATTCTTAAGGGGACCCTATCCCCAAGGTGTCTGGGCTCGGTGTCAGCTGATTTTTCTGTTTCCGCGAACCCTTCGACAAATATAGCACCAGCTCCAACTTTGGCCTTTCCGCCAGGCTTCATTGGGGGGCGGGGTTCATAAGTCATCGAAAGTTCGTGTCTTCCCGAAGCACCATGGTCCTATTCCCATCGGTCATGAGCGCAATACATTCTGCTGTTTGCGAGGAAAACTCGCAAAGAGACTCTGCTAGTCATCTGCTCGACAGGATTTTTCGGATATCGGATGGGTTCGCGATCTAGAAGGGAGATCCAATGTGTGGGGAAAATCGCGGCAGAGTCGGAGATATGTGTACGACAGTGTTAGCGCCGGGAAGAAACGATTGGACTCGAACTGTTGCGACGCAACTTGCTTAAGTCGCTCGCGACCGTCTGTTAACGAAAGTCCTTGCGATCAGCCCAGCGAACGGGTCGTAACACTGCGCCCAATCCCGCGATCGCGCAAATGAACGCCAACATCGCTAGTGCCACAATCAGGAAGAACCCGGCTCTGACATCGTGCAATACAGGGGTCATAATTACTCCCTACTTGTGCTCGACTCACCCACTCTGCCATCCGCACTCACACACCCAACGGTCCATCGGGTCGGCTTTCGTGAGGACCCTCCCGCATTGCGGGCATTGCCGCATCCACGCAGAACGTGATTGCAACTTAAGCCTACCAGGATTCTCGTTCTGCTGCACCCGTTGTCGGTCGAAACACCCCATCAGGTTAGCCCCTCAATCACTGCGTTTAACTTAGACCAGGCGATCCATGAGATCTATGCAGCTTAAGAGGGGGGCTAACACGCCTGGCGCTGATCCCGAAAGACTCATCCAACTCACTGATATTATTAAGCCTAATAGCTATTGGATTGAATGGTGCGCCCGGCAGGAATTGAACCTGCGACCTGCGGGTTCGAAGCCCGACGCTCTATCCAACTGAGCTACGGGCGCATACCGGTACTTGAAACACGATAGCCGAGACTTGTCAAGAAGAGGTCTGGGCACGGGTGGAACCCGGCGCCCTACAGGCGGGCGATAATCTCGTCGACGATTTCCGCGACCGACCGTCCGTCCGTCGAAACCGCATGATCCGCCGCTGCCTGGTATTTGGGTGTCCGCTCACGCAGCACCTGTTCTATCTCGTCGACGAAAGACTTCGTCCCGGTGAGGGATGGCCGTTGCGTATCTCTCCCGATACGTTGCGCTATCGTCGCCACAGAGGCAGTAAGCCAGAACAGCGTTCCCGTTTTCTTCAGCGCCGCGACATTTTCCGGCCGGAGAATAGCCCCTCCGCCCGTGTCTATTACCAATCCGTCGCGATCGGCCAACTCCCGACAGATCTCAGACTCGATATTCCGAAAGTAATCCCAGCCATGTTGCGCCACGATCTCAGGAATCGTGCGCCCGGTCCGTTTGACGATCTCGTCGTCCGTCGACACCACGGTGCGGCCGAGTCGGGCCGCTACGGTTTTTCCCACCGTGCTTTTTCCGGTTCCCCGGTACCCGATAAGGACGACGTTCATTGGAAGCGGTATTCCAGCACGGCGCGCATCACATCAGCCGGTGCCGGACGGCCGGTCCACAGCTCGAATTGCGCGACGGCCTGGTTCAAGAACATTTCGAGCCCCGGTATCGTCTTACAACCGGCCGCCCGGGCGTCTTTGAGCAATCTGGTCTGGCGCGGATTGTAGACGATGTCCATGACAGCTAATCCCGAGTGGAGGAAGGAGGAGGGAACGCAGGTGGCGTCGATCTCAGGAGACATGCCGACAGGAGTACAGTGAATCAACACCTGCGCGACAGGCAGAGTCTTGCGCAGCGCCGCGTCGTCGAGATGAAGATCCTCCACGGCCAGCGTGGTGGTGGAACGCAGATCCGCCGCCAACCTTGCCCGTTCGCGGTCGTCAATGCCGAGGAGACTCAACTTAGCCGCGCGCGGCTCCGCGGCCAGTGCAAAGGCGATGGCCCGGGCCGCGCCGCCGGAACCCACGATGACGATGTGCCGTCCATCCAGCTCAGCCCCGCCTTCCCGCAAGGCGCGCAACGCTCCCGTGGCATCGGTGTTATACCCGACCAACTGCCCCTGCTCCGCGACAATCGTATTGATCGCTCCGATCTGCCGCGCTGTCCGGTCCACCCGATCGAGATACGACATCGCGGACACTTTATGCGGGATCGTCACGCTGGCGCCGCGGAAGTTTCCCAGCGCACGGAGTCCCTTGATCGCATCGCCGATCGCCTCGACCTTCCAGGCAAGATAGACACAATTGATCCCGAGCTTCTGAAACGCCGCGTTATGGATCGCCGGCGACAGCGAGTGCTCGACCGGATTTCCTATGACCCCACAAAACTCAGTATGGACGTTGATTTCCATCGGCGCTGCACACCTCCGTTCCAGATATCGACAAACCGGGACGAAGTACGACTCGATACCGTTTCACCCTGCCGTCATCCCACCGTCGATCGTGAACGTCCCCCCTGTGACCCATGCAGCCTCATCGGACGCCAGATACAGCACCATATGGGCCACCTCCTCCGGCTTGCCCACGCGATGAATGGGATAGCGAGAAAGAATCGGTTCAAGCTGATTCTGGTTGGCCATCAACGGCGCCGCCATCGGTGTGTCGATGAGGCCCGGATTCACCACGTTGCATCGGATACCGTCTTGCGCGTAATCGATGGCGATGGCGCGTGTCAATGCGTCGAGCCCCCCTTTGGACGCCGCATACGCAGGCAGTGCGGGAATACCGACCAGGCTGGCAATCGACGAAATGTTCACGATCGAGCCTCCACCTCGCTTGAGCATTTCTGCTACCGCCGCGCGGGTCATTCGAAACACACCAGTTAAGTTGATATCGAGGACCCGCTCCCACGTCTCGTCGTCAAGCTCATGGACCCGGCGACCGAACTCGCCGACACCGGCGTTGTTGACGAGGATATCAAGCGCTCCGAATTGCCGAATAGCCCGATCTACGGCCGCCCGAGCGTGCGCCTCGTCCGTGACGGAGCCGGCCACCGCCACACAGCGGCCGTTCTGCCGGCCAATCTCGTTTTCCACCCGTGCCAACTCATTCGTGCGCCGTCCGGTAATCACGACGGCAGCTCCCTCGCGCGCAAACGTTTTTGCGATGGCCTCTCCGATCCCGGCGTTGGCGCCGGTCACCAACGCGACTTTTCCCGCCAGCCGGTTCAAGGCTCTTCTCCTTCGCCACCGTCCGACTTGTTCTCATCCGGCCCCTCTTCGACAGTTCGCCCCTCACCCAGAGAAGCCAGCAGACCGGGCTCGACCTTCCTGGCCACCGTGATGAAACCGGAGTGCGCCACCATCCGATGATCCGGCCGCACGCTCCGTCCTTGAACAGACCACGTGCGCAAGAGGGTCTCGAACGTCTGGATGAGTCCGAAAACCGTGGCGCGTTCCAGAGCCTCGACGGTTTGAACGACCTGTGGCACAGTGGGAACGAAGCTCAAGTAGATTCCCCCGGAGCGGAGGGCTTTGGCGGCATGAGGAACCACCTGCCACGGTTCCGGCAGATCCAGCACCACGCGATCAAATGGGACTCCGTCATCTAGCAGCTCGATTCCTTCGTAGGCGTTCTTGCGCAACGACACGAGATTGGGCACAGCCCCCATATAACGATGGATGTTCGTCAGAGCGGTACGGGCGAAGTCTTCGCGCATTTCATAGGTCACCACCAACCCCCGTGGTCCCACGGCCCGCAGCAGGGCCATCGTCAGGGCACCCGAACCGGTCCCCGCTTCAAACACACGCGCGCTGGGGTACACGTCCGCCCACATCGGCATGAGCGCGAGATCCTTCGGATAGAGCACTTGCGCACCCCGCGGCATCTTCAGGACATAGTCTCCAAAGGTCGGACGGAGCGCCAGCATCTTTTTTCCCCCGGACAGGGTGACGACCGTCCCGTCTGGGCGCCCGATAATCGCATCGTGGGCGATCGTCTGCCCGCTGAATTGATAGGTCTCACCCGCTTTTAGGGTGAGGGCGTACTGACGCCCTTTTCGATCGACGAGATGGATACGTTCGCCGTTTACGAGTTGCGACATGCGCGCATTCTAGCAGGATGATGAAAACGTCCGCCAGCTTTGTTCTCGCCTCGTTTCGTTCAGAGACTCACCCCACGACGAAGAGTACACCTCCCCCGTTCGCTCACTACCGCCGCGCCAGACGGCTTGTTTTGAATATCCTTCCGGCGATTATTAGAACCTATCTCAAAATCGATTTTTAGGGAGATCGGTATCTCAACGCCTAGCCGTGCGCATCGGAAAGGATCGAGTCGGGCCGAAAACACGTGTCTTGGTTTCTCGGTATCACAAGTCTGCACTCGTTCGGGACATCGACCTTCGATTTTGAGATAGGTTCTACTCTTTCCGTGCTCCCAGTAGCCCCTCTTGGAGAGCACCCACACGATTCTCCAACATCCTTTCAGGCGATTCATTCTGCGATTTGCAACCGAGCGCGGTTCCTTGACAGGGTGGACAGCGGGCCGTAATATCCCTTCACTCTTCCTCTGCTTCCAACACCTTCCGCGCATGGAGTTCGCGATGCGTGGCCGCAACGTAACGAGCCTCCGCCACCGTGTCCTTTATACGGCGCCGCTCCTGCTCGGCTTCGTCTTTGCGATTGGGATGATCGATGAAACCGCAGAGGCCGCTGGGCCTGCGGAATTCCTCGTGGCCACCTACGAAGGAGTCATCAATCCGGTCGCCGCGGAATACCTGCACGATGCCCTCGCCTTTGCCCAGTCATCGGGAGCCGCCGGTGTGATTATCAAATTGGACACGCCGGGAGGGTTGGATACGTCGATGCGGCTGATCGTAAAAGACATCGTCGGCTCTTCCGTTCCGGTGATCGTGTACGTTGCCCCGTCCGGGGGACGCGCCGCCTCGGCAGGCGTATTCCTCACCTTGGCCGCGCACGTGGCCGCCATGGCGCCCGGAACCAACATCGGTGCCGCACACCCGGTGGCCATGGGGGGGGGTGAAATGGACAAGACGATGAAGGAGAAGGTAGAGAACGACTCCGTGGCGTACATCAAGAGCATTGCGGAGCAACGCGGCCGCAACATGGTGTGGGCCGAAGACGCAGTCCGGAAGAGCGTCTCCGCGACGGAGCAGGAAGCGTTCAAGCTCAAGGTGATCGACCTCGTGGCGGAGGATATTCCGGCCCTGCTGAAACAGCTACACGGCCGGAGAATCGCGCTCCCGAGCGGCCCGGCCACGTTGGTCACGGAAGGAGCCGTCGTTCGGGAGTTCCCCATGGGGCTCCGGCTCGAACTGCTGAAGGCGCTCAGCGATCCGAACATCGCCTACCTCCTGATGACGATCGGCACGATCGGTATCCTGGCCGAATTATACAATCCGGGCGCGATTCTTCCGGGCATCGTCGGAGCCATCAGCCTTATCCTGGCGTTCTACTCACTGCAGTCGCTTCCCATTAATTACGCCGGGGTCTTGCTGCTGATCCTGGGGATCGTCTTTTTCGTCCTCGAAGCCAGCATCACCAGTTACGGCCTCCTGGCTATCGGCGGTATCGTCTCCATGACGTTCGGCTCCTTGATGCTCATCAAGTCGGACGCAGAGTTCTTTCAGCTCTCCTGGGCCGTGATCATTCCTGTCATCATTACAACGACGGCTGTCTCCCTGTTCATCGTCGGCATGGGAGTGTGCGCGATGCGTCGCCCGCCAGCCACCGGCCCCGAGGGCATGATCGGCTCCATCGGCGTCGCCCAGACGGCCTTGCGTCCCGGCGGCAAAGTCGTTATCCACGGAGAACTGTGGGATGCCGTGAGCGATACGCCTGCGGAACCGGGAACCATGGCCAAAGTGCTTCGCGTCGAGGGACTCACTCTCTACGTCACTCCGGTCTTCCAGAAGAAAGAGGCCTAACTATGCTGCTTAGCCCGCTGACGCTGCTGGTCCTGCTCCTCGTGATCGTCTTTCTGGGCTTCAAAGTGCTTCCGGAATATGAACGCGCGGTTATCTTCCGCTGGGGACGGCTGGCTCGGGGAATCGTCGGGGGAAACGGGCCGGGCGTGGTCATCATCCTCCCCCTGATCGACAGAATGATCCGGGTGAGCCTCCGCACGATCACGATGGATGTCCCTCCTCAGGACGTGATCACCAAGGACAACGTGACCGTCAAGGTCAACGCGGTCGTCTATTTCCGAGTCGTCGATCCCCAGCGCGCTATCGTGCAGGTTGAAGACTATCTGTACGCCACATCGATGATGGCGCAAACGACGCTACGCAGCGTGCTCGGACAAAGCCAACTCGATGACCTCTTGTCGAAACGAGAACAGATCAACGCCGATCTGCAACGGATCATCGACCAGCAGACGGAACCCTGGGGCGTCAAAGTGACGGCGGTCGAGGTGAAGAACGTCGATCTTCCCCAGGAAATGCAACGCGCGATCGCCCGTCAGGCAGAAGCCGAACGGGAACGGCGAGCCAAGGTGATCCATGCCCAAGGCGAATTCGAAGCTTCGCAGCGCCTGGCCGACGCCGCCAACGTGATCAGCCAGAACCCCGCGGCGCTGCAGCTTCGGTACTTGCAGACACTGGTGGAAATCGCCGCGGAGAAGAACTCGACGACGATTTTTCCGATACCTGTCGATACCCTCGCACCGTTCATCAAGGGACTGACGGGTAAGTAGCGACCCGGTGTGGCAATTCGCCACCTGGACTTGCATCAATCCCACAAGGTTGCCGCATAACCGCGACAGCCCATACAGCCTTTCCTCATTAAACACCTTTAATCTTTGAGAGTTTTCCTAGGGGTCTTGCTCTGCGCTTCTCATCTTCAATCCAGCATCGGTTTTGCTACGTATATCGCAATAGATCTGAATGGCATACTCCCGTTGAATCCTTTTGAGTCCATCTGCCTCTAAAGACAAAGACATGGGAAAGGATGAGCAACCGCGAGACGAAAGGTGTACCCATGAGCAAGGATGAACAACTGCGGTCCGCCGATGAGGTCGATGACGTGATTGACAACACGACGGTCGCTCCCGACCTGGATGCGGACAACCCGCAAGCGAGCGGTCTGCTCGAGATGATCGGCCGCGACGGGACGGAAGAGTCCGTCCCCACCGACAAAGTGCCCGTGCTGCGCACCAGCCAAGGCGCGAGTCCGTTCCTGCTCGAATCGCTCTACTTCCGGTCGTTCGGCGAACGGGCCTTGTTGACGCGCGATGAAGAGGTGGTGCTGGCGAAGAAAGTCGACGAAGGAACGCGGCGCATCCGCACGGCGCTGCGGCACGCGATCAAGGCTCTCGCCCGGTCGAAACGCTCTCCGGTCTTGTTGGAATCTGTGAAAACGCTCCAGGGGGTCCGGCGGTTGAGCGGTTTCTCCGCCACAGCCCTGGACAAGGCCGAACAGGCGCTGCTCGCTGTGCTCAAGCCAACGGCTCGCGACATGAAGCCCGCCACGACAATCGTCAAGCGGTTGAAGGTTCTGCTGGCGGAAATTCAGGCGGCACGCCGCCTGCTGGAAGAGGGCAAAGACGAACTGGTGCGCTGCAATCTACGCCTGGTGGTCGATGTCGCCAAGCACTACACAGGGCGCGGCTTGACCCTGCTGGATCTTGTGCAGGAGGGTAACATCGGGCTGATGAAGGCGGCGGAACGCTACCAGTACCGCAAGGGGTTCAAGTTCAGCACCTACGCCACCTGGTGGATCAGACAGGGCATCACGCGCGCCTTGGCCGACCAGTCGCGGACGATCCGCATCCCGGTGCACCAAACAGAAGCGTCGAACCGGATCCTCCGCGTGACGCGTCGGTTGGGCCAGCAACTGGGCCGGCCCGCGCGGCTGGAGGAAATCGCGGACGTCCTTCACATGAGGCCGGAGCGACTCCATGAAACTGTACAGGCCTTTCAGGAGCCGGTGGCTCTGGAATCTCCGATCGGCGACGGAGACACCCAGTTCGGAGAGATGATCCCCGACCAACAAGCGGTTCCTCCGGATGCCCACGTGCACCGAACAGAAATGACCAAACAGCTGGACCGCATCCTCGGCACGCTGACTCCGCGGGAGCAGATGGTAATCCGCCTCCGCTTCGGGATCGGCCACGACGAGGCCTGCACCTTGGAGCAAGTGGGCCGGAGCCTATCGGTCACGCGTGAACGGATCAGACAGATCGAAGCTAAGGCCCTCAAAAAACTCAAGACTCCCGAGATCAAGGAGTTATTCGCAGCCATCAAGTAAACCGTGCGAACCCACGGCGCCGGGGATAGGGAAGAAGCCTCGCTCCGGCGCCTCGACTTCCCCCTCCCAGTTAGTTGTGCGACAATGTCCAAATATGTTGAACTCCTCTCGCTCGACCCGACCTTCCTACCGGAATGGCCCGGCCCCCGACGGTGACCTACCATCCAAGTGGGTGTCCGTGGGTGCGTCCCTGACGCTGCTGCTCGGCTGCGTGGGTCAGGCTCCTGCTGAAGAAAAAATACTCTCGGTCCCGGCGGTAGTGGCAAAAGTACGTCCCTCTGTGGTGACAATCCTGACGCGCGGCGTTCCCGCGAGCCAATCGCCGCATACTGCTCAATCCGGCTCCGGCTCCGGCATCATCATCGACAGCAGCGGCTATATCCTGACCAACAATCATCTCGTCGAAGGCGTGACAAGCCTGGTCGTCGGGCTCCCGACCGGCCGGCTCACACCAGGTCGTGTGGTAGCCCGCGATTTTCTCCTCGATCTCGCTCTCGTGAAAATCACCGCTCCGGACCTGGTTGCGGCCACGTTGGGCCAATCGGCGCAACTGGAAATCGGGGAAACGGTGGTCGCCATCGGTAATCCGCTGGCCTTGAAAGGCGGTTCGACCGTCACCGTCGGTGTGGTCAGCGCCCTGGATCGCTCCGTCCTGACGCCGAACGGCGAAACGCTGTACGACTTGATTCAGACCGATGCCGCCATCAACCCGGGCAACAGCGGGGGTCCACTAGTGGACTTGAAAGGGCGGGTGGTCGGGATTAACGTCGCCATCGCTCCGTCAGCCCAGGCCATCAGCTACGCGATCACGCTGGAGGCCGTCTACCCGCACATTCTATCGATGATGCTGCGCGGGACCGTCGTCCGGCCAGATTTTGGATTCACGCCGGTCACGGTCACCCCGAGCGTCGCGGCGAGTTTCGGGTTGGAAGTCGATCGCGGCATACTGGCGCTCAATGTCGATCCGTCCAAACCGGCGGGACAGTCCGGTCTTCAGAATGGAGACGTCATCACCGCCCTCGACCAGCATCAAATTTATAACATGGGCGACTTCTGGCACAGCGTCATGCGGGAGGGCGAACAGTCGGCCGTGCAACTCACCGTGCATGGCCGCAGCGGGCAGGCGACGATAACCGTGCAGCGTCCTCAGGCCCAAAAGGTACGTCAGTGATTTATTCATCCGCCGCCCTACTCGATAGCACTCGACCTGGTTCTGGCGTCCCACCTCAGGGAGTGGGAGTGATGGTGATCTTTCGGCAGCCGATCTCGTATCCGGTCGCATGGGAATTGCAGTCTCGCCTGCATCGAGACAGAGTGTTGGATCGGAGGCCAGACACAATTCTGATCTTGGAGCACCAACCGGTCTATACGTTGGGGCGCAGCACCCGGATCGCCCACTGGGGAGGCGACGAGGATCGGTTGCGCGAACATGGGGCGGAGGTGCATCGTGTGAACCGTGGGGGATCGGTCACTTACCACGGACCTGGTCAGATTGTCGCCTACCCTATCTTAAAGCTGGCGAACCATGCTTCCGGCCCTAAGCAATTGGTGCAGAGGCTGGAAGAGGTCGTCGTGCGTGTCCTGAAGAACTGGCGGATTGCCGGCGTACGGATTCATGGGAAACCGGGCGTGTGGGTGATGGAGCCGGAACCGGCCAAGGTCGCATCGATCGGCATCCGCATCGAACAGGGGGTCACTCTGCATGGGATTGCGCTGAACGTCGACATGGATCTTGCGCCGTTTCGCCGCATCCGCCCGTGCGGCCTCGACGGCTGCGACGTAACGTCGATGGGCCGGCTTGTCAGCCGACCCCTGTCGATCGGGACAATAAAGGAGGAGATGGCGCGAGCATTTGCCGATGTATTGCCCATCGATTGGTCACTGGAGATGGAGCAGGCCTATGCAGGAACTTGATACCCAGACGTATCGCCTGGCCGTCGCGCAATTCGACCAGGCCGCGGAGGCAATGCGGCTCGATCCCAACCTCCGCGAGCGACTCAAGCTTCCTCAGCGGTCGCTCGTTGTGAGTGTGCCCATCCGAATGGACGACGGGCGGGTGGAAGTCTTCACCGGCTATCGCGTGCAGCACGATTCGTCCCGCGGCCCGTCGAAGGGAGGCATCCGCTACCATCCGGACGTGAACCTCGGAGAGGTGGCCGCTCTGGCCATGTGGATGACATGGAAATGCGCCTTGGCCGGCCTGCCGTATGGGGGCGCCAAAGGGGGGATCAAGGTTGCCCCGAAGACCCTCTCTCGCGGCGAACTGCAACGCTTGACCAGGCGGTATGCGGCGGAGATCTTTCCACTCATCGGCCCGGACAAGGATGTCCCCGCCCCCGACGTCGGCACCGACGCCCAGGTCATGGCATGGTTCATGGACACCTACAGCCAGCAGGTCGGTTATGCTGTACCCGGCGTAGTCACGGGTAAACCCATTTCTCTGGGCGGGAGCCTGGGACGAGAGGAAGCCACAGGCCGCGGAGTCGTCTACGTGACGATCGAGGCGCTCCGTCACCTCAAGCTGCCGATCGAGCAGGCGACCGTAGCCATTCAAGGGTTCGGCAACGTCGGTTCGCACACTGCCCTGATCATGCAGCAACAGGGTGCGCGTGTCGTGGCCGTCAGCGATGTGTCCGGCGGGATCTACAACCCCAAAGGGTTGGACGTGCGCGAGCTCCTGCGGCGGTATCGCATCACGGGACAGTCGCTGCAGGACACCAAGCTGGGCGATGCGATCACGAACGAGGAACTGCTGCAACTGAACTGTTCCGTGCTCGTCCCGGCGGCTCTGTCGGAACAAATCACCGCCCGGAACGCGGCCCGGCTTCGCTGCCGAGTCCTGGCTGAAGGTGCGAACGGCCCGACCACACTCGAGGCGGACCGGATTCTCGACGACATGGGCGTCTTTATCATCCCGGATATTCTGGCCAATTCCGGCGGCGTGATCGTGTCATACTTCGAATGGGTGCAAGATCTCCAGCGATTCTTCTGGAGTGCAACGGACATCCAGCAGCGGCTGCACGACATCATCACTTCTGCGTTCCAGCGGACTCTGCACTTTGCGACAGAACGACGGACCTCCATGCGGATGGCTGCGCTGATGAGGGGAATCGATCAAGTAGCCCAAGCCCATCTCCAGCGGGGGTTGTATCCCTGATCCATCGACTATGCATTACGCTCTCGTCGAGGGAGCGGGTGTCCGAGAGTTCGATCAGGCTGTGATTGCCGTCCCCTGGCTCGCCGACGGATTTGCATTGCCGGCGTCTCCGCGATTCATCGGTAACAACCTTCGCGCCGCGAATTACACGAACACGGCACTTGGGCCGTGGCAATTCGTCGCTGTCATGGTCGGGTTAGTTTTTACGTGGGCTGGGCTGGACCTCCGATATCACAGGCCCTCTGGTTTGTGGTAGCTGGCGGAATGGAGCTCAAGGGCTGTTTGCTGGTCTGCGCGCCTCAACGATGGCGGGAACTCGTCATCGTATGGTCGCTCGGATGGGAGGACGTTGACGATCGATTGGTGGGCCTCGTCCTCTGCACACTTGCCGTTTTGCTTCTTCATGCGCTAGGGTGGATCGGGCACGACAGAAAGGAAGGAACGACCGGAGGTTCCCTGGGATGACGCGAGACACAATCCTTTCAGCCTGGGAGCGGCATTGCCGGGAAGACTGGCCTCGATTCGCAAGCCCGAACCAGGGGCCGCTGATGACAGTAGATACCGTCATCAGCGGCTGCGTCGTCTTTTACCTGGACACCCCTGAAGGGCTGGATCAGCAGCGGGTTGAAATCCTCAAAGATTGCCTGGCCGATATCGAAGAGTTGACCCTCGATTTGGACGAGAGTGCGCAGGCCTACTTCCTTCAGCTCCGTCGACTCGGCGAATTACTGCTCGCTGCTACACCGCAACCGTAACGAGCTGGCCCTGTGAAGCGACGCCAGGCCATCCCGCAGGATTCCGTGGCGTTCGCTATTCGACGATGTCTGTCTTCATCGGTCCCAGGATCCCGAGTAGCTCGTGCTTTTCCCGAGCCGGAACCTTGAACTTATCCAACGCCGCGACGAGGTCTTCGACAAGCGCGTTGAAGTCCGCGTCGGTAATTTTCATTCCCGCATGAGTCGTTTTCATGTCGCGCCCTTTGTATGTACAGGGTCCACCGGTGGCCATACAAACTTGATCTACCAGGTGCCCCTTGAGCTTCGGAATATCGGTCGTCGCAAACCGCCCGTTAATGCGGCTGTCCGCCGCAACGTTTGCCACGAATTGATCCACCACAGCGATAATCGCCGTCTTGCCGCCAAGCCGGTCGTAAAGTGATTTGCCTGCTGGGGGGCTCTCCATCCCAGCACATCCAGCCACGACGACCGCGACTCCGGCTACGATCCACCAGCGCCTACTCACTGCAGTCTTACGCATCGCATGCCTCCATTACAGGGTTGTAACTCCTATGCGCCCGGGGCCTTACCGGCCGGCTCGTAACCCCCATCCGGTTCCAGAAGCGCCTTATGTTGACAACAAACTATAGGGTCGATACTGTCATATGTAAAATATATAGTTCTAATCATTTTGATAGAAAGGCCTTATTAGGAGATAAAGAGGATCCGATGGAACTTCGCCAGCTCCGGTACTTCCTCGCCGTTGCATCGATACAGAATTTCACTCGAGCGGCTGAAGCCGTGCACGTCTCCCAGCCGGCACTCTCTGTCCAAATTAGCGCCCTGGAAGCCGAACTTGGCACGCGCCTCTTCGACCGGTTGGGGCGAAAGGTGGTTCTCACTCAGGCCGGCGAATTGCTCCAGGAGCACGCCGAGCGGGTGTTGCGGGAAGTGGAACAGGCCACCGAGGTCGTGCGGGAGCTGCAAGGAGGCCAGCGGGGCCGCCTTGTCGTTGGCACCTTGGCCACTGTTAATTCCTACTTGATCCCACCGCTCGTTTCCAGGTTCAAGCAACATTTCCCGGCCGTTCGTCTCCAGGTCCACGCACAACCCTCTACCGACATCGTGGCGGGCCTTCTCGGTAATCGGCTGGACCTCGGGATCTGTCTGCTTCCGATCGAGGATGAGCGCTTGACCGTCGAACCGCTCTTCGACGAACGGCTCGTCCTAGTGGCTCCATCCAACTATCCGGTCAAGAAACCTCGCCTGCGCATGCAGGATCTGGCCGGCCTCCCTCTGGTGCTCATGCCGGCAGACTACTGCTTACGGAGAATGGTAGAAGCAGAATGCGCCGAGGCACGCGTTCACCCTGAGGTCGTGCTGGAGATGACGTCCCCGGAGGGAATCCTGCAGGCGGTGGCCGGAGGTGCAGGCCTGACGATTCTGCCGGAACTGTATGTTCGCCTGCGACTCCCCGGGCTATCGTTTCGAACAATCGACCTCTACGATCCCGTGCCTCACCATCGCGTGGGGCTGGCCCGTCGATCAGGCCGATACCAGAACCTGGCCGCCAAGGAATTCGCCTTGTTTTGCCGGGAGACGATGGCCGGTCTGGTCACTCAATCGAAGCACCTTTCCTTGCGAACGGTGCGGGCGCGAACTGCTGGCTGATGGGAAGGCGAACCGCGGGATTCTTGCAAGTCACGCTCTCTTTGGATACAATGATGCATCGACTATTGATCCTACCAAACAACGACCAGCCAATCGACGATCACTGAACCCATTCCGTATTGAAGGAGGCGGGTAATGAGGGGAACATATGGGTTGTGGGCGCTGATGTGGATCTTCGCTACAACCCTCGCCGGGTTGGTCGCAACCGCGCAGGCCGAGCCGTACGAATTGAGTAAGAACGACGTGATGGATCCCAAGAGTATTTCCAGCCAAAACGTCTCGCTGTTCGGCGTGAAACTCGGCGATCCGGAGTCCAAAGCTCTCGACATCCTGATCAATGAAAAGATCTCTGGCATTAAAGCCGAGCAGGAGGCCACCTTCATCTTCCTGCTTGACCAGAGGAAACCAACCGGTCCTATGGCCGGCGTGCGGATTCAGGACGGCAAGGTGGACCTCATTTTCATCAACAACCGCTTTGCTCATAGGACCCGGGGGATTTTCCGCAACGTCCTCAACAGCGAGAGCCCTGAAGACATCAGGAAACTGTTGGGCAAGGAAGAGTACGGGGACGAAAACGTCATGGGTGCCGTACTGGCCTACGATAAGCAAGGCTTCCAGGTAAACTACTTGGGGAAAGACATCAACATCGAGTTCTCTCTTCCCCATTGACAACTGCTGCCCACCGACGTGGCCCCATTGCATTTGGGGCCTATTCACCTCTGCGAGGGTCTTGCTTAGTTCGCATATCCCCCCCACGCTCAACGGGCGACGCTTTCGTTACTTCCGTACGCTAGCTCGACACCACACGAATAGGGTTGTTTCGAATCAAGGAGCGGCTTCAAACCTCGCTCTTCTCCATCGTGTGCTCCGTTCAAGCCACTTTCCGCAACATCACTTTCTCGCCTGTCGTTTGTCCGTAGATTTCGGTCATATCTCGCCCCATGAAGCCCAGACTGCAACAACCCAGGTCAGGAACATCAGGCCGACGAGTGCCATCAATGCATACATAACCCGTTCCTCCCTTCCGCGCGTGAGCCTCTCGCAGGGGACCGGAGACGAAGACGCTCACAGTCCCCTGCGCAGGTTATTCGGGTTATTCCTCAGCCAATTTTGATGGGAACGTGCTGACGGATATACGACATAATCGGTTCGACGTCTGATTGTGTGTAGTAGTGTTTCCGCACACCTTCATCGAACACGCCGAGCGCCTCACGGACCAGTTGCGTCGCCAAGGCGGTGTCCTTCGCCTCGTGAGCCTTAGCAGCCTGGTTCAATAGTCGAAGGACGACTGCCTGGGGAGTCCGGGGATCGCTCGCATACACGTACTGGTAATCCTTCTTCAAGAGTTCCTGCTCAATCTCCTTGACCCAAGGAGCCGCGTAGTTGTCCGCACCGGAAATCCATGCGGCCGCTTGTCCCGATGCCGGCATGAAAGCCACCCCGCCGATCAGGGACAGCGCGCAGAGTATGGCTACCATCCTCATGATGTCCCTCCTTATGGTTAGGGGTTGTGTGGTACGGTGGGCGGGACGCCGTCACGCGGTTTCATCGATTGGAGCTTGACGATCCCGCCTAACGCGGGAATGAAATAATCCTTCACGATTGAAAGTCAAGGAGCCGCTCCATGACTCCCCTGACGTCCACACACCCCACCTTGCACCCCGTGGCGCAAACACCCATCTGTGCGGAGACTTCCCGTTTGCGGTCAAAAAAGAATCTGCCAGAGAGGAAGCTTACCGAATGGCTTCACTGACGCGGAGCCCATAATCGATCAGGCTCTTGGCGGTATTCCAGCGACGGTTAGAGTTGAGGATGACGAGCAACAGATCGCTGCCGTTCTTCGAGACCTTGGCAATGAGACACCGGCCCGCCTTAGAGGTGAACCCGGTCTTGACACCCTCCACCCCCGGAATACGCCCCAGCAGCCGGTTGGTGTTGTGCAAGACGTAGGCTCGATGTCCCATGATCGGTGTGATGATTTCCCGTTCTTCCCGGACGAGTTCTCGGAATACGGGATTCTGCAAGGCAACTTCGCTGAGCCTGGCCAGGTCCTCGGCCGTGGAGTAATGCTCCGGGGCGTCGAACCCGCATGCGTTACTGAAATGCGTATCCGTCAGACCCAGCGCCGCAGCCTTGAGGTTCATCAGGTCGACGAATTGCTGCTCGTCGCCGCCGACGTGCTCGACCGCCGCAAGGCACGCATCGTTGGCCGATACGATCAGCATGGCCTTCAAGAGATCTTCCAACCGGAAGACCTCTCCGGCTTTCAACCGCAGGTGAGTCTTCGGTGCGCGCGCGGCATTTTTGCTGACCGTGGCCTGATCATCCAGGCGTCCCTGTTCAAGAATCACCAGCGCGGACATGATCTTGGTCAAGCTGGCCGGCGACAGACGCTTTTCTGACTCGTGTTCGTAGAGCACCCGGCCCGAGCGGAGCTCTTTCAATAAAATGCTGTGGGCGGGAACCGTTCTCCAGGGCAGCGACTGGGGGGGGAGATTTACGGCGCGGCCTGCACGCCTTTCGGCCTCCAGGTCTCTCGCATCAACCGAATACGCCGACCAGGCGCAGAGAAGGCTCGCAAGCACCACGAACACGGCACCCAATGAAGGACGTCGACTATGCGGACGCATTAGGGTTACCTTCTCATAACGTAAAGGACTCTCGCACCTTACCACCCTTCGTCCCGCTATCAATGACTTTATGAAAAAATCGCAGGAGGTCGGCCAGATCGATCCAAAATCCGCAGTTGAGACAGCGGGCATAGATACGCCGATTTATGAGGGTGTAATGCCGTTCGACCATCATGAACCCTTTGCACTTGAGACATTGCATACATGCACGGGACCCTGCTTATCGCAACCGGTTCATGACCAAGGCTAGACAACCGGCGAGCAGCTCCCCTCCGAAAATCGTGGTGCCGAAATATACGAAGGCGTTTGTGCCTCCGGACGGTTGCGTCCCCTCCCACAGGTCCCGAATCCCGCCCTGGACCATGAGCACCGATAGGGTCATGAGCGAGCCCATCGTGAACCACCATGTAAAGGGTCGAAAGGCCATTTCTCTCATACGCTGAGGGCAGGCGCGCACCTGCCGGCCACTCTAGCGAAGGGTCTCCCACCTGTCAAGGAAGATGGGTGTGGATTTGAATTCAATGTCCGCGCTCCGCGCCGGCCGGTTCGTTCGCTCCTGGCTTCGGAGCCGCCCTGAGCCCACGGTGCAGAAAGACAGACACGCTCCCGTCGCCGTTATCGGCCACGGCCAACCCGGGTTCCTCCGTTCCGTTGACCGTGACGCGGAAGGTCGAGATGGCAAATGGACCCGCCTTTGTACGGTAGTTCCTGGGTGGATAGTGGAAGGTGCCGTCGCCCTTGCCGAAGAGAATGGAGAGGTCGTTCGATTGGAGATTGACGATAGCGACGTCCATCAACCGGTCTCCGTTGAAGTCCCGCGCCAGCCCGAAATTGGGACCGGCGTCCGCACCGGAGTCCTTGCCCGGCTGAAACGTTCCATTCCCGTTGCCGAGGAATGTCGTGAAGCTGTCGCGCTCCCCGTTGATGACGAGCAAGTCGCAGTTCCGATCATTGTTAAAATCCGCGAAACTGACGCCCAAGGGCCGCTTGCCCGTGGGATAGTCTTTGGGGTCGCGAAACGTTCCGTCGCCGTTGCCCAGCCAGATCGAGACGGCGCTGGACATCGGTCCCCCGTTCGTGACTACGAGATCGAGTTTCCCGTCGCCGTTCAGATCGGACAAGGCCACCGAGGTCGGCGTGTCACCGTATTCGTACTGCGCGCCGTGCCGGAATTCTCCGGTTCCCGTCCCCAGGAACACTTTCACCTTGTCGTTGCGCAGTGCGACGACTAGATCGGGGTGTTCATCCCCGTTCAGATCCTCCGTCGCCAGAGCGACCGGCGTGCGGTGAACGGGGTAATGTGGGCCTTCTTCGAATTTTCCGGTACCCCGGCCGAGGAGCAACGCGATTTCGTCCCCGCCTGAGCAGGCGATCACCACGTCGGCATGATCATCGTGATTGAAGTCGTTCATGGCGAGGGCACGCGGCTCCTTGCATACGTTCAACTGCACTTGTTCCTTGAAGGTGCCGTCGCCATTTCCCAAGAGAATTGAAAGCGTGTTGCTCGAGATGTTTGTCGTGATGAGATCGGTGAAGGAGTCGTGGTTCAGATCCACAGAGGTCACGGTCGTTGGATTCTTGCCGACCTTGTAACTGGCAAAATAGTAGAACAGATCAGGCGGATCGTAGGGGTCGGCCTTGGAACAGGCCTGCACCTCGCCGAAGAGGAGGACGAAGAGCGACGCATAGCCTATCAGTGGTGCGAACACGCTTCGTTTCAGACGACGAGCGCTCATCCTCTGTCTCTTTTCTTGTGGGCCCGGCCCGGACCAAAAGACCTATGGTCCTTGCGTCCGGAATGATCAGTATACAAAGGCTGTCTTTCTTCTGGCAAACGAGCAAATCGCGGGCGAGAGCCTTTGAATTTTCGGCAGCGCTTGGGCTACAATGGGCGCTCCTTTGAGGAGGATCTTCATGAGCAACCTCGTCGATATCGAAATCACTATGTATGGCATCGCCGAAGTCTTGAAGTGGTGCATCGATCGAAACAAGGGCCGCGTGCCGGGCGTCGATACCCCAGGATTCAAAAAGATGCAGGCACTGCTGGCGGAAAAGCCGCAATCCGGCGACTATTTCGCTCTCGACCAGTTCTGGAAGAAGAAAGTCACGCTGCAGTTGACCGAAGAAGAGGTCGCCACGATCGACCGTTGTCTCTACGACATTCCGAACTTCGACAACGAACCGCTTCCGCAGATCCGCCACAAGTTCTGGCCCAAGCCGGTCATGGCCCACTGAGCAAACTGGCCGGATCCGGCCGATGCTCGTGCGATCGGCTACGTTCCCTTGCCCATTCCAATGCATCGACGCGGAAGGAACAGCGCGGCTGGCCTTCTCACCCGGAGAAGAGGGGAGCAGCGGAAGGAGAGACTGGGTTACAGCGTTCCCTCGCCTTTGAGGTACTTCCGGAACCGTTCCATCAGCTCGGCGCCGAGCGTGCCACCCTCGGGTTTCTTAGTATGGGGATCGGCAAAGTGGCCACGGATTTCCTGGAGGCGTTTTTCCGCCTGCCCGTTCCCCTGCAGACGTTTGGTTTTCTGAAGCGCGGTCTCGAAGGCATCGAACGTCAACTCCTGATACCCGAACGAACGGATTCGTTTGACCGCCTTCATCATCGCCTGATTTCTGAACATCGTCAGGTGGTCGGAGTCGATCTCCTTCAACCCCAGCTTGCGGGCGCGCCGCTCGGCCGCTTTGCGAATGCCGCTACGAACGAAATCCGGTGAGGTCTGCAACCGCTTCCACGCCTCGTCGGTCCAGGCCACGCGTTCCTGGGGCGCGTCCCACAATTCACGGAGCACCGTTTCGTCGATCCGGGTCAGCCCATTGGCCCGGGCGAGATCCTCAGAGTCGCGCTTCAGCATGTCGGTCACGAATTCCAGCGCGATGGGTGGAGAGTCCTTCAGTTTCTCCCGGAGCTGGGCCAGCGCCCCTTCGGTCCATTCCAGCGGCGGACCGGAGGCCTCCTGCATATCGCCCAGCGCTTCGACCTTCTCGAACAGCTCCACGTTTACTTCGAGATGGCCTCGTTCCTTGGCGATCTCTTCGGCGATCTGCTTGATCATGCCGCGCATGAACTCCGGCACCGCGGCCAGACGTTCTTTGGCCGCGGCAGTCCAGGGCAAGCGCCCCTGCTCCAATTGCTCAGCGGCAGAGGCCATGCCGCCCTCCCCACCCATCCGTCCCATCATCTGGCCTTTGAACTGATCGAGAATGTCTTCGGTGATCTCTTCATACCCCAGCTCACGCGCTTTCATTTCCGCGAGCCGGCGGACCATACCGCGGAGAAAGGCCGGCGCACGCTCCATCCGCTTCAGCGCACCCTCCGTCCAACGAACCTCCGTCGCCGCCGTTTCCGGGGAATCCGAGGATGACATGGTACTCCTTCCGACAGGCTATTGGTTCAGCAACTCTTTGAGTTCTTTCCCCGCCTTGAAAAACGGGACTCGTTTCGCTGGAACGGAGACGGTCGCGCCGGTCTTCGGGTTGCGTCCCTCTTTCATACGGCGCGCCCGGAGGCGAAAGCTGCCGAAGCCTCGAATCTCGGTCTTGTCGCCATTCTTGAGCGAATCCCGAATGCAATCGAAAATCGTATTGACCACGACCTCCGCCTGCCGTTTGGTCAAGGTGGTCACCTGCTCCGAAACCCGCTCGATAATCTGCGCTTTCGTCATGCGCTCCCTCCGTTTGTAGACCGGTGCACCTTCGCGCCGTGGCGCGTTAAAAGGCCATGAGGTACTTGAGGTTCACGCCTGGGTGCCAATCCAGCTTGGGAAACATCGCCGACAATCTCGACTCCAGGAACTCCCGGATCGAGAAGCGGCGCCGCGGCTCGACCACCTTGGGTTCACCCTCGATCCCGACAATGTCCGCGGCCAGTTGAATTGCGTCTTCCAAGTCGCCGAGCTCGTCGACGAGTTTCGCATCTTTCGCCTGACGCCCGGTGAAAATGCGGCCGTCCGCAAGAGCTTGTACGTCGCTTAGCTCCAGGGCGCGCCCTTCCGCGACGGCCTCGATGAACTGCTTGTGCACGTCGTCCATCACGTTCTGGAGCAGCCCCCGTTCCTCGTCGCTCATCTTGCGCAGGGGCGAGCCCACATCTTTGAACTTCCCGCTTTTGATGACGACGCCCTCGACGCCGATCTTTTGGAGCAGGCCCTCGACATTCGCCATTTCCATAATGACGCCGATGCTGCCCGTAAGCGTCCCCGGGTTGGCGACGATCCGGTCGGTCGCTACCGCGATGTAGTAGCCCCCTGACGCGGCCACGCTGCCCATCGAGGCGATCACGGCCTTGTTGTTCTTGGTCCGGACCCGTTGGACGGCGTCATGAATTTCCTGAGAGGGCACCACACCGCCGCCGGGGCTGTCGATGCGCAGCACGATGGCTTTGATGGAGGGGTTCTCGCTGAATTTCTTGAGCTCGCCCACCGTCGTCTGGGAATCCAGGATCACGCCCTCCACGCGGATCAGGGCGATTCGGTCTTCGGTCGAGAGGTCCAGGTCCGGGAAAAAAATATTTACCAGGACCATCAGCGCAAGAAGTCCGGTCAGCCCCCACAAAACGGTCCGAAACAAGCGGCGCTTCGGACTTCGTTCGCTCGTTGTCGTCTCCTCGGCCATGACTCAATCCCAACGCCCGGTCTGCGACACGCTAATCGGCCGCTTGCGACCGCTTGCGGCTCTGCTTGGCCGCCCGTCCAAGGCTTTGGTCCAGGGCGCCTTGGGAGGCGTGATATTCGTCGACTTGTCTCCGCTCCGAGTCGAGCTGATGATCGCGCAGACTCAGGGCAATCTTCCGTTCCTCCCGGTCGACTTTAATAATCTTGGCGGCCACTTCATCGCCCAGTTTGAACCTGTCTTCGAGCTTCCCCTGCGGCTCCAAGCCGGTTTCGCTGATGTGAATCAATCCCTCGACGCCGCCGTCCAACTCGACGAAGATGCCGAAATCCGCGATCTTGCTGACCTTACCTACCACCGAATCGCCGACGTGGTAGCGCGAGGGAATTTCGTCGTCCCACGGATCGCGAGTCAGTTGCTTGAAGCCGAGTGACAGCCGCTCCTTTTCCTTGTCGATGCGGAGCACCACCGCCTCGACCTTTTGGCCTTTCTTGAAGAGCTCGGAAGGATGCTTGATGTGCTTTGTCCAGGACATATCGGAAATATGAATGAGCCCGTCGATGCCTTCCTCGAGCCCGATGAAGGCGCCGAAGTCGGTCAGGCTCTTGACCTTCCCCTCGATCCGTGTGCCGACGGGATACTTGGTTTCGATCATGTCCCACGGATTGGGCGCCGTCTGCTTCATCCCCAACGAGATCTTGCGGCTGGCGGGATCCACATTGAGTACGGCCGCCTCCACCTGATCGCCGACAGCAACGACTCGCGAGGGATGACGGACTTCGTGTGTCCAAGACATCTCGGACACGTGCACCAGTCCTTCCACACCCGGCTCCAGTTCCACGAAGGCGCCATAATCCGTGAGGCTCACCACGCGCCCCCGCACCCGTGTTCCGACCGGGTACTTGGCGGCCACATTCGTCCAGGGATCGGCGCTCTTCTGCTTCAGGCCGAGGGAGATGCGGCCGGTTTCACGGTCGTACTTCAGCACGACCACTTCGACCTTGTCGCCGACGCTGAACATCTCGGAGGGATGCCCCACGCGCCCCCACGACATGTCGGTGATGTGCAGCAAGCCGTCGATCCCGCCGAGATCGATAAACGCCCCATAGTCGGTGATGTTCTTCACTGTCCCCTGGATGAGTTGGCCTTCCTTCAGATTGGCGAGCGTGGTCTGCCGCTTCTTGTCACGCGTTTCCTCGAGCAGCACCCGTCGGGAGACCACGACGTTGCCGCGCCGGTGATTGATCTTGATGATCTTCAATGGGAAAGTCTTGCCGACAAGCCCGTCGAGGTCGCGCACCGGGTGCAGATCGATCTGCGAGCCGGGCAGGAAGGCTTTGACGCCGATGTCGACCATCATGCCGCCTTTGATGCGCGAGACGATTTTGCCCTCGATGCTCTTTTCCTCCTTGTAGAGCTTCTCGAGCTCCTCCCAGATCTTCATCTTGTCGGCTTTTTCTTTAGACAGGACAAGATTGCCATCCGCGTCCTCGCATTCCTCGATGTAGACTTGGAGTCGGTCGCCGATCTTGAGGTTTTGCAGCTCTTCAGGCGAGAACTGGTCGCTCGGGATTATCCCCTCGGACTTATATCCGATATCCACCACTACCTTGTCCTTCGTCAGCGCGACGACGCGCCCCTCCGTGATGGTCCCTTCTTCAAGATTTCGAAACGTTTCTTCGTACAACGCGGCCAAGGCGTTGCGGTCTAACTGCGCGTCGCTGTCTTTCGACACGGTACCCATGTGAGCATCCTACTCTTCCGACTGTCGTCGGGTGCTGATAGTGAAGACGCCGGACTCACTCAGCCTTGCGAGCGCCGGCCGTCGGTCTCGTCGGTGTCCCCGCACTCTCGTCGCCCTCCCCTCTCGGGGGTGGAACGTTTCCGAGCGCGGCAATATGTTCGATCACCGTTCGACTGACGAATTGATAAAATCGTTTCGTGTCTCCCTTGTCCTGCGAATGTCCATCCGGAAACCTTAACGGCGACCCGAACCTGACAGTCACGCGCCTGAATCGAGGCCATCGGGCGCCGCTTGGCAGCGCATCGAACGTCCCTTTGATGTACGCCGGCACCACGGGACAACCGGTCTGCGAGACGATCACGCCGATGCCCGCTTTGGGCGGTCGTAAGTGCCCGTCCTGACTGCGTCCGCCCTCTGGAAAAATTACCACCGCCTTCCCGGCCTTGATCAGGTCGATCGCCCTTCCGAACGCCTCCCGGTCAAATCGCCCCAGTCGCAACGGAATCCACCCTAACGACCGGAGGATCCGGTTCACGATCGGGATCGGGAACAGATCGCTGCGCCCGAGATACCAGGCCCTTCGCTTCATTCCGCACCCGAGGAGCGGAATATCGAGGTAACTGGCGTGGTTGGCGGCCACCAGCACGCCGCCCCGCCGAGGAACCTGCCCGTCGACTCGGTATCGAAAACAGCACCACCCGACTGCACGTGCCAGAACCCACAGAATCCCATAGACGAACCCGCTCACGATGCGGCCGACACCGCTGCCATCATCCGGGCCACTACTTCCTCGATCGTAAGAGCGGACGTGTCGATGTGCTGGGCGTCGGGGGCCGGCACCAGCGGCGCCACCGCCCGATTCCGGTCCTGGCTATCCCGTCCGGACAGATCCTGGTACGTCTTTTCCGCCGAGCCCGCATGCCCCGCCGCCACGAGTTCCCGGTGGCGGCGGTCCGCCCGGACCGACGCATCAGCATCCAGAAAAAATTTCACCTCTGCGCCCGGAAAAACTTTCGTGCCGATATCGCGCCCTTCCGCCACGACCGATCCCCGTTGCCCGATCTGGCGTTGGACGGGCAGAAGCCATTCACGCACCGCCGGGATGGCCGACACAACGGAAGCGGCGGCCGTCACGTCCGGTGTGCGGAGTTCACCGGTCACATCTCGTCCGTCGACCAAGACTTGCATGGCGCCGTTCTGAAACTGCATGTGGATCGACGTCGTCGACAGGAGCCGTGCCACCGCATCATGGTCCGTCGGCGTCACATGAGCATGCAGAACCTTCCAGGCTACCGCGCGATAGAGCGCCCCCGTGTCGAGGTAGAGATAGCCGAGCCGGGTTGCTAACAACTTGGCCACTGTGCTCTTTCCCACCCCCGCCGGACCGTCGATCGCGATAATCATTCCTGTCTTGCACCAAAAGAGGCCGTATTATAGCCCCTGAGAAGGCCCCGTCAACAATTGATCGAGCGTCGATTCGAACTCGGGGAACGAGGTCTGGACGCAGTCCGTATCGGCAATGGTCATCGGCGCCGCTGCTGTCAATCCCGCGATGGCCAGCGACATCGCCACGCGATGGTCGCCGTGGCTGCGCGCCCCAGCGGCTGGCTTTAGGCGGCCCTGTTCGCCGGCCGTGCCCAGGCCCTGAATCACCATCCCGTCTGGCCGCTCGCTAATCTGTGCCCCCATGGCCCGGAGTTCGGCGCTCATGGTGGCAATCCGATCGCTCTCCTTCACACGCAGTTCCTCCGCCCCGGTAATCAGCGTTTCCCCCGATGCGACGGCCGCCGCGACGCAGAGGATTGGAAATTCGTCGATGGTCTGCGGAATCAAGTCTGCGCCGATCGTCACGCCCTTCAGCGGCGCGGAGACCACGCGCAGGTCGGCCACCGGCTCCCCCGCTTCCTCGCGTCGGTTGAAAACTTGGATGTTGGCGCCCATGGCCTTCATCACTGCGAGCAATCCGGTTCTGGTCGGGTTGATGCCCACGTTCCGGATCGTGATATCGGAGTGCGGCACGATCGTAGCGCCGACGACAAAGAAGGCGGCAGCCGAGAAATCGCCGGGGACCACCACCTGGCGTCCGCTCCACCCAACCGACGGCCGGCCTTGCAGCACCAGCGTCGTCCCTTCCCGCCGAAGGGGAATGCCGAAGAAGCCGAACATCCGCTCGGTGTGATCTCTCGACAGCCGCGGCTCGGTAAAGCGGGTGGTCCCTTCCGCAAAGAGACCGGCTAAGAGGAGTGCCGACTTGATCTGCGCGCTCGCCACCGGCGAGGTGTAATCGATACCGTGCAACCTGGTTCCCGTGACCGCCAGCGGAGCCAGCTCGCCACCTTTTCGGCCGGCAATTACGGCGCCCATCTGCCGCAACGGTTTGACCACTCGTCCCATCGGACGTCGGCGAACCGACTCGTCTCCCGTGAGCACGGTGAAGAAATCCTGGCCAGCCAGCAGACCGGCTAGCAACCGGATGCCGGTGCCAGAATTTCCGCAATCGACGACCCTGTTCGGTTCGGTCAATCCCCACAAGCCCTTCCCATGAACCGTCAGCCGCTCGGGCCTGTCGTCGATCTGGACCCCGAGCGCCCGAAAGGCCTGCATGGTGTTCAGACAATCCTCGCCCCGGCAGTAACTCGAAACCTCGCTGATTCCCTCCGCGAGAGCGGTGAGGATGATGGCGCGATGGGTAACGGATTTATCTCCGGGAACGTTGATGGTCCCAGTCAATGCGCGGCCTGGAGTCGTGGTGAAGGAAGCCATGGGTCGTTTACGCCGGGCGCACGTTGAGTTTCTCGCGCTCGCCCTTGGCCCGTTCGAGCGCCCTTTCGATTCCCGCCGCGTCGCCCGATTTGATCAGTCGCTTCAACTCTTCCAATGCCCGTTCGTAGTGCTCGATAAAGGACACGACGTTGTCGCGATTCCAGAGAAGGATGTCGCGCCACATCTCCGGCGAACTGGCGGCGGTCCGCGTCGTGTCGCGGAGCCCGCCTCCGGAATGCCCGGCTAGGTCGAGCGTGGGCAAGTGCCAATCGCGCAGATCCGCCAGCGCATTCATCAGCGCGAAGGCCGCCACATGGGGGAGGTGGCTGACCGCGCCAAGAATCCGGTCGTGCAGGTGCGGGTCCATCACCAGCACCACGGACCCGGTCTCCTGCCAGAGCTGACGGACCAGCTCCAGCGCATGGCCGTCGGTCCGCTCTGTCGGGGTGAGGATGCAGCGCGCCCCCTTGAACAATTGATCCGAGCCTGCCGCGACCCCGGTCTTTTCCTTCCCGGCGATTGGGTGCGCGCCGACGAAATACACGCCGGCCGGCATGGCTGATTCCGCCCGTTCGACCAGGGATCCCTTCACACTCCCAACGTCGCTCACGATCGCCCCGGGCGCTAGACAATGCGCCCAGTCCTTGAGGTGGCGCTCGTAGGTGTCGACCGGCGTGGCGAGAATCACGAGATCCGCCCCACGCACGCCTTCCCTAGGATCGGCCACATACCGGTCGATCGCGCCCAACTCGACCGCCGTGTTGAGATTTTCCACACGCCGCCCGATGCCGACCACCTGATCCGCCAGCGCTTTTCGACGGAGGATCATGCCGAGCGATCCGCCGATCAGCCCCACCCCGACGATCGCCACCTTCTTGAAGTGAACGGTCATACCGGTCTCACGCAAGACGGTCAGAGTTCCCGTCCAACGGCACGGGCAATGTTGCCAAGATCATGCATCAATTCCTTGAACTTGGACGGTTTGATGGACTCCTCCCCGTCGCAGAGCGCGCACTCCGGGTTCGAATGGACTTCGATCAACAATCCGTCGGCACCGGCCGCCACGGCCGCCTTCGACATCGGAGCCACGAGCGCCCACTTGCCCGTCGCATGGCTCGGATCGACGATGACCGGAAGATGGGACAGCTCTTTGAGGGTCGGAATGGCGGCCAGGTCCAGGGTGTTGCGGTACTGAGTTTCGAATGTACGGATGCCCCGCTCGCACAGCATCACGTTGCGGTTCCCGCGCGACATGATGTACTCCGCGGACAGGAGAAACTCCTTGATGGTCGCCGACAGCCCTCGCTTGAGCAACACCGGTTTATCGTATGCGCCAACTTCTTTCAGCAGTTCGAAGTTCTGCATGTTCCGTGCGCCGATCTGGATGATGTCGGCCTTTTCCAGGAACAACTCGATGTCGCGGGTATCCAGAATCTCGCTGACGACGGGCAATCCCGTCTGTTTTTTCGCCTCGAGCAGATAATCCAACCCCTCGCGGCCGAGCCCCTGGAAGGAATACGGAGAGGTTCTCGGCTTATACGCGCCGCCGCGCAGAATCGAGGCGCCGGCTGCCTTCACCTCGTGCGCGATGCCGACCGTGAGCTCGAGCCGCTCGACGGCGCAGGGGCCGGCCATGATGGCCAACTTTGTCCCGCCAATTTTCACGCCCCCAACGTCGATGATCGTCCCTTCACGCTTAAACTCGCGACTGACGAGTTTCCATGGAGCGAGGATCGGCAGCACGCTTTCCACGCCGGGGAGCGCCGTCAGCGGCTGATTCTGGAGAATCCGGTCATCGCCGATCACACCGATGATCGTCCGCTCCTGCCCGGTCGATATCTGCGACTTCAGCCCCAGCTCGCGCAGGCGGTCGATGATATGGTCCACTTCCCGTTCTGTCGCCTCAGGTTTCAAGACGATGATCATGTCCCCCTCGCTGTTCCCTGCTTCGTTATGCCAAGACTTTCTTGAGCGCCTGCAGGAATGCGGCGTTCTCTTCGCTCCGGCCGATGGTGACGCGCAACATGGTCCCCTCGATGTGCCGAATGATGATGCCTTCTCGCAGCAACGCTTCGAACACGCGCCGCCCGTCCTGCTTCGCGTCGAAGTAGATGAAATTCGCCTCGCTCGGAACCGGCGTAAACCCCAAGGCCCGCAGGCCGTTTCCCACCTGCTCCAATCCGGCTTCGTTCACCGCCCGGCTGCGTGCCACATGCTCGTCGTCTCCCAGCGCCGCCAGCGCCGCGCGCTGCGCCAGGCTGTTCGCGTTGAACGGCGGCCTGACCCGATTGAGAAAGTTGGTGATCTCCGGAGTCGTCACGCCATAGCCGATCCGCAATCCGGCCAACCCGTAGATCTTCGAGAAGGTCCTCAGGACGACGGCGTTGCGCTCCCGCTTCACATAGGCCATCGCGTCTGGGAAACGGGGGTCGCGGACGTATTCATAATAGGCTTCGTCGAAGACGACGACAACGTCCTCCGGAACCCGCGCCATGAGCCGGTCGACGGCTTCAGCCGGCACCATCGTACCGGTCGGATTGTTGGGGTTGCAGATAAAGAGCAGTCTGGTCCGCGGAGTGACCGCCTTGACCATGGCGTCGAGATCGTACGTCCAATCGCGCAGCGGGACGATCACCGGTTTTCCATGCGCGGCGGTGACCTCCATCTTATAGATAACGAAGGTCTGATCCGCCATCACCGCCTCATCGCCGGGGGCGAGAAACGTCCTGGCCAGGAGACCCAGAATTTCGTCGGACCCGTTGCCCAGGATGACGTGGTCGCCGGTCACCTTCCACCGGTCAGCAATGGCCTGCCGGAGCCGATAGGCCCCGCCGTCCGGATACCGGTGCAACATGTCACCGGCCCCGACCAGCGCCGCCACCGCCTTTGGCGAAGGGCCTAGCGGATTCTCATTGGAGGCGAGCTTGATCACCCGGGCGAGTCCCAGCTCGCGCTGCAGCTCCTCGACCGGCTTGCCGGGCACGTAGGGGCTGAGGGACTGGATATCTGGATGCACGTGCAACGTCATGGATTCATCTGTGCGCTGGATACGACCCGAGGATTTTCATGAACAGACAGCGTCCCTTAATTTCCTCCACCGCCTTATTGACACGATCCTCTTCGATATGTCCTTCGATGTCGACGAAGAAAATGTATTCCCAGGCTTTCCGGCGAGACGGGCGGGATTCGATTTTTGTCATATTGAGGCCGTGTGAGGCGAAGGGGCGGAGCAGGTCGTAGAGCGCGCCGACTTTGTCCTTCACCGACAGCATCAGCGACGTCTTGTCCTTCCCGGTTCGTTCCGGCGCCTTCTGCGAGAGCACGAGAAAGCGGGTAACATTGTTCAGGTTGTCCTCGATGCGCGCCTTGATGACTTTCAGCCCGTATAACTGTCCGGCCAACTCCGATGCGATAGCGGCCGCATCCGGTTCATCCAGGCAGATTTCCGCCGCTCGCGCGGTGCTGGTCACTTCGGCGACGGGCACATGCGGGAGGTTGGTTTCCAGCCAGTTCCGGCATTGCGCAATAGCGTGCGGATGGGAGTAGATTTTCTTCACGTCTCCCATCAGTCCGGACTTCGACAGGAGATGGTGGGAGACCTCCTGCAGAATTTCTCCGTAGATCAACAGATTCGAATCGATGAACATGTCGAGCGTATGGTTCACCACCCCCTCAGTGGTGTTCTCGATCGGCACGACTCCGAAGTTCGCACGGCTCCGCTCGACCTCGCTGAACACATCCTTGATGCTGTTCACAGGCACGTAGTGGGCGGAAGAGCCGAATTTTTGCATGCAGGCCATATGGGTAAAGGTGGCTCGCGGTCCGAGGTATGCCACCTTCTGGGGACCTTCGAGGGAAAGGGACGCCGACATGATCTCCCGATATACCGACCGGATCGCGTCGCTGGGGAAAGGGCCTGGGTTCTGTTTGGTCAGCCGCTCAATGATGGCCGCTTCCCGGGCCGGCGTATGGAGATTGGCTTCTGCGTCTTTTTCCTTTTTGAGGCGGCCGATCTCGATGACATTTTTCGAACGCTCGTTCAACAGACGAATGATTTCGTCGTCGATCCGGTCGATTTCCTTACGATATTCAGCCAAATCTTTGGGCGTCACGAGTCGATCCCGGACTCCGAGTTGGAAGATCTGTCCGGCTCCCCCAGAAAGGCCAGGAACACGCTTGGGCCAAGTTGTCAATGTTACAGGAAGGATAGAATGTATTGCAAGGATAGTGCTGAGGTTTCAGGACCTTATCGAAGCGGAGCGCGGACCGGCCCTGGTTGCTGTTGACGCTCTAGTGATGGTCTAGATGAGAGAGGGCGACGGCCGTTTGAAGTGGTCGAATGCCAGCCTCGTCACCTGCCGGCCGCGGCCGGTCCGGTCGAGAAAACCGGCCTGAATGAAATAGGGCTCGTACACATCTTCGAGGGTGCCCTTGTCTTCCTGGACCGCCGCCGCAAGGGACTCGATACCGACCGGTCCCCCATTGAACTTTTCGATGATGGTCAACAGAATTCTCCGGTCCATCTCGTCAAATCCTGCCTCGTCGATCCCCAACCAGGCCAGGGCTTCCTGCGCCACCCGCTGGGTGATGTGCCCGTCCGCCTTGATCTGGGCGTAATCTCTGATCCGCTTGATCAGCCGGTTGACGATCCGGGGTGTGCCTCGCGCGCGCCTTGCGATCTCGGCGGCTCCGGCCCGGTCGACGCCGATCCCGAGCACGCCCGCCGATCGCGTCACGATCGCTTCCAGCTCGGCCGGCGAATAGAATTCAAGTCTGTACACCAACCCGAACCGGTCACGGAGCGGCGATGTCAACGCGCCAGCCCTGGTGGTCGCGCCGATCAACGTGAATCGAGGCAGGTCCAGCTTCACCGTTCTGGTGGCAGGTCCCTGCCCGATCACCAGATCGAGCTGGTAGTCTTCCATCGCCGGATAGAGCGCTTCTTCGACCGACGCAGGCAGACGATGAATCTCGTCGATGAACAACACGTCGTGCTCCTGGAGATTCGTCAGAATGGCCGCCAAGTCCCCCGCATGGGTGAGGACAAGACCGGATGTGGACCGTAGCGCCGCCCCCATTTCCCGGGCGATGATGTGAGCGATCGTGGTTTTGCCGAGCCCGGGCGGGCCGTAGAAAATCGCGTGGTCGAGGGCTTCTCCCCGCTGCTTCGCTGCTTCGATGCAGATCCGAAGAGACTCCTTCATTTTCTCCTGGCCGACATACTCGCCGAGCGCCTGAGGACGGAGCATGGCTTCCATGCTGCGCTCCTCATCCGTGGCGCGGTTGGTTACGAGCCGGTCGGTCATGACTGAGCGTTGCTCCTCACTACTTGCTTTCGGGTGTCGGTTGATACTTGGGAGGAGGAGGGAGCGCCCCATGCCCCGGCGTGCCGGTCGCCCCACAGTCCGGCGGACATTTTTTTAGACCCTGGGTCGGGTCGGGCAGGTTCTGTTCCATCTTCAGCAACTGGCACTGGGTCAGTCTTCCTCCGTCCTTGCTTCCGCACCGACTGGGCACCGACGAGCTTCCGACTTCGTTGTACCCGTCGGGACAAGATCCGCAGACCGGCAGCAGGTTGGGGCCGATCGGCACACATTGAACCAACGTCGGATCACCGTCCTTGCACACTTGTGGGGACTGCGTGACGCCGGTCGTCACATAGCCGTCCGGGCAGGCTCCGCACATCATGCGAATGCTCTTCGGCTCGCTCGGCTCTTCCGCCATAGTTCCGAGCGGGAAACTCGCGAGGGCCAACACGGCCGCCCATGAGATGATGGAAAGGCCGACTGTTGCTCCAGTGGCTCGACAGGCCATGCTCACCCCTTTGCCAATTCCTTGAGCCCTTCCCGGATGAGATCTTTGAGGACGAACGGGCTGGCCGTCGTTTTCGTCACCCGTTTCAGGGCCTCTCTGGCATCCTGGGATCGATAACCCAGGTTCACTAGTGCCGACAGTGCGTCCTCGAACGGCCCATCGGCTTCTCGGTGCTCGGAGATCGCCGCGGGACCCGACCCAGATTGAATTGTCCCGACCTTGTCTTTCAGTTCGAGTGCGATGCGGCCCGCGGTTTTTTTACCGATGCCCGGCACTGTCGCGAGCTTATCCACGTTTTCCGTTTGAATCGCCGAGACGAGGTCCGGGACCGGCAGGGTGGAAAGGACACTGAGGGCCAGCTTGGGACCGATGCCAGACACCGTCGTGAGGAGCAGAAACATGTCCTTTTCTGCCTGTGAGAGAAACCCGAACAGTTGGATGGCATCTTCCCGAAGGTGGGTATGAATGTTGAGCGCGGTGACTTCGTCGAGATTCGGAAGGGCGTAATAGGTGCTGAGAGGAATGAACACCTCGTACCCAACACCCTGTACATCCAGTGTCACATGCGTCGGGGTTTTGGCGGCCAACCGCCCCGTCAGAAAGGCGATCATTTCATCCTGTTACCTAGAGGTGGGCGAACGGACCCCGAGCCGAGCGACCTTCACCCCGCCGCCGCAGCCGCCACCTTTTCCATGACTTCCTCAGAGATGTCGAAGTTTGCATGAACCTTTTGGACGTCGTCGTGCTCGTCCAGGGCTTCCATCAGTTTGAGCATTTGCTCGGCGGGTTTTTCGTCCAGATGAACGGTGTTCTGAGGGATAAAGGTGATTTCGGCCAGGGTCGGCTCAATCTTGGCATCGACGAGCACCTTCTTCACCGCTTCGAAATCCTGCAGGGCCGTCACTACCTCGTAAAGCTTCTCGCCGACTTTGACATCCTCGGCCCCCGCGTCGAGCGCAAGCGACAACAGCGTGTCCTCCTCGACTTTCCCCTTCTCGATCGTGATCAGGCCTTTCTTGTGGAATTGCCAGGAGACGGCCCCCGCTTCGGCCATGTTTCCATTGTGCTTCGTAAGGAGGCTACGAATTTCGGCCACGGTCCGATTCCGGTTGTCGCTGGTAATCTCCAGCAACAGAGCCGTACCTCCCGGCCCGTACCCTTCCAAGGTGAACTCTTCGTACGACACGCCTGGCAATTCGCCTGTGCCGCGCTGGATTGCCTTCTTGATCGTGTCGCCCGGCATGTTGGCGTCCTTGGCTTTGGCGATAGCCAAACGTAGTCGCGGGTTACCGTCCGGGTCACCGCCAGACCGGGCCGCAATTGTGAGCTCCCGGATGAGACGCGTGAAGATCTTGCCACGCTTGGCATCCTGGGCGGATTTGTGTCGTTTGATCGTCGCCCAGTGGCTGTGTCCGCCCATCGATCGCTCCGTTCGGCCGGTGTCGTGCACAGCACCGGCCTCACCGAGAATGAATCGGCTTGTTTCAATCTGGTACTCGTAGCACAGGGCTCGGAAAGGTGTCAATTGCGGGGCCGCGAGGGGTCCGGTCAGCGCTCGGAATACATGAGCAGTTGCATGGCGATCAGCACGATCAAACCGGCCCACAGCCATTCCCATTTAGAGGGGACCGACGCCGCGCCTCGATGGATCCAACTCGATATCAGCTTGGAGGAACCGGCTGTCACGGCCATCGTCCCCATCACGGCATGGTGCAACGCGATCTTGTAAGCCGAAGGGTGAGCGCCGTGAGAATGCCCGAACAGCATGAGCCCTCCGACGATCGCCATGAGCGGGAGCGGCATGGTCCATGCCCTATGTCTCATGCGGTCCAGCCGGCGGAACAGCTCCACACTCCCGACCGCCAAGGCCAGGAGACCATAGGTCTTGTGTTGGATGATTTCCTGATCCTGCCCCCAAAAGGTCTCGGCAAAGCTGAGTCTGCCGACTGGCCAGGCTTCGTGGTCGCTCCAAATCGTGAGGAAGACTCCCACGGCCAACATGGCCGAGGGCAACAACAGCCGGGCCCAGGTCATGGAGGGCAATCGCATCGCATGGCTCGCTTCGGCGAGGCCCATCAGCAAGACCATCAGTCCGGCGAGATGATGGTTGGTTTCGGAATAGGCGATACCGGCGGCCGACCCTTCCCACGTATCATGGGTCGCCCCTCCGCCGTAATGTTGGTGGCTCAATTCTGCCGCTCCATGCCCGCTTCTGTGCTGCTCACCGGCAGGCTGGGCCTGCACGGTCGGCGAGCCGTGAGCGAACGCCAAACAGAGCGCGAAGAGGCACATTAGGATGCTTCGGAGAGAGAACAGGTCATTCATGGAGGGAGTCGCTGTCCGGCAAAGGAAAGGCCCATTCGGAAGACCGAATGGGCCTCAACGACCGCTGATTCCGGTGGCCGGCACTTACATGAACTTCATGAACTTGTCCTTGGCCTCATCCATCACCTGTGCGGTGATTGTCGCAAGCCCGCGCTCCTTCGCCACCCGCTCGATCTCCTTGCGGGCCATCGGCCGGATGAAATCCGGAATATTCTCCAGGCGCTGCTCGGCCTCGCGCGACCAGACCATACCGTTCGGCGAATCGTTCTTGGAATCGTCCATGACTTGCAGCGTGATGGTCTTGAAACCGTGCTTCCGAGCATAGGCCTCCACGCTGCCCTGAACCATCGGCCTAACAAAGGAGGGCAGCCGGTCGAGCTTCTCCTTGGCATCGGGCGTCCACGTAAACTCCGACGCGGTCGCGGCCGTGCCGCTCCCCGGCTTGTTAGCCCCGCTCGTCAACCCCATCTCGGCCACCATTGCGGAAAATGGACAGCCTCCACCTGTTTTTTCTCCGGCCTTAGCCGGCGACACCGCCGCCACCGGTTGCCCGCCTTGAATTTTCTCGTTGAGATAAGCCCCCATTTGGCCAGCCCCGGCCAGGGCCTCGGCCTTGAGCGTGCCGCGCGTCATCTCGAAGGGTTCTGCCGCTTCGGTTCGGCCGCCCAGCTTCACTCCCAAGGAACTCACCATCTGGGTTTCGCCCGGATTCGTCACCATGGAGAACTTCGCATTACAGGACGGGCAGCCGAAGAATACGCCGAGCGATCCTTCGCCGGGCTTTTCGACTTTCTCGAAGTTCATGTACGTTTCGCAGTTGAGGCAAACGAATTTCATAATGTCCTCCAGGCAAGCGAACAGCTAACAGGCTTCAGCCATCGGCGGCCGAACTGCCTCCCTCTGCTCAGGAGCTGAACGCTCATCATAATTTTTCAGCCAGGACCTTCTTATAATCGAGCAGCGTGCGGATGCGGCCGGCGATTTCCTGGTACCGCTGGATCGTCGGATAGTTCTCGTCGAGCAACGGTTCGCCCTTATCGAACGTCCGAGCCAGTTTGCGATCGAACGGAATCCGGCCGAGTAGGGGGAGGTCCAAGACTTCGCACATTGCCGCGGTATTCCCCTCGAACAGCTCATTCACCTCGCCGCAGGACGGGCAGCGATACTCGCTCATGTTTTCGACGAGGCCGAGAACCCTGATGCCCATATCGCGCGCGTAGGTGACGGATTTCTGGACTACGTCCGAGGCCACTTCGGAGGGAGTCGTGACAACGATGGCGCCGGCGAGATCGGGAATAAATCCTGCGATCACGGGCGGCTTATCGGCAGCAGCTCCGGGAGGCAGATCGGCGAGCAGAAAATCCAACTCGCCCCACACCACGTCGGCGAGAAATTCCCGAATGACGTTCATTTCCATCACGCCCAGCCACACGGGACTGACATCCATCGGCCCCTTCCAGCGGACGGGCGACGCGTCGTCGAGAAAGAAATCCATCGACGCGACCTTCACGCCGAGCGGCCCTACCGGCGGCACCGCTCCTTCCGGCGTTATCGTCAACGAGCGGCCGTGCAGACCGAGCATGCGGGGCACGCAGGGGCCGTTGAGGTCCACATCGAGCAAGCCTACCTTGGCACCCTGGCGGGCCAACGCGAGGGCCAGGTTGACCGTGGTCATGCTTTTCCCGACCCCACCTTTTCCGCTCATTACGACCAGCTTGTGCCTGATGCCGGCCATCCGAGCATGGACCTGCCTGGTTTGCTCGGTAATCTGCTGGACGACCTTCGCATCGTCCGAATACCGCAATTTCCCGAGGATCGTCTTTAAGTCCTTCTCCGGTGCCATAGCCCTACCGCTGCCTGGTCTGGTGGTAACGAGAATTGTAAGGAAGCTACCGTAGCACAGGGATTTTGGGCGAGTCAAACCGCTCGAACGGGGTAATCCCAACCCGTGAAGCGCCCGCTTGGACTTCGATTTTCGGAAAACACCGGCTAGATCGAATACTGAAATGTAGGCTTGGCGCCGATCGCTTGCGCAAGTACCCCCCGCCGCTTCAGCTCGTCCATGATCCGCTGGGTGGCCGCATCGAAATCCGTCGGCCCGACCAGCACGACGTCGGTGTTGGGCGGCGGCTCTTCGTCCGTCTTGCTCATGTGCACGGCGATGACGGGCGCCGGATGGACCAGCGTGCGAATCGCCTGGACCGCCTCGCGGTAGGCCAATCCGAACGGATTCGTCGTCGAGACGACGATCAATCCCGTATCGATCAGGAGCCGCGCCACTTCCCCGTAGCGTCTGGCCATCTCCGCGGATTGCCCGCGCTCATCCTCGCTCAAGTCGGCGTCGAGTCCCCGGCGCAGGTTCTCACCATCCAACAGATAGGCGTGCCGGCCGTCGGCGACCAGGCGCGCCTCCAGCTTCCGCGCTAGAAACGATTTCCCCGTATGTCGCCCGCCCGTGAACAGCACTACAGCCGCTCGATGCCCGTACTGCATGGCCCGGTCCTCCATACTGACTTCACCCTTGACCCAGGCGAAATCGCGGCGGCGGGCCTCTTCGCGCAGGAACTCCTGGTCGTCATGCACCAGTTCGGTGATGATACCGCCCCCGGCGATGTCGTAGTCGTCTACGAGGACGAATCGGCCAGTCGCTTCGAAGGAGGCCGACAGATCGAACGCCACCGGAGCCTTCGTCCGCAGGGTGAGTTCCGCCACCTGATTTTTCGCCACGGCGTGGCTGCCCTGTTGCTGGGCCAGGTCCATCGTGTCGATGATCCGATGGATCGCCGCCACCTCGCAATCGATCTCCTTGGTCGCCACGCGGAGCTGGTATTTGCGGCCCTTCTCCAGCGGCCTTTTCCCTAGCCAGAAGAGGTTCGCTCGGAACGCCGTCGAGACCAAGGGCAGGTGGGTTGGGTGGGTGGCGATCTCGCCGCGCTCGACGAAGATCTGCTCATCGAGTGTGATCCCGATGGACTGCCCCGCTTCCCCTTGCGTCGGAGGCGGGTCGATGTTGAACGCTTCCACGGACTTGATGTTGGCCCGCTTGTTCGACGGCGAAAACACGAGCTGGTCGCCAACTTTCAGCCGGCCGGTGGTGATCCGGCCCGCGATGATGCGCCGCGCGTCGAACTTGTATACGTCCTGTACGGGAAACCTGAGCGGCTGTTCCGAGCGGGCCGTCTCCTTCCTGAAGGCACTCAACGTGTCCAGGACGGTGGGGCCGCGGTACCAGCCCAGCTTCTCGCTTCGTCCAACGATGTTGTCTCCGAGCTTGGCGCTGACAGGAATGAACTGGGACGGCACCGCTTTGAACTGGGCGAGAAATTCCCGGTACTCCTTCTCGATCCCCTCGAATACGTCCTGCCGGTAGCCGACGAGATCCATCTTGTTGACGACGACGGCGAACTGGCGGACACCCAAGAGCGACAACAGATAACCGTGCTTCTTCGACTGCTCCTTCACACCTTCGAGAGCGTCGATGAGGAGCAGCGCCGCTTCCGCCCGGGCGGCACCGGAAATCATGTTCTTGAGGAATTCCTTATGCCCCGGCGCATCGATGATGATGTACTGCCGACCCTTCCAGATAAAGAAGGTGCGCGCGGTGTCGATCGTGATGCCCTGCTCCTGCTCTTCCAAAAATGCGTCGAAGAGGAAGGCGTACTCGAATTCTTTTCCCTGCTGCCGGCAGATGGCTTGGACCTTTTCCAGCTTGCCGTCCGGGAGCGATCCCGTGTCGGCATAGAGTCGCCCGAGCAGGGTCGACTTGCCGTGGTCCACATGACCGACGATCACGATATTCATCGTCTCGTCGGGCTTCGTGGCCCTCGATGCTTCACTCTTAGTCGTCATGTTTCTGCAAACCCTTTTCGTGAGCCTTCGCGACGGGGGTGAGGGACCGCTCGCGATTTTCTCGCGGGCCCCGCGGTTTGGCTCTCATCTCACATATACCCGTCTTTTCTCAACAGCTCCATTCCGCGCCCTTCGTCCTGCGCTCGTCCCGATCGCTCCGCCACAGTCGTGTGCCGGAGCTCCTCGATGATGTCGTCCACGCTCTTCGCCGTCGATTTGATCGGCGTCGTGCAGGGCGCACAGCCGAGGCTCCGATAGCGGGTCCCGTCCCCCTTATCGAGATAAAGATCGATGAAGGGAATGTTCTCGAGCTTGATGTATTCCCAGATGTTGATCTCCGTCCAGTCCAGCAATGGATGAATTCGGATATGCGTACCCGGTGGGAAGGTCGTCTTGTATTGGTCCCACAGCTCTGGAGGCTGATCGCGGAAATCCCAATCGCCGTGCTTGTCGCGCGGCGAAAAGTAGCGTTCTTTGGCCCTGGTGCCTTCTTCGTCGGCTCGGACGCCGAGAATGATGCCGGTGTACCCCTTTTGCTCGATCAACTGCTTGAGTCCGTTCGTCTTCAGCGCCGTGCAGCACACGACGCGGCCCATCGTGTGATTCATACCGGCGGCGAGCGCTTCCTTGTTCTGGCCGACGACGAGGTTCAAGCGCCACTCGCGCGCCAGCCGGTCTCGATACTCGATCATCGCCGGAATTTTATAGCTGGTATCGACATGCAACAGCGGAAATGGCACATGCCCAAAGAATGCTTTGCGCGCGAGCCACAGCAGCACCGTGGAATCCTTGCCCATCGACCACAGCATGGCCAGATTGTCAAAGTGTTTGTATGCTTCCCGGAGAATGTAGACGCTTTGATCTTCCAGTTGGCGCAGGTGTTTCACGTCCCGTAAGCCTTTCGTCAGCCGCGCCGCGCCGCTGCCGGCGCCGCGGCCTCTTGCGCGAGCTCTTCCAGCTTGCGCGCCGCCACTCCGCCCTCCACGGCCGCCCGGGCAGCGGGCAAACAGGCCGCAAGCGACGCCCCCTTGCCGGCCGCATAGAGCAGCAGCGCGGCGTTCATGAGGACCCAATCTTTTTGTCCGCCTTGAACTTGATTCTGCAGGATCCGCCGCAGCAGGTCCGCCTCTTTGTCCCGCGAATCGGGAGGAAACCCCGCCATGTCGCGCGACGAGCCGAGCGCCAACCCGAAATCTTTCGGCGACACCCCGAACGGCGTGATGCGCTCGTCCCGTAGCTCGAGCACCCGCGTCACCGCTGAATTGGAGAGTTCCGGGTCTCCTTCGACCCCGCGAATGACGAGCGCGCGGGGGGAGCCGAGCATCCGCAGGGCCTCAGCAGTTTTCTCGAAGTGCGGGGGATGCGAAAGCCCCACGACCTGTGCCGCGGCTCGGGCGGGATTCAAGAGCCTGGCCACCGGATGGAACACGTTCCGCACGCCCAGCTCCTGACGCATCTCCAGAAAGCGGTAGACCGGTGGATGATAAAGCCCGATGTCCAAATAGGCGAAACCTTTCTTCCCGAGTTCATCCGCCACCGCCTTGGGTTCCAGGTCGATCGGAATGCCGAGGGCCTTCAAGGCTCCCGCGCTGCCGGGTCTCCCAGGGATGCCGTCATAGCCGTGCATGAGCACGGCTGCCCCGGCGGCGGCGGCGACGATCGATGCGGCGACCAACGCGTGAAACGTCTCCTGTTTGCCGGCATAACTCGGCACGTCGACCAGTGGCAGGTCCCGCGACACCGGCAAAGGCGGGACGTACTGCCGCGCCGCAGCGGTGAAACCGGCCAGTTCGGTCACCGATTCCATCTTGAACCGGATCGCAATGAGGAACGCCCCGACCTGCGCCGGTGTGGCCTGCCCCTCGATCAAGGCCTTCATCGCCTGCTTGGACTCTTCCCACGTCAGGTCTTTGGAGACCTTGGGGCCTTTAGCCACTTTGGCAAGCAAGTCCTGGAACGGCATATCAGGCTTTGTGTAATCCGCACTCGGTTTTCGCAAAATTTTTCCAGCGGCCAGCTCGCGGGTCCTCGCCGGAGCTGACCGGGGCAGTGCAATGGGTGCAGCCGATGCTGGGATAGTTCCGGTCGTGCAGAGGATTGTAGGGCACTTCATGGATCCGCAGGTAGGTCCAGACATCGGCCCAACTCCATCGCGCCAAGGGGTTCACTTTCACGAGTCCGAATTTCTGATCCCACTCGATCACCCCGGCACTCGCCCGCGAGGGGGCCTGGTCGCGCCGGATGCCGGTGATCCAGGCGTCGAAACTCCGCAGCACACGGGTGAGTGGCTCGACCTTGCGCAACTGGCAGCAGAGATCCGGATCCTTGGCCCAGAGGGCGTCCCCATGGAGTTCGGCCTGACGGTCCGGCGTGAGCAGCGATTTGACTTGGAGGACCTGCGCGGGTTTCAACCTGTAGCGTTCGACGATGCGATCCCTCGTTGCATAGGTCTCGGGAAACAGAAAATCTGTGTCGAGATAAAACAGCGGGATCGACGGATCGATGCGCTGCACCATGTCGACGAGCACTACATCTTCCGCGCCGAAACTGCACGCCAGGACGATCTTGGGAGCATACCGTCCAATCGCCGCAGCCAGTATCTCCTGCGGCTGCTTGGACTCAAACGAATCCCCCCACGCCCTGAGTTCCGCACTCTTTTCAGAGTGAGCCTGCGCCGTCATCGCCGAAACGACTCCGTTTACCCTTTCCCTTCGACCTTCTCGACCACTACCCGGTAGTGGGCAGCCTCCGCCTCCAACGGCTCTTGCAATAACACCTTGTGCCCGTCGTTCTTGAGGCTCATCGGCACGTTCTTGATCGGTTCGCCCGCATCCAGCCAGACTTCCAGTCGCTCGCCGGCGTCCATCATCTCCAATTTAAGTTTGGTCTTGACGTAGTTCAGCGGGCAGGCGACGCCGCGCAAATCGTACACGGGTGCACCGGTCAGCGCCGGAGCACCAGCGGCAGACTGCGGCTGTGACGCCGACCCAGCCACGGGGGCCGGAGTCGCGGGCTTGGGCGCCGAGGCGAGCTTAAGATCCTTGCCCATTTTTTCTGTGGCCTCCCGGCAGGCGTCCACGAACCCCTTCGCAAAAGCCATCTTCTCCTGGGCCGAGCGAGCTGTGGTGTCCTTCGGGCCGAGGTCGCCGACCTGCTTACCCAAGTCCTTGTAGATGGAGGGGACGACGCCTTTCGGCACCAGCCGCCGTTCGAACTCCTGGAAGACCTCCGCGTCGGTCGCCGGATCGAGCCCCTCGGTCACCAGCAGCGCCTTGGCCGCCGCCAGCACCGCCCGGTAGGTTTTGTTCACGGACACGGGATACTGATGTTTCTCCACAAGCAGTTTTGCCTGGTAGAGTTCCTGTTCCGCTTCGAGGATGCCGTTTTCGATCAATTCCAGAGCGCCGCCGGCACATTCGCCTGGTCCCAAATCCTCAAGCACGAATTCTTCCTCGCCTTCCCAGTCATAGTAGAACGTCGGGTCCTCCTCATAGGCCGGCACGATTGTGTATGGGATGAGTTCGTCCTTAAGTTTGTTTTTCCCCACTCGTGCAATGAACGCAGGCAGCCCTTCACCGACCTGGCGCTCGCGACGATAGACTTCGACTAGATGGTTGAGCGCTGCCGGCACCGCTTTGGCCGGCAGCTTGACCGTCATCTGGCCGATCTTCGCGGTACCGTTCACGGATCCGCCCAGATGCAGCTCGTAGTGCGGGGCCACATGGTTGCCGATCCGCTTGCCGACGCCGTGCAAACCGATCGTCGCAATGTGGTGCTGGGCGCAGGAATTGTGGCACCCGCTGACCTTGACGCTCACCCCACGGAGGTCTTCGGGAACCCTGCCGGCCGGAAACACTTCCGCCAACGCACGCGCGAGGCCTTTCGACGAGGTAATCCCCAGTCCGCAGGTATCGGTACCGGGGCAGGCAATGATGTCCTCGACCAACTCCGCCCCGGGATCGGCGAGATTGTAGGACACGAGGTTCTCGTAAAGTTCAGGGACCCGGTCCTCTGGAATCCAGCGGATGACGATATTTTGATTGATCGTCGTACGGAGGTTCCCGTTGGAGTACCGTTCCGCGAGATCGGCCACGACGAGCATCTGTTCGGCAGTGATGTCGCCCATGAACAACTTGATCGCCGCGGTGACATAGCCGACCTGCTTCTGCGCGACCACGTTCGTCCGTCTCCACATGTGAAACGGCGTTTCGCCGCCCGACCCGTTCGGCCTTCCATCACGATTGCCCGAGCCGTTCGACGAGTCCTTGCGCACGGGCATGATCAGGGGAGGCGGCTCATCGACGTGTTGAAGGAGCGCAAACGTTCCGTTCATCGGGATGGTGTAGCCCATTTCCGTATAGGCAGTCTCCCACCGACGCTTGAACTCCTCGAAGCCGAGCTTCTCGATGACGAACTTCATGCGGGCCTTGTTGCGGTTTTTGCGGTTCCCCAACGTGTCGAAGACCTTGATGACGGCCTCGATGCTGGGGATCAGCTCGTTCATGGGGGTAAAGTCCCGGAGCAGTTGTGCGATGCGGGGGGCGGACCCCAGCCCCCCGCCGACCACCATCCGGAACCCGATCGCACCGTCGGCGCGTTTCACAGCTAACAGGCCGATATCGTGGATCGGCGTGAGCGCGCAATCATGGGCGCAGCCGGAAAAGGCGATCTTGAATTTCCTGGGAAGGCTCTGGTTGAGCGGATTCCGCAGGAGATGATATGCGACGGTTTTCGCGTACGGCGTGACGTCGAAAACCTCATCGCGGCAGACCCCCGCAAGGTGGCAGGCGGTGACGTTGCGCACGGTGTTGGCGCAGGCTTCTCTCGTGGTCAATCCGACTTCGGCCAGCCCGCGCATGATCATCGGCACATCCTTCAATTCTACGAAATGCATCTGAATGTCCTGTCGCGTGGTCACATGGCCCACGCCGGTTGCGTAGCGATCGGCTAGTTCCGCGACGCGACGCAACTGATTGGACGAAATACCGCCGAACGGAATTTTGATGCGCACCATCTGCACTCCGGGTTGGCGCTGGCCGTAGATCCCGTATTGCAGCCGGAAGGGTTTGAAGAGATCACTGGACACCTCGCCGGCCAGGAGACGGGTGGCTTCGGCTTCGAAGGTTTCGATTTCTTCCGCGATGGCGGGTGGAATGGGCGCGGTCTGGATCTCGATCGGTTTGAGTTGTTGCGGGGTCATGGATTCTTCTCCTCTCGCAATCCTACCAAGTCTTGTTCTTGCGGGGGCACGAGCGCCGTGTGTCGCGAATCGGTTGTATCCGTCCTAGATGTGGTACATCGGGTTACGGCGCTCTTCTATTGCGCGCTGGCGACCGGCAAGCTCCTCGATCGTGATGCGCTGGAGCACATCGCGCTCCGCTTGCTCGACTTGTCTCCAGACATGCCCGAGCACGAGTTCTTGCTTCGTCGCATGCCGATCCAAACTTGATCCATGTTGGAACACGCGATGAAATACAGGCCCATCCAACGCCTCAAGAATCTCGGCGACCGAAAGGGCGGCGGGTTCTTTGAGCAACATGTAGCCGCCTTGTGCGCCACGAAGACTTTCAACGAGCCCCGCCTTTTTCATAGAATAGAGGACCTGCTCAAGAAATCTAATGGGGATAGCCTGCCGTCTGGCAATAGCCCGGGCTTGAACAGGGGTATCTTTTGCATTCATAGCCATGTCGATTGCTGCCATAATTCCATAGCTTGCACGTCTGGACACCTTCATTCTCTAGTATTCCGGTAGGAATTGTTTCCACCCTGTATACTTCCCACCCAGGTTCAATGTCAAGTGGTTTGGGACTCGACCAGCCGATTTTTTCGTTATTGCATAACGAATACACATCCATGGTTGACAGTTGTTCTTGCCTTACGAGGTTACCTCAAGTTCACCCGTGCAAACTTTTTCGAGGACCGGCTTGGATCTGTTCATTCATCGAGTCACATGCGCGTCCTGAGTTCATAAAGAAAATGGCCCTTCCGGAAATTGTGTGGGTAACCGGATTCACGGCTTGACATGGGGTTGGCGCCTTCGCGCTTCCCGGAGCGACCCTTCCGGACTGCTCCGGGCGGAA